>NZ_JAUZVE010000004.1:0-443742 GCF_031844425.1 Microbacterium sp. ARD31
GATCGATTTCATCCCAACGCAGATCCGACACCGGGCCGCCTTTCTTGGAGGGAGCGCCCAGACATGGCCGGATCCGCGGCCCTTGTCCGGCTGGAGAAGGGGGAATCGGCGCGGGGCGCGCGTGTTGTCCCAGCATAGCGAAGGGCCATACCGGCCCCGTCATGTGCACTGCTGTGTGACGCAGTCTTTCCCGACGGCTCGCGCCGAAGGTGACGCCGTCGTGTCGCCGACGTGACTTTTCGCTCACCCCCTGCACCCGGGGGTTGTGAGGTCGGCCCGCTCTCGGGCGCGGGCCGCGCGGGCCCGGCCCGTCGAGCGCGATGGCATAGACTGAGGTGGTTCTGCAGGCGGCGATTGCGGGGGCGATGGACATCACGACCACGGCGGGCGCTTCTGCGACCGCCTCGGCTCCGCGACGATCCTCCTCTTTCGGTCGAACGGTCCGCGCCTACATCGCGCTCACCAAGCCCCGCGTGCTCGAGCTGCTGCTGGTGACCACCGTTCCGGTGATGATCCTCGCCCAGGGCGGGCTCCCGTCCCTCCCGCTGGTGCTCGCGACGGTCGTCGGCGGATCGCTGAGCGCCGGGTCGGCGGCCGCCTTCAACATGTATCTCGATCGCGACATCGACGCGCACATGCAGCGCACGGTGAATCGTCCGCTCGTGACCGGCGAGGTCTCGCCGCGCGGTGCGCTGATCTTCGCATGGACGCTCGCGGTGATCTCGACCGTCTGGCTGTGGCTGACGACGAACTGGCTCGCGGCGACGCTGTCGGCGGGTGCGATCTTCTTCTACGTCGTCATCTACACGATGATCCTGAAGCGCCGCACCGAGCAGAACATCGTGTGGGGCGGCATCGCCGGGTGCTTCCCCGTGCTCATCGGATGGACGGCCGTCACGGGCTCGCTCGCCTGGCCGCCGGTGATCCTCTTCGCACTGGTGTTCCTGTGGACGCCGCCGCACTACTGGCCGCTGTCGATGAAGTACAAGGATCAGTACGAAGACGTAGACGTGCCGATGCTGGGTGCCACCCGCGACGGCTCTCAGGTCGGACTCCAGGTCATCCTCTACGCGTGGGCCACTGTCGCGTGCTCGCTGCTGCTCATCCCGGTGGGCAGCATGGGCGTGGTGTACACCGCCTCCGCCCTCGTCTTCGGGGGGTGGTTCGTGTACGAGTCGCACCGGCTGTACAACCGCGCCGTGCGCGGAACCGAGCCGCGGCCGATGCGCGTGTTCCACGCGTCGATCACGTACCTCACGCTGCTGTTCGTGGCCATCGCGGTCGACCCGCTCCTCCCGTTCTGAGCGGGCCGCCGCGCGAGCCTCAGCGTGCGGCGCCGACCGGTTCGGCCTCGGTGTATCCGAGCTCCGGCTCGTACCCGAGCGCGTCGTCGGCCTCGTTCGAGGGCGCGTCGGCGTCATCTCCGGGCGCGATCGCGCCGGGGGCGGCGGGGCGGAGCGAAGCGGCCGTCGCCACGGTGAGCGCCAGCAGGATGCCCAGGGCCCCGGCGCCGATGAGCACGGCGCCCAGGACGGCGAGCGACTGGCCCACGTAGACCTCGATGCCGGTCGCGGTGCCGTCGGTGAGAGTGGTCGACATCACGCTCAGCTTGTCGACGAGGATCGCGGCGCCGGTGGCGGCGGTGGCGACGGATCCGGCGATGAGGATCCAGAACGGGATGCTGGTGATCAGGCGGGGGCGAACGGTCATCGTGACTCCTCGGTGGTCGTATCGGTGTTCGAAGCGCTGTCCGAAACCAGGGGGTGTCGCCGCGGCATGTGCCGCCGCGGCATCCCTCACGGTGTCACCGGGAGTCGGGAGGTCCCTCAGTCCCGCCTATGCGTCCGCTGTGGACGCCGCGGGCTCGCGGAGGCGGATCACCACGACGGTCATGACCGCGACGGCGACGGCCGCCAGCACCATATGCGCACCGACCGCCAGCTCGGGAAGGCCGTTGCGCGCCTGGTAGAGGCCGACGGCGATCTGCACGACCTCGACGATCAGCAGGGCGGCCGACCAGCGCAGCAGACGCGGTGCGGTGCGCCGCGCGCGGACGGCGGCCACCACGAGGGCGATGGTCAGGACGAGCAGCGCGTACCCCGGCCAGGCGTGGACGTGCTCGAGCAGTTCGGCGTCGAATCCGTTGCGACCCGCAGCGGCGTCGCCCGAGTGTGGGCCCGCACCCGTGGTGAGCACGCCCATCGCGATCGTGAGGGCCAGGACGGCCGAGGTGACGTGGGCGAGCATCGCATGACGGCGGGGGACGGCGCGCGCGCGAGGCGACGGGGGCTCGTCCATGAGGGCCAGGAACCCCGCGGTCACTCCCACCAAGGCGAGCGAGGCGACGTAGTGGAAGCCGACGATGAAGGGGTTGAGGCCGGTGAGGACGGTGATCCCGCCGACGATCGCCTGCGCGATCACGCCGGCGACGACGACGGCCGCCAGCACGACGAGCCGACGCCGACGTCGGTACCGCACGATCACGATCACGA
This sequence comes from Microbacterium sp. ARD31, assembly GCF_031844425.1. Taxonomy (NCBI): domain Bacteria; kingdom Bacillati; phylum Actinomycetota; class Actinomycetes; order Micrococcales; family Microbacteriaceae; genus Microbacterium; species Microbacterium sp. ARD31. The sequence goes on from NZ_JAUZVE010000004.1 coordinate 2,493, forward strand.
GAACCACGACGGCGAGGATGCCGACCAGCCCCGTCATCAGGCGGTTGCCGAACTCGATCGCGCCGTGGATGCCCATCTCGGGGGTGGCGACCAGGGAGTCCGCGGTGCACGTCGGCCAGGTCGGACAGCCCAGCCCCGAGCCGGTGAGGCGGACCGCGCCGCCCGTGCCGATGATGATCACCTCGGCGAGGAACGACAGCCACGCGAACACGCGCAGCGCGCGTCCGACGCGGTGCGCCTGCGGCGCAGTGGCCGCAGAGCCGGTTTTCGGAGCGGGCGTCGTCGTGGTGTCCGCAGACATGGCGTCGGGGCCTCCTCGGGTCGCCGTTCGCGATGAACGAGCGTGACACAGGGCATCCGGCGCCGGGGCGGAGCCTGTAGAATCAGGGGGTCGGCTGCGGGCGCCTCACGAGGTCCGCACCACTGACAGTCTAGGCGCGAAGGTCAGCGCCGAACGAGAGGGCCCACCAAGCGGCATCCCCTTCCGGTAACTCCATCGGGAGACGAGGAATGCCGGGGCGGATGACACCGTTGGGGCCCGGATGGAGAAATCGACAATGTCCGATGTGCTGATCGATCGCCCCGAGCTCGAGGGCCTGGGTGTCTACGAGTTCGGCTGGCACGACGCCGACGCGGCCGGGGCCAGCGCCCGACGAGGCCTCAGCGAGGCCGTCGTCCGCGACATCTCCGCGCTCAAGTCCGAGCCCGAGTGGATGCTGAAGACCCGCCTGAAGGCGCTGCAGCTGTTCGATCGCAAGCCGATGCCGACGTGGGGTGCAGACCTCAGCGCCATCGACTTCGAGAACATCAAGTACTTCGTGCGGTCCACCGAGAAGCAGGCCCAGACCTGGGAGGACCTGCCCGAAGACATCAAGAACACCTACGAGCGCCTCGGCATCCCCGAGGCCGAGCGCTCCCGTCTCGTCGCCGGCGTCGCCGCGCAGTACGAGTCGGAGGTCGTGTACCACCAGATCCGCGAGGACCTCGAAGCACAGGGTGTCATCTTCATGGACACCGACACGGCGCTGCGCGAGCACCCGGAGTTCTTCCAGGAGTACTTCGGCACCGTGATCCCCTCCGGCGACAACAAGTTCGCCGCACTCAACACGGCGGTGTGGTCGGGCGGATCCTTCGTCTACGTCCCCCCGGGGGTCCACGTCGACATTCCGCTCCAGGCCTACTTCCGCATCAACACCGAGAACATGGGCCAGTTCGAGCGGACGCTGATCATCGCGGACGAGGACTCGTACGTCCACTACATCGAGGGCTGCACCGCGCCGATCTACAAGAGCGACTCGCTGCACTCCGCGGTGGTCGAGATCATCGTGAAGAAGAACGCCCGCGTGCGCTACACGACGATCCAGAACTGGTCGAACAACGTCTACAACCTCGTCACCAAGCGAGCGGTCGCCCACGAGGGCGCGACCATGGAATGGGTCGACGGCAACATCGGCTCGAAGGTGACGATGAAGTACCCGTCGATCTTCCTGATGGGCGAGCACGCCAAGGGCGAGACGCTCTCGGTGGCCTTCGCCGGCCCCGGCCAGCACCAGGACGCCGGCGCCAAGATGATCCACATGGCCCCGTACACGCAGTCGTCGATCGTGTCGAAGTCGATCGCGCGCGGCGGCGGCCGCGCGGGATACCGCGGCGAGGTCCGTGTCGACGCCAACGCGCACCACTCGGCGAACACCGTCCGGTGCGATGCGCTGCTGGTCGACACCATCTCGCGTTCGGACACGTACCCTGCCATCGACATCCGCGTCGACGACGTGCAGCTCGGTCACGAGGCGACGGTGTCGAAGGTCAGCGAGGAGCAGCTGTTCTACCTGCAGTCGCGCGGCCTCCCCGAGGACGAGGCGATGGCCATGATCGTCCGCGGCTTCATCGAGCCGATCGCGCGCGAGCTGCCGATGGAATACGCCATGGAACTCAACAAGCTCATCGAGATGGGCATGGAAGGATCGGTCGGCTAGATGACGACCACGACGCAGGCACCCGCGACGGTGCCGGGCTCAAGGCCGCATTCCGACGGCGCAGGAGCGTTCGTTCCGGTGCAGACGCGCTCGGAGCGACCTCGCTCGTACGCTCCTGAGGACTTCGTCGTCCCCACGGGGCGCGAAGTGGATTGGAAGCACACGCCGATCGCGCGGGTGGCCCCGCTCTTCGCGGACGAGGACACCGACGACCGCGAGGACGATCCGGCCGTGGCGTACACGGTGACCGCGGCCGACCAGGTCCAGATCGGCGCGCTCGGCGCGGGGGAGTCCCCCCGCGGTTCGGTGTTCGAGCCGGAGGACCGTGTCGCCGCGATCGCGTGGAACCGCTCCGAGCGGGCGCTGCACGTGCGGATCCCGGCGGGGGTCGAACTGTCCGATCCCGTCCACGTCGACATGGTGGGCAGCGGCGCGGATCGACGCGCCAACGCGCACATCGTGATCGAAGCCGAGGCCCAGGCGCGCGGCATCGTGCTGCTGCGCCACTCGGGCTCCGCGCGCTACGCGCAGGATGTCGAGATCATCGTCGGAGACGGTGCCCACCTCGAGGTCGTCAGCGTGCAGCAGTGGGAGGACGACGCCGTGCACGCGTCGTCCCATCAGGCCCGCGTCGGGCGCGACGCGACGCTGCGCCACTTCGTCATCACCTTCGGCGGCGGCGTCGTCCGCGTCAACCCGTCGGTTGAGCTGGCCGGCACCGGTTCGCGCGGAGAGCTCTTCGGCCTCAGCTACGCCGACGCCGGTCAGCACTTCGAGAGCCAGGTGTACCTGCACCACAAGGGCGCCGAGACCTCCGGCGACGTGCTGTACAAGGGCGCACTGCAGGGCCTCGGCGCCCGCAGCGTCTGGGTCGGCGATGTCCTCATCGGACCGGATGCCGTCGGCACCGACTCCTACGAGGCGAACCGCAATCTGGTCCTGACGGACGGCGCGCGCGCCGACTCGATCCCGAACCTCGAGATCGAGACCGGCGACATCCGCGGGGCGGGCCACGCCAGCGCCACGGGCCGCTTCGACGACGAGCAGCTGTTCTACCTCCAGGCTCGGGGCATCCCCGAGGACGAGGCGCGGCGCCTCGTCGTGCTGGGGTTCCTGTCCGAGATCGTGCAGAAGATCGGCATCCCCGATCTCGAGGCCGAGCTCTTCGCCGCGATCGAGACCGAACTCGCCCAGGAGGTGGCCCGATGACCGCACAGCGCGCCTGCGCTCTGAGTGATCTTGAACAGGACAGCGCGCTGCGCGTCGAGATCGACGGAGTGGCCATCGCGGTCGTTCTCGACTCGAACGGCGAGGTGCACGCCATCGGCGACACCTGCACCCACGGCGACATCTCGCTCGCCGAGGGCTTCGTCGACGGTGACACGCTCGAATGCTGGGCCCACGGCTCGGCGTTCTCGCTGCGCACCGGCAAGCCCCTCAACCTTCCCGCGTACGAACCCGTCCCGGTCTTCGAAGTGACCATCGACGGCGACGACGTGCTGATCGACCCGAACCTGAAGAAGGAACTCTGAATGTCAGTCCTCGAGATCCGCGACCTCCACGTGACGGTCGAGACGGATGCCGGTACCACGCCCATCCTCAACGGCGTCACCCTGACCATCGAAACCGGGCAGACCCACGCCATCATGGGCCCCAACGGCTCGGGGAAGTCCACGCTCGCGTACACGATCGCCGGACACCCGAAGTACACCGTGACGAGCGGTTCGATCACCTTCGACGGTGAGGACGTCCTCGCCATGTCCGTCGACGAACGGGCCCGGGCCGGACTGTTCCTCGCGATGCAGTACCCGGTGGAGATCCCCGGCGTCACCGTCACGAACTTCCTGCGCACGGCCAAGACCGCGATCGACGGCGAAGCGCCGTCCATCCGCACGTGGACGAAGGACGTCAAGGCGTCCATGAAGAACCTGCGCATGGACGCGAAGTTCGCCCAGCGCAACGTCAACGAGGGATTCTCCGGTGGCGAGAAGAAGCGCCACGAGATCCTCCAGCTGGAGCTCCTGCGTCCCAAGCTCGCCGTGCTCGACGAGACCGACTCGGGTCTGGACGTCGATGCGCTCAAGATCGTCTCGGAGGGCGTCAACCGCGCCAAGTCCGAGACCGACCTCGGCGTGCTCCTCATCACCCACTACACGCGGATCCTCCGCTACATCCGTCCCGACTTCGTCCACGTGATGATCGGCGGCCGGATCGTCGAGGAGGGCGGCCCCGAACTGGCCGACCGCCTCGAGGACGAGGGCTACGACCGCTACCTCGCCCCCGCAGGCGAAGCCGCCGTCGACGCGGGCGAATAGAATCGCTGCCATGACCGCCACGCTCACGCCTGAGAAGTACGACGAGGTCACCGAGGCCCTGAAAGACGTCATGGACCCCGAACTGGGGATCAACGTCGTCGACCTGGGCCTCATCTACGACCTCGCGTGGGACGACGAGAACGACGCGCTCATCATCCACATGACGCTGACCTCGGCGGGCTGCCCCCTGACGGACGTGCTCGAGGAGCAGACGGCTCAGGCGCTGGACGAGGTCGTCGACCGTTTCCGCATCAACTGGGTGTGGATGCCGCCGTGGGGCCCCGAGCGCATCACCGACGACGGCCGCGACATGATGCGCGCGCTCGGTTTCGCCATCTGACGTCGGCCGGGCGATCGGCTCGCACGCTGGCTAGGCTCGACGGGTGAGCGTCACTCCTCTCCCCGCCCTGCCCATCGAACAGCTGCGACAGCGCTCGAGCACGAAGTGGCGGAAGTATCCCGCCGACGTCCTGCCGCTCTTCGTCGCGGAGACGGACTTCGCCCTCGCGCCGGCGATCACCACCGCGCTGGCCCGGGCGGTGGAGCTGGGCGACACCGGCTACACGCCGCCGGACCCCGGCATCCGCGACGCCTACGCAGCGTTCGCACGGCGCCGATTCGGGTGGGAGGTGGACCCCCGGAACATCCGCACCACGTGCGACGTCATGATGGGGGTCGTCGAGATCCTCCGCGCGGTGACGACGCCGGGCGACCGGGTCATCGTCACCCCGCCGGTGTATCCGCCCTTCTACGACTGCATCCCCGAAGCCGGAGCGGTCGTGGACCGCGTGCCGCTGGTGCAGACCGCGAGCGGGTGGGAACTCGACCTGCCCGGCATCGAGGCGGCGCTCGCCCGCGGGGCGCGTGCCGTGCTGCTCTGCAACCCCCACAACCCGACCGGGACCGCGCACTCCCGCGAGGCTCTCGCAGCCCTCGCGGAAATCGCCGCCACGCACGGCGCCGTCGTCGTGAGCGACGAGATCCACGCGCCGCTCGTGCAGCCGGACGCGGCGTTCACGCCGTTCCTGGCGGCATCGGCGACCGCGGCGCGCGTCGGGTACACCGTCACGAGTGCGAGCAAGGCGTTCAACCTCGCGGGTCTCAAGTGCGCGCTGATGGTGACCGCCGACCCCGGCACGAGAGGCGTCATCGACGGCCTTCCCGACGAGATCGAATGGCGGACCGGGCTGTTCGGCGCCCTCGCGGGGGTCGCGGCGTTCGCGCCCGAGAGCGACGCATGGCTGGACTCCCTGCTCGTCCGCCTCGACGAGAATCGGCGCCTTCTGGCGGAACTCCTCGACACCCACGTTCCGTCGGCTCGCTACCGCATCCCCGACGCGGGATTCCTCGCCTGGGTGGACCTGAGCGCACTCGGCTGGGGTGACAACCCGGCGGCGCGCATCCTGCGGGACGCGAAGGTCGCGCTGCATTTCGGCCCGCACTTCGGCGACGAGGGGCGCGGCCACGTCCGCGTCAACTTCGGGTGCGACCCCGACGTGCTGCGTGAGGCCATCGCCCGGATCGGTGCCCTCGCCGCATCCTGAGCGCCGGCATCCGCGGGCCGGCCGTCAGTTCTCGGCGCGTCCGAGCCGCCAGTAGCCCATGAAGGCGACGGCGCGACGGTCGACACCCTGCTCGGTCACCAGGTGTCGGCGCAGCGCCTTGATCGCGCCCGCTTCGCCGGCGAGCCAGGAGTACAGCGGGGCGCTCTTGAGGGCGGCGCCCCCCTTGGCGGTCCGCGGCACCTCCCACAGGATGCCGCTGTCGATGTCCACCTCTTCGACCTCGCCGCCACGGCCCGCCGGAGCCAGCGTGGCGACGGCGGCCTCCACTTCGCGCACGAGATGGCTGTGCCGCGCGGCCTCGCCGCGCGCGGCGATCCGCTGCTCGAACCCCGGATGCTTCGGAAGATACGCGGCATCCTCGGGGCACGGCACCTCGAGCACCACGATGCCACGCGCCTCGGGCGGCAGCTGCTCGAGGATGGTGGCGATCGCGGGAGCGGCGGTCTCGTCGCCGGCGAGCAGGATGTTCTCGGTGCGGGCGGGCGGGACGAAGTCGATCCCGTAGCTGACGCCGGTGTGGTGGACGGTGGGCGCGAGGATCAGCACCTCGTCGCCGACGGCGGCGCGCGCGATCCACGCGGATGCCGGACCGGAGACCTCGTGGGCCACCATGTCGACGTCCACCTCGCCGACGTCGTTTCGGACGCGCCTGGTCGTGTACGTGCGGAAGGGCGGACGCGCGTGCGGTGCCATCTCGCGCCACTGCGTGTACCAGTCCTCGCCGGTGGGCATGTCGTCCAGTCCCGCGGTGTCTGTGGGGAAGACCACCTTGATCCGCTGATCCAACCCGGTGTCGCCGTAGAGGTCCAGGTCGTCCCCCGTGAAGGTGAAGCGCCGGAAGCTCGGCGTCAGGTTTGTGACGGTCTTCACCCGGACGCGGAAGAAGCGAAGGGTGCTGACGGTGGTGGCGATGGTCATGCGCTGGCTCCGGAGAGGGTCGGCCCGGCGCCCGCGGATGCGGCTGCCGAGGAGAGGACGTGGTGGCGACCGCGCGGCAGCACGATCGGCGTACCCGACACCGGGTCGTCGACGACGAGGGCATCGATGTCGAACACGTCGCGGATGAGGTCGGCGGTCATGACGTCGGCCGGCGCGCCGGCGGCGACGACCCTGCCGGCTCGGACGGCCACGATGTGGTCCGCGTAGCGGGCGGCCATGTTCATGTCGTGCAGCACCATCACGACGGTGGTGCCCCGGTCGCGATTGAGGTCGGTCAGGAGGTCGAGCACGTCGACCTGGTGCGCGACGTCGAGGAAGGTCGTGGGCTCGTCCAGCAGCAGGATGTCGGTCTCCTGGGCGAGCGCCATCGCGATCCAGACCCGCTGGCGCTGCCCGCCCGACAGTTCGTCGACCGCACGGTCGGCCAGTTCGGTGGTCTCGGTGGCGGCGAGGGATTCCGCCACCACCTCGTAGTCGCGCGCGCTCCAGCGGGCGAGCAGCCTCTGGTGGGGATGACGCCCCCGCCCCACGAGATCCGCCACGGCGATCCCCTCGGGCGCGGACGGGCTCTGCGGCAGCAGGCCGAGCGTGCGTGCCACTTCCTTCGAGGGCAGGGAGTGCAGCTCGCGGCCGTCGAGCACGACCTGCCCCGCGTGGGGTGAGAGCAGCCGGGCGAGCGCCTTCAGGACCGTCGACTTGCCGCAGCCGTTCGCGCCGATGATCGCGGTGATGCGGCCGGCGGGGACGTCGAGATCCAGATCGTCCACGATCGTGCGGTCGCCGTACGACAGCGACAGCGACCGGGCGGACAGCTGGTGGGACACGGTCACAGGGAGCCTCCGGAGCGGTTGATCCTGATGAGAAGGAAGATGAGGTACGGCGCCCCGAGGACGCCCGTGATCACCCCGACGGGGTAGCGGTTGTCGAACGCGAACTGGCCGACGAGGTCCGCAGCGAGCACGAGCAGGATGCCGACCATCGCCGACGGAAGCAGGAGCGGGGTGCCGGGTCCGACCAGACGCGCCGCGATCGGCCCCGACATGAACGCCACGAAAGCGATGGGTCCCGCGGCCGCGGTGGCCACCGCCAACAGGGCCACGGCGGCGAGGATGAGAAGGATGCGGGTGCGCTGCACTGAGACCCCCAGGCTCGACGCGGAGTCGTCCCCCAGCCGGAGCAGCCCGAGGGGTCGGCCCTGCAGGAGCAGAACGGGGCCCAGGACGGCGCTCGCGATGGCCACGGGGGCGACGACCGACCAGGAGGCGCTGTTGAGGCTGCCGGTCAGCCAGCGCATCGCCGCCTGCAGATCCCACGCCGGGGCCTGCGACAGAACGTAGGTCACGGTGCTGTCGAGCATCGCCGCGACTCCGATGCCGATGAGGATGAGGCGGGTGCCGGCGAATCCGCCGCGGTGCGAGAGCAGATAGACGGCCAATGCCGTCACGACGGCGCCGCCCAGCGCCAGGAGCGACACACCGGTCTCGTTGAGGCCCAGGACGACGATGCCCACGACGGCGGCGGCGCCCGCGCCCGAACTGACGCCGATGATGTCGGGGGAGGCGAGGGGGTTTCGCAGCAGAGTCTGGAAGGTGACGCCGGCGATGCCGAAGGAGAAGCCCGCGAGGACGCCGAGCACGGCTCGGGGAAGACGCAGTTCGCCGACCGTGAAAGACGCGCCGGGGACCGTCTGGCCCGCTATGACGCGCAGGACCTCGTCCGGCGAGTAGACGGTGTTGCCGACCATCAGCGAGACCGCGAAGAGCACGAGGATGCCGGCTCCGAGCGCCGCGGTGACGACAGCGCGTCGTCGCGCACGCCGGCGGCGTCCGGCCACCACCGTGGCGACGGACGCGGGGAGGAGCGCTGCGGACGTCACAGTTCCCTCACCCGCTGGCGCCGGACGATCCAGATGAACACCGGCGCGCCGACGAAAGCGGTGATGATCCCCACCGGGATCTCCTCCGGACGCGCCACCACCCGCCCGAGCACGTCACCGGCGACCAGCAGCGCGCTCCCCGCGACCGCGGCGAACGGCAGCAGCCAGCGATGATCGCTGCCCACCAGCATCCGGCACAGATGCGGGATCACGAGCCCGACGAAGGCGATCGGACCCGCCACCGCGGTGGCGGCCCCGACGAGGATGACAGCACCGGCCGAGGCGATGAGGCGGGTGCGCGAGACCCGCTCGCCGAGTCCGGCGGCCAGCTCGTCGCCGAGCGCCAGGGAGTTCATTCCCCGCGCGGCCGCGAGGCAGATGAGCGTGCCGAGGAGGAGGACCGGCGCGACGGCGGCGATGCGGTCCCATGTCGCTCCACCGACGCCGCCGATCTGCCAGAACCGGAAGCTCTCGAGGATGTCGACGCGGGGGAGGAGGATCGCGCTCACGAGCGATGCGAACGCCGCCGATGTCGCGGCACCCGCCAGCGCGAGCTTGAGCGGTGTCGCACCGCCCCTGCCGAGCGACCCCACCGCGTAGACGAAGACGGCGGCGAGGGCTGCGCCGACGATCGCGAGGCCCATGGTCGGGTAGGGGCCGGTGATGCCGAAGAACGCCAGACCGGTGACGACCGCGAGCGCGGCTCCGCCCGAGACCCCGAGGATGCCCGGATCGGCCAGCGGATTGCGGGTGACGGCCTGCATCGTGGCGCCGGCGAGGGCGAGCGCCGCCCCGACCAGGACCGCCAGCGCGGTGCGGGGCAGTCGGGCCACGACCGCGGCCTGCGCGACCCCGTCGGTGGCGCCGGCCAGTCCGGCGGCGACGTCGGCGAGCGAGACGTCCCTGACGCCGAAGGCGACCGAGGCGGCGCACAACAGCCCGAGGATGCCCAGGGCGGCGACGAGGATCGCCAGTCTCACCGCTGCCGGACGCCGCAGCGCGGCGGTGTCCGGCAGCGGTGTGCGGAGCGCCTGGGTGCTCACCCTTCCTGGTCGAGCGCGTCGGCGAGCAGGGCGAAGTACTCGTCGACGCCCCAGCCGATCGACAGCGGTGAGGGGTTCGCAGACGCCGCGAGGGGCGTCGAGTTCTCGAGCACGGCGATGCGGCCCTCGGCGATGGCCGGGATCTGCGACAGGAGCGGATCGGCCTGCAGGCTCTCGACCATGTCTCCTTCGGGGTCGCCGTAGGTGACGAACACGTCGACGTCCTCGAATCGGTCCGCCTGCTCGGCGCTGACGGTGACGTAGAAGAGGTCGGTGCCGGCCGACTCCTCTTCGACGACGGCGGGAAGAGGCAGTCCGAGAGCGGTCAGGAACCCAGGGCGGGTGTCGAGGCTCGTGTAGAAGCCGATCTGGCTCAGGTCGGCGGGGTCGATGTACGAGAAGAGCAGCTTCGAGTCGGCCAGCTCCGGGTACTCGGCGAGGGAGTCCTCGACCGTGGCGTGCAGGTCATCGATGAGCTGGTCGCCTTCTGCGGCCAGACCGAGCGCCTGGGAGTTCAGCCGGATGGTGTCCTCGTACGAGGTGCCCCAGGCGACATCCGGGTACGCCACGACCGGGGCGATCTTCGACAGCGTGTCGTATTCCTCCTGCGTCAGTCCCGAGTACGCCGCGAGGATGACGTCGGGTTGCGTGTCGGCGACGGCTTCGAAGTCGATGCCGTCGGTCTCGTCGAACAGCACCGGAGTCTCGGCATCCAGCTCCTCCAGCTGGTCCTCGACCCACGGCAGGACGCCGTCGCCGTCGTCGTCGCCCCACGTCGCCTTGCTCATGCCGACCGGCACGATGCCGAGCGCGAGCGGGACCTCATGGTTCGCCCACGCGACCGTGGCGACCCGCTCGGGCTGAGCGTCGATCGTCGTCTCGCCGTAGGCGTGCTCGATCGTGACGGGGAACGACGCGGACGCTTCGGGGGCGGTCGACGCGGCGGGCGCGGTGCCGGTGTCGCTGGAGCAGCCGGCGAGGACAAGGGATGCGGTCGCAGTCGCGGTCAGCGCGATGGCGAGGCGGGTACGGGGCACGATTCCTCCGGGTGAGTAAGGTAAGCCTTACATTACCCAAGAGGCCGCGCGCGTGCGAATTCGCCGATGTCCATGACGGCGGATGTCCCCGAGAACGCCGACGGCGCCGGATGCGTGATCTGCATCCGGCGCCGTCGGGGCAAGTGGTCCGGTCAGCCCTTGCGCGCGTCCGCCGCCCGGACGGCCGCCCACGCGCCGGGGATGACGAGCGCCGCGATCGCGGCCTTCACGACACCGCCGAGGATGAAGGGGAACAGGCCCGCCTCGAGCAGCTGCCAGAACGACAGCTCGAGCCCCATCACCGCGTTGAGGATGATCGCCATGTACGGGATGCCGAACACGAAGGGCACCGCGCTGGCGGCGATGAACCCGACGAAGGCCAGCCACGGCTTGCGATCCCACGCCCTCTCGGCGAACCAGCCCGCGACGAAGGCGGCGACGATGAACCCGATGATGAATCCGAAGCTGGGCTTGCCGACGGCGGCGATCGAACCGGTGAAGTCTGCGAAGACGGGAAAACCCGCCAGGCCCGCGGCCATATAGGTGACGAGCGCAGCAGCGCCGCGGCGTGCTCCCAGAGCGGCCCCGACGACGATGACGGCCAGGGTCTGACCGGTGATCGGAACCGGCCACAGCGGGATCGACGCCTGCGCCAGCACGGCGACGAGGGCGGCGCCGGCGACGACGAGCCCGGCATCGACGGCGAGTGCGAGCGCGCGGGAGGAGGGGCGGGCGATGACGTCGGCGAGGACCCGACGTCGGGAGGGTGCGGCGGCCAGGGTCATGGGTGCTCCTTCGGCGTGGGGGTTCCCGGGACGGCGCCCGGGGCATCGCGACTTATACTAGGGGGCTGGTCATCGACCGCCTCTTGTACCCCTTCACCGAACGAAACGGACAATCGCTGTGCTCTCCGTGCACGACCTCGAGATCCGCGTGGGCGCCCGCGTGCTCATGTCCGAGGTGTCCTTCCGCGTCAGCGGCGGCGACAAGATCGGTCTGGTCGGGCGCAACGGCGCCGGCAAGACCACCCTGACCAAGGTGCTCGCCGGAGATCTGCTTCCGGCGGACGGACGGGTGGACCGCAGCGGCGAGCTCGGCTACCTGCCGCAGGACCCGCGAGCGGGCGACCCCGAGATGCTGGCACGGACGCGCATCCTCGACGCGCGCGGCCTCGGCACGATCGCGCTCGGGATGAGCGAGGCATCGCAGGCGATGGCCGATGCGGATGCCGCCACGGCGGCCCGCGCGATGAAGAAGTACGGCAATCTGACCGAGCGCTTCGAGGCGCTCGGCGGCTACGCCGCCGAGGCGGAGGCCGCGTCCATCGCGCACAACCTCTCGCTGCCGGACCGGATCCTGGACCAGCCCCTGCGCACGCTCTCGGGCGGGCAGCGGCGCCGCATCGAGCTCGCGCGGATCCTGTTCTCCGACGCCGACACCATGATCCTCGACGAGCCCACCAACCACCTCGACGCCGACAGCGTGGTGTGGCTGCGCGAGTTCCTCAAGGGATACAAGGGCGGTCTCATCGTCATCAGCCACGACGTCGAACTCGTGGGCGAGACCGTGAACCGGGTGTTCTACCTCGACGCGAACCGCCAGGTCATCGACATCTACAACATGAACTGGAAGAACTACCTCCGGCAGCGTGTGGCCGACGAGGAGCGTCGCAAGAAGGAGCGGGCGAACGTCGAGAAGAAGGCGACCGCACTGCAGCAGCAGGCCGCCCGGTTCGGCGCGAAGGCCTCCAAGGCCGCGGCAGCCCACCAGATGGTGGCGCGGGCCGAGAAGATGCTCTCGGGACTGGACGACGTCCGTCAGGACGAGCGCGTGGCCAAGCTCCGCTTCCCCAAGCCGGCGCCCTGCGGGAAGACGCCCATCACGGCATCCAATCTGTCGAAGTCGTATGGCTCGCTCGAGATCTTCACCGACGTCGACCTCGCGATCGACCGGGGCTCGAAGGTGGTCATCCTCGGTCTGAACGGCGCGGGGAAGACGACGATGCTGCGCATCCTGGCCGGCGTCGACGCGCCCGACACGGGCCAGGTCGAACCCGGTCACGGGCTCAAGATCGGGTACTACGCGCAGGAGCACGAGAATCTCGACGTGTCCCGCTCCGTTCTCGAGAACATGATGTCGGCCGCCCCCGACATCACCGCGACCGAGGCGCGGAAGGTGCTCGGGTCATTCCTGTTCACCGGCGACGACGTGCTCAAGCCCGCGGGCGTGCTGTCGGGCGGCGAGAAGACGAGGCTGTCGCTGGCGACCCTCGTGGTCTCGAGCGCCAACGTCCTGCTGCTGGACGAACCCACGAACAACCTCGACCCGGCCTCACGTGAGGAGATCCTCGGCGCCCTCGCGCACTACGAGGGCGCGGTGATCCTCGTCTCGCACGACGAGGGTGCGGTGGAGGCGCTCAATCCCGAGCGCGTCCTCATCCTTCCCGACGGCGTCGAGGACATCTGGGGCCGCGACTACGCCGACCTCGTCACGCTCGCCTGACGCGCCTTCAGCGCGCGGAGGCGTCGATGAGAGCGTCCTCGTCGTCCGCATCGCGGTCGCGGCGCCGCGTGCGCGGCGCGGGCGCTGAGCCGGGTGCGCCGTCGTCCTCCGCGTCCTCGCGTCGATGCTGACGCTCGGTGCGGATGACATAGCCGATGAAGACGAAGCCCATGACGGCGAAGAGGATCCACTGGATCGCGTACGACAGGTGCGGGCCCGGGTCCTCCGACGGCGACGCGATCGCCTGGGGACGCGTCGCGGGCGCGGGATCCTCGTCGGCCATCAGCCCGTAGGCGCTCGTCTCGAGGTCCACTCCGGCGTCGCCGATCTGCTCGGCCACCGACGGGAGGTGGATTGTCGGCACCTGCCCGTCGGGCGCCGATCGTCCGGAACGGGGGAGCGGTTCGCCCGGCTGGAGCCGGGCGACGACCGTGACCGTCCCCTCCGGCGCGGGGGGGACGTCATCGGGCAGGGGGCTCTGCTCCCCGGGCAGCACCCATCCTCGGTCGATGAGCAGCACGCGTCCGTCGTCGAGTCGGAACGGGACCAGCACCTCGAACGCGGACGTCCCGCCGTGCGGCCGGTTGCGCACCAGCAGCTGTTCCCCGGACAGGTAGCTGCCGGTGAGTTCGACCTGCCGCCACTGATCTGCGGGGTCGAGTCGCCCGCCGGCGGGGATCAGCTCGGCAAGGGGAACCGGGGCGACATCGTAGTTCGCCTCGACGAGCGCCAGCTGCGCCGAGCGCTCATCGTTCCTGGCGAACTGCCAGTTCGCCAGGAACGCGCACGCGATGGCGAACACCGCCGCGAGAGAGAGATAGATCGCCCACCGACCGGCCGTCGGGAGGTTCTGCATGCTGACCCCGCGCCGGCTCATGTCGCGGACTCCGCGTCGGGGTCCAGAGGCACGGAGGCGACGGGGAAGTTCCGGGCGGAGAGGTACTCGCTGAGGAAGGCACGGTGCTCCTCGCACGCCGTCCAGCTCTTCACGCGGTCGGGGGCGTGGATCCGGGGGTTGCGCCAGTCGATGCGCCACGACGCCGGGGCGCGGCATCCGGCCCGCGAGCACACGGGCACGGCGTCGTCCACGATCATCCGCGATCGTCCGCGGGCGGGTTCTCGCTCGTCTCGCCCAGTCGGATGATGCGAGGGGCCGACGGCGGCGGCTCGACACGAGCGGGCGGAGCTGCCGGGAGCGCGCGCTCCGGGCTCTCGGGATCCGGCGAACGCACGTCCTCGCCCACGTTCGCCGTGACGACGGCGAAGTAGGGAAGCAGAACGGCGGCGGCGCCCAGCACCCAGGTGTACCAGCCGTACGGAGTGATCACCACCATGAGCACGAAGCAGAGGACACGGATGCCCATCATCACGAGATAGCGCCGCGAGCGCGCGGACGCCTCGTCGCGTGGTGCACGCGGCAGAGACGTGGCCGACTGGGCCCGATTCGAACTCTTCACGGTGCTTCCAGGGTACGCCGCCGCGGGGGTGCGGTCGCCGTTCCGGAGGCACGGATCCGTCAGCTGAAGGAGGTGCTGCTGACCGTGGCGAGGAACGCCGGCAGGACCGCGAACAGGATGATGAGAGCGAGCACGCTGAACCCGACGCCCACCCAGCCGACGATGGTGCCCGCAAGCGCCATCCCCCTGCCGCCCTCGCCGTTCTGCTTGATCTGCGACAGCGACATGTGGCCGGTGATGACCCCGACGACCGATCCGATGAACGGGACGAGCACGAGTCCGACGATCGATGCGATCAGCGAGACGATCGCGAGCGTGTTGGTCTTCGGGGCCGTTCCATAACCGCCGTACGCCGGTGCCGCGCCGTAGGACCCCGCACCGTACGCGGGCGGAGAACCGTAGGCGGGGGCACTGCCGTACGGCGGGGGAGTGGGCGCCCCGTAGGCAGGTGGCTGCGGAGCGGCGGGGGATGCCGGCGGCGGATAGGCTCCGCCGGCGGACGGGGACGGCGGATCGGCGGGCTGTCCGCCGGGGGTGTTCTCGCTCACGCGTGGGGCCTTTCTCGAGGTGGCACCCTCAGCGTTCCAGCGCGCGAGCCCGGGTGTCAAACGGCGCGCCGATAGGCTGGTGCGCGGTCCATCACCTACCCGGGGAGCATCATCGCCATGTCGAGCCCACGCGTCGTCCTGATCACCGGCGGAAATCGCGGCATCGGCCGCGCCATCGCCGAGCGTTTCGTGGCCGAGGGCCATCGCGTCGCGGTGACCGCGCGCTCCGGCGAGGGGCCTGCCGGCACGCTCACGGTGCGCGCGGATGTGACCGACACCGCCGCCGTCGACGCCGCCTTCCGCGAGGTGGAAGAGGCGCTCGGGCCGGTGGAGGTGGTCGTCGCCAATGCCGGCATCACCAAGGACACCCTGCTGATGCGGATGACCGAGGAGGACTTCGACAGCGTCGTCTCCACCAACCTCGGCGGCGCCTTCCGGGTGGTCAAGCGCGCCAGCAAGGGGATGCTGCGCGCGCGGTGGGGACGAGTCATCCTGATCTCCAGCGTCGTGGGGCTCTACGGGTCGGCCGGCCAGGTCAACTACGCCGCCTCGAAGAGCGGGCTCGTCGGCTTCGCCCGCTCGCTCACCCGAGAACTCGGGGGGCGGGGGATCACCGCGAACGTCGTGGCGCCGGGGTTCATCGAGACGGACATGACCGCGGCGCTCCCGGAGGACACCCAGGCGGAGTACAAGCGGAACATCCCGGCGGGGCGCTTCGCCACTCCCGACGAGGTCGCTGGTGTGGTGGCATGGCTGGCCTCGGATGACGCGGCCTACATCTCGGGCGCCGTCATCCCTGTCGACGGCGGCCTCGGGATGGGGCACTGACCCGGACGCGGATGCGCAGGACCCGGCTCAGGGCAGGAGCGGGATGACCTGTGCGAGATCGACGGGGCCGATGACGACGTCTGCGCGCTCGCGCACCGCCGGCTTGGCGTTGAAGGCGACGCCCAGCCCGGCGACGTCCATCATCTGGAGGTCGTTCGCACCGTCCCCGATGGCGAACGTGCGCGAGAGGGGAACGTCGTAAGAGAGGGCCCATTCGCGCAGCGTCGCGGCCTTGACCGCCGCGTCGACGATCGCACCGTCGACGGTGCCGGCCAGCATCCCCTCGCGCACGTCGAGGCGATTCGCGCGCCACACGTCGACGCCGAGGGCGGGGGCGATCTGATCGAGGATCTCGTGGAAGCCGCCGGACACCACCCCGACGATCCCGTCGCGCCGGTGGACCGCGTCGATGAGCTCGGCCACGCCCGGGGTGGGCTCGATGCGCGAGATGACGCGTTCGAAGCGTGAGATCGGCACGCCGGCGAGCACCGAGACCCTCGCCCGGAGGCTGGCGGCGAAATCGACCTCACCGCGCATCGCGGCCTCGGTCGCTGCGGCGACCTCTTCGCCGCGGCCGGCCTCGTCAGCGATGAGCTCGATGACCTCGTTGCGGATCAGTGTCGAATCGGCATCGAGGACGACCAGGAGACGCGCGGAGGGCGAGGGCATGCTCTCACGCTAGCGCCGCGGGAGTGCTGGTCCCGCATCGAGGAGCCGCGCGGCGTCACCGTTCGACGCGCACGCCCTTGCCCACCACCGTGATGCCGGAATCGGTCACGGTGAAGCCGTTCGCGAGATCGCGCTCACGGTCCACGCCGACGGTCGCGCCGTCGGCCAGGATCACGTTCTTGTCGAGGATCGCCCGATGGATACGGGCGCCCGCGCCCACATGCACGTGATCGAACAGCACCGAGTCCGTGATCGTCGACCCACCTCCGGCCAGGGTCCACGGGCCCACCACGCTCCGCTCCAGATGGGTGCCCGACAGCACCGAACCGAGCGAGACGACCGAGTCGATCGCGTTGCCGATCCGCCCGACGGAGTCCCGGACGAACTTCGCCGGCGGGGAGTTCACGGACTGCGAGTGGATCGGCCACTGCATGTTGTAGAGGTTGAAGATGGGCAGCGTGGAGATCAGGTCGCGGTGCGCGTCGAAGAACGAGTCGATCGTGCCGACATCGCGCCAGTAGTAGCGATCGCGGTCGGTCGAGCCCGGCACGTCGTTGTGCTTCATGTCGTACACCCCGGCTTCGCCGCGATCGACGAAGTAGGGGATGATGTCGCCGCCCATGTCGTGGTTCGACGTCGGCAGCTCGCCATCGGCCTCGACCGCTTCGATGAGCGCATCGGTGTCGAAGATGTAGTTGCCCATCGAGGCGAGCACTTCGTCGGGAGCATCGGAGAGCCCGGTGGCGTTCTGCGGCTTCTCGAGGAACTGATTGATCCGCGTCGGGTCGGAGGCGTCGACGTCGATGACGCCGAACTGGTTGGCCATCGACAGCGGCTGCCGGATTCCCGCGACCGTCGCACGCGCGCCGGAGTCGATGTGGGCCGCCAGCATCTGGCGGAAATCCATGCGGTAGACGTGATCGGCGCCGATCACGACGACGATGTCGGGCTGCTCGTCGTTGATGAGGTTCAGCGACTGCAGGATGGCATCCGCCGACCCCGAGAACCATCGCTTGCCCAGGCGCTGCTGGGCCGGCACCGATGCGACGTACGAATCCAGCAGCGCCGACATCCGCCACGTCTGCGAGATGTGACGGTCGAGGCTGTGCGACTTGTACTGGGTGAGCACGACGATCTGTCTCAGCCCCGAGTTGATCAGGTTCGAGATGGCGAAGTCGATCAGGCGGTACTGGCCGCCGAACGGGACGGCGGGCTTGGCTCGGTCCGCCGTGAGCGGCATGAGACGTTTGCCCTCGCCGCCGGCGAGGATGATTCCGAAGACCTTCGGCGCTGCAGGCATGGGTCCACACTAGGACGCGATCGGCGCTGTGTACTAGCGTTCCCCACATGCGCGTCGACATCATTTCCAAGGAGTACCCTCCGGAGGTCTACGGCGGGGCCGGTGTGCACGTCGCCGAGCTCGTCAAGGCATTGCGCGGCGGGCTGGAGGTCCGGGTGCGCGCGTTCGGGGCCCCCCGGGACGAGGACGGCACGACCTCCTACGGGGTCCCCGTCGAGCTGTCCGGCGCCAACGGTGCCATCCAGACGCTCGGCACGGACCTCGCGATCGTGTCGGACGTCGCCGGAGCCGATGTCGTCCACAGTCACACCTGGTACGCCAATTTCGCCGGTCACCTCGCATCACTGCTTCACGGCATCCCGCATGTCGTCACCGCGCACAGCCTGGAACCGCTGCGCCCCTGGAAGGCGGAGCAGCTCGGCGGAGGGTACGCCGTCTCGAGCTACATCGAGAAGACGGCATACGAGGGAGCGGCCGCCGTCGTGGCCGTCAGCGAGGGCATGCGCGACGACATCCTGCGCAGCTACCCGGCGCTGGACCCGGCCAAGGTGCGGGTCATCTACAACGGCATCGACACCGACGCGTGGGCACCGGTGGAGGACCCGGGACTGCTCGCCGAGATGGGGATCGATCCGGCCCGTCCGTCGGTCGTCTTCGTCGGCCGGATCACCCGGCAGAAGGGTCTGCCCTACCTGCTGCGCGCCGCCGAGCGCCTGCCCGCCGACGTGCAGCTCATCCTGTGCGCCGGAGCCCCCGACACCCCGCAGATCATGGCCGAGGTCGAGGAGCTCGTCCGCGGCCTCCAGCAGACGCGCGAGGGTGTCGTCTGGATCGACCGCCTGCTGCCGAGGCGCGAGCTGTGCGCCGTGCTCACCGCCGCCACCACCTTCGTCTGTCCCTCGGTGTACGAGCCGCTCGGCATCGTCAACCTCGAGGCGATGGCGTGCGGTGCCGCCGTGGTCGGCACCGGCACGGGAGGCATCCCGGAGGTCGTCGTCGACGGTGTCACCGGCCGCATCGTGCCCATCGACCAGGTGCAGGACGGTACCGGAACCCCCATCGACCCCGAACGCTTCGTCGGGGATCTGGCTCGCGTGCTGACCGAGGTGGTGAGCGACCCCGAGCGGGCGCGCGCGTACGGCGAGGCGGGCCGACGGCGCGCCGCTGAGGATTTCAGCTGGGAGCGGATCGCCGAACAGACCGCCGCGCTCTACACGGAGGTCGCCGCTGTCGGCCGATAGGGTAGACGGCATGCCGCAGGTGCTCGAGTTCTCCGACGTCGTCGTCCGCAGAAACGCCCGGGACATCGTCGATCACCTGCAGTGGTCGGTCGCCGACGATCAGAGGTGGGTGATCCTCGGACCCAACGGGGCCGGGAAGACCACGCTGCTGCAGCTGGCTGCGACTCTCATCCACCCCACGTCGGGTCAGGTCGACGTCCTCGGCGAGCGGCTCGGTCGCACCGACGTGTTCGAACTCCGTCCCCGCATCGGATTCGCATCGTCGGCGATGGCCCGGCGGGTGCCGCCGGAGGAGACCGTGCTGAACGTGGTGCTGACGGCCGCGTTCTCGGTGCTGGGACGATGGAACGAGGCGTACGAGGACATCGACGAGCGCCGCGCGCTGCGTGTGCTCGCAGAGTGGAGGCTGGACCACCTCGCGGACCGCACCTTCGGCACCCTCAGCGACGGCGAGCAGAAGCGGGTGCAGATCGCGCGCGCCGTCATGACCGACCCCGAGATCCTGCTGCTGGACGAGCCCACGGCGAGCCTCGACCTCGGCGCCCGCGAGGAGCTGCTCACGCTGCTCAGCGGCTATGCGAAGGCCCCGACGACTCCCGCCATGATCATGGTCACCCACCACGTCGAGGAGATCCCCGTCGGGTTCACCCACGTCCTGCTTCTCAACGCGGGACGGGCTGTGGCGGCCGGACCGATCGCCCAGACGCTGACAGCCGAGGCCCTCACCGATACCTTCGGCCAGCCGATCGTCCTCACCGAAGACGGCGGCAGGTACGCCGCCCGCGCCGCCCACTGACGCGGCTCGGATTCCTCCAGCCGGCCGCGGGCTGGTAATATGGCCCCTTGGTGCGCTCGCACCCCAGACTTTGACCGCCCTGGCAAAATCCAGGGCACCACTTTCAAAGGACTTCCCATGAAGACTGACATCCACCCCGAGTACCAGGCCGTCGTGTTCCGCGACCTCGGCTCCGGCGACACCTTCCTCACCCGCTCGACGGTCACCAGCAACAAGACGATCGAGCTCGACGGTGTCGAGTACCCGGTGATCGACGTCGAGATCTCCTCCGCCTCGCACCCGTTCTACACGGGCAAGCAGCGCATCCTCGACTCGGCCGGTCGTGTCGAGAAGTTCAACCAGCGCTTCAAGAACTTCGGCTCCAAGTAAGCAGCCGCACGAAGGGCCCCGCCTCGGCGGGGCCCTTCGTCATGCGCCCCGCACGGGCCACGTGCCGTCGATGCTGTCGTCGGCGTCGATGCGCCCGATGCGTACGAAGTACTCCGTCAGGCTCGCCGCCTGAGCACGCGCCCACCCGATCTGCCGGGTGTGCAGCTCTTCGGCGGTCGCGGGCAGCCACGCCGCATAGCGAGCCGCGATCGCCTGCGCGACCCGGCCCGCGGCGACCGCGTCCGCCGCCGCCTCGTGCGCATCGTCCAAGCGCACGTCGTAGTGTGCCGCCACGACGCCCAGCGTGCGCTTGCCCCGGCGATAGCGGTCGTAGGCCTTGTCGACGACGAGCGGGTCGATGACCGGCGACGGCGCCGTCAGCGGCGGCACGCCGTGGCGGGCGGCCTCATGGGCAAGCAGGGAGAAGTCAAAGGCCGCGTTGTAGGCGACCACCGGGATGCCGGCCTCCAGGAGACCGCGCAGCGCCGCGACGACCTCGGTCACGACCGCGGCGGCCGGTCGTCCGCGCGTGCGCGCGTCGGCGGTGGTGATGCCGTGGATCGCCGCGGCCGCGTCGGGGATCTCCACGCCCGGGTCCGCGATCCAGCCCCGCGCGCTCATGACGGCTCCGGTCGCGTCGAGCATGCCCACGTGCGCCGTGACGATGCGGTCGGCGGTGACGTCGATGCCCGTGGTCTCGAGATCGAAAACCCCCACCACGTCCAGCCAGGCGGGGGACTCGAACATCGACAGCGGAGGAGACTGCCACACGTGCATGCTGAACACGGTAGGTGCGCCCGCGGACATCGTTCGGGTGCCGCTCCGACGTCGCGCGATCGCCCCGATAGGATCGCCTGATGCCGCCTGAGAATCCCTACGGTGCGCTGCTGCGCGAGATTCCGGTGCAGCGCGGCGAAGCCGATGTGCTCGGCGGCCGCACCGCGTACTGGACGTACGGACCTCCGGATGCCGAGGTCACCGTGCTCGCTGTCCACGGCTTCCGCGGTGAGCACCATGGGCTCGAGCCGGTCGTGGCGTATCTTCCCGGCATCCGCGTCGTCATGCCCGACCTGCCCGGCTTCGGCGAGACGCCCCCGCTGCCCGCGCGCACCCACGACCTCGACGCCTATGCCGAGTGGCTGACCGCCTTCGCCGCGGCCACCGCCCCCGGCGCGGTGGTGCTCGGCCATTCCTTCGGCTCGATCGTCGCCGCCGCCGCCGTGACCGGTGGGCTCTCGACACCGGCCCTCATCCTCGTGAACCCGATCGGGGCACCCGCCCTGGAAGGACCGCGTGGGGTGATGACCCGGCTCGCCATCGCCTACTACACGGTGGCCGCGCGGCTCCCCGCGCGCGCCGGCGACGCGCTGCTGCGCAACCCCGCGATCGTCCGCGTCATGAGCGCGACGATGGCCAAGACGCGCGATCGACGACTCCGCGCTTTCGTCCACGACCAGCACGACACCTACTTCTCGCGATTCGCCGATCGTGACGTCCTCCACGACGCCTTCGTGACCTCGGTGTCTCACGACGTCCGGGAGTTCGCGCCCGCCGTCGACGTGCCCACGCTCCTGGTGGCCGCGCAGAAGGACGACATCACGCCGATCGAGAAGGAGCGGGAGCTGCGCACGCTCTTCCCGGACGCCCGCCTCGTGGAGATCCCCGCCGTCGGTCACCTCATCCACTACGAGACTCCGCACGCCGCAGCCTCGGCGATCCAGGAGTTCCTCGCGGACGTCACGACGAGGTGAGGCCTTCGCGTGCCCGTCGACGTCGATAGGCGTTGACGTTCATGCGATTGCCGCAGTTGCCGGTGTCGCAGTATCGCTTCGACCGGTTCCTCGAATAGTCGATGTAGACGCTCAGACAGTCGTCGGCCGCGCACACGCGGACGCGATCGTATTCGTCCGAGCGGATGACGTCGACGAAGGCCATCGCCGCCTCGACCATGACGCGGGTGGCGAGCGGTGCGTCCTCGGAAGTGGCGTGGATGTGCCAGTCGTACTCGTCGTGGATGACGAGCTGGGGAAGCGCCTCACCGTCTCGCAGCATGTCGTTGACCAGGGGCACCGCGCCGTCGCGGTCCACGAACCACAGGCCACGCAGTCGCGTGCGGATCTCGCGCAGGGAGCGCCTCTCGTCCTCGTCATGCGAGATGCGCCCGGAGTACGGGTGCGCGCGAAGGTAGCGTGCGAGGTCCTCCGCGGTGTCGAGGCGGTCCACGCCCGCAGTGTCTGTCGCCGGAAGAGTGTTCACGAGGTCGACAGCGGCCGCGAGCGCATCGCGGGTGTCACGAATGAAAACCATGTTGACTCCTGACAGTCCCTCGGGATACTGTCACCAGTGTAAGTGCAGATGACTCATGACAGGCGGATGGCAGTGGCTGCTCGACCCACGACGGGATCGTCCTCGGGTCTCGTCGTCGGGCGGGCTCATACCTCCGGTCTGCTCCTCGCTGTCGTCTCTGCCCTCGCATTCTCGTCGAGCGGACCCCTTGTGAAGCCGCTGCTCGAGGCGGGATGGTCGCTCGGCGCCGCGCTGACGGCGCGCATGGGCATCGCCGGTCTCATCCTCGCTCCGGCGCTCGTGCGAGCACTTCGCCGCGAGCGCGGATTCCTCCGCCGGCACGGCCCCCTCATCGCCGGGTTCGGTCTCACCGGCGTGCTCGGCTGTCAGCTGTTCTACTTCTCGGCCATGCAGCGGATGCCGGTGGCCATCGCTCTGCTCATCCAGTACCTCGCGCCGGTGCTCCTTGTCGGCTTCGTGTGGTTGCGCACCCGTCGGCGGCCCTCGGCGCTCGTGCTCGGGGGGTCGCTCATCGCTGTCGCCGGGCTTGTCCTCGTCGTGGATGTCGCCGGCGCCCGCTTCGACCTGTGGGGAACGCTCCTCGCCCTCGGCGCCGCCGTGTGCGCCGCCGTCTACTTCGTCATCTCTGCACGGGCGGTCGACGACCTGTCGCCGATCGCGCTGGCGGCGGGCGGTCTGCTGTTCGGCGCGGCGATCATCGTTCTTCTGGGCGTGACCGGCATCCTGCCCTTCCACGCGCCCGCCGTGTCGGTCGTCGTCGGCGGTGTCTCCCTGCCGTGGATCGTGCCCGTGCTGTGGGTCGCGATCGCGTCCACGGCGGTCGGCTACGCCCTGGGTGTCATCGCCGTGCCGCGCATCGGGTCGAGGCTGGCGTCCTTCATCGGACTGGCGGAAGTGCTGTTCGCTCTGGCCTTCGCCTGGCTCCTGCTGGGAGAGACGCCCGGACCCGTGCAGTTCGCCGGCGGCGCTCTGATCCTGCTGGGTGTCGTCGCGGTGCGATGGGATGCCGGAATCGCGCGACGATCGCTGCCTGCAGTCGCTACTGCTCCCGCCGTGCCAGCTCCATGAGCGGGACCACGCGATAGGGGATGACCTCGCCCATCACCAGAGAGGTCTCGGTGCGCTCCACGCCCTCGATCGCGAGGATGCGCGCATCCGTGTCGAACAGGTGCTGGGTGTCGCGACACGCCACTCGCACCAGCAGGTCGACCTGCCCGCTGAGGCCGTGGGCCTGCACGATCTCGGGCACGCGGAGGAGTTCCTCGGTGATCCGCGGCAGTTCGGCCTGACGCACGATGACGCTGATGAACGCCTCGATCGGGAACCCCAGCGCCGACGACGAGATCGCCCGCTCGTAGGACAGGAACACACCCGAGCGGTCCAACCGCGCCATGCGCGCCTGCACGGTGTTGCGGGACAGGCCCAGCCGCTCGGCCAAAGCGACGACCGTGGCACGCGGGTCGTCCGCCAGGGCGGCCAGCAGCTCGAGGTCGACGTGGTCCAGTGCGCTCATAGTGCGAAACGATAGCACGCTGTCCGACCCTTCTGTTGCGCAACATGCTCAAGCTTCTGCCGGATGCTTGAGCCACATGCGTCGCAGACGTATTCTCGGCCTTGTCGGCGACGACGCCGGCATTCCACCCCGGGCCTACTCACGAGGCAGGCTCCGGACGAGGGAGATGACGATGGCGCACACCCTGACACCGACAGCCGATCCGGCGACCGACATCGACGACGTCGCGCGGCTGGTGAGCCCGGACGGCGCGCGGGTCGCCGACCCCGACCTCGACCGCTGGATCGCCGATGTGGACGTCGAGACGGTCCGCGGTCTGTACCGCGACATGGCCCTGGTGCGGCGCATCGATGCCGAAGGAGTCGCGCTCCAGCGTCAAGGGCAGCTCGGGCTGTGGGCGCCCTGCCGCGGCCAGGAGGCCGTCCAGGTCGGCACTGCTCGCGCGCTGCGCGCCGACGACTTCGCGTTCCCGAGCTACCGCGAGATCGGCGTCAACCACGTTCGCGGTGCCAAGCCGGCGGACTTCGTCCTGGCGTGGCGCGGCGAGTCGCATTCGACGTACGACCCCTACGAGATCAACACCGCGACGCCTCAGATCATCATCGGCGCCCAGTCGCTTCACGCGGTCGGCTACGCGATGGGCATCCAGCGCGACGGCACCGACCAGGTCGCCGCCGCCTACTTCGGCGACGGCGCCTCGAGCCAGGGCGATGTGAACGAGGCCATGGTCTTCGCCTCGTCCTTCCGGGCTCCCGTGGTCTTCGTGTGCACCAACAACCAGTGGGCGATCTCGGAGCCGGTGACCGTGCAGGCGAAGTTCCCCATCGCGGGTCGCGCTCCCGGATTCGGCATCCCCAGCCTGCGGGTGGACGGCAACGACGTTCTGGCCTGTCTCGCCGCGATGCGATGGGCGGTGCAGAATGCGCGCGCCGGCGGCGGCCCCGCCTTCATCGAAGCGGTGACGTACCGGATGGGCCCGCACACCACATCGGACGACCCCACGCGCTATCGCGACAAGGAAGAGGTCGAGCGCTGGGCCGCTCGCGATCCGCTTGCGCGCATCGAGGCGCTGCTGCGCGCGCAGGACGCCTTCGACGAGGAGTTCTCGCGAAGCGTGGCCGCCGAGGCGGACGACCTCGCCGCCGAGGTGCGTGCTGCGGCGATCGGCGCGAAGACCCTCCCGCCGCTCAGCGTCCTCGACCACGTCTATGCCGAGCCCCACTCGGGGCTCGAAGAGCAGGGTCGCTGGTTCGGCGCCTATCTCGACGGTTTCGCCGACGACGAGGACGGGAGCGGGCGATGACGCAGCTGACGATGGCGAAGGCCATCAACGAGGGTCTGCACCGGGCCATGGCCGATGACCCGAAGGTGCTCGTCATGGGCGAGGACATCGGCAAGCTCGGCGGCGTCTTCCGCATCACCGACGGACTGCTCGACGAGTTCGGCGCCCAGCGCGTCATCGACACACCTCTGGCCGAGTCCGGCATCATGGGCACCGCGGTGGGACTGGCCTTCCGCGGCTACCGCCCGGTGGTGGAGATCCAGTTCGACGGCTTCGTCTACCCCGCCTTCGACCAGATCGTGTGCCAGGTCGCCAAGCTGCACTACCGCACGCGCGGCAACGTGCGGATGCCCATCACCATCCGCATCCCGTGGGCGGGGGGAGTCGGGGCGGCGGAGCATCACTCGGAATCGCCCGAGGCCTACTTCGTCCACACCGCAGGGCTTCGCGTCGTGGCGGTGTCGAACCCCCAGGACGCCTACGTATGCCTGCGTCAGGCGATCGCCTCGGACGATCCGGTGGTGTTCTTCGAGCCCAAGCGGCTGTACCACGCCAAGGGGGAGGTCGATCTCTCGGTCGATCTCGCGGATGCCGCGCCGA
The DNA here is from genome assembly GCF_031844425.1 of Microbacterium sp. ARD31. Taxonomy (NCBI): domain Bacteria; kingdom Bacillati; phylum Actinomycetota; class Actinomycetes; order Micrococcales; family Microbacteriaceae; genus Microbacterium; species Microbacterium sp. ARD31. Next base: position 28,656 of record NZ_JAUZVE010000004.1, read on the forward strand.
TGGGGCTGGCACGCGTGGCGCGGCAGGGTTCCGACGTCACGATCCTCACCTACGGCGCGCAGGTGGGCACGGCACTGGATGCCGCCGCCGCCGCCGAGGACGAGGGGATCTCGATCGAGGTCATCGACCTCCGCTCGATCTCGCCTGTCGACTACCGCACGGTCACGGCGTCGGTGCGCAAGACCGGGCGCGTCGTGGTCACCCACGAGGCGGCCCGCGAGGCGGGGGTCGCCGCCGAACTCGTCGCGAGCGTCACCGAGCGCTGCTTCAACTACCTCGAATCGGCGCCGGCGCGGGTCACCGGTCACGACATCCCCTACCCGCCCGCCAAGCTCGAGAAGCACCACCTGCCCGACCTCGACCGGATCCTCGACGCCGTCGATCGCGTGCTGGATCGACCGAACAGCCTGACGGGGGTGGAGCTGTGATCGAAGACTTCCGCCTACCGGATCTCGGAGAGGGACTGCCGGAGGCCGAACTGGTCCAGTGGCTCGTGGCCGAGGGCGACACCGTCGCGCTCAACCAGACGATCGCCGAGGTCGAGACCGCCAAGGCCGTCGTCGAGCTGCCGTCGCCTCATGCCGGTGTCATCACCAAACTGCACGCGGCGGCCGGAGACGTGGTCGAGGTCGGCTCGGTGCTCATCTCGTTCGACCTGGGAGGTGACTCCTCACCGTCCGGATCGCCCGCTTCCGAGACCGCGCCCGCGACCGCAGGTGACGCCGGTCATCCGGCAGAGCCGGCCGAGTCGCCGCAGGCAGCGGCATCCGCCGACGCAGTGTCCGCCGACGACGAGAAGGCACAGCCCAATCTCGTCGGCTACGGGGCGGCTCCGCGCGCGGCCGCACGGCCGCGCCGTCGAGCGCGAGTCGCGGCGCTGGGAAGCGCCGCGACCGACACCGCTGTGCTCGAAGCGGCCCCGCACGACGCGGTCCACGCTCCGGACCTCGACGACGCGCTCGTGGAACGGCCGCGCTCGACCCCTCCCGTTCGCGCGCTGGCCAAGCAACTGGGCGTCGACATCGCGCTGATCGAGCCGACCGGCGCCGAGGGTCTCGTCACGCGAGCCGACGTCGAGGCGTACGCGCATCGCGTGGAGGCCCTGCCGCCCACCTCGGCGACCGCACGCGCGGAGCAGCAGCCCGAGGACGGATCCCCGGACGCGCGGGTCGTGCGCACCCCGATCCGGGGGGTGCGCAAGCACACCGCGGAGGCGATGGTGCGCAGCGCCTTCACGGCTCCCCACGTAACCACCTTCCTCACCGTCGATGTCACCGCGACCTCGGAGCTGATCGCCTCGCTCCGCTCGGATCGGTCGCTGGTGGACCATCGGATCGGCATCCTCGCGGTCGCGGCCAAGGCGGTGTGCGTCGCCCTGGCCAGGACGCCGGAGCTCAACTCGAGCTGGGACGAGCGCGCGAACGAGATCGTGCAGTACCGGTACGTCAACCTCGGGATAGCCGCAGCCACCCCTCGCGGGCTCGTCGTGCCGAACATCCGGGACGCCCACGAGATGGGACTGGTCGAACTGTCCGACGCGATCCGCGAGCTCGCCCAGACGGCACGCGCGGGTCGGACCGCTCCGGCCGACATGGCCGGCGGGACCTTCTCGATCACCAACGTCGGCGTCTTCGGCGTCGACGCGGGCACGCCGATCCTGAACCCCGGCGAGGCGGGCATCCTCGCGCTGGGAGCCGTCCGGCGCCAACCCTGGGAGCACCGGGGCGAGATCGCGCTGCGCGATGTGATGACGCTCGCACTGTCGTTCGACCACCGCCTGGTCGACGGCGAACAGGGTTCGCGCTTCCTCGCCCACGTGGGGGAGATCCTGCGCGAACCCGGCCGGGCGATGCTGCACTGCTGAGAGGCGCGACGGTCAGCACGCGATGAGGGTGGGTCCGAGCGGGACCGCCCTCATCGTGCGAGGGCGGCGAGCGCCATCGTTTCGAGGATGGCCCGCGCGTCGTCGCCTCCCGCGCGCCCGCGCGCGGTGCGAGGGGTGGAGTTCATCAGGCCGAAGCACGCATGGGCCCGGACGCGCAGGTCGTCCGCGTCGCGGTGCGGATGCAGATCGGCCAGCACCTCGATCCAGTTCTCCACGTACTCGCGCTGCAGCCGGCGCACGGTGCGGAGATCCTCGTCTCTCAGGCTCGCCAGGTCTCTGTCCTGCACCCGGATGACATCGGGGTCCGCGAGGGCGAAGTCGACGTGGAACTCGATGAGCGCACGCAGCCTCGAGGTCGGGTCGCCGTCGATCGAGCTGACCTGTCGCCCGCCGTCGCGCAGGCGCTCGCTGACCCCGACCAGCAGTGCCCCCAGCAGGGCCTGCTTGTTGGCGAAGTGGCGGTACAACGCAGGCCCGGACACCCCGACCGCCGAGCCGAGATCCTCCAGGCTCACCCCGCTGAATCCGCGTTCGGCGAACAGTCGCGACGCCTCGCGGAGGATCGCCGCGTGCCGGCCCGCTTTGGCCCGCTCGCGGTCGGTCGCACCTCTTGTCATTTCAGTTAACCCTCGCTAACCTGGATGATCAGTTAGTGAACACTAACCAGTTCGATCGCGGCGGGACAACCGCCGTGATCCGATCGTGACGTCGATGGAGATGACATGAGCGTGCTGCCGACCGCCGTGGTCCGCGACGACGTGTTCACCCGCACCGCGGATGCCCAGTCGCACCTCGCCGCCGACCTGCGCGAGAGGCTGGAGCGCGCCGCCCAGGGCGGACCGCCCGCATCTCGGGACCGCCACGTCGCCCGCGGCAAGCTGCTTCCGCGTGAGCGGGTGGACCGACTGCTGGACGAGGGGAGTCCGTTCCTCGAGATCGCGCCTCTCGCCGCCGACGGCCTCTACGACGGCGAGGCTCCCGCGGCGGGTGTCATCGCCGGCATCGGCCTGATCCACGGTCGCCATGTGCTCGTCGTCTGCAACGATGCCACGGTCAAGGGCGGCACCTACTTCCCGATGACGGTCAAGAAGCACCTGCGCGCGCAGGAGATCGCGCGAGAGAACCGCCTGCCCTGCATCTATCTCGTCGACTCCGGGGGGGCTTTCCTGCCCATGCAGGACGAGGTCTTCCCCGACCGAGAGCACTTCGGGCGCATCTTCTTCAATCAGGCGCGGCTTTCGGCTGACGGCATCCCGCAGATCGCGGCCGTGATGGGCTCGTGCACCGCCGGCGGCGCGTATGTGCCGGCGATGAGCGACGAGACCGTCATCGTCCGCGGTCAGGGCACGATCTTCCTGGGCGGGCCGCCGCTGGTGAAAGCCGCGATCGGCGAGATCGTCACCGCCGAGGAGCTCGGCGGGGGAGAGCTCCACGCCCGCCGCTCCGGGGTCGTCGACCACCTGGCCGACGACGACGAGCACGCCCTCGAGATCGTGCGCGACATCGTCGCGACGCTTCCGGCCCCCGAGCCGCCGGCGTGGGCGGTCGCCCCGTCGACGGACCCGCTGGTCGACCCTGCGGATCTCTACGGCGTGGTCCCCGTCGACGTCAACGTGCCGTACGACGTGCGCGAGGTCATCGCCCGCCTGGTCGATGGAAGCGATCTCCATGAGTTCAAGCGGGCGTACGGCGACACCCTCGTCACCGGCTTCGCCCGCATCCACGGTCACCCGGTCGGCATCGTGGCCAACAACGGCGTGCTCTTCGCCGAGTCGGCGCAGAAGGGCGCCCACTTCATCGAGCTGTGCGACCAGCGGGGCATCCCGCTGCTGTTCCTGCAGAACATCTCCGGGTTCATGGTGGGCAGGGATGCCGAGGCGGGCGGCATCGCCAAGGACGGCGCGAAGATGGTGACCGCCGTCGCGACCACGCGCGTGCCCAAGCTCACGGTCGTCATCGGGGGATCGTTCGGGGCCGGCAACTACTCCATGTGCGGGCGCGCGTACTCGCCCCGCTTCCTGTGGACCTGGCCCGGGAGCCGCATCTCGGTGATGGGCGGGGCGCAGGCCGCATCGGTGCTGTCGACGGTGAAGCGCGACCAGCTCGCCGCGCGCGGCGAAGACTGGGCCGTCGCCGACCAGGCGGAATTCGAAGCCCCGGTGAAAGCCCGCTTCGAGGAACAGGGGAACCCCTACTACGCCACCGCGCGGCTGTGGGACGACGGCGTGATCGACCCCGCAGAGACTCGTGACGTCCTGGGGCTCGCACTCGATGTCATCTCGCGAGCACCGCTGCCCGAACCGCGCTTCGGCGTCTTCCGGATGTGATCGCCGTGACCGACCCGCTCTTCTCCACCGTCCTCGTTGCCAACCGCGGGGAGATCGCCTGCCGCGTCATCAGGACCCTCCGGCGATTGGGCATCCGCTCGGTCGCCGTCTACAGCGACGCCGACGCCGGTGCACCCCACGTGGCGGAAGCCGATCGAGCGGTGCGGATCGGTCCCGCGCCGGCAGCGAAGTCCTACCTCGACATGGACGCCGTGCTCGCGGCGGCCCGGGAGACCGGGGCGGAGGCGGTCCACCCCGGCTACGGCTTCCTGTCCGAGAACGCCGAGTTCGCCCGGCGGTGCGCCGAGGACGGGATCGTCTTCGTGGGTCCATCCGAACGGGCGCTCACGATCATGGGCGACAAGATCCGGGCCAAGGAGCACGTCGCCGCGCACGGCGTCCCGACGGTCCCCGGCTTCAGCGCCGCGGGCCTCACGGACGACGAGATCCGCGACGCCGCGGACGCCGCGGGGTTCCCGCTCCTGGTGAAGCCCTCCGCGGGCGGCGGCGGGAAGGGGATGCAGGTCGTCGCCTCCGCGGGCGAACTCGGTCCCGCGATCGATACGGCGCGCCGGGTGGCGCGCGCGTCGTTCGGCGACGACACCCTCCTGCTGGAGCGTCTCATCGAGCGGCCCCGCCACATCGAGGTTCAGGTGCTCGCCGACGAGCACGGACGGATCGTCCACCTCGGCGAGCGCGAGTGCACCCTGCAGCGGCGCCACCAGAAAGTCATCGAAGAAGCGCCGTCCCCGGTCGTCTCGGCCGCGACGCGCGAGCGCCTCGGCGCCGCCGCGTGCGCCGCCGCCGCGAGCGTCGATTACCTCGGCGCCGGAACGGTGGAGTTCCTCGTGTCGGGAGCCGACCCCGACACGTTCTTCTTCATCGAGATGAACACCCGGCTCCAGGTGGAGCACCCCGTCACCGAGATGATCACCGGCGTCGACATCGTCGAGCAGCAGCTGCGCGCGGCCGCCGGGCTGCCGCTGACCCTCGCGGCGCCCGGCGTCGCATTCCGAGGGCATGCTGTCGAAGCCCGTGTGTACGCAGAATCGCCCACGCGCGCATTCCTCCCCGCGAGCGGGCCGGTGCTGCGCTGGGATCCGCCGGCGGGTGACGGGGTGCGGGTGGATTCCGGTGTCGTCACCGGCTTCCGCGTCACCGGAGACTACGACCCCATGATCGCCAAGGTGATCGCGTGGGGCGCCGACCGGACGCAGGCGCTGGACCGCCTGGACGACGCGCTGGCACGGACCGTCGTCCTCGGCGTCGACACGAACATCGGCGCACTCCGCGAGCTGCTCGCCGACCCCGCCGTCCGTGCGGGTGATCTCGACACCGGCCTGATCGATCGGATGCCGGAGCACCGGCATCCGCAGCCCGACGCCGTCGCACTCTCGACGGCGGCCCGAACCGTCAGCGACCTGTCGCCCGCCGGTCCGGCCGACCCGGCCCCGAAGATGGGGTCGGCGTGGTCGAGCGTGCCGGCGGGCTGGCGGCCCGGCCGTCCCGCGCGCCCGCGGCGCTGCCTGCTGGAGGATGACGCCGGCGTCGTGCACGTCGTCGCCGTGACGGACGGCGAGGGCGAGGCCCCGGCCGCTGTCGACGACGACGGCGCCGTCTGGGTCCACGCCGCGGGCGCCGCCCACCGCCTGCGCCCGATCGACCGGCGGACGGACTTCGCCCGCCGGCATCGGGAGCGCACCCGACCGGCGGGTGCGGCGGACCCCCACGTGCGGGCTCCCATGCCCGGCGCGATCGTGGCGGTGCACGTCGCCCCCGGCGCGCACGTGCGTGCGGGCGAACGCCTGGTCACCATCGAGGCGATGAAGATGGAGCACCCCGTGGTCGCCCCTCATGACGGCGTCGTCGAGCTCGCGCCCGCCTCAGTGGCCGGCGCCCAGGTATCTCGCGACCAGACCCTCGCCCACGTCCTGCCCGCCGCCCGTGACGCGGCCGCCGCACCCGAAGGCCGCGCGGATCCGCCGCGCACCGACCCCTCCTGACACCCCGAGGAGCACCATGGAACGCCAGAGCCTCTCCGCCTACGACCTCGACGACACCGAGCGCGAACTCGCGCAGATGGTCCGTGCGTTCGCCGACGAGGTCGTCGCCCCGGTCAGCTACGAAGCCGACCGCACCAAGACCCTGCCGCTCGACGTCGTCCGCCAGATGGGCGAGCTCGGCCTGTTCGGGCTGCCGTTTCCCGAGGAGGTCGGCGGACAGGGCGGCGACTACTTCGCCCTCTGCCTCGCGATCGAGGCACTGGGGCGCGTGGATCAGTCGATCGCCATCACGCTCGAAGCCGGCGTCAGCCTCGGCGCGATGCCCGTCTTCCGGTTCGGCACCGACGATCAGAAGGCGACCCTCCTGCCGGACCTGCTGGAGGGCAGGGCCCTCGCCGGCTTCGGGCTGACCGAGCCCGAGGCGGGGTCGGATGCCGGAGCCACCCGCACGACGGCCCGCCGCGACGGCGAGGACTGGGTGGTCAACGGTTCGAAGCAGTTCATCACCAACTCGGGCACCGACATCACCCGTTTCGTCACCGTCACGGCCGTCACGGGCGAGACCGCTGAAGGGCGCAAGGAGATCTCGACCATCATCGTGCCCAGCGGCACCCCCGGATTCACGGTGGGCCCCGCCTACGACAAGGTCGGGTGGCATGCGTCCGACACGCATCCCCTGTCCTTCTCGGACGCGCGTGTCCCCGCCGCGAACCTGCTCGGCGAACGCGGGCGGGGCTTCGCGAACTTCCTGCACATCCTCGACGAGGGACGCATCGCGATCGCGGCCCTCGCGACCGGCGCGGCCGAAGGGTGCCTCGAGGCCGCATTGGACTACGCCGCGACCCGTTCCGTCTTCGGGTCGCCGCTGTCCAGCCGGCAGAGCATCCAGTTCATGATCGCCCGCATGCGGATGCGCGTGCACACCGCGCGCCTCGCCTGGCACCACGCCGCCCGGCTGCGGGACGCCGGCCGCCCCTATAAAGAAGCGGCGGCGATCGCCAAGCTCACCGCCAGCGACGCGGCGATGGACAACGCCCGCGATGCGACGCAGACCTTCGGCGGCAACGGGTTCATGAACGAGTACCCGGTCGCGCGCCACTACCGCGACTCGAAGATCCTCGAGATCGGCGAGGGAACCAGCGAGGTGCAGCTGCTGGTCATCTCGCGGGCGCTGGGCATGGAGGGGTAGCGTGACGACCGTGACCGAGTTCGTCCAGCGAGGCCTGTACGTCGAGGAGCTGGAGGTCGGTGCGCGCTACCTGCACCGCCCCGGCAGGACCGCGACCGAGGCCGACAACGTGCTCTTCTCGTCGCTCACGATGAACGCGCAGGCCCTGCATCTGGATGCCGCCTACTCGGCGACGCAGCCGTTCGGGCAGCGGCTGATGAACTCGATGTGGACGCTGGCGACGATGGTCGGGGCCTCCGTCGCCCAGATCACCCAGGGCACGCTCGTCGCCCAGCTCGGCCTCAGCGACATCTCCTTCCCCGCGCCGCTCTTCCACGGCGACACCCTGTACACCGACACCGAGATCCTCGACGTCCGGCTGTCCTCGTCCCGCCCCGGGCAGGGCGTCGTCACGATGAGGCACACCGGCCGCAATCAGCGCGGCGAGGTCGTCGCCACGGCGACCCGCGCCGCGCTGATGTGGTGCCGGGATGCCGCGCCGGACACTCCGGGGCAGCCGTGAGCCGCTTCGAGCTCGGCCCCGCGATCCTGTTCTGCCCCGCAGATCGTCCCGAGCGCTTCGACACGGCCCTGCGGCGCGCGGACGCCGTGATCCTCGACCTCGAGGACGCGGTGGCGGCCGGCTCCAAGCAGGAGGCTCGCGGAGCCCTCATCGAGGCCAATCTGGACCCCGGCCGCGTCATCGTCCGCGTGAACCCGACCGGTACCGAGGACTTCGCCGCCGACATGGCGACACTGTCGCAGACCGACATCCGAACCGTCATGGTCGCCAAGGCCGAATCTCCGAAGCAGCTGCGGCGCATCGACGCGCGGTTCTCCGTGGTCGCGCTGTGCGAGACCGCGCGGGGCGTGCTCGCGGCGGAGCGTATCGCCCAGCTCGACAACGTCGTTGCGCTGATGTGGGGTGCGGAGGACCTCGTCGCCTCTCTCGGCGGCTCGTCCAGCCGCAAACCCAACGGCCGCTACCGCGACGTCGCCCGCGCGGCCCGCGCTCGGGTGCTGCTGGCGGCGGGCGGGCACGGCCGTGCCGCGATCGACGCCGTCCACCTCGACATCGCCGATCACAAGCGACTGCGCATAGAGGCGATGGATGCGGCAGCATCGGGATTCGCCGCAACGGCGTGCATCCACCCGGGTCAGGTCGAGGTCATCCGCGCGGCCTATCGCCCCGATGACGGAGCTCTCGCCTGGGCGCGGGACGTGCTGGCTGCGGCCGATGGACGGCGCGGGGTCTTCACGCATGAGGGCCGCATGGTCGACGAGCCGGTGCTGCGCCACGCGCGCGCGCTCGTCCACCGCGCCGAGGCGGACACACCCGGGGGCTGACGGTCAGACGAGGACGGGCGGGGCGTACGACAGCAGCGTCAGGCGCTCGCGCTCGTAGCGCACCTCGTGCGCGGATCCGTTGGCCAGCCGCTCGCCGGGTCGAGGGAGCTCGTCGCCCGTGGCGTGGCCGATGATCTCGCGGATCAGCCCTCCGTGGGCGACGACGATGAGCGTGGTGCGGGACGGCGCGCTCGAGCGGCGCAGGTCTGCGACGACGGTCGCGAGGGCCTTCCGCGCGCGGGTGCGCAGCGCGACAGGCTCCTCGGCGCCCGGCACGCCGCCGCGATAGCTCGACCCCCACCGGCGCGCGAACTCCTCGATCTGCATCCCCTCGGCCTCCCCGTAGGCCCGCTCGCGCAGCTGTGCATAGCGGCGCGGGGTGGCGAGCTCCAGAGTGCCGGCGATGATGTCGGCCGTCTCGCTCGCGCGGGAGAGGTCGCTCGAGACGATCGCGAGTCGCTCGCCGGCATCGCGCCGGTCCTGCAGCGCGAGCGCCGCCTCGTGCGCTTGCCGCCGGCCGGTGTCGTTGAGCGGGATGTCGGTCGCCCCCTGAATGCGGCGATCGCGATTCCAGTCGGTCTCGCCGTGGCGGATGAGGATCAGTGTCGTCACGGCATCGAGCCTACGCGCGACAGATCCGACGAGCCTCTCGCGCCGGTCCGCAGTCCGCGCGGTTCAGCGGTCGGGCAGCGCCGCGGCGAGCGTGGTGAGCACCTCGGTCGTGCCGCCGTCGATCTTGACGGTCGCGCGCGAGTCCGCCCTGGTGGCACCGCGGTTGACGATGACGACCGGCATCCGTCGCCGGCGGGCGCGCTCGAGAAGACGGATGCCGGAATTGACGACGAGGGAGGAGCCGGCGATGACCAGCGCGTCGCTGGAGTGGACGAGCTGCTCCGCCTCGCGGAACTTCTCGAGGGGGATGTACTCGCCGAAGAACACCACGTCGGGCTTGAGCATCCCCTCGCAGACGCTGCATCCCGGCACGACGAATCCGTCGGTGCTCTCGGGCAGCACATCGCCGTCGGGACCGAGCCGGACGTTCGCGGGGACGGTGATCCACGGATTCTCGGTCTCGACGCGCACGGCGAGGTCGCGGCGGTCGAAGACCTGACCGCAGCGGGTGCAGAAGACCCGGCGCATGGTGCCGTGCAGTTCCACCACCCGACGGCTGCCCGCGCGGACGTGCAGGCCGTCGACGTTCTGGGTGATGACCCCGGTCACGAGGCTGCGCTCCTCGAGGGACGCCAGGGCGCGGTGACCGGCATTCGGCTGCGCGGCCGCGAACGTGCTCCAGCCGAGATGGCTGCCCACCCAGTAGCGTCGCCGGGCGGCATCGCTGGAGAGGAACTGCTCGACGGTCATCGGCGTCCGCACGGGTGCGCCCTTGCCGCGGTAGTCGGGGATGCCGGAGTCGGTGGACATCCCGGCGCCGGTGAGGACCGCGATCCGGCGGCCCGCCAGCGCGTCGATCGCGCGCGCGAGGACCTCGGTGACGACGTCGTCCTGGTCCGTCACCGTGGCTCCCGTGGCTCCCGTGGTCACCCTGGCACCCCCCTTCGACCCTCCGAGTGTAGGCGCAGGCGTTTTCGGGGATGTTACGGCCGTCGCCCCGGCACCTGCGAGAGTGGAGAGCGGAGGTGTCGATGTCGTTCGAGTCGATCGAGGATGCCGGTGACCCGCGGCTGGTGGACTATCGCGATCTCACCGATGTGGCCCTCCGGCGGGTGATGGAGCCTGCCGGAGGGCTCTACATCGCGGAGTCGGCGAAGGTGCTGACCAGAGCCCTGGCCGCCGGTCATCGGGTGCGGTCGGTGCTGGTGCAGGACAAGTGGCGCGCCGACGCGGAACGGCTGCTGGCGGGGCGCGATGTCCCCGTCTACGTGGTGGACGCCGCGGTGGCCGAAGGTCTCACGGGCTACGCCGTGCACCGGGGGATCCTCGCGGCGATGCACCGACCCGCGCTCGCTCCGGCAGCCGAGCTCCTGGCGGCGTCCCGGCTCGTCGTGGTGCTCGAGGACATCGTCGACCACACCAACGTCGGCGCCATCTTCCGCGCGGCCGCGGGCCTCGGTGCCGATGCGGTGCTCATCAGTCCGCGGTGCGCCGATCCGCTCTACCGCCGGAGCGTCAGGGTGAGCATGGGGACGGTGTTCCAGGTGCCGTGGACCCGCCTGCCGGAGTGGCCCGCCGCGGCCGGGGTCCTCCACGGGGCGGGTTTCGACATCGCCGCGCTCGCCCTCGCCGAGGGGGCGGTCGCGCTGGACGACTATGCGGCGTCCGGGCCGGGGAAGGTGGCGCTCGTCCTCGGTGCCGAGGGCGACGGTCTCTCCCGCGCGGCCCTCGAGGCGGCCGACACCGTCGTGACGATCCCGATGGCCGGGGGAGTGGATTCCCTCAACGTCGCCGCGGCCAGCGCCGTCGCGCTGTGGGAGCTGCGCAGGCGTTGAGGTTCAGGGGCGCTCGTCGTCGACGCCGGACGGCTCGTTCGCGTCCTCCCGGGTCGCCGGACGCGCCATCGGCAGCGGGTCGGGCCGCTTGGCGGTGACCAGATCGCCCGAGGACTGGTGGCGCACGCGCCGCAGCACCCACGGGACGAAATGCTCGCGCGCCCAGACCAGGTCCACCGCGCGGGCCTGGCGCCACGTGCGGCGGGGGAGCGGGTCGGGCTGCATCGGCTGCAGGTCGTTCGGCACGTTGAGCGCGCGCAGCACCATCCGCGCCACCTCATGGTGGCCGAGCGCATTCAGGTGCAGACGGTCGTCGTCGAAGAACCGCATGTCCTGGATCTCCTTGAGCGCCCACTGATCGGCGACGATGCAGTCGTAGCGATCCGCGATCGCCCGGATGTTCTCGTTGTAGATGGCGACTTTGCCGCGGATCCCGCGGAAGACGGGTGTGAAGTGCGTGTCGATGCCGGTGAAGACGACGACCGTCGCACCGTCCGCGCTCAGGCGCACGACCGCGTCCTCGAACACCTCGGCGACCGCGTCGGGATCCGACGTCGGGCGGATGACGTCATTGCCGCCGGCGGAGAAGGTCACCAGATCGGGCTTGAGGGCGATCGCGGGCTCGAGCTGCGTGTCGACGATCTGCCCGATGAGCTTTCCCCGCACGGCCAGGTTGGCGTAGGCGAAGTCGTCGACTGTGCTCGAGAGCACTTCGGCGACCCGGTCGGCCCAGCCGCGATGACCCCCCGGGGACGACGGCTCGGGGTCGCCGATCCCCTCGGTGAACGAGTCGCCGATCGCGACATAGCGTCGCCAGGGGTGCTGCTGCGGGTTGGGGATGTACGGGGTGCGGGAGTCGTCGCTCGTCGGCATGGGGTGTTCCTCGGTTCGTGACCTCGATCCAGCCTAACCGCCGGTCGGCGGGGCCCCGGGTGCGTCCGCTCGCGCCGGACGCACGGGTGCCGGTCGTGGGGTCGGGGTCGCCTATCGTGGAGACTCGCTGTCGCGAGTGGGAGGAGGCTGCCGGTGGACCACGTCGAGACGTCGACCGAACCCGCATCCGGTGGATCACCGCACATCGGCAGCTTCGCCGCGGAGCACCTCTCGCCGGCCTTCCCGCAGCGCGCGCCCTGGGGCACGGCTCAGCGGCTGCGGGCATGGCAGGCCGAGGCGCTCGATCTGTACTTCGGGCTCGACGGTCCCGACGGCGAGGGCTCCGGCCCCCGGGACTTCCTGGCCGCCGCGACGCCCGGCGCCGGCAAGACGACCTTCGCCCTTCGCCTGGCCACCGAGCTGATGCGCCGCCGCGTGGTGGACCGCATCGTGGTCGTCGCCCCCACCGAGCACCTGAAGACGCAGTGGGCGGACGCCGCCGCGCGGGTCTCGATCCGGCTGGACCCGGCCTTCAGCAACCGCCACGCCGCCCCCGCCCGTCACTATCACGGCGTCGCGGTGACGTACGCCCAGGTCGCCGTCAAGGCCTCGGTCCACCAGCGCCTGGTCATGGACAGACGCACCCTCGTCATCCTCGACGAGGTGCACCACGGCGGCGATGCCCTCAGCTGGGGAGACGCGCTCCGCGAGGCGTACGGGCGCGCCACGCGACGCCTGCTGCTGTCGGGGACGCCCTTCCGCAGCGACACCGCCCCCATCCCGTTCGTGGAGTACCACCCGGACGACAAGGGCATCCGCATCTCGCGCACCGACTACAGCTACGGGTACGGACGGGCGCTGGAGGACGGCGTCGTGCGTCCGGTCATCTTCCTGGTCTACGCCGGTCAGATGCGCTGGCGCACCAAGACCGGTGATGAGATGGAGGCGCAGCTCGGCCAGGACAACACCAAGGACATCACCTCCCAGGCGTGGCGCACCGCCCTCGACCCGGAGGGCGAATGGATTCCGGCCGTGCTGCGCTCGGCCGACCGCCGTCTCAGCGAAGTGCGGGAGCAGGTGCCGGATGCCGGGGGTCTGGTGATCGCCACCGACCAGACCGCCGCGCGTGCGTACGCCGCGATCCTGCGCGAGCTCACGGGGGAGGAACCCACGGTGGTCCTCTCCGATGAGGCCGAGGCGTCGTCGCGCATCGAGACCTTCGCCGCGGGGACGAGCCGGTGGATGGTCGCCGTGCGCATGGTGTCCGAGGGTGTCGACGTGCCGCGCCTGGCCGTCGGCGTGTACGCCACCTCGGCTTCGACGCCGCTGTTCTTCGCCCAGGCCATCGGCCGCTTCGTGCGCGCACGCCGCCGCGGTGAGACCGCGAGCGTCTTTCTTCCGCATGTTCCGCAGCTGATCGCCCTTGCCGGCGAGATGGAGCGTCAACGCGATCACGCGCTGGACCGCGACAGCGACGGCGACGACGAGTGGGCGCTGGACGACGATCTGATGGATGCCGCGGAGCGTGAGGACAAGGCATCCGATGCCCTCACCGAGGAGTTCACGTATCAGGCACTCGGCTCGCAGGCGCACTTCGATCGGGTCCTGTACGACGGGCGCGAGTTCGGACAGCTGGCGGTGCCGGGCACCCCCGAGGAGGAGGAGTTCTTGGGGCTCCCCGGCTTGCTGGAGCCCGAGCACGTCCACGAGCTGCTCATGCAGCGACAGGTGCGGCAGGGGCGTCACCGTCACGCCCGCGAGGCTCGGGAGGCCACCGGTGAGGCGTCGCCTGCTGTGGCGCCGCCCGTGGCGCTGCACCGGACGCTGAAGGAGCAGCGCCAGCTGCTGAACAGCCTGGTCGGGCTCTACGCCCGGCAGTCCGGCGAGCCCCACGGCGCGATCCACGCCGAGCTCCGCCGGATCTGCGGCGGACCGGCCGTCTCGCAGGCCACCGTCGCGCAGCTGCAGTCGCGCATCGACACGCTGCGCTCTCGCGTCCGGGCGTGAGCGAGCCCGCTTCGGGGCTCCGAAATGCTGGCAATCCCCGCTTCGAGCCGGTTTCCGCTCGGGTGGCTCAGTAGCGTTTACGGGTCCCCACCCGCTTCCGCACCCACCGGAGACCTGTTTGAGCGCGCCCACCGCAGCCACCGACCGCGATCGACGCCGCTGGGCGCAGTACCTCGTCAACGAGCGCGCCGAAGCGCGGGTGTATCGCGAGCTCGCGGCCCGGCGCGAGGGCGAGGAGCGTGCCATCCTGATCGCCCTGGCCGACGCCGAGGGGCGGCACGAGGCGCACTGGCTCGATCTCCTCGGCGGCGAGCCCGCGCGGCTTCCGCGGCCGGACACCCGCACGCGACTGCTGGGACGGATGGCACGGCGGTTCGGGTCGATCTTCGTCCTCGCCCTGGCGCAGAACGCCGAGGGCCGCTCCCCGTACGCCGCCGACCCGCACGCGACCGCGGCGATGGCCGCGGACGAGCGCATCCACCAGGAAGTCGTCCGGGGCCTCGCCGCACGCGGCCGACGTCGGCTGTCGGGCACCTTCCGGGCCGCGGTGTTCGGGGCCAACGACGGACTCGTCTCGAACCTCGCCCTTGTGCTGGGGATCGGGGCGACCGGTGTCGCGCCGCAGTTCGTGCTCTTCTCGGGCATCGCCGGACTTCTCGCGGGAGCCCTGTCGATGGGAGCCGGCGAGTTCGTCTCGGTCCGCTCGCAGCGGGAGCTTCTCGCCGCCACGCAGCCCAACAACGACGCCGACCACGTGCTTCCCGACCTCGACCTCGACGCGAACGAGCTGGCGCTGGTGTACCGCACGCGGGGAATGAGCGCGGAGGACGCCCGTGAGAAGGCCGCGCGCGTCCTCGTCGACGCCCGCGCGGCCGACGCGGCCACGCCGTACCGCGGCCATGACGAGGGCGGCGAGGATCACGAGGTCGTCGGCGGGGCGATGGGGGCGGCGGTCTCGAGCTTCCTCTTCTTCGCATCCGGCGCCGTCATCCCCGTGCTGCCGTGGCTGTTCGGCCTGTCCGGCGTCGGAGCCGTCGTGCTCGCGCTCGTCCTGGTCGGAATCGCCCTGCTCTCGACGGGCGCGATGGTCGGACTCCTGTCGGGCGCGCCGCCCCTGCGCCGAGCGCTGCGCCAGCTCGCGATCGGCTTCGGCGCCGCCGCGATCACCTACGCCCTGGGTCTGCTGTTCGGCGTCAGCGTCGGATGAGACGCCCACTCCCGGAAACGGAAAAAGGCCCCTCATCGGGGCCTTTTTCACTTTGTGCGCGAGGGGGGACTTGAACCCCCACGCCCTATACGGGCACTAGCACCTCAAGCTAGCGCGTCTACCTATTCCGCCACCCGCGCAGGTGGTTTTCGGTTTCGCAACCGAGGATCGACACTACCACGTCGTCGACGCCCGATCGAATCCGCATCGCCGATGCGCGCCACGGCCGACGGGAGCCGGGCCGTACGCCGGTGAAACGATCCGGCAACAGAGCCGGGGTAGGTTGGTCGGCATGCCCTCGTCGGAATCCTCTCTGCCCGAGGTCGCGCGGATCGCCCGCGACCTCATCCGATTCGACACCACCAATCACGGCGGGGGGCGGGCCGAAGGCGAGCGCGAGGCCGCCGAGTACGTGGGGGCGTACCTCAGCGGTCTCGGCCTGAAGCCGGAGTTCTACGAGCCCATTCCGCGCCGCACCAACGTGTGCGCGCGCGTCCCGGGCCGCAACCGCGACAAGCCCGCGCTCGTCCTGCACGGGCACCTCGACGTCGTGCCGGCCGTCGCCGCCGACTGGTCGGTCGATCCTTTCGCCGGCGAGATCCGCGACGGCATGCTGTGGGGCCGAGGTGCGGTCGACATGAAGGACATGGACGCCATGATCCTCACCGCGGTGGGCGACATCCTGCGGGCGGGAGAGCAGCCCGAGCGCGATCTCATCGTGACGTTCTTCGCCGATGAGGAGAACGGCGGTGTGGAGGGGTCCGCGCTGGTGGTCCAGAACCGCGCCCACTGGTTCGACGGCGCCACCGAGGCCATCAGCGAAGTGGGCGGCTACTCGATCGACGCGGCGGGGCGCCGAGCGTACCTCCTGCAGGTCGGAGAGAAGGCGCTCGTGTGGATCCGCCTGGTCGCGCACGGCCGTGCCGCGCACGGATCGAGCCACCACCACGACAACGCCGTGACTGCGCTGGCCGAGGGCGTGGCTGCGCTCGGTCGCACGGCGTGGCCGATCGAGCTCACCGACACCACGCGCGAGATGGTGGACCGGCTGGCGACGCTGACCGGGGCGGACCCGGTCGACCCCGACGCGGTCGCGCAGACCACCGGCAAGGCCGCCGGGTTCCTGCGGTCGACCCTGCGCACGACCACCAATCCCACCGGTCTCACCGCCGGCTACAAGCACAACGTCATCCCCGACCGTGCCGAGGCGCTCATCGACGTGCGGGCGCTTCCGGGCACCGAGGAGCTCGTGCTCGCCGAGATCCGCCGCATCGTCGGCCCGGACGTCGACGTCGAGATCGTGCACGCCGACATCGGGCTGGAGGTGCCCTTCACCGGCGACCTCGTCGACGCCATGGTCGGCGCGCTCGGCCGCCACGACCCGGGAGTGCCGGTCGTCCCTTACCTCATGGGAGGCGGCACCGACAACAAGGCGCTGGCGACCCTCGGCATCGCCGGGTACGGGTTCGCCCCGCTGCGTCTGCCGGCGGGCCTCGACTTCACCGGGATGTTCCACGGCGTCGACGAGCGCGTCCCGATCGACGCGCTCGTCTTCGGTCAGGCCGTCCTGGCCGATCTGCTCCGCACCTACTGACGATCGGATGCCGCCACCGCCGGCATCCCCTCACGAAAGGCGCCCGCCATGCAGCTGTTCGAGGCGATCATCCTGGGCCTGGTCCAGGGGCTCACCGAGTTCCTGCCCATCTCCTCGAGTGCCCACCTCCGGATCCTCGGCGAGTTCCTGCCGGGTGCCCAGGACCCCGGCGCCGCCTTCACCGCCATCACCCAGATCGGCACCGAGGCGGCCGTGGTGGTCTTCTTCTGGCGCGACATCGTCCGCATCATCGGCAACTGGTTCCGCTCGCTCGGCGGGCGGATCCCCCGGAACGATCCGGACGCCCGCATGGGCTGGCTGATCATCATCGGCAGCATCCCCATCGTCGTGCTGGGTCTGCTCTTCCAGGACCAGATCGAGACGACCCTCCGGTCGCTGTGGCTGGTCGCGGGGATGCTGATCTTCTTCGGCGTGCTGCTGGGCATCGCCGATGCGGTCGGCGCGAAGAAGCGGAAGCTGAACGATCTCACCGTCGGCAACGGCGTCGTGTACGGGTTCGCGCAGTCGCTGGCTCTCATCCCGGGCGTCTCGCGGTCCGGCGGCACCATCACCGCGGGCCTGTTCATGGGCTACGAGCGGGCAGCCGCCGCGCGGTACGCGTTCCTCCTGGCGATCCCGGCCGTCTTCGGATCGGGGTTCTACCAGCTGTTCAAGAGCTGGAACGAACCCGCCGTGTTCACCCTCGGCGAGACCGTTGTGGCCACCGTCGTCGCGTTCGTCGTCGCTCTCGGCGTCATCGCGTTCTTCATGGCCTGGATCTCCAAGCGTAGCTTCCTGCCCTTCGTGATCTACCGCGTCGCGCTCGGCGCGACGCTGCTCGTGCTGCTGAGCATGGGCGTCCTCCAGCCCTACTGATCGACGGGGCGCGCCGGTCAGCGACGCGGGTCGTCGCGGCCGGGCTTGTGCGGTCCCTCTCCGCCGCCACGGCGGAGGTAGCGCTCGAACTCCTGCGCGATCGCGTCTCCCGAGGCTTCGGGGGAGTCCCACGTGTCACGGGTCCGCTCGAGCTGGCGGATGTACTCCGTCATCTCCTCGTCGTCTGCGGCGGCCGCATCGATCGACGCCTCCCACGCGGCGGCATCTGTGGCGAGCGTGCCGCGGGGGATCGGAGCGCCGGTGAGATCCTCGAGCCGGTCCAGCAGGGCGAGGGTGGCCTTCGGCGACGGGGTGTGGCCGGCGACGTAGTGGGGAACGCTCGCCCACAGGCTCGCGGTGGGGATGCCGGCGGCATCGGCGGCGTGACCGAGGACACTCAGGATGCCGACGGGACCCTCGTAGCTGCTGCGCTCGAGCCCGTGGCTGGCGCGGAGCTGCTCGTTGTCGCTGCCCGCGAAGACCGAGATCGGCCGGGTGTGGGGCACATCGGACATCATCGACCCCATCGAGACGAAGCCGGTGACGTCCTCGCGCAGCGCCACATCGATGAGCTCTGCCGCGAAGGCCTGCCATGCGCGAGCCGGCTCGACGCCGGTGAGCAGCCACAGCTGCGTGCCGCGGGTCGCGCGGGTCGGGCGCAGCAGTGTCGCCTCGGGCCACGTCAGGACGCGGCGGCCTTCGGCGTCGGTGGACACCTGCGGACGCGTGTACTGGTAGTCGAAGTACAGCTCGGGATCGACCGAGAACACCGGTTCGTACGAGCCCTCGTCGCGCAACTGCGTCACGGCGGAGGACGCCGCCTCACCGGCGTCGTTCCATCCGTCGAACGCGGCGACCAGTACTCGGCGACCCAGTCCGTTCACGCGACCTCCTCATCCCCGGCGGGGTTCAGACCAGGATAGGCGCCGGGCGCCGCGGGCGGGGCGCCGGCCCGGCGAGTCCGCCTGGGTAGCATGGGGCGGTGACATCCCCCGCACCCCTGGCCGCTGTCCTCTGGGACATGGACGGCACTCTCGTCGACACCGAGCCGTACTGGATGGCCGCCGAGACGCCGCTGGTCGAGCGCTACGGCGGCACGTGGTCGCACGAGCAGGCGCTCTCGCTGGTGGGCATGGGGCTCGAGGACTCGGCCCGCATCTTCCAGGCCGCCGGGGTCCGCCTGGGCGTGCACGAGATCATCGACCATCTCACCGACGAGGTGATGAGGCAGCTCCGCGAGGACGGGGTGCCGTTCCGCCCCGGCGCGCGCGAGCTGCTGGCGGACCTGCGCCGCGCGGGCATCAAGACCGCACTCGTGACGATGTCCATGGGGCGGATGGCCCGGTCGGTGGTCGACCTCATCGACTTCGACGCCTTCGACGTGGTGGTCGCCGGCGACGACGCCACGCGGCCGAAGCCCTTCCCGGACCCGTATCTGCAGGCGTGCGAGCTGCTCGGGGTCTCGCCCCTCGAGGCGGTGGCCATCGAGGACTCCCCGAACGGGCTCCGCTCGGCCGTCGCGTCCGGCGCCGCCTCGCTCGGCGTGCCGCACATGGTCTCGCTCGAGGGCGCCGGCGCCCACACCCTGTGGCCGAGTCTCGAGGGCCGGACGACGCAGGACGTCGCCGCCTTCCACGCAGCCCACCGCCGCGCCCATTCCGACCCTGCCCTCGCCCCCGAGGAGGGCACCCGATGACCGGACGACCCAGCGGGCCTTTCCGCGTCGGCGACCGCGTACAGCTCACCGGACCCAAGGCGCGGCTCCACACCGTGACGCTGCGCGAGGACGGCGAGCTGCACACGCACCACGGGGTCCTGCGCCACCGCGACCTCATCGGTCAGCCGGACGGGTCGGTCGTGGTCAACAGCTCGGGCCACGAGTACCTGGCCCTGCGCCCCCTGCTGCGGGACTTCGTGATGTCGATGCCGCGCGGCGCCGCCATCGTCTACCCCAAGGACGCCGCGCAGATCCTCGCCCAGGCGGACGTCTTCCCCGGCGCGACGGTCGTCGAGGCCGGGGTCGGCTCGGGCGCGCTGTCACTGTGGCTGCTGCGCGCGATCGGCGGCGAGGGACGACTGATCTCGTTCGAGCGTCGCGAGGAGTTCGCCGACGTCGCCCGGGCGAACGTCGAGACCTTCACCGGCACGGCACCGTCCAACTGGGACGTCGTCGTCGGCGATCTGGTGGCAGCGCTGCCCGAGGCCGTCGCACCGGCATCCGTGGATCGGGTCGTGCTCGACATGCTCGCGCCCTGGGAGTGCATCGACGTCGTCGCCGACGCGCTCACGCCCGGCGGCGTCGTGGTCTGCTACGTCGCGACCGCGACGCAGCTGAGCCGCGTCGCAGAGTACATCCGCGGCACCGGGCTGTTCACCGAGCCGGACGCGAACGAGACGATGGTCCGCGGCTGGCACGTCGAGGGGCTCGCCGTTCGGCCCGACCATCGGATGGTCGCCCACACCGGCTTCCTGGTGTGGGCGCGCCGGCTGGCACCGGGAGCGGTCCCGCCCGAGGTGCGGCGACGTGCGTCGAAGTCCAGCTACGGCGACGAAGACGTCGAGCTGTGGACGCCCGGAGCCGTCGGCGATCGGCAGATCACCGACAAGAACCTGCGCAAGCGCGTCCGCGAGGCGCGGCGCGCCGCCGATGGGGCGCGGCACGCGGCAGGCGGTGCCGACGGGAACGAGCGAGCGGCGCCTCTAGACTGATCCGGTGCGAAAGATCTCCGCTGCCCTCGTCGCCGTCGCCCTGACCGCCGTCGGACTGACCGGCTGCTCCCTGCCCGGAGCCGGTGCGGAGTGCCCGCGGCCGGATGTCTCGGACGCCGAGACGATGGACCTGATCACCGTGTCGGGGCCGATCGAGAACGTTCCGGACGTCTCGGTCTACGCGCCGTTCCAGACATCCTCGACGGCCTACGCGGACGTCGAGGAGGGCTCGGGCACGCAGATCACGACCACCGCGCAGCTCGCCGTCCTCGATGTGACCCTCATCAGCGGCGAGACGGGCGATCTCATCGTGAGCACCGCCTATGACGGCAACCTCTCGAGCCCGATTCCGCTCACCCAGTGGACCACGTCGTTCCCCGGCTTCGAGGACGCCCTGTCGTGCGCCGAAGAGGGTGCGCGCGTGGCGATCGCGCTCGCCCCGGGCGACATCGAAGCGCAGACCGCGGCCGGACTCGGCATCGGCGAAGAGGATTCCGCCGTCGCCGTCGTCGATGTCCGCAAGGTCTATCTGCCCAAGGCCGAGGGCGACCTCCGCTTCAACGCGGGCAACGGTCTGCCCGCTGTGGTCCGCGCGCCCGACGGGCGTCCCGGAATCATCGTCCCCGACGGCGCCGCTCCCGAGGACCTCGTCGTGCAGACGCTCGTGGAGGGCGACGGCGAGGAGGTCACGGGTGACACCCCGGTGCGCGTCCACTACACCGGCGTGCTCTGGGATGACCGCACCGTCTTCGACAGCACGTGGGACGCCGAACCGGCCTCTCTCACTCTGGACGGCGTCGTCCCCGGCTTCGCGCAGGCGCTGGAGGGCCAGACCGTCGGCTCCCAGGTCATGGTGGTGATCCCGCCGGAGCTCGGCTACGGCGACACCGAGCAGGGGTCGATCCCCTCCGGCTCCACCCTGGTGTTCGTGATCGACATCCTCGGACTGGACCAGCCCGCCGCCTAGGATGAGGGGGTGCCTGCCGTACCCGCTGTGAAGATCCCGCCCGAGGAGCGGCTGGTCAACCTCGTGGTGGCGCTCATGGCCACCGAGCAGGGGATCACCAAGGACACCATCCTCTCGTCGGTCTCGGGCTACCGCGAGCAGGGCGGAGCCGGCGCCTCGAAGGACGCGCTCGAGAAGATGTTCGAGCGCGACAAGGAGAATCTCCGCCGCCTGGGCGTGCCGATCGAGACGATCGGGGATTGGGCCGATCCCGATGATCTGCGCGAGGCGAGGTACCGGGTGCCGTCGACCGAGTACGAGCTCCCCGACGACATCGCGTTCACGCCTGCCGAGATCGCGCTGCTCAATCTCGCCGGAGGAGTCTGGCGGGAGGGCTCGATGTCGAAGGACGCCCGCACCGGCCTGCGCAAGATCCGCGCGCTAGGAATCCCCGTCGACGAGCCCATCATCGGATTCTCGCCCCGCATCAGCGTGCGCGAGGCTGCGTTCGCGCCACTCCAGCAGGCCATCGAGCAGTCCTGCGTCGTGACGTTCCCCTACCTGAAACCGGGGGAGGAGCGCCCGCGCTCCCGCCGCGTCCAGCCGCTCGCGCTGGTGGAGTACGAGGCGCGCTGGCATGTGTTCGGCACCGACCTCGGCGTCGATGCCGAACGCACGTTCCTGCTGTCCCGCATCGTCGGACCGGTGCGCATCGAGCGCGAGACCTTCGACCCGGCGCTGCGCGCGGGGGCGGGGGAGCGCGCGCTGTCGGGACTGGAGCAGGTCGCGGCTCGGAATGCGGCGCTGCTCGAGGTCAATCCCGGCACCGAGGCGGCACTCCGCCTCGCACGACGCGCGGAGCCCGCCGATCAGGGCGTGCGCGTGCGCTACGTCGACCTGCATGTGTTCGCGGACGAGCTGGCGTCCTACGGTCCCGAGGTGCGCGTCGTCGAGCCGCCCGAGCTGCGACGTGCCGTCATCGACAGACTCACCGCCGCTCTCGAGCGCCACGGAGGCGTCGCATGACCGCCGCCCGATCGCCGCTGGCGACCGATCGCGCGGCGCTCCTGCTGCAGCTCGTGCCGTATCTGGTCGGCAAGGGCGAGGTGGCCCTCGCCGAGGCCGCGGACGAGTTCGACGTCACCCCCGAGCAGATGCGGCAGCTCGTCGAGCGGCTGACGGTCATCGGCCTTCCCGGCGACGGCGGATACTGGCAGATGTCCAACGACCTGTTCGACATCGACTGGGACCTGCTGGACCGCGATGACCTCATCGTCATCACCCACGCCGTGGGCCTCGAGCGCGCGCCGCGGCTGACCGCGCGCGAGGCGGCGGCCCTGCTGGCGGGGCTGCAGCTGGCGCGCGCCCTTCCCGGCGTCGGCGACACCGAGCTGTTCGCCGGGCTCCTCGCCAAGCTCGCCCGCGGCGCGTCGAGCGCCCCGGCCGAGGTGATCGTCGCTCCCGGCCCCGTGGACGCCGTCCGCGACGCCGTCGCCGCCGCGCTGCGCGAGGCGGTCGCGGTGACGTTCACCTACAAAGCACCGGACGCCGGACCCACGGCCCGCACCGTCGATCCGGTCAAGGTCCACATCGCCGAAGGGCAGTGGTATCTGCAGGGCTGGTGTCACCTGCGGCAGGCGATGCGCACCTTCCACCTCGACCGGGTGAGCGACCTCAAGCTGACCGACATCCCGAGCACGCACGGCGAGGAGCCGGTCCCGGCATGGTTCGAGCCCGGCGAGGACGACATGGTCGCACGGGTGCGATTCCCGGCATCCGTCGCACCGCTGCTGGGCGACTACCTCGAACGGGCCGCCGTCGAGACCACGGGATCCGAGTCGACGGCGACGATGCGGATCGCCGATGCCGCGAGCCTGCGGCGCCTCGCCGCGCGCCGCGGCGGAGAGGTCGAGATCCTCGAGCCGGCCGGCGCCCGCCGCGCAGCCGCGGAGTGGGCCGCTGCCGGTCTGGCGCAGTACACGTGACGTTCAGATAACGCGGATGCCGCAACGGCGGCCCGCGGGATGCCGCGGGCTAGACTGTCACCACCCCTGTACGCGAGACGACGGAGTGCATCATGTTCGGCAACCTCAACGGCTGGCACCTTCTCATTCTGCTCGCTGTGATCCTGCTCCTCTTCGGCGCGGCCAAGCTGCCCGCCCTGGCGAAGAGCGTCGGACAGTCCGCGCGGGTCTTCAAGGGTGAGATGAAGGCGATGAAGGACGAGGATGCCGCAGCCGGCACCACGTCGGCAGAGCCGGGTGTCGCCGGGACCACCCCGGGGGCGACCCCGTCGTCCGCGCCCTCCACGGCGCCGCCGGCCACGGGGGACAGCGCCTCCGATCACCGCCCCTGAGGCCTGATGGTCACCGCCGGACCGCCGCGGACGGAGGATCCCGACCTCCCTCGCCGCGACAAGCGGATGTCGCTCGGGGCGCACCTGGTCGAGCTGCGTCGGCGGATCATGTTCGCGGCGATCGCCCTCGTCGTGGGGATGGTCGTCGCATTCATCATCACCGACCCGATCATCCATTGGATCACCGGTCCCATCCGCGAGATCGCGGAGCGTCGGGGTGACGACTTCTCGGCCCTGAACTTCACGAACGTCACGAGCGCGTTCGACATGCGCATGCGCATCGCGTTCTCGATCGGCATCTTCCTGTCGGCGCCCGTCTGGCTGTGGCAGGTCTGGGCGTTCATCATGCCGGGTCTCACGCGGAAGGAGATCCGGTACACGATCAGCTTCGTCGCGGCGGCCATTCCGCTCTTCTTCGCGGGCTGCTACGTGGGCATCCTCATCGTCCCCCACGTCATCGAGCTGATGTGGGGATTCACCCCCGAGGGCGGGGTCAACTTCTACAGCGCCGCGGAGTACTACGACTTCGTCTTCAAGCTCATGATCGTGATCGGCGTCGCCTTCGTCCTCCCGGTCTTCCTCGTCGCGCTGAACGTCGCCGGCATCATGTCCGGTCGCGCGATCCTCAAGGGGTGGCGCGTCGCGATCCTGGTGGCGACCACGTTCGCCGCCCTGGCGACACCGGCTGCCGACGTAGTCAGCATGCTGATGCTCGCCGGCATCCTCACCGTCCTGTTCTTCGCCGCGGGCGGACTGTCGCTGCTGTTCGACCGTCACCGCGCCAAACGGGATGCCGCGATCCTGGCCGCCGGGACGGACACCGTATGAGCGAACCGGGGCCCGCCGAACGATTCGCCCGCGCCAGTGAGGCGAGCCGGCAGGACCGGGATCACCCGGTGACGGCGGAGTTCGCCCGCGCTCAGCGGTTCGAGCTCGACCCCTTCCAGATCGCGGGATGCCGCGCCCTCGAGGACGGCCGGAGCGTTCTGGTGGCTGCGCCGACCGGCGCGGGGAAGACCATCGTCGGCGAGTTCGCCATCCACCTCGCGATGAACGAGCCGGGCGACAAGGCGTTCTACACCACGCCGATGAAGGCGCTCTCCAATCAGAAGTTCCGCGAGCTGCAGGCGGTGTACGGCGCCGACCAGGTCGGTCTCCTCACCGGTGACACGAACATCAACGGCTCGGCGCGGATCGTGGTGATGACGACCGAGGTGCTGCGCAACATGCTGTACGCGGACTCGCCGGCGCTGCAGGGTCTGCGGTTCGTGGTGATGGACGAGGTCCACTACCTCGCCGATCGCTTCCGGGGGGCGGTGTGGGAAGAGGTGATCATCCACCTGCCGCAGACCGTGCGCCTGGTGTCGCTGTCGGCCACCGTCTCGAATGCGGAGGAGTTCGGAGACTGGCTCGACACGGTTCGCGGCGACACCGAGGTGATCGTCTCCGAAGTGCGGCCGGTGCCGTTGGAGCAGCACGTCCTCGTCCGGGGCGACCTCCTTCCTCTCTTCGACGACCGCGCCGGGATCGCCACCGCGCAGGTCAACCAGGAGCTCATGCGCCTGCGCTCGTTCAAGGGCCCGAGCTTCGAAGGCAACCGCAGCGCGCAGGCGGCGCGCAGCGGCGCGCACCGCGACGGCTACTCGTCGCGACGGCCGCAGCGGGGTGGTCGTCGCCCCGTGCGGGCGGCGAACGCCCGCCGGATCGAGAGACTCGATCGGCCCGACGTGGTCGAACTCCTCCACCGCAGCAACCTGCTTCCGGCGATCTTCTTCATCTTCAGCCGGGTGGGCTGCGACGCCGCCGTGCAGCAGGTGCGGCGCGGCGGGGTTCGCCTGACCTCCCCCGAGGAGCGCGCCGAGATCCGCGCGATCGTCGAGGAGCGCACGCGCACCCTTCCGGACGAGGACCTCGCGGTGCTCGGATACTGGGAGTGGCTCGACAACCTCGAGCGCGGCGTCGCGTCCCACCACGCGGGCCTCCTGCCGGCCTTCAAGGAAGTCGTCGAAGAGCTGTTCCAGCGCAAGCTCGTGAAGGTCGTGTTCGCCACCGAGACCCTGGCGCTCGGCATCAACATGCCGGCCCGGACCGTCGTGCTCGAGAAGCTCGAGAAGTTCAACGGCGAGGCGCGTGTCGCGATCACGTCCGGGGAGTACACCCAGCTCACCGGACGGGCCGGTCGGCGCGGCATCGACGTCGAGGGCCACGCCGTCATCCAATGGACCGAAGGCCTCGATCCGCAGCAGGTGGCGGCACTCGCCTCGCGTCGGACCTATCCGCTCAACTCGAGTTTCCGGCCCACGTACAACATGGCCGTGAATCTCATCGACCAGTTCGGCCGCCCGCGGGCGCGCGAGGTGCTCGAGTCGTCGTTCGCCCAGTTCCAGGCCGACCGCGCCGTCGTCGGGCTCGCGCGACAGGTCCGCGAGAAGGAGGAGTCGCTGGCCGGCTATGCCGAGGCGATGACCTGCGACCGAGGCGACTTCCCGGACTATGCCGGCTTGCGCAGAGCGCTGAGCGACGTCGAGAAGCTCAACCGCAAGGATGCGACCGCGTCCCGCGCCACCCGTGATGCACGCCTTCGCGAGATCGCGAGTCTCCGCAAGCGCATCCAGCGTCACGCGTGCCACCAGTGCCCGGAGCGGGAACAGCACGCCCGCTGGGCCGAGCGCCACGAGAAGCTGCGTCGCGAGGTCGAGAGTGCGCGTCGACAGATCGACAACCGCACCGGCACGGTCGCCCGGGTCTTCGACCGCGTCGTCGACGTGCTCACCGCCCTCGACTACGTGCGGACCGCCGACGACGGGCGGGTCACCCTCACCGAGGCGGGGCGGACGATGAGGCGCATCTACGGCGAGCGCGATCTGCTCGTCGCCGAGAGTCTGCGTCAGGGGCTGTGGACGAAGCTCGACGCTCCGTCGCTGGCAGCGCTGGCGTGCGCTCTGGTGTACGAGCCGCGCCGCGACGAAGCCGGCCCGGGGGAGCACCGGCTGCCTGCGGGTCCCTTCCGCCCGGCGCTGGCGGCCACGCAGGACCTGTGGCAGAAGCTGGACGATCTCGAGCAGGACCACAGGCTGCCCGGAAGCGAGCCCATCGCCACCGGTCTCGCACAGGCCATGCACATGTGGGCACGCGGCGGCGCCCTGGACCGCGTGCTCGGCGAGGCCGACATGGCAGCCGGGGACTTCGTGCGCTGGAGCAAGCAGACCATCGACCTGCTCGATCAGCTGTCGCTCGTCGCGTCGCCGGAGGTCGCGACCACCGCTCGCCGCGCTCTCGATCAGGTCCGGCGCGGCATCGTCGCCTACAGCTCCGTGTGAGCCCCGGTGACTTCTGCGGTGACCTCTAGGCTCGACGACGTGATCCCCGTCGGCGCACCCCGCCCCCTGCTTCCGCTGTGGTTCGCGGTGCTCGTCTCGGTGGTGGGCGGCGTCACACTCGACCTCGCGTTCCCGGACGTCGGCTGGTGGCCCCTTGCGCCGGTCGCCGTGGCCTGCGCCCTGGTCGCGCTGATCGGGCGGAGCGCAGGCGGCGCCCTCCTCGTGGGGCTGGCCTTCGGGGCGACGTTCTATCTCATCCACATCGTCTGGATCACGCGCTACCTCGGCGTCATCCCGTGGTTCGCCCTCGCCGGCATCGAGACGGTGTTCATGGCGGTCGGCTCGATCCCGATCGCCCTGGCCTACCGGTGGATGCCGCGGCTGGGGCGGACTGCTGCGGTGAGGCTGGTCGCGCTTCCGGCGCTCGTGGCGGGGCTGTGGACGGCGCGCGAGCTGTTCATGGGCTCGTGGCCCTACACCGGCTTCCCCTGGGGCCGGATCGGCATGAGCCAGTCCGAGAGTCCGCTGGCGCATGTGGCGTCGTGGACGGGCGTCGCGGGACTCACGTTCCTGATGGTCTTCCTCGCGGCCGCCGTCATCGAATGGCTGCGGCTCGGGCGGCTGCGCGATGTGCGGACGGCGCTGCCGGCCGCCGCCATCGCGACGGTCCTCCTGGTGACGCCGCAGTTCCCCACGTCAGCGGCCGGGGAGCTGAGGGTGGGTGCGGTGCAGGGCAACGGCCCGTCGGGATACTTCGACGAGCGCACCCGCAACGCGGTGCTGCGTGCCCAGCTGGACGCGTCGGGACCGCTCCTCGGCGAGGATCTGGACGTCGTGCTGTGGCCCGAGGGGGGAATCGACTCGGACCCCCTCGCGAACGCCGGCACGGCGGCCGTGCTGGACGCCCTCGCCGAGCGCGCCGACGCCCCGCTCATCGTCAACGCCGCGACGACGCGGGGCGACGACACCTTCAACACGTCGATGCTGTGGCAGGCGGGTGAGGGAGCGGTCGCTCTGCACGACAAAGCCAACCCCGTTCCGATGGGGGAGTACGTCCCCGATCGGTGGTTCTTCGAGATGCTCGTCCCCGACCTCGTGGGGCTCATCCAGCGCGAGTACACCCCCGGCACCAACCCGCCGTTCTTCGACGTGAACGGCGTCGGTGTGGGACTCGCGATCTGCTTCGACGTCATCTACGACCAGGTCATCTGGGACGGCGCGGCCGCGGGTGCCGAAGTCTTCATGTTCCAGACCAACAACGCCGACTTCCGCGACACCGACGAGAACCTGCAGCAGCTCGCCTTCGCGCGTATGCGCGCGATCGAGACCGGGCGCGCGGTGGTGAACATCTCGACGGTGGGCACGAGCCAGGTCATCGCCCCCGACGGCACCACGGTGGCCGGGCTTCCCGCCGGCGAGTCGGGCCACATCATCGCCGACGTGCCGCTTCGCACGGGTCTGACGCCCGCAGTGGTCGTCGGCGGTGCCGTTCAGGGCGTCATCGGGTGGGGGAGCGCACTGTTCCTCCTCGGGCTGGGCGGCGCGCTGGCTCTTTCCCGTCGCCGGATGCTGCGCAACACGAAAGCGACGCCGGCCCCCGAGGGGTCCGGCGTCGCTGAGACGGAGTGATCGTCAGGCGCTGATCTTGTCGGCCGCTGATCCGGCGCCGCGCCGTTCGCGCAGAAGCGCCAGGCGCTCTTCGAGGAGCTCCTCGAGCTCGGGGACCGTGCGCCGCTCGAGCAGCATGTCCCAGTGGCTGCGGGGCGCCTTGTCGCCGGAGTGGTCGACCGTGGCGGTGCCCTCTCCGATGCGAAGCAGCGCCTCGGCGCCGCACGTGCGGCACTCCCACGCCTCGGGCACTTCGGCGTCCGCTGCGAAAGTCAGTGTGGTGTCTCGTCCGCAGGACGAGCATGTGTACATGTGCTGTGCGCGTTCATGGAACACGACGCCCTCTTCGCTCTGTAGGCTCTGGGCGCCGAGTCGGATGCCGCGCAGACTGCGGTCTGCCATTTTGTGGTCCTCTCGTCGCTGTTCAGGTATAACGAACCCACCTGTGCGGATCATCCGAACGGACCGGCGCCGTGGGCCTTTCACAGCCGATGCTCAGCCCGCGCGGGCCGCCGTTCGCACGGCGTGAATCCGGTGCGGGAGCGGCCTATCTGCGCCGCTCCGCCACCTTCAGCGCCACGTGCGCCTGATCGGTGACGATCCCGTCCACACCGAGGTCCAGAAGCCGCTCCATGTCGGTCACCTCGTTCACCGTCCAGACGTGCACCTCCACGTCGAAGCGGTGGGCGGTCTCGACGAGGCGGGGGGTCAGGATGCGAACGCGGCCACGGCGCTCCGGCACCTGCAGGGCGTCCACTCCCGCCAGCAGGCGTCCCGCGAGACGGGAGGAGCGGACCGCAAGTGCACCGAGCAGCCGGGCGACCGTCGCCGACCCCGCGGAGGTGGCCGGCGGCATCTCGGCCCCCGCCGCCTCCGCGGCGCGCAGCGCCTCGCGGCGGCGGGCGTCCGAGAAGCTGGTGAGCAGGACGCGCTCCGCGTAGGGGGCGATCGTGGCCCCGACCTGAGCGGCGGCATCCGCAGCCTTCACGTCGAGATTGAACCGCAGGTCGGGGAACGAGTCCAAGGCCTGGGCGAGGGTGATCAGTCCGCCGCGGTCGGCCATGATTCCGTCGAGCTCGCGCAGGGTGACCGCCGCGACCGCTCTGGGATCGCCGGTGACCCGAGCCAGATCCTCGTCGTGGAAGAGCACCGGCACCCCGTCACGGGTGAGGTGGCAGTCGGACTCGACGTAGTCGACCCCCAGCGCGTGGGCTCCCGCCACCGCGAGGAAGGAGTTCTCGACGATGCCGTGGCCGGCGTCGTCGGCGGAGACGAAACCCCGGTGCGCGAGGACGCGGGGGTGCTCGCCGGCGAACCAGGGGTGGCGGGTGCGGCGGGTCGGGTCAGATCCCGTCATCGCGTCGTCCGTCGACGCCGGGTGCGGACGCACGTGCTTCGGAGGCGATGTCGTCGGCGGCGGTGGCCGCTTCGCGTGCGGCGGCGACGGCCGCGTCGGCGGCGCGGGAGGACGCCTCGTCGACCGGCCTGCGGGCGGCCGGGCGCGGGCCCCCCGCGGCGCGTCCACCGAACGCATCGCCGATCCCCTTGAGGGCCTCGGTGAACTCGCTGGGGATGATCCACATCTTGCTCGAGGAGCTGTCGGCGATCTTCGGCAACGTCTGCAGGTACTGGTACGCGAGGAGCTTGTCGTCGGGATCGCCGACATGGATCGCGTTGAACACCATCTCGATCGCCTCGGACTCGCCCTGCGCCCGCAGCACCGCCGCCTGCTTGTCGCCTTCGGCACGCAGGATCTCCGCCTGGCGGCGACCCTCCGCCTCGAGGATCTGGGACTGCTTCGAGCCCTCGGCGGTGAGGATGGCCGCACGGCGGTCGCGTTCGGCCCGCATCTGCTTCTCCATCGAATCCTGGATGGACGCGGGCGGGTCGATCGCCTTCAGCTCGACGCGCGAGACGCGGATGCCCCACTTGCCGGTCGCCTCGTCGAGCACGACGCGCAGCTTGCTGTTGATCTCGTCGCGGCTGGTCAGCGCCTCCTCGAGGTTGAGCCCGCCCACCACGTTTCGCAGGGTCGTGGTGGTCAGCTGCTCCACTGCGCCGAGGTAGTTGGCGATCTCGTAGGTCGCGGCGCGCGCGTCGGTCACCTGGAAGTACACGACCGTGTCGATGGAGACGACGAGGTTGTCCTCGGTGATGACCGGCTGGGGCGGGAAGGACACCACCTGCTCGCGCATGTCGATCAGCGGGCGCAGACGGTCGATGAACGGCACCAGCAGGTTCAGACCCGGTGACAGCGTCCGCTGGTACCGCCCGAGCCGCTCCACGACACCGGCATTGGCCTGCGGGATGATCCGGATCGCGCGGAAGAGCACCACCACGACGAAGATCGCGATGACGATCAGCAGGATGACGATGAAGATCTGTCCGACGAACTGTCCGATGTCGACCATGGCGGGTCCTCTCTTGGATGCGGGTGAGGTCAGGTCTTCTCGGACCCCGGCGGCACTGCCGGGGCGACTTCGACCGTGGCGCCCCTCACCGCGGCGACGGTGACGCGGTCCCCGACGCCGAGCGCGGCATCCGCGATGCCCTCGCTCAGGCGCGCGGTCCACGTCTCGCCGTTGTCGAGCTTGACCGACCCCGCGCCGTCGACGAACGGTGCGACGACGCGGGCGCTCATGCCGGTCAGGGCGTCGACGTTCATGAGCACGGGGGCGGAGCTGCGGTGCAACGCCCGCAGCAGCAGTGGTCGGATCGTGAACAGCAGCAGCGCCGCGAGCGCGGCCGCCGCACCGATCTGCAGCCACCACGGTCCGCCGAGGAGGTTGACGCCCAGACCGCCGACGAGGGTGCCCGCCGCGAGCATGAGGAAGGTGAACTCGAGCGTGAGGAGCTCGATGATCACGAAGAGGAACGCCAGCGCGAGCCACAGGATCCACAGGTACTGCGTCAGATCCGGCAGCATCAGCGATCCCTTCGCCTGGTCGTGGCTCCACCGTACCAACCGTGGACGGCGGGGCGGGCGTTGATAGGGTCGACACGGC
This sequence comes from Microbacterium sp. ARD31, assembly GCF_031844425.1. Lineage (NCBI taxonomy): Bacteria > Bacillati > Actinomycetota > Actinomycetes > Micrococcales > Microbacteriaceae > Microbacterium > Microbacterium sp. ARD31. The sequence goes on from NZ_JAUZVE010000004.1 coordinate 60,334, forward strand.
CCGCCGGACGCGTGCGGGCGCACGCACGAAGCCGATGGAGCACGCCATGACACAGCCTCTCGCCCCGGGATCCCTCGCCGGTCGCACCGCCCTCGTGACGGGCTCGTCCCGCGGCATCGGCGCCGATACCGCCCGCTACCTCGCCGAGGCCGGCGCGAACGTCGTCATCAACTACCGCAACAAGGCGCCCCGCGCCGAGAAGCTCGCCACCGAGCTGCGCGGACTGGGCGTCGAGGTGCTGGTCGTCGGCGCCGATCTGACGGACGCCGATTCGGTGCAGGCCATGTTCGATGCGGTCCGCGACGCCTTCGGCTCTCTCGATGTGCTCGTCCTCAACGCCTCCGGCGGCATGGAGGCGGGCATGGGCGAGGACTATGCACTGCAGCTCAACCGCGACGCGCAGGTCCGCGTCCTCGAGACCGCGCTGCCCCTGCTGTCCGAGGGCGCCCGCGTCGTGTTCGTCACGAGCCACCAGGCGCACTTCATCCGCACGACGCCCACCATGCCCGAGTACGAGCCGGTGGCGCTGTCAAAGCGGGCCGGCGAGGATGCCCTGCGCGAGCGCATCCCCGCCCTCGCCGAGCGCGGCATCGAGTTCGTCGTGGTGTCGGGCGACATGATCGAGGGCACGATCACGGCGACCCTGCTCGAGCGCGCCAACCCCGGCGCCATCGCCTCCCGCCGCGAGTCGGCGGGCAAGCTCTACAACGTCCAGGAGTTCGCCGCCGAGGTGGCCCGCGCCGCGCTCGAGCCCGTGCCCGACGACAACACGCGCCTGGTCGGGGACACCGGCTCGTTCGCGGGGGAGTGAGCGGGTGCGAGCACGCGACATCGAGACCCTCGTCGGCGTCGGGCGACCGGCGCTCGCCCCGGACGGCTCCTTCGCCGTGTTCGCGACCTCGCGTCCGGACATCGCCGCGAACCGTGCTGTCGGTCAGTTGTGGCGGGTCGACCTGCCGGCGGGGGAGGCGCGCCGGCTGACCCGCGGCGTGGCCGACTCCTCGCCCCGGCTGTCGCCCGACGGCTCGCGCGTGGCCTTCCTGCGCGGCGACCCGAAGAACCGCGCGCAGCTCCACGTGGTCGACGCGCGCGGCGGCGAGCCCGTGCAGGTGACGGATGCCGCACTCGGCGTCTCGGACATCGCATGGGCCCCCGATGGTCGCACCCTCGCGTTCACCGCGCGGGTCGCCGAGCACGGCCGCTACGGAACGGTCGAAGGGCTCGAGCCCGACGCCGAGTCGCCGCGCCGCATCCGCGGCGTGCGCTGGCACGCGAACGGGCTCGGGTACACCGTCGATCGCCCCTCTCACGTCTTCGCCGTCGACGCGCCCGACCCCGGTGCCGAGCCGCTCTACGATCCCGCTCCGGCGGTCACCGCCGATGGCGCGCCGAGCCCGGAGCGGACGCGAGTGCCCGCGGAGGCGAGGCAGCTGACCGAGGGCGAGCTGTCGCACAGCGGGTGCGTCTTCACCGCCGACGGCGCCGAGGTGCTCACCGTCGTGGAGGACCCGCAGCTGGAGGGCGCAGATCTCCGGGGTGAGCTGCGCGCGATCCGGCTGGACGGCAGGGGCGCACGCGTCGTGGTCGAGCGGGAGACGGGCCTGGGCATCCAGGACGTCGCGGTGGCGCCGGACGGGACCGTGGCCCTGCTCGCTCACCCCCTGGGCGACAGCGGTGTGGACTTCGTCGCCCCCGCCACCGGCCTGTGGCTGCTCGAGGCCGGCGGAGTGCGTCGCCTGACCGACAGCGAGAGCGTGGACCTGGGCGAGGTGGGCAGTCACATCTCGGTCGCCGGCGACGCGTTCCTCGTGCAGGACCGCACGCGCGGCCGCGTGCGGCTGCTGCGAGTGGAACGCTCCGGCGGCGTCCAGGAGCTCCTCGGCGGAGATGTGGAGGTGAACGGCCACGCGGCCGCCGAGGACGTGGTGGTCGCCGCGGTCGCCACCCCCGTCTCCCACGGCGAGCTCGTCCGCGTCACGGATCGCGGCGGGGTCCCTCTCACCGAGTTCGGCGCACCCGCCGCGCGCGCCGGGATCGCTGTTCCGCGTGAGCTGACCGTCGAGGGACGGGACGGCTATCCGGTGCACGGGTGGGTGGCGACACCCGAGGGCGACGGGCCGTTCCCCACGATCCTGCAGATCCACGGCGGTCCGTATGCCTCTTACGGCATACACCTGTTCGACGAGACGCAGGTCCTCGTCGACGCGGGATACGCCGTCGTGTATTGCAATCCGCGAGGCTCCGCCGGATACGGCCGGGCGCACGGGCGCAGCATCCGCACCCGCATGGGGACCCTGGACTTCGCCGACGTCATGGACTTCCTCGACGGCGCCGTCGAGGCGGATCCGCGCCTGGACGGCGCCCGCGTCGGCATCATGGGCGGTTCGTACGGCGGCTATCTGACCGCCTGGGTGATCGCGCACGACCATCGCTTCGCCGGGGCCATCGTCGAGCGCGGGTTTCTCGACCCGGTGAGCTTCCAGGGCACCAGCGACATCGGGTCGTTCTTCGGCGACGAATACGTCGGCGTGGAGCACGGTGACATCATGCGGCAGAGCCCGATGGCGGTCGTCGACGACGTCCGCACCCCGACCCTGGTGCTGCACTCGGAGCTGGACTTCCGCTGCCCCCTGGAGCAGGCCACGAGGTACTACAGCGCCCTCAAGCGCGGGGGAGTGGACGCGGAGCTGCTGGTCTTCCCGGGCGAGAATCACGAGCTGACCCGCTCAGGTCAGCCCCGCCATCGCGTGGAGCGGTTCGAGGCGGTGCTCGACTGGTGGGCGAGGCATCTGCCGGTGCGCGACGCGGTGTGAGGCGACGACACGAAGAGGGGAGGGGCCCGCGGCATGTCGCCGCAGCCCCCTCTTCGTCGTGGTGAGGAGCGTCAGACGCCCTTGCCGTACGTGAAGGCGCGGGTGATCTGGAGGATCCCGAGGACGATGAGCGAGATGCCGATCAGCCACCAGAGCACGACGGCTCCCCAGATGGGCGAGAACAGCAGCACGATGCCGGCGATGATGCTCAGGATCGCGAAGATCGTGGTCCAGACCTTCGACGGCGCGTCGCCGAGCGTCGACAGGGCCACCACGCCCTCGATGATCCACATGATGCCCACGAGGATGGCCACGAAGACCGCGAGGTAGGCGGTCGTCGCACCGAGGTTCATGTTTCCGTGGACATGACGTGCCTTTCTGTGAGTTCGCTGGGAACTTTCAGGCTGATGTTACCGCGGAAGGCGGGGGAGACCCGGGACCGAAGGTCCCGCGCGTCAGACGCCGAGCAGGAGGGTCGCTGCCAGGAGCACCGGCACGCAGCCGATCGTGGTGAGGAAGACCGTGTCGCGCGAGATGGTCTCGCCGATGCCGAACCGCTGCGAGTAGTTGAAGACGTTCTGCGCGGTCGGAAGCGCTGCCAGCACGACGACGATCAGGGTCTCCTGTGCGGAGAGCCCGAGGAGCATCGCGGCGCTCCAGGCGACGACGGGCATGACGAAGAGCTTCAAACCGGTGGCCAGCAGGATGTCGCGACGCCGTCCGCTCGGACCCAGGACGCGCTGGCCGTAGAGCGAGATCCCGTAGCTGATGAGCAGGACGGGGACGCATGCGTCGGCCACGAGTCGCGCGGGCTCCATGACGATGGCCGGCAGGTCGACCCCGGTCACCGAGACGAGCGTGCCGAGCGCCGAGCCGAGCACGATGGGATTCGCCACGGTTCGTCCGATCGTCTTCCACAGCGACGAGCGACCGGACGTGACGGCATCCAGGATCGCCATGGTGATCGGGGTGAACACGAGCAGCTGCAGCAGGATGACCGGAGCCGGGAAGGCGGCGCTGCCGAGCAGATACAGCGACAGCGGGATGCCGATGTTGTTGGAGTTCACCTGGCCGGCGCTGAGGGCCCCGATGACCACGTCGCCGGCTGGTCGGTGCCACACGAGCGTGGCCACGAGGACGTAGATCCCGAAGACGACGACGGCGGCGATGGCCGACACCGGCAGCAGTGCGGAGAAGAGCGTCCTGACGTCGGCTTCGGCCAGCACGACGAACAGCAGGAACGGCGAGAGCACGAAGAAGGTCAGCCGTGCGAGCACCGGGCGTGCGTGTTCGCCGAGCAGATCCTTCCGCCCGATGATGTAGCCCACGACGATCGCGACGCCCACCACGACGAAACCGGTGAGAGAGGCGAGCACCCTCCGAGCCTACGACCGCGCAGATCGCCTCTGAGACACGTTGCCGACACCATCGCCGATAATGCACATTATGTCATTTCATGGGAGTCCAGCCGCTGGGCACGGGTCCATCGACCTCTGCCCTCTCGCGGTCGGCCGCCGCCGACCACCCCTGCGCCTCGCCCACCGCGTCGAATCCTCCGCGGGCGACCCGGAACCCCACATCGTCCTGCGCCGTCCGCGGATCGCCGCCGCGTCTGGTCGACGCGCGCACGCTCCACGCATCGTCGGCGAAGCCGCCGCCGCGGAAGACGCGGTACTCGCCGTACCGCGCCGGGTCGAGCAGATCCCAGCACCACTCCCACACGTTGCCGAGGGTGTCGAAGAGGCCGAAGAGATTCGGATGCCGCCCGCCGACGTTCTGCGGCGAGGCCACCCCGTCGGCGCTCGTCCAGGCCACCTCGCCGAGCGGTCCGTACTGCGGGGTCGCCGACCCCGCACGACACGCGTGCTCCCATTCGGCTTCGGTCGGCAGGCGGTAGCCGTCGGCGTCGACGGACCACGTCACCTGCTCCCCCTCGAACGCGTAGGCATGGTCGAGACCTTCCCACTCCGACAGCGCGTTGCAGAAGCGGACCGCGCGCAGCCAGCTCACCTCGACGGCGGGGCGGTCGGGATGGGACGCGGTGATGCCGAGGATCTCGGCCAGCAGCTCTTCGGTGATCGGATACACCCCGATCTCGAACGGTTCGAGCGGCACCGCCCGCCGAAGACGCCGGCGGGCGTCGTGCAGCGTCACGGTGCCCCCGGGGATCCTCGCCATGGCTATGTCACGCACGGATGCACCCTACCCGCCGCTCCGCGCACGAGTGGGCGTGCGACCTCGAGCTCGCCGCTGGCGACGAGCCACTCGACGGCCTCGCGGATCGCGTGCTCCGGCTCGTAGCGGGGCGTGTAGCCGAGCCGCGTCCGAGCCTTGTCGATCGAGAACACGTGGCTGCGCGACAGATGACGCCAGCTGGTCTCCGCAGCCTCCGGCGTCGTCGCGGCGCGGAAGCCGTCCCAGTCCACACTCTCGATCCGGGCGTCGAGCCCGAACCACGCCGCGGCGTGGTGCAGGAAGCCGCGGACGCTGAGCGCCGAGGGGGCGACGATGCTGAAGTCCTCCCCTGCCGCTTCGTCGCGGCGCGCCACCGCCAGCTCGAAAGCCTGCGCGACGTCGTCGGCGTGCACGTGATGCAGCATCTCGGTGCCGATACCCGGAATCCTGATGGTCCGCCCCGCGGACAGGGCGTACCAGACGGCCGGGTCGCGATTGCCGAGCGGTCCGATCGGCTCCCATCCCGGGCCGACGATGTGACCGGGGTGCAGCGTCGTGGTCACCACTCCCCCGTCGGCGGTCTCCGCCTTCATGAGCGCGGCGATCCGACGCTTCTGGATGCCGTAGTCGTCGAGGGGCGCCTCGGCGGCGCCGGCATCATCCTCACGGATGGGGAGCTTGCGGCTCACGCCTTCCCGCCAGATCGAGCCGCAGTGGACGAGGTGACCGGTGTGCCCGCGCACACCGTCGAGCAGGGCCGATGCCGATTCCTCGGTGAAGCAGATGAGGTCGACCACCGCATCGGGACGCTGTGAGACGACCGTCCGGGCGAAGGTCCCGGCGCGATCCTCCTCGGCGCGATCGACGCGCATCTGGTGGACGTCCCGCCACTCCTCGTCGTCCCGGTATCCCGTCGCGCCCTGTCGGCTGATGTTGACGACGTCGTGGCCCGCGCGGATCAGGCGCGGGATCAGATAGGTGCCGATGTGTCCGCTGCCGCCGATGACGACGATTCTCATGACGCTCCGATCGCGGGTCGCGCGCGTGACGAGGGGGCGACGCCACGGTCGGCGTCGCCCCCTCGAGGCGTGGTCGGGAGGGTCAGAGACCCGTGGTGTCGTCGGTGGTGCTCGTGCGCTGTCGCGTCACGCGCTGGTTGGTGGCGGGGTCGATCTCCGTGCGGGACACGCTCTCGCTCTGACGACGACGCAGCATCAGGATGAGACCGATGAGGAAGACGACGACTCCGGCACCCATCAGGATGTAGCCGATCAGGTCGAGGTTCACCGCCTCGACCTCGACGTTCACAGCGAACGTGAGGATCGCTCCGATGACGAACAGGACGATTCCGGTTCCAATGCTCATGCGAGGTTCCTTTCCGGGGCGGCGGGTGTGCTCCCCTGGGCTCGAGACGCTCTCGCGCCTCATCGGCAGGATGACAGTACCGCGCGTCTCGCGCACGGGCTTGACAGCCACCGAGTCCGTGTGATCGGCGTGTCGGGGGTGCGGCGTACGATCGCGACATGGCTGCTGCTCCCCCGCGCGTCGTCTTCCAGACGGCGACGACACTCGACGGCTATCTCGCCGATGATCAGGATTCCCTCGAGTGGCTGTTCGCCGTTCCCGGCGCCGACCAGGCCGAGGCCGGCATCGACGACTTCCTCGCGCAGGTGAGTGTCATCGTCATGGGCTCGACCACGTTCGAGTGGGTCGTCGCCCACGAGAAGCTGCGCGAGCATCCGGAGCGGTGGACGGCGATGTACGGCGCGCGGCCGACCTTCGTCTTCTCGACGCGGCCGCAGCCGGAGCTCGGCGGATCCGACATCCGCGCGCGCTCCGGCGCCGTGCGAGACGTCTGGGCCGAGATCGAGGATGCCGCGCAGGGCGGCCTCGTGTGGCTGGTGGGCGGCGGCGATCTCGTCGGGCAGTTCGCCGACGTGGGCCGCCTGGACGAGGTGCGCGTGTCGATCGCGCCGGTGACGCTGGGCGGCGGCAGGCCGCTTCTCCCCCGTCGACTGGACTCCACCAGGCTGCGCCTCGAGTCCGTGGGGCGTACCGGGCAGTTCGCCGAGCTCGTCTATTCCGTCGCGCCGCTCGGCGGCACCTGAGCCCAGACCGGGTGCTTGGCCGCCCGACCGTCGCCGGAAGACGTGCCCGTCAGTCGGCGCCTCACCCAGGGGCCGACGTGCTCGCGGTAGTAGGCGCTTCCCTGCACGCCTGCCAGAGGGAGCTCCGGAAGCGACCACCACCCTGCCGGTGCAGGCATCCCCAGCGCTTCGAGCACGCGCGCGGCCACCCGATGGTGCCCTCGGCTGTTCATGTGCAGGCGGTCAGCCGACCAGTACGGCGGGCTCGAGAGCTCGCGATCCGGCCAGTTGAACGCGCGCACGACGTCGTCGCGGTCGGCGATCGCCGCTGTGACCGCGACCGAGAGCAGGTCCCCTCTGCGCTGGATCACCCGGCTGAGGGGAAGCTGTCCCGACGGATTCGCGCCCGACAGCAGGATGAGGGTGACGCCCTCCTCATCGCAGCGTCTCAGCACGTGGGTGAAAGCCGAGACCACGCGGGAGATGCTGGTGCGCGGGCGCAGCATGTCGTTGCCGCCCCCGTTGAACGACAGGTGCGTCGGTCGAAGTGCCAGCGCCGGCTCGAGCTGCTCTTCGACGATCGGCCAGACGAGCTTGCCGCGGATGGCCAGATTGGCGTACGAGACGGGGTGCTCCGCGGCATCCGCCCAACCCTGCGCCACGAGGTCGGCCCATCCCCGAACCCTGCCGTCAGGGAGCTCGTCGCCGACCCCTTCCGTGAAGGAGTCCCCTATCGCGACGTACCGGACCTCTTCCACTCGACCAGCGTAATCGCCGCCGATGGTGCGGCGGTCAGCGCTCGTCGAGGGCCAGGCCACGCCGGTCGACCAGACCCCATGCGGCGGCGGCGGCGATGGCGAAGAAGACGGCGAACACGATGAACAGCACCGGCGCGCCGCCGAGCATCAGCAGGGGCGGCACCGTCAGGGGCGCGACGATCGACGCGATGCGCCCGACGCCCGCCGCCCAACCCGATCCGGTCGCGCGCAGTGAGGTGGGGTACATCTCGGGCGTCACCGCGTACAGGGCTCCCCAGGCGCCCAGGTTGAAGAAGCTGAGCGCCATGCCCGCGCCGATCACCGCCGACTCGGTCGTCGCGGTCCCGAAGAACACCGCCGAGACTGCCGAGCCCACGAGGAACACCGACAGGGTGAGCCGCCTCCCCCATACTTCGATCAGCCACGCGGCCACGGCGTAGCCGGGAAGCTGTGCGAGGGTGATGACGAGCGTGAAGCCGAACGAGCGCACGAGGTCGTACCCCTGCGAGACGAGGATCGAGGGGATCCAGATGAAGGCCCCGTAATACGAGAAGTTGACGCAGAACCACACGAGCCACAGCGCCGCCGTCCGCAGCCGGAACTCCGGCGACCAGAGGGCGCCGAGCCGCTCGCGGGCCGTCGTCGCGGCCGGCTCCGCTGCGGCCGGCACGACCCGTCGCGACCGGGATGCCGTCAGCGACGCCGACTCCTCCAGTGAGCGGACGATGCGCTCGGCCTCCTCGTGGCGACCGCGGCGAGCCAGCCAGCGCGGCGACTCGGGCAGCCCCCAGCGCACGACGAGTGCGTACGCGGCGGGGATCGCTCCCAGCGCGAACGCCCACCGCCACCCGTCGTCGGATGCCGGGATCACGAGGAAGCCGATGAGCGCCGCCGCCGTCCATCCCACCGCCCAGAACGCCTCGAGGATGACGATCAGCCGGCCGCGCATCCGCGCGGGCGCGAACTCGCTCACGTATGTGGAGGCGACCGGAAGCTCGGCGCCGAGGCCGAGTCCGACGAAGAAGCGCAGCACGAGCAGCAGAGCCAGTCCGCCCACGAGCGCGCTGGCACCCGTGGCCAGGCCGTAGATGAGGAGTGTGAGGGCGAACACCTGCCGGCGGCCGATGCGGTCGGCGAGCAGCCCCCCGATCGTCGCCCCGATCGCCATCCCGACGAAGCCGATCGACGCGATCCACGAGGTCTCCGCGGGCGCGAGCTCCCACTGCACCGCGAGCGCGGCGATGATGAACGAGATCAGGCCGACGTCCATCGCATCCAGCGCCCACCCGACGCCCGACCCGGTCAGGACCTTCGCGTGGCGGCGGGTGAAGGGAAGGCGATCCAGGCGCTCTGAAAGCGTCGCTTCGCCGGTGGCGGCATCCGTCGTCATATCGGTCATGCTACGGAACCGCCGCCGCCGGCGTCGGTCACGAGAGCATGTCGCGCACCAGCGGCGCCACCTCGGTGCCGTAGAGCTCGATCGAGCGCATCATCTTGGCGTGCGACAGCGTGCCGGTCGAGAACTTCATGTCGAAGCGGTCGGCCCCCAGCGTCGTCACGGTGGCGGCGATCTTGCGGGCGACGGTCTGGGGCGAGCCGACGTACAGGGCGCCCTCGGGGCCGACGTCGTGCTGGAACCGCAGGCGATTGTAGGGAGGCCATCCGCGCTCGCGCCCGATCGTGTTGTTCATCGCCTCGAACCCGGCGTAGGCCTCCTCCCACGCCTGCTGGTCCGATTCGGCGATGTGGCCGGGCGAGTGGACGCCGACCGGCAGCGCGTCCCTGCCGAGACTGGCGAGCGACCGCCGGAACAGGTCGGCGAAGGGACGGAAGCGCTCGGCCGGTCCACCGATGATCGCGAGCATCAGCCCGTAGCCGTGTCGCGCCGCACGGACGACGGACTCCGGAGTGCCGCCGACTCCCACCCACGCCGGGAAGCCGGACGCGGTCTTCGGGTACACGTCGGCGCTCTCGAGCGGCGGGCGCACCGAGCCCTGCCATGTCACCGGCTTCTCGTCACGCAGCCGGGAGAAGAGTTCCAGCTTCTCGTCGAAGAGGGTCTCGTAGTCGCGGAGGTCGTAGCCGAACAGCGGGAACGACTCGATGAACGAACCGCGACCGAGGATGATCTCCGCGCGCCCGTTCGAGACGGCATCGAGGGTGGCGAACCGCTCGTAGACGCGCACCGGATCGTCGCTCGAGAGCACGGTCACCGCCGTGCCGAGACGGATGTTCCGGGTGCGCGATGCGGCCGCGGCCAGCACGATCTCGGGGCTCGACACCGCGAACTCGCGACGGTGGTGCTCCCCCACCCCGAAGAAGGCCAGACCCACCTCATCGGCGAGCACCGCCTCGTCGACGACGTGGCGGATCGTCTGCGCGTGCGAGACGAGCTGCCCCGCCTCGTCGAGGGTCACGTCGCCGAAGGTGTCGAGCCCCAGCTCGACAAGGGGCTGCGGGGCGGGTGTCGGAGCGGCTGAAGCGGTCATGCGGACTTCCCTATTCACGTGAATGGATTCGGTCACAGGCGTGAACCCCGACGCCGCACGTGGCATTCCCGCACCCCATCGGCGTACCGTTTCGCCCATGGCCATCTTCGTCGATCGGGCCGCGGCCGGGCGGGAGCTCGCAGCGGTGCTGGAGCCCTATCGCGGTGTCGCGGCCCGGGTGTTCGGCATACCCCGCGGCGGTGTGGTCGTCGCCGCGGAGGTGGCCCGTCACCTGGGGATGCCGCTGCGCGCGGTGGTGGTCCGAAAGTTGGGAGCGCCGGGCCACGAGGAGTTCGCCGTGGGAGCGATCGCCGAGGGCGTGCGCGTGATCAGCGACGAGGCGCTCCGCCGTGATCGCATTCCGCCGGATGAGCTGGCGGAGGTCGAGCAACGGGAACGACGGGAGCTGGCGAGGCGAGGTGGGCTCTTCGCGAGCCAGGTCGAGCCGCTCGACGGTCTCACCGCGATCGTCGTGGACGACGGCATCGCCACCGGTGCCACCGCCGAGGCGGCATGCCGGGCGCTGCGCGCGCGGGGCGCGGCGACGATCGTCTTGGCGGTCCCCATCGCCCCGGCCCGCTGGGAGCCCGCCCCCGATGTCGTCGACACGTACGTCTGCCCGCACCGGATGCCGGAGTTCTGGGCTGTCGGCGCCTTCTATGCCGACTTCACCCAGACCGAGGACGCCGAGGTCGCCGCCCTGCTGGACGGTGACCTCGGCGTCGATCGCTGACGGTTCCGACAGGCTCAGCGCACGAGCGCGGTGCGCAGCGTGTCCAGTCCCACACCGCCCACGTCGAGGGCGCGCTTGTGGAACTGCTTGATCGAGAACGACGCGCCCTCGCGCTCGGCGACCTCGTCGCGCAGCTGCTCCCAGATGCGCTGGCCGACCTTGTACGAGGGGGCCTGACCGGGCCAGCCCAGGTAGCGGTTGACCTCGAAGCGCACGAACTCCTCGGGCATGTTGACGTTCGCGAGCATGAACTGCAGCGCGTAATCGGCGTCCCAGACGCCGCTGCCGTCGGGACGCGGCTTCTCGAGGTGAACGCCGATGTCGAGGACGACGCGGGCGGCGCGCATCCGCTGGCCGTCCAGCATGCCCAGGCGGTCGGCGGGGTCGTCGAGGTAGCCGAGCTGCTGCATGAGACGCTCGGCGTACAGCGCCCAGCCCTCGGCGTGGCCACTCGTGCCGGCCAGCAGCCGACGCCACGAGTTGAGCTGCGCGCGGTTGTAGACGGCCTGCGCGATCTGGAGGTGATGACCCGGCACCCCCTCGTGGTAGACGGTCGTGAGCTCGCGCCAGGTGTCGAACTCGGTGACGCCCTCGGGCACCGACCACCACATCCGTCCGGGGCGCGAGAAATCGTCGGTCGGACCCGTGTAGTAGATGCCGCCCTCGTTGGTGGGCGCGATCATGCACTCCAGACGCCGGATCGGATCCGCGATGTCGAAGTGGGTGCGTCCCAGCTCGGCGACGGCGCGGTCGCTGGTCTCCTGCATCCACTTCTGCAGTGCCTCGGTGCCGTGGAGCTTGTGGGAGGGATCCTGCTCGAGGAAGGCCACCGCCTCTTCGACGGACGCGCCCGGCTTGATCTCATCGGCGATCGCCTCCTGCTCGGCGACCATTCGCGCGAGTTCTTCGATGCCCCATTCATAGGTTTCGTCGAGATCGATGGTGGCCCCGAGGAACCGACGCGAATGCAGTGCGTACAGCTCGCGACCGACGGCGTCCTTCTCTCCGGCGACCGGGGCGAGCTCACCGCGCAGCATGTCGGCGAGCTCGTCATAGGCCACGCGGGCGGCGTTGGCGTTGTCGGCCAGGTCGCGCGCGAGCGCCGCCGGCAGCTGACCCTCTGCGGGCGCGGCATCTCCGGCGAACTGCGCGAAGAAGCCCGCCTTCGCGGTGTACCGCGCGATCTGCGTGACGACCTCCTCCACCTGGCGGCGCGCGGGCACGATGCCTTCGCCCATGCCGGTGCGCAGGGTCTCGACATAGCCGTCGACGGCCGCCGGCAGCGCATGGAGGCGCTCCGAGATGACCGACCAGTCGTCGGTGGTCGCCGTCGGCATCAGATCGAAGACGGCGCGCAGGTCCTGCGCGGGACTGGCGATGACGTTGAGGTCGCGCAGGTGCCAGCGCGCCTCATGCAGCTCGAGGGCGAGATCCAGTTCGCGCGTCAGGTCGGCTTTGGTGACGACATCGATGTCGTCGGTCGTGGGCGCATCGCGCAGCGCGTCACGGGTGCGGCGCGCGGCCTCGGCGAGGTGTTCGTGGCCGGCGGGCGACGTGTCACCGAATCGGCCGTTGTGCTCGAAGCGGCCGATGTAGGTGGCGACCGTCGGCTCGAGTTCGGCAAGAGTGTCCACCCACGCGTCGGCGATCGTGTCGACCGGCGTGGGAATGCGGGAGGCATCAGTCATCCCTCGAGCCTAAACCGGCCCGGGCGCTCGAGCGAGGTGCGGGACCGGTCCGGAATCAGTGTCCTGCCTCGTTCCAGTCGCCACCGCGCCCGATCTGCACGTCGAGCGGAACCGACAGCGCCGCGGCATCTCCCATCCGATCCCGGACGACCTGCTCGGCGGCGTCCCACTCCCCCGGGGCGACCTCGACGACCAGTTCGTCGTGGATCTGCATGAGCACGCGGGACGCCAGGCCCTGGGCGGCGAAGTCGTCGTGGATGTGCACGAGCGCGATCTTCATGATGTCGGCGGCGCTGCCCTGGATGGGTGCGTTGAGCGCGGCGCGCTCTGCGTTCTCGCGCAGAACCCGGTTGGGGCTCGCGAGGTCCGGGAACGGCCGGCGGCGTCCGAAGATGGTCTCGGTGTACCCGTCGATGCGCGCCTGCTCGACCGAGGAGCGCAAGTAGTCCCTCACCGCGCCGAAGCGCGCGAAGTACTCCATCATGAGCTGCTTGGCCTCGGACTGATCGATGCGCAGCTGCTTGGACAGGCCGAACGCCGACAGACCGTAGACCAGCCCGTAAGACATCGCCTTGACCTTCGTGCGCATGGCGGCGGTGACGTCCTCGGGGGCGACGCCGAAGACACGTGCGCCGACGAACCGGTGCAGGTCCTCGCCGGAGTTGAAGGCCTCGATGAGTCCCGGATCCTCGGACAGGTGCGCCATGATGCGCATCTCGATCTGGGAGTAGTCGGCGGTCAGCAGCGTCTCGTAGCCCGCGCCGACTTCGAAGGCCGCGCGGATCCGACGGCTCTCCTCCGTCCGCACCGGGATGTTCTGCAGGTTGGGATCCGTGCTCGACAGACGTCCGGTCTGGCTTCCGGTCTGGACGTAGGTGGTGTGGATGCGGCCGTCGTCGCGGATCGATGTGTCGAGCGACTCGATGATCTGCCGGAGCTTGGTCGCCTCGCGATGCTGTAGCAGCAGATCGAGGAAGGGGTGGGGTGCGGTCTCCTGGAGGTCGGCGAGGACGGCGGCATCCGTGGAATACCCGGTCTTGGTCTTGCGCGTCTTCGGCAGCTGCAGCTCTCCGAACAGCACCTCCTGGAGCTGCTTCGGGGAGCCGAGGTTCACTTCGCGGCCGATGGCCGCGAAGGCGCGCTGCGCGATCCCGTCGGCGCGCTCCGCGAGATCGGCCGAGAACGCCGAGAGCTTCCCGTGCGAGACGGCGACTCCCGCCAGCTCCATGTCGGCCAGCGCCATGAGGGTCGGCAGCTCGATCTCGCGCAGGACGACGGCGACCGCGTCGGGGAGTTCTGCGCGCAGCGCCTCGGTCACGCGGAGTGCGAACCAGGCGAGCTGTCCCGGTGTCGCGCCCTCGGTCTCGGGCACGAGCTGCGTCGGATCCGCCTCGGGGAGCTTCTCGTCGAGATACCGATCCACGAGATCGGCCAGCGTTCTGTCGGGGAAGCTCGGCCGCAGCAGCCACCCCGCCAGGATGGGGTCGAACGCGAGCCCTCCGATCGGAAGGCCCACTCGGCGAAGCGCCTTCACCTGGTTCTTGGCATCGCTGAGGATCTTCGGGGCCGGACCCGCCAGCCAGGATCCGAGCGCCGCGGACACCTCGTCGCTCCAGTCCGCCTCGGCCGCGGCATCCAGAGTGGCGACGCCGATGCGCCGGGGAGCGCCGCCCTCGACGACGAGGCTGATCGCGACCTCGCCGTCGGCGGACTCCACCCAGGTCGCGAGCTCCGCGGGAGTCACCTGGGCCGGCGCCGGCATCGGCTTCGCCGGACCCGCGGTGGAGGGCGCCATCGCCTCGTCGACCCCGGCGGCCTCGAACACGCGCGGCAGCAGCGTGCGGAACTCCAGCCGGGCGAAGATCTCGCGCACGGCCTGCGCGTCGATCGGGCGCACCAGCAGGTCGGCCGGTCCGACGGGCAGCTCCACGTCGGTCAGCAAGCGGTTGAGCGCTCGGTTGCGGCGGACATCGTCGAGGTGTTCGCGGAGGTTTCCCCCGACGACGCCCTTGATCTCGTCGGAGCGCGACAGCAGCTCGTCGAGGGACCCGAACTGCGTCAGCCACTTCACCGCCGTCTTCTCGCCCACCTTGGGCACGCCGGGCAGGTTGTCGCTGGTCTCGCCCACGAGAGCGGCGATGTCGGGGTACTGCGCGGGCGGCAGACCGTACTTCTCGAGGACCGCCGCGGGGTCGTACCGCTTGAGCTGCGACACACCCTGCACGTTCGGGTAGAGCAGCGTGACGTCGTCGGTGACGAGCTGGATGGTGTCGCGGTCGCCCGAGCAGACGAGGACCCGGAACCCCTGCTCGGCAGCCTGGGTGGCGAGGGTGGCGAGGATGTCGTCGGCCTCGATGTCCTCCTTCTGCAGCACGGGGATGCTCATGGCGGCCAGACAGTCCTGCAGCAGCGGGATCTGCCCCTTGAACTCCGACGGCGTCTCGGAGCGGTTGGCCTTGTACTCGCTGTACTCGCGGGTGCGGAAAGACTGCCGCGACGTGTCGAACGCGACCGCCATGTGGGTCGGCTTCTCGGCCTTGATGAGGTTGACGAGCATGGCCAGGAACCCGTAGATGCCGTTGGTGTGCTGGCCGTCCTTCGTCGAGAAGTTGTCGACGGGGAGAGCGTAGAAAGCCCGGTACGCGAGCGAGTGGCCGTCGACGACGAGGAGGGTAGGCTTTGCGGAGTCCGTCACCCCGACAGCCTAGTCGGGGCCTTCGACAGCCCTGTCCCGGTCGATCCCGAAGGTGCGCCATGCCCGAGAACCCACCCGCCGACGCCGACGGTCTGGAGTGGGCATCGCGCCGCGGCATGGGTGCGCTTGCCGAGCGGATGGGGATGGCGTTCACCGAGTTCTCGGTGGAGCGGTGCGTCGCGACCATGCCGGTCGAGGGGAACACCCAGCCGGTCGGCCTCATGCACGGTGGTGCGTACGTCGTCCTCGGCGAGTCCCTCGGCTCGATGGCGGCGAACCTGCACGCGGGTCCCGGGCGACTCGCGGTCGGAGTCGACATCAACGCGACGCACACGCGCTCGGCGACGTCGGGTGTGGTGACCGGGGTGTGCACGCCGGTGCACCTCGGCCGCACCATCACCGTGCACGAGATCGTCGTGACCGACGATCAGGGCAGGCGCTGCTCGACCATCCGCATCACCAACCACATTCGCGTCATGCCCCGGGAATGACAGAGCGGATGCCGGAGGTTCCGGCATCCGCTCATCGTCGACGCTCGGGTGTCAGCCCTTCTTGGGCGCGAGCTGTTCGATGATGGCCTTGGCGACGTCCTGCATGGTGAGACGGCGATCCATCGACGCCTTCTGGATCCAGCGGAAGGCCTCGGGCTCGCTCAAGCCCATCTTCTCGTTGAGGAGGCCCTTGGCACGGTCCACGAGCTTGCGGGTCTCGAACCGCTCGACCATGTCGGCGACCTCGGCCTCGAGGGTGATGATCTGCTCGTAGCGGGCCAGGGCGATCTCGATCGCCGGCAGCAGGTCGTTGGGGGTGAAGGGCTTGACCACGTAGGCCAGGGCCCCTGCCTCGCTCGCCCGCTCGACGAGCTCCTTCTGGCTGAAGGCGGTGAGCAGCACGACCGGTGCGACGTGGTTCTTGCTGAGCTTCTCGGCCGCCGAGATGCCGTCGAGCTGGGGCATCTTGACGTCCATGATGACGAGGTCCGGACGCAGCTCGGTGGCCAGCTGGACCGCGGTCTCGCCGTCGCCGGCTTCTCCGACGACGTCGAAGCCGTTGTCGCGGAGGATCTCGACGATGTCGAGGCGGATCAGCGACTCGTCCTCTGCAACGACGACGCGACGAGGTGTCGAAGGGGCTGCGGGGACGTTCTGCTCTTGCTCGGTCACCATTGAATCCTACGGTATGGTCAATCGCGGACGTGCCCGGCCGGTGTGGCGGAATGGCAGACGCGACCGACTCAAACTCGGTTGCCCGAAAGGGCGTGTGGGTTCGACTCCCACCACCGGTACGACCAGAGCGGCGCCTTGCCGTGTACCGCGTCTCCGACCTTGTGGATGCGGATGTCGTTAGTCGAGCCGATGATTCCTGGAGGGGAACCCGAGATCACGACGACCTTGTCGCCCACCTTGGCCAGGTCGTTCGACAGCAGGTAGTCGTCCACCTGGATGAACATCAGATCGGTGTGCGCGACGTGCTCGACGAGCGTCGACTGCACGCCCCAGGTCACCGCCATGCGGCGACGGATAGCGGGCTCCGGTGCGAAGCCGATCATCGGGATGTGCGGACGCAGCCGCGACATCCGGCGGGCGGTGTCGCCGGACTCGGTGAAGATGCAGAGGTACTTGGCCTCGACGAACTCCGCCACCTCCATCGCGGCGAGGGTGATCGCGCCACCCTGCGTGCGCGGCTTGGTGGTGAGCGGGGCGATGCGCTCGAGACCGTGCTCTTCGGTGGACTCGATGATGCGCGCCATGGTCTCGACGACGATGACGGGGTACTCCCCCACGCTCGTCTCGCCGGACAGCATGACCGCGTCGGCGCCGTCGAGGACGGCGTTGGCGACGTCGCTGGTCTCGGCGCGGGTGGGCACCGGACTGTTGATCATCGACTCGAGCATCTGCGTCGCGACGATGACGGGCTTGGCCATGCGCCGGCAGAGCTCCACCGCGCGCTTCTGCACGATCGGCACCGCTTCGAGGGGCAGCTCGACGCCGAGGTCGCCGCGGGCGACCATGATGCCGTCGAACGCGTCGATGATCTCTTCGAGGTTGTCGACCGCCTGCGGCTTCTCGATCTTGGCGATCACCGGGACGTGACGTCCCTCCTCGGCCATGATGACGTGCACCCGCTGCACGTCCTTCGCGCTCCGGACGAACGAGAGCGCGATGAGGTCCGCACCCGCCTGGAGGCCCCAGCGCAGATCCGCTTCGTCCTTCTCCGACAGAGCGGGGACGTTCACGGCGACGCCGGGAAGGTTGATCCCCTTGTTGTTGGAGACCGGACCGCCGACGATGACCTTCGTGGTCACGACCGTTCCGTCGGATTCCACGACCTCGACACGGACCTTGCCGTCGTCGATCAGGAGGGTGTCGCCGGGCTTGACGTCCTGCGGCAGTCCCTTGAACGTGGTCGAGCAGATCTCCTTGGTGCCGGGGATGTCCTCGACGGTGATCTTGAAGATGTCGCCCTCGGCGAGCTCGTGGGGTCCGTCGGCGAAGCGGCCGAGGCGGATCTTCGGACCCTGCAGGTCCACGAGCACCGCCACGGCGCGTCCGGCGTCATCTGCCGCCTTGCGGACGTTGGCGAAGTTGTTCTCGTGGACCGAGTAGTCCCCGTGGCTGAGGTTGAAGCGGGCGACATCCACTCCGGCGTCGATGATGGCTCGCACCATCTCATACGTCGAAGTCGCGGGGCCCAGGGTGGCGACGATCTTGGCGCGTCTCATTCCGTGCTTTCTCCGGTGGGGTATTCGGATGGCCGAAGGCCGTGGACAGCCTACGCGTGCTGCAGACCGATGGCGACATCGGTCGGGCGGACCGGGGCGGGCAGTTCCGTCTCGCCCATGAGGAACTCGTCGACGCGCGCTGCGGCGGCACGTCCCTCGGCGATGGCCCACACGATGAGCGACTGACCGCGCCCCGCGTCGCCGGCCACGAACACACCCGAAGCGGTCGCCTGATACTCGTCGTCGCGGCGCAGGATGCCCCGGTCGGTGAACTGGGCGCCCAGCTGCTCCTCGAGTCCGGCGCGCTCGGGCCCGGTGAAGCCCATCGCGATGAGCACCAGGTCGGCGGGGATGTCGCGCTCCGTGCCGCTCTTGGGCACACGACGGCCGTCGACGAACTCGGTCTCGGCCACGCGCAGCGCGCGCACCTCGCCGGCGTCGTTGCTCAGGAACTCCACGGTCGAGGCGAGGTAGCTGCGCTCCCCGCCTTCCTCGTGGGCCGACGAGACCTCGAACACGGTCGGGGCCATCGGCCACGGCTGGTGGTCGGGGCGCTCGGACGGCGGCTGCTTGCCGATCGCGAGGTTGGTGACGCTCAGGGCGCCGTGGCGGTGCGCCGTCCCGATGCAGTCCGCGCCGGTGTCGCCGCCGCCGATGACCACGACGTGCTTGCCCTCGGCGCTGATCTGGTTCGGCACGCTGTCTCCTGCGACCGCACGGTTGGACTCGACGAGGTACTCCATGGCGAAGTGCACGCCGGCGAGGTCGCGTCCCGGGATGGGGAGGTCTCGGGGGATCGTCGCGCCGGTCGCGATGACCACGGCGTCATAGCGGGCCCGCAGGTCCGCCCACGAGATGTCCTTGCCGATCTCGACGCCCGCTCGGAAGCGCGTGCCCTCGTCCTGCATCTGCCGCAGGCGCGATTCGAGGTGGCGCTTCTCCATCTTGAAATCGGGGATGCCGTAGCGCAGGAGTCCGCCGATCCGGTCGTCGCGCTCGAAGACCGCGACGGTGTGACCCGCGCGGGTCAGCTGCTGGGCTGCGGCCAGACCCGCCGGTCCGGAACCGACGACGGCGACCGTCTTGCCGGTGAGGCGGCCCGGAGGCTCCGCTTCCACCCACCCGTTCGCGAAGGCCTCGTCGATCGTCGAGACCTCGATCTGCTTGATCGTCACGGCGGGCTGGTTGATGCCCAGCACGCACGCGCTCTCGCAGGGGGCCGGGCACAGGCGGCCCGTGAACTCGGGGAAGTTGTTGGTGGCGTGCAGGCGCTCGATGGCCGAGCGCCCCTCGCCGCGCCACGTGAGGTCGTTCCACTCCGGGATCAGATTGCCCAGGGGGCAGCCCTGATGACAGAACGGGATGCCGCAGTCCATGCACCGCCCCGCCTGTCGGCGGATGACGGCGGAATCGGCGTTCTCGTACACTTCCTTCCAGTCCATGATGCGGACCGGAACGGGCCGGCGGGGCGGGAGCTCCCGCTCGGTGACTTTCAGAAAGCCCTTCGGGTCAGCCACCCGTCACCTCCAGAATGCGTCCCCAGACGACGTCGCCGTCGGGGTCGAGCCCCTCGGCAACCGCCGCCTGGCGGGTCTGCAGCACGGCCGCGTAATCGCGCGGGAGCACCCGCACGAACCGGCCGAGCTCGTTGTCGAAGTCGTCGAGCATCGCCTGCGCGAGCGTCGACCCGGTCTCGGCGACGTGCTGCACCAACAGGTCGCGCAGGATCTCGGCATCGCCGGACCCCAGTTCCCCGAGCTCCAGTTCGCCCGCCGCGAGCGCCTCGCGGTTGACCAGTTCGCGCTGGAGGCCGTAGACGTAGGCGGTTCCGCCCGACATGCCGGCCCCGAGGTTGCGGCCGGTGTCGCCGAGGATGACGGCGAGGCCGCCCGTCATGTACTCGAGCGCGTGGTCGCCGACGCCTTCGACGACGGCGGTCGCTCCGGAGTTGCGGACGAAGAACCGTTCGCCCACCACGCCGCGCAGGAACATCGTGCCCTGCGTCGCGCCGTAGCCGATGACGTTGCCCGCGATGACGTTCTGCGACGCATCGAAGGTGGCCCCGCGCGGCGGACGCACGACGATCTGGCCGCCGGACAGGCCCTTGCCCACGTAGTCGTTGGAGTCGCCCTCGAGTCGCAGGGTGATGCCGGCTGGGAGGAACGCCCCGAACGACTGCCCCGCAGATCCGGTGAGGTCGATCTCGATCGATCCGGTCGGCAGGCCGTTGGCGCCGTGAGCGCGCGTGACGTGGTGACCGAGCATGGTCCCGACCGCGCGGGCGGTGTTGCGGATCGGCAGGCCGATGCGGACGTGGCCACCGTGGGCGATGACATCCTGGGCCCGCTCGATCAGCGCGACGTCGAAATGCTCGTCGAGCTCGTGGTCCTGCGGGCGGAAGTTCCTTCGCGGCTCGTCTTCGGCGAACACGGGCCCGCCGATGACGGGGGCCAGGTCCAGCCCGCTCGCCTTCCAGTGGTGGATGGCACCGTCGACATCGAGCAGCTCGGTGTGGCCGATCGCCTCATCGAGCGTGCGGAAGCCGAGCTCCGCGAGATACTCGCGCACCTCTTCGGCGATGAACTCCATGAAGTTCACGACGAACTCGGGTTTGCCCGTGAACCGGGCGCGCAGCGCGGGGTTCTGCGTGGCGACGCCCACCGGGCAGGTGTCGAGGTGGCACACGCGCATCATGATGCAGCCCGAGACCACGAGCGGCGCCGTGGCGAAGCCGAACTCCTCGGCACCCAGCAGTGCGCCGACGATCACGTCGCGCCCGGTCTTGAGCTGACCGTCGACCTGCACCACGACGCGGTCCCGCATGCCGTTGAGCATGAGGGTCTGCTGCGTCTCGGCGAGTCCCAGCTCCCACGGGGTGCCGGCGTGCTTGAGGGAATTCAGAGGGCTCGCGCCCGTGCCGCCGTCCTGCCCCGAGACGAGGATGACATCGGCCAGCGCCTTGGCGGTGCCTGCCGCGACGGCGCCGATCCCCGACTGGCTCACGAGCTTGACGTGCACGCGTGCGCCCGGGTTGGCGCGCTTGAGATCGAAGATGAGCTGCTTGAGGTCTTCGATCGAGTAGATGTCGTGATGCGGGGGCGGGGAGATGAGACCCACGCCGGCCGTCGCATGACGCGTGCGGGCGACCCACGGGTACACCTTCGTCGGCGGCAGCTGTCCGCCCTCGCCGGGCTTGGCGCCCTGGGCGAGTTTGATCTGGATGTCGTCGGACTCCGTCAGGTAGAGGCTCGTGACGCCGAACCGGCCGGAGGCCACCTGCTTGATGGCGCTGCGGCGCTCCGGGTCGAGGAGTCGGTCGACGTCCTCGCCGCCCTCGCCGGTGTTGGACTTGCCGCCGATGCGGTTCATCGCCACCGCGAGCGTCTCGTGCGCCTCCTGCGAGATGGAGCCGTAGCTCATCGCGCCGGTGGAGAAGCGCTTGACGATCGCCGAGACCGGCTCCACCTCATCGAGGGGAACGGGCGTGCGCTGTTCGGTCTTCAGCCGGAACAGTCCGCGCAGCGTCTTCAGCTCATGCGCCTGGTCGTCGACGAGCTTGGTGTACTCGCGGAAGATGTCGTAGCGACGTGTCCGCGTGGAGTGCTGCAGACGGAACACGGTCTCGGGGTTGAACAGGTGAGGCGATCCGTCGCGTCGCCACTGGTACTCGCCGCCGGTCCACAACCGCTCGTGGGCCCGTACGGCGGCGTCTTCGGGGTATGCGTACGCGTGGCGAGCGGCGTTCTCGGCGGCGATGACGTCGAGCCCCACTCCCCCGAGCTTCGTCTCGGTCCCCGTGAAGAAGGCGTCGACGAACTCGTGCGAGAGGCCGATCGCCTCGAACACCTGAGCACCCGCGTACGACGACACCGTCGAGATGCCCATCTTCGACATGATCTTCAGCACACCCTTGCCGAGGGCGTAGATCAGGTTCTTGACGGCCTTCTCGGGGGTGACGCCGTTGATGTACCCGGCGCGGACGAGGTATTCCACCGTCTCCATGGCCAGGTAGGGGTTGACCGCTGACGCACCGTAGCCGATCAGCGTCGCGACGTGGTGGACCTCCCGCACGTCTCCCGCTTCGACGACGAGCCCGACCTTCATCCGGGTCTGCTTGCGGATGAGGTGGTGGTGCACGGCCGCGAGCATGAGCAGCGACGGGATCGGTGCCAGGTCCTTGTTCGAGTCGCGGTCGCTCAGGACGATGAACTCCGCGCCGTCCTCGATCGCGTGATCGACCTCCACGCACATCTGCTCGAGCCGCTTGCGCATGCCCTTGTGTCCGGCTTCGACGCGGTACAGCCCGCGGATCGTGACCGAACTCCGCCCGGGCAGGGCCGTGTCGATGTGCTGGATCTTGGCAAGCTCGTCGTTGTCGATGACGGGGAAGTCGAGGGTGACCGTCCTGGCGTGGTCGGGTCCCCACGTCAGCAGGTTCCGCTCGGGGCCGAGACCCAGCGAGAGCGAGGTGACGACCTCTTCGCGGATGGAGTCCAGCGGCGGGTTGGTGACCTGTGCGAACTGCTGGGTGAAGTAGTCGAAGAGCAGCCGTGGACGATCGCTGAGGACGGCGACCGGCGTGTCGCTGCCCATCGCCCCGAGCGGCTCGGCACCGTTCTGGCCCATGGGGGTCAGGAGGATCCTGACTTCCTCCTCGGTGTACCCGAAGGTGCGCTGACGGCGCGTGATCGAGGCGATCGGGTGGACGATGTGCTCGCGCTCGGGAAGGTCGGCGAGCTTGACGCGACCGGCATCCAGCCACTCCTGCCAGGGCTCGAGGGTGGCCAGCTCGCGCTTGATCTCCTCGTCCTCGACGATGCGGCGCTGTGCGGTGTCGACGAGGAACATCCGGCCCGGGCGCAGCCGGCCACGACGCTTGATCCGGGCGGGCTCGAAGTCGAGAACGCCGGTCTCGCTGCCGATCACGATGAGACCGTCGGTGGTCTCGGTCCAGCGGCCAGGACGCAGTCCGTTGCGGTCGAGGGTCGCACCGACGAGGGTGCCGTCGGTGAAGATCAGGGCGGCCGGCCCGTCCCACGGCTCCATCTGTCCCGAGTGGTACTCGTAGAACGCGCGCAGGTCGGGATCCATGTCGGCCTGCTTCTCGTAGGCCTCGGGAACCATCATCATGATCGCGTGCGGAAGGCTCCTGCCGGTGAGGGTGAGCAGTTCCAGCACCTCGTCGAACGACGCCGAGTCACTCGCCCCCGGTGTGCAGATGGGCAGGAGCGGCTCGATCTCGCCGAGCAGCTCGGACTCGAGCTGCGACTGCCGCGCCCGCATCCAGTTGCGGTTGCCGTTGACGGTGTTGATCTCGCCGTTGTGGGCGAGCATCCGCAAGGGCTGCGCGAGCGGCCACGACGGGAAGGTGTTGGTGGAGTAGCGCGAGTGGACGACCGCGAGCTCCGAGGCGAACCGCTCGTCCTGAAGATCGGGGTAGAACGGCTCCAGCTGGAGCGTGGTGACCATGCCCTTGTAGCCCAGGGTGCGCGAGGACAGCGACACGAAGTACGCGTTGAGCTCGGTGCGCGCACGCTTGCGCAGCCGGAACGTGCGGCGATCGAGGGCGAGCCCCGACAGGGCGGGGGCGTCCCCCACCGCCGGCCGAGAGACGAACAGCTGCTCGAACGCCGGTCGAGCGTCGAACGCGAGCCGGCCGAGATTCTCGTCGGACGTCGGCACTTCGCGCCAGCCGAGCACCTCGAGGTTCTCGCTCGCGGCGAGGCGCTCGATGCCGGCCTTCTGTGCAGCGCGCTCCTCTTCGCCGCGGGGCAGGAAGATCATGCCGGCGGCGTACTCCCCCATCGGGGGCAGGTCGAAGTCGACGACGGATCGCAGGAACTCGTCGGGCATCTGCGTGAGGATGCCTGCGCCGTCGCCGGTTCCGGCATCCGACCCGATGGCTCCGCGGTGCTCGAGGTTGCGCAGCGCGGTCAGGGCCAGGTCGATGATGTCGTGACCGGCGTGACCGCGCAGGGTCGCCACCATGGCCAGACCGCAGGCGTCCTTCTCGAAGTCGGGGTTGTACATCCCCTGCTTGGGGGGGAACGCGTCCAGTCGGTGCGCGCTTGCCGCCTCGGACGAGGCGCCGTGACGGGGGCTCGAAGAAGCCATACCTACCGTCCTCACGTTGATGCTCAAGATGGGACGACGTCGGCCCGGGGTGCTCCGCCATGGGAGCATGCGTTATTTCGTGGCGACAGAGCTTGTGGCTGTGCTCGCGGGGACGTCGTCGGTCTGCGGTTCGCTGACGTCGACGAAGTCATCGGTGTTCTGCGATTGTACAGAACCTTCGGGCGCCCACTCGCGGCCCGGCACGTACGGGGACGGCTCGAAGCCCGGGTGGCGGCGCTTCTGGATGACGATGATGGCCAGGCCGATGACGACGCCGAGGATGGCCGCCCACACGTTGGTGCGCAGCCCGAGGATGATCTCGCTCGGATCGATGCGGATGGACTCCCACACGATGC
Source organism: Microbacterium sp. ARD31 (assembly GCF_031844425.1). NCBI lineage: Bacteria > Bacillati > Actinomycetota > Actinomycetes > Micrococcales > Microbacteriaceae > Microbacterium > Microbacterium sp. ARD31. The sequence continues at coordinate 84,964 of NZ_JAUZVE010000004.1, forward strand.
GGCCCGCGCTGTACCACGCCAGGTAGGCGCCGAACAGGCGCCCCCACTGCATGCGCGTGCCGCGTCCCAGCCACAGCAGGACCGCGACGCCGAGGACGTTCCAGACGACCTCGTACAGGAACGTGGGGTGGAAGAGGGTCCCCGCTTCAAGGCCGGGCGGGAAGGCGGCGTTGTCGCTGTCGATCTCGAGACCCCAGGGCAGGTCGGTGGGAAGCCCGAACAGCTCCTGGTTGAACCAGTTGCCGAACCTGCCGATGGCCTGGGCGAGCAGGATGCCGGGAGCCAGGGCGTCCGCGAAGGTCCAGAAGCGGATCCCGGTCCAGCGGCAGCCGAGCCAGGCTCCGACGGCCCCGCCGATCAGGGCGCCGTAGATCGCGATGCCGCCCTCCCAGATGTACAGGGCGGTCAGCGGATCCGCGCCGGGTCCGAAGTAGAAGTCCCAGTGGGTGAGCACGTGGTAGATCCGAGCCGCCACGATCGCCAGGGGGACCGCGACGAGGGCGATGTCGATGACGACCCACGGCTCCGCACCGCGTCTGGTGAGGCGGTGATTGGTCAGCAGGACGGCGGCGATGATGCCGGCGATGATGCACAGCGCGTAGAAGTGGATGCGCAGGGGGCCGAGGTCGATGAAGCTCACCGAGGGGCTCGGGATGCTGGAGACGACGCTGAGAGCGAAGCTGTTCGCGGCGTGGATCATGGCAGTCGAGGTCCTTGGAGTCGGGATCGCCGGCGTCGGCCGACGTGAGAAGTCTAGAGCGCGTGAGTCGCCGTGCCCGCGGCGAGCTCGCGCGCGGTCGCCGACAGACCCGGCACACCGCCGTCGCGGAGAGCCCGGACGAGGGCGGTTCCGACGATCGCACCGTCGGCGTACTCGAGTACGCCCGACACCTGGCCCGGGGTCGAGATGCCGATGCCGACGCACGCGTGCTGGGCGCCGTGCGCGCGAAGCCGCTCGACCAGCGTGCGCGCGGCAGCATCCAGCTCGGCCCGCTCACCGGTGATGCCCATGGTCGAGACGGTGTAGACGAAGCCGGTGGAGCGGGAGACGATGAGCTCGAGCCGCTCGTCCGTCGAGGTGGGAGCGGCAAGGAACACCCGGTCCAGCCCCGTGCGCTCGCTCGCGGCGATCCACTCCTCCGCGGCATCCGGGGTGATGTCCGGAGTGATCAGACCCGCGCCGCCGGCGGCCAGGAGCTCGTCGGCATAGCGGTCGACGCCGAACTGCATGACGGGGTTCCAGTACGTCATGACGAGCACCGGGACGTCCACGCGCCGCGTGATCTCGCGGACCGCGGTGAAGGTGTCACGGAGCTTGAATCCCGCTGCGAGCGCCGTCTGCGTCGCCTCCTGGATGACCGTGCCGTCCATGACCGGATCGGAATACGGCGGCCCGAGCTCGAGCACGTCCGCTCCGGCTTCGGCAAGGGCGACGGCGGCGTCGATGCTCGTCTGCAGGTCGGGGAACCCGAGCGGCAGGTACCCGACGAAGGCGCCGCGACCGGCGTCGTGCGCGGCTTGGATGGCGGCGGCGACGCGAGAGGTCACAGCTTCGTCCCCTCGCCCTTGGCTTCGTCCGCGGGCGCCACCGGCGAGCCGTCGTGGAGCGCCTCGGCGTCGTAGAGCTCGAACCAGCGCGCCGCGGTGTCCATGTCCTTGTCGCCGCGGCCCGAGAGGTTGATCGCGAGGATCGCGTCGGGGCCGAGCTCGCGTCCGATCCGCAGTGCCCCCGCCAGCGCGTGGGCGGACTCGATCGCGGGGATGATCCCCTCGGTGCGCGAGAGCAGCCGCAGCGCCTCCATGGCTTCGGTGTCGGTGGCCGGGATGTACTGCGCCCGACCGATCGCGGCGAGCCACGCGTGCTCCGGGCCGACGCCGGGGTAGTCCAGACCCGCCGAGATGGAGTGGGACTCCACGGTCTGGCCGTCCTCGTCCTGCAACACGAAGGTCCGTGCTCCGTGGAGCACGCCGGCGCGTCCTCGCCCGATCGAGGCGGCGTGGCGTGGGGTGTCGACGCCGTCGCCGGCGGCTTCCACTCCGTAGAGCTTCACGTCGGCGTCGTCGAGGAAGGCGTCGAACATGCCGATGGCGTTGGATCCTCCGCCCACGCAGGCGAAGACGGCATCCGGCAGCCGGCCGACCTCGTCGAGCAGCTGAGCGCGGGCCTCCTCGCCGATGACCTTCTGGAAGTCCCGCACCATGGCGGGGAAGGGATGCGGACCGGCTGCGGTCCCGAAGATGTAGTTGGTGGTCTCGACGCTGGCGACCCAGTCGCGGTAGGCGTCGTTGATGGCGTCCTTCAGCGTGCGGGATCCGGTCGTGACGGGGACGACCTCCGCGCCGAGCAGGCGCATCCGGGCCACGTTGAGCGCCTGACGCTCGGTGTCGACCTCGCCCATGTAGATCGTGCAGTCGAGACCGAACAGTGCGGCTGCGGTCGCGGTGGCCACGCCGTGCTGGCCGGCGCCGGTCTCGGCGATCACGCGCGTCTTGCCCAGGCGCTTGGTGAGCAGCGCCTGGCCGAGCACGTTGTTGATCTTGTGCGAGCCGGTGTGGTTGAGGTCCTCGCGCTTGAGGAAGACGCGGCCGCCTCCGGCGTGGGCGGCGAAGCGGGGCACCTCGGTGATGATCGAGGGGCGACCCGCGTAGGTGCGCAGCAGATGCGTGAACTCGGCCTGGAAGGCGGGGTCCGCCTTGGCCGCCTCGTACTCGACGGTGAGTTCGTCGATCGCGGCGATGAGGGACTCGGGCATGTACCGCCCGCCGAAGTCTCCGAAGAACGGTCCGGGTGCTTCTCGCAGGCTCACAGCGTCTCCTCACGTGCGCCGCGCGTGTCGCCCGCCTCGAGGAACGCGGCCATGGTGGTGACGGGGTCGCCCGTCACCAGGGCTTCGCCGATCAGCACGACGTCGGCGCCCGCTCGGCGGTAGTGGGTGACGTCGGCGGGGGTGAGAACCGCGGACTCCGCGATCTTCACCGCATCGGCGGGGATCCGCTCGACGAGCCGGCCGAACAGGTCGCGGTCCAGCTCGAAGGTCGAGAGGTCGCGGGCGTTGACACCGATGAGGCGGGCGCCGACGTCGGCGGCCCGGTCGACTTCGTCGGCCGAGTGCGTCTCGACCAGGGGGGTCATTCCCAGCTCGAGGGTGAGGGCGTGCAGTCGGGTCAGCACGGAATCGTCGAGGGCCGCCACGATCAGCAGCACGAGATCGGCGCCCGCCGCGCGGGCCTCGAGCACCTGGTACTCGGTGGCGATGAAGTCCTTGCGCAGGACGGGGACGCTGACGGCGGCGCGTACGGCTTCGAGATCGGCGAGGCTGCCCTTGAACCGGCGGCCCTCGGTGAGGACCGAGATCGCGGACGCACCCCCCTGCTGGTACAGCAGGGCCTGGAGGGCGGGATCGGGGATCGCGGCGAGGTCGCCGCGGGACGGGCTCGCGCGCTTGACCTCGGCGATGATGCGCACACGCTCCGCGGGAGCGAGGGAGGAGAGGGCGTCACGCGCGGGAGCCTGTGCGGCGGCGGCACGCTCGACCTCAGCCAGAGGCCTCGAGGATGCGCGCGTCTCGGCGTCCTGTACCGCGCCGGCCGTGAGGTCGGCGAGAACCATCAGTGCTCTTTCGTCAGGTACTTCGAACCGCCGACGCCGTACCCGGCCTTGGCCATCGCCCAGCCGACGATCAGTCCGACGAGGACGAGGGCGGCGGACGCCCACACGAGCCAGGCCACAGAGAAGAAGAACGCGACCGTGCCGATCGTGATCGCGACGAGCATGATCACGACAGCGGTCCAGGCGGCGGGCGAGTGTCCGTGGCCGGGATCGCCGATGGGGTTGCTCATGGATGTCCTCCGGAAGTGCGCGGGCCCCGCAAGTCTAGCGGGTCGATGAGGTGGGATCCTCGCCCCGGGACAGGTCGTCCCACGAGTCGATGGCGTCGTGCGGGCGCGACGACGCGGCGTTCGCGTCGCGCGGCGCAGGGCCGGTCCGGTACCGCCGATCGCTCGCGGCCCAGTGATGCGCGGTGGCGAGCACGAAGGCGCCGGCCGCCAGGAGCAGCATCCCGCAGACCAGTGAGATCGCGGGCCACGGCGTGGCGGCGATGTCGGAGACGAGGTCCGAGACGGCGCCGATGCCGGTGATGCCGGTCGCCTCCGTCACGGCGGCGGCGACCGACTGCACGGGCGGGTCGACGACGACGGGCCAGACGAGGGCGAGCAGCGCGCCGCCGATGAGCGCGCAGAGGACGCCGAACGCGTAGCGGAGGATCGGCCCCGCGATGGACAGCGCCGCTCCCAGTGCCAGAGCCGCGAGGTTCAGCGGCGTGAGCAGGGCCACGGCGTCGGCGCCGGCGACCTGCAGCGGCTCGGAGGCGCCGTCGCGCAGTGTGGCGGAGAGCCACACCTGTGTGGACGAGATGACGCCGAGGGCTGCCGCGGCCAGGATGACCAGGACGGCGATCAGGCGCGCGCGCCGCCTCACGGTGCGGTGACGGGGTCGAGGTCGTCGGCGTCGAAGCACGTGCGCGTGCCGGTGTGGCAGGCGACCCCGACCTGGTCGACGGTGATCAGCACGGCATCTCCGTCGCAGTCGAGCCGCGCTCCGCGCACCAGCTGGATGTGGCCGGAGGTGTCGCCCTTGCGCCAGTACTCGCGCCGGGATCGCGACCAGAACGTCACGCGTCCCTCGGTGAGGGTGCGCCGCAGGGCCTCGGCGTCCATCCAACCCAGCATGAGCACCTCGCCGCTGTCCCACTGCTGGATGATGGCGGCGACCAGTCCGTCGGCGTTGAACGCGACGCGCTCGATGCGCTCCTGCACGGTGCCGCTCACGCCGCCACCACCTCGCGCACGTCGATGCCGTCGGCGCGCATCGCGGCCTTGACGTCGCCGACGGTGAGCTGTCCGGAGTGGAAGACGGATGCGGCCAGGACCGCGTCCGCCCCCGCCGAGATCGCCGGACCGAAATGCTCCGCGCTGCCGGCTCCTCCCGAGGCGATCACGGGGACGCTGGAGACCTCGCGCATGAGGGAGACGAGCTCCAGGTCGAAACCCTGCTTCGTCCCGTCGGCGTCGATCGAGTTCACCAGCAGTTCCCCTGCTCCCCGCTCGATGGCTTCGCGCGCCCAGGCCAGCGCATCCAGGGCCGTCTCGGTGCGACCGCCGTGTGTGGTCACGACGAACCCCGAGTCCGTCGCGGGCGATCGCTTGACGTCCAGCGACAGCACGAGCACCTGCGCGCCGAAGCGGTCCGCGATCTCGTCGAGGAGGGCGGGGCGCGCGATGGCGGCCGAGTTCACCCCGATCTTGTCCGCACCCATGCCCAGGAGACGCGCGACGTCCTCGGTGGTGCGCACCCCTCCCCCGACGGTGAGCGGGATGAAGACCTCTTCCGCCGTGCGGCGGACGACGTCGTAGGTGGTCGCCCGCTCGTCGACGGTCGCGGTCACGTCGAGGAACGTGAGCTCGTCGGCACCCTGACGGAAGTACTCGCGAGCCAGTTCGACCGGGTCGCCCATATCGCGGAGGTTCTCGAAATTGACGCCCTTCACCACGCGACCGGCGGCCACGTCGAGGCACGGGATGACCCGGCAGACGAGGCTCATCAGAGTCTCGCGTTGTGGATCGCGGTCACCAGGATCGCCCGGGCGCCGATGGCGTAGAGGTCGTCCATCACCTTGTTGACGCTCTTGCGGGCGACCATGACGCGCACCGCGACCCACTCGGGGTCGCGCAGCGGCGAGATGGTCGGGGACTCGATGCCCCCCGCGATCGCGACCGCTTCGTCGACCAGGGATGCCGGCAGGTCGTAGTCGACCATGACGTAGCGCCGGGCGACCATCACACCGCGGAGCCTGCGCAGCAGCGTCTCGGTGCCGTCGGCGTCGGTCGGGCCGGCGATGAGCACGGCCTCGGACTTCAGGATCTCGGGCCCGAAGACCTCGAGCCCGGCCTGACGGAGGGTGGTGCCGGTCTCGACCACGTCGGCGATCGCGTCGGCCACGCCGAGGCGGACCGCGGATTCCACCGCGCCGTCGAGGGGGACGAGGTCCACGGCCACGCCGTGGGAGTCCAGGAAGGAGTCCACCAGCCCGGGGTAGGACGTGGCGATGCGGACGCCGTCGAGGTCGGTCAGTTCGCGGAAGCGGCCGGGCGGGGCGGCGAAGCGGAAGGTCGACCCGGCGAAGCCCAAGGCCTCGATCTCGCGGGCACCGGGCATGCGGGCGTCGCGGAGCAGATCCCGTCCCGTGATGCCGACGTCGAGGGCGCCGGAGCCGACGTAGGTGGCGATGTCCTTCGGGCGCAGATAGAAGAACTCGACCTCGTTGACCGGGTCGATGATGTGCAGGTCCTTGGGGTCCCGGCGTCCGGTGTAACCGGCCTCGGAGAGCATGTCGGAGGCGGTTTCGGCGAGTGATCCCTTGTTGGGCACGGCGATGCGCAGCATGGTTCGGCTTTCTCGTTCGTGGCGGGCGGGAGGCGGCTCAGAGATGTCGGTAGACATCCTCGAGGCTCAGGCCCTTGGCCAGCATGAGCACCTGCAGGTGGTAGAGCAGCTGCGAGATCTCCTCGGCGGCGGCATCCGAGGATTCGTACTCGGCGGCCATCCACACCTCGGCGGCCTCTTCGACGATCTTCTTGCCGATGGCGTGGACGCCGGCGTCGAGCTGCGCGACGGTTCCCGATCCCTCGGGCCGCTCGGCCGCTTTGGCGGAGAGCTCCGCGAACAGTGCGTCGAACGTCTTCACCCTGCAAGGGTAGCGAACGGCGCGCCGCGCCCGCGCCGCGTGACGCCCGTCAGTGCCGGTGGTGGCGTGCGGCGGCGGCGCGCAGTCCCGAGATCGCCGACTCGGGATCGTCGGCGCCGAAGACGGCGGAGCCGGCCACGAAGGTGTCGGCGCCCGCCTCGGCCGCCTGCGCGATCGTCGATTCTCCTATGCCCCCGTCCACCTGCAGCCACACCGACGAGCCGCGGGTACGCGCTTCGTCGGCCAGGAGGCGCAGCTTCGGCATCGTCTCGGGCATGAAGGACTGCCCCCCGAATCCGGGTTCGACCGTCATGACCAGGATCTGATCGAACTCGTTGAGCACGTCGAAGAGTCCTTCGACGGGCGTCCCGGGCTTCACGGCGACGCCGGCGCGCGCTCCCCGCGCGCGAAGGGCACGGGCGAGGGCGACGGGCTCGGCCGCAGCCTCGAGGTGGAACGTGACCGACGCGGCGCCGAGCTCGGCGTACTCCGGGGCCCACCGGTCCGGGGAGTCGATCATCAGGTGGACGTCCAGCGGAACGGGGCTGGTCTGCTGTATCCGCTCGACCATCTGGGGTCCGAATGTCAGGTTCGGCACGAAGTGGTTGTCCATCACATCGACATGGACGAAGTCCGCTGCGGCGATGCGGGCGAGTTCCGCCTGCATGTTCACGAAGTCGGCGGCGAGGATGCTGGGGTTGATGCGGATGCCGTCGTCCCGGGTCTCTTCGCGATGTTGCACGCGTCCATTATGGCCGAGCCCGGCATCCGTCCCGGGCCGGTAGGCACCTCACACGCGCTGGAGCAGCGAGATCGACATGGCGTCGGTGCCGTGGCGGTGCGGCCACAGCTGCGCGCGTCCGGATCCGTCCTTCTGCGCCGGGAGGTCGAGCTCGCCGACGCTCGCGGTGGCGACGGCGTCGCGCGCCGACAGCTCGGTCACGGCTGCGCCCCACTCCCGCCTGACCTCCGCGACGACCGCCGCGGTCTCTGCCAGGTGCGGCGAACAGGTCACGTAGGCGACGACGCCACCCGGCGCGAGCGCCCCGAGAGCGGCGCTGAGGAGCCCCGTCTGCAGGCTCGACAGCTCCGGGACGTCGGCGGGCGACTTGCGCCACCGCGCTTCCGGACGTCGCCGGAGGGCGCCCAGGCCCGTGCAGGGCGCGTCCACGAGGATGCGGTCGTAGGTGCCCGGGGCTGCTTCCGCCCGCACCCGACCGTCCTGCTCCGACACCGGGATGTCGGAGGGGATGCCGGCGACCGCCTGCCGGACCAGGCCCGCGCGGGCGGGTGAGATCTCGTTCGCCTCGAGGCGGGCGCCGTGCGCGAGAGCCTCGGCGGCGAGCACCGCCGTCTTGCCGCCGGGGCCGGCGCACAGATCGAGCCACCGCTCGCCGCTGCGCACCGGGGCGAAGCGGGTGAGGGCGAGCGCGGCCAGCTGCGATCCTTCGTCCTGAACGCGCACGCGACCCTCGGACGCGGTCACCGTCGCCTCGGGGTCGCCGCCGCCGAGTCGGAAGCCCAGCGGCGAGTAGGCCGTGCGGCGGACGTCCGCCGGGACCTCGGCCAGGCCGGGAAGGGCTGCCATCGTCACGCGCGGCGAGATGTTGTCGGCGCTCAGGAGCGCTTCGAGCTCGTCTGCCCGCCCCTCGGCGGCCAGTGCGCGACGGAAGGCGCGCACCACCCAGACGGGATGCGAGTAGACCAGGCCGAGGCGCTCGTCGTCCGAGCGGGCGGTCTCGGCGACGCGGGTCATCCACTCCCCCGGCGTGTCGCGGGCGATCCGCCGCAGGACGGCGTTGGCGAAGCCGGCGGGTCCGCGGCCGAGCACGGTGCGCGCCAGCTCGACGGACTCGTTGACGGCCGCGTGGCTGGCCACACGCGTGGCCAGCAGCTGGTGGACTCCCAGGCGCAGGGCGTCCAGCACCTCCGGGTCGATCTCGAGGACGCTGCGCTCGGCGGCGATCCCGATGATCGCGTCGTACGTGCCCTGCCGTCGGAGCGTGCCGTAGGTGAGCTCGGTCGCGAGTCCTGCGTCGGCGGTCGACAGACCCGCCCGCTCGATGGCCTTCGGCAGCAGCAGGTTCGCGTAGGCGTCCGACTCGTGCACGGCGCGGAGGGTGTCGAAGGCGACGCGGCGCGCCTGGCTCACCCGACTCACGATCCGGCCACCGGGTCGGGCGTGCGCAGGCCCCGCCACCAGTCGGCGGCGTTCATCATGCCCTTGCCCGCGGGCTGGACGGCGCGCAGCACGACCGGGTCGGTGCCTGTTCCCACGAGGACCTCACGGCCGTGCAGGGCCATCGAGCCGGGCGCGAGGGTCGGGCTGTCGGCGGGCGCGGACGTCGCCGCGCCGATCTTGAGCCGGACGCCGTCGATGGTGGTGTGGGCGCCGGGCTCGGGGGTCACGCCGCGCACGCGGGCGAGCACGGCATGGCTCGTGTCGTGCCAGCGGATGCGGGCATCCTCGAGTGTGAGCTTGGGCGCGAGGGTCGGCGCGCCCGTCTGGGGCGTGGCCACGGCGGTGCCGGCCGCGATGCCGTCGACGACGTCGGCGAGGACGTCCGCTCCGAGGACGGCCAGATCGGCCAAGAGGTCGGATGCCGTCGCGTCGGAGGGGATGGGAACGCGGCTCTCGGCGAAGACGTCACCGGCGTCGAGTTCGGGCACGAGCTGGAAGACACTGGCGCCGGTCTCGGTGTCTCCGGCGATCAGGGCGTGCTGCACCGGGGCGGCGCCGCGCCAGCGCGGCAGGAGGGAGAAGTGGAGGTTGATCCAGCCGTATGCGGGCGCGGACAGCAGGGGCTCGCGCACGAGACCGCCGTAGGCCACGATAACCCCCAGATCCGGGGTGGTGGCGGCGATGCGCGCAGCGGCGTCGGCGTCGAGCCTGTCGGTCTTGATGACCGGGATCCCGAGTTCGGCGGCGGTGGTGGCGACGGGCGACGGGGTCAGCACCCGTCTGCGTCCGAGCGGTGCGTCCCGGCGACTGACCACGGCGACCACCTCGTGCGGCGAGGCCGCCAGGCGGCGGAGGGAGGGGACGGCCGCTTGGGGCGTCCCGGCGAACACGAGGCGCATGTGGCTCCTCACACGTCGAGATCGGGCACGTCGACCCGCACTCTGAGTGTATTGCGGGGGCCGGGCGGGCGACCCTTCGCCCGCCGTGCGGCCAGGGCGTCCGAGACGACCGCGGCGCGCAGGCTCTGGGTCACGCGTGCTCCCACAGCGTAGTCGAATCGCAGGACGGCCCGGATCCCGGTGTCGGTGGCCACCGGCCCCAGCACATCGCCGTCCGAGAGTTCGGGGACATCGTGGCGAAGGGCCCCAACGGCGGTGTCCACCGCCGCTCGGGCGCCCTCGACGACGGCGACCCGCACGGTCGGCGGCATCCTCAGCTCCGCGCGATCGGCCAGCTCCGCGCGCGCGTAGGCGGCGTGCGTCCAGGTGGCCAGCGCGCGGGCGACGGGGCCGGCCACCCCCACCAGGTGCACGGGAGCCCCCCGGGCGGCCAGGGCGGCGGCTGCCGACCACCATCGCAGGCACGACTCTCCGATCCGGAGGTCCTCGGCCATCAGCATCCGTTCGCCGTCCAGCAGGATGACCGCGCGATACCCGCCTGCCGCCAGGGGCTCGGCGCCGCGGGTGGCGATGACCAGCGCCGGCCGCTCGTCGACGTGCGAGACCGGATGATCGCCGTCGGCGACGATCACCCGGATGCCGGGGAATGCGCGGCCGAGCTCGTCCGCGGTCCGCTCGCTGCCGGCGGAGGCCATGCGCACGCGCGTGGATCGGCAGTGGGGGCACGCCCACCCGGTCGCGGTTCGGCCGCACCACGAGCACTCCGGGGCCGCGCCCGGCCGGGCCGCGCGCAGCTGGCCGGCGCAGTGCGCGCAGCGTGACGGGCGGCGGCACTCCGCGCACACCAGGACCGGCGCGTATCCCGGCCGCGCGACCTGGAACAGCACCGGTCCGGTCGCGAGGGCCTCCCGGGCCGCGGCGTAGGCGCTCGAGGGCACACGCTGGCCCCGCGTCTCGCCCTCGCGCGTGGCGCTCAGCACGACCCGCGGCGTCACGCGGCGCGCCGCGGGGATGTCCTCCACCCACCCGAGGAGGACCAGCCGTTCGACATCGGTGGTGCGGGAGTGTCCCGCCAGCAGCAGGGCACTCCCCTCCATCCCCTGCCGCACCAGCGCCGCATCCCTGGCGTGGACGCCGGGGCTGAGCGGCTCGTCGAGAAGCGGGTCGCCGTCGTCCCAGACGACCACCAGCCCGCAGTCGTGAGCGGGCGCGTAGACCGCCGAGCGGTTGCCGAGCACGATGCAGGGGGCCGCGGCCAGCGTGCGCAGATACGCCGCGTAGCGGGCCGGGGACGGCTGGCCGGCATCGTCGCGCACGAGCGCGTCGGCGGGCACCTGCGGGGCGAGAGCGGCCTCCACCTGGAGGAGATCGCGGTGGTCGGGCACGGCGATGATCGCGCTCCGTCCTCGCGCGAGGGTGTCGACGGCGGCCGCTGCGACCAGCAGCGCCCACGCGCCCACGTCCGCTCCCCCGGGGGCCTTCGCCGGGACGGGTGGAGCGTCGACGGCGATGCGACGGCCGGACGCGAGCGCGTCGGCGAGCCCGGGGAAGGCCGACAGCTCGCCGCCCGCCCAGGCGCGGGCCTCGGGCCCCACCTCGGGCAGGTCGGGCGCCGGGGCGGCGAGGAAGGCCTTCTCGGCTCGCACCATGCGCTTGGGGATGGCCAGCCGCAGGATGTCGCTGGCCGAGCCGGCTGCCCGGTCGGCGACCCGGCGGGCGAGCTCGTAGAGGCTCGGGGGCAGGACGACGACGTCGGACACCACAGCATCGAGATCCGACAGCGGCCGATCCCCCGGGTCGTCGTCGACGAGGTCGACGATCCAGCCTTCGACGACCCGCCCGGCCGTGCGCAGCGGCACCTTGACCCTGACCCCCGCACGTGCCGCGTCGGTGAGTTCGGCCGGCACCGCGTAATCGAAGAGACGGTCGAGCTGCGGCAGTGGGGAGTCGATCAGGACGCGCGCGACGCGTCGTGCCGACACGTCAGAGCCCGGCGGCCGCGCGGAGGTCGTCGACGCGGTCGGTGCGCTCCCAGGTGAAGTCGGCCAGGTCGCGGCCGAAGTGGCCGTAGGCGGCGGTCTGCGCGTAGATCGGGCGCAGCAGGTCGAGGTCGTCGATGATCGCCCGCGGACGCAGATCGAACACGTCGAGGATCGCGCGGGTGATCTTCTCGTCCGGCACCCTGCCGGTGCCGAAGGTCTCGACGTACAGTCCGACCGGACGGGCGCGCCCGATCGCATACGCCACCTGCACCTCGAGTCGGTCGGCGAGACCGGCGGCGACGGCGTTCTTGGCGACCCAGCGCATCGCATAGGCGGCTGACCGGTCGACCTTCGAGGGATCCTTGCCGCTGAAGGCGCCTCCCCCGTGACGGGCGGCTCCCCCGTACGTGTCGATGATGATCTTCCGGCCGGTCAGCCCGGCGTCGCCCTTGGGCCCGCCGATCACGAAGGGACCGGCGGGATTGATGATGGGGTCGACGTGGCCGACGTCCAGTCCGGTCTCGGCCAGCACCGGGTCGATCACCTCTGCCTGGACCGCCGCTCGGAGCGCCGCGATGGAGATGTCGGGATGATGCTGGGTGGACAGCACGACGGTCTCGACCGTGCGCGGCACGACGCCGTCGTAGCCGACGGTGACCTGCGTCTTGCCGTCGGGGCGGAGGAACGGCAGCGCGCCGGACCGGCGCGCGCCGGCCAGGCGCTCGGCGATGCGATGAGCGGTCCAGATCGCGACGGGCATCAGCTGGGGGGTCTCGTTCGTGGCGTAGCCGAACATGATCCCCTGGTCGCCGGCACCCAGGGCGTCGAGTGGATCCGCGGACCCCTGCTCCCGGTGCTCGATGGCGGTGTCCACGCCGGTGGCGATGTCGCTGGACTGCTCGCCGATCGACACGCTCACGCCGCACGAGTCGCCGTCGAAGCCGGTCTCGCTGGAGGTGTAGCCGATGCGGTTGACGACATCCCGGACGATGCCCGCGATGTCGACGTAGCCGTCGGTGCGCACTTCGCCGGCCACGTGCACGAGTCCCGTCGTCACCAGCGTCTCGACGGCGACGCGGCTGTCACGGTCGACGTGCAGCAGTGCGTCGAGGATGCTGTCGGAGATCTGGTCGCAGATCTTGTCGGGGTGTCCTTCGGTGACGGACTCGGACGTGAAGAGGCGAAGTGCGGACATCGAGGCTCCCGGGTCGTGGCGGGGGTTGGAGATCGGTACGAGTATGCCGCGAACGTGCGACACCGCCGGACCCGGCGCCCTGCGGCGTCACGGCTCCGACGGTGTCGGCGGGATCACTCGGCGCTGCGCAGGCGCAGCTTGTCCTCGTGGATCTCGTGCATGGCGATCGTGAGGGGCTTGTCCTCGACGGTGGAGTCCACGAGCGGACCCACGTTATCGAAGAGGTTTCCCTCGTGGAGGTCGGAGTAGTAGTCGTTGATCTGACGGGCGCGCTTGGCGGCGTAGATCACCAGCTGGTACTTCGAGTCGACCTTCTCGAGAAGGCTGTCGATGGGGGGCTCGATGATGCCCTGGTTCGTTCCGGCCATGGCGAAACCTCCTGGTTCGGGCTCCGTGGACGAGGTCCGGGAGCCGGTGGAAATCGGCGGCGTGTCAGGCGCGCGACAGGGGACGCGCGGGCGCCTGGGCCAATTCTACGACCTCTCGGGCCGCGTCGGCGACGTCGGCGTTGACCACGCGGTAGTCGAACTCGCTCTGGGCGGCCAGTTCCCCCTTGGCGGTGCGGAGTCTGCGGGCCCGTTCCTCGGGCCCCTCGGTGCCGCGACCGACCAGACGATGGACCAGCTCGTCCCAGCTCGGCGGCAGGAGGAACACCAGCGTCGCGGACGGCTCGGCCTCGCGGACCTGACGCGCCCCCTGCAGGTCGATCTCGAGCAGCGCGGTGCGGCCGTCCGCCAGCGCGCGCTCGATGGGCCCGCGCGGCGTGCCGTAGCGGTGCGCGTTGTGCACGGTCGCCCACTCGAGCAGCTCACCCTCCGCGATGAGACGGTCGAACTCGGCGTCGTCGACGAAGTAGTAGTGCTCCCCATCGACTTCACCGGGGCGCGGCGCGCGGGTCGTCGCCGACACCGACAGATGGATGTCGGGGTGGTGCGCTTTGATGTGCGCCGCGACGGTGCCCTTTCCGACGGCCGTGGGGCCCGCCAGCACGACCAGGCGACTGCGGCTGCCGCGGGGCTGGAGCTCGGGCCACCGTTCGTCGAGGAAACGCTGCAGGTCGGCGCGCTGACGTGAGCCGAGCCCGCCGAGCCGCTTGACGGGCGAGATCTGCAGCTCCTGCAGGATGCGGTCGCGCTTGCCCTCGCCGATCGCCGGGATGCTGGTGAGGAACTCCGTCACGCGCATCGCCCCCGCGGGGGCGTCGGGCTCGGCGAGAGCACGGCGCAGCAGTTCCTGCGGGGTGATCACCCGCATGGAGACGTCCTTCTTCAACGACGCCCGTGCGCGTCGCGCGGCTACCGCGCGACGCGACGCGGCGGCACGGTCGACATCGGGCGGGGTGCGGGCGTCAGCCATCGTGATGCTCCCGGTAGAGGGCGGCGCGCTCGTCGATGCGAGCGGTGAGGGCGGTCGGGCCGGCCGAGAGGATGCTGCGGCTCTCGGACGCGACGACATTGCCGGCCAGGGCGCCGAACAGCGAGTGCAGCTCGTGGGGCTCCGCACCCTGAGCGCCGAATCCCGGGGCCAGCAGCGGCGTCGCGCGCAGCACCTCGTCGGTGAGTCCGAACTCTTCGCGGTCGACGGTGGCGCCGACGACGAGCCCGACGGGGCCCAGTCCTCCGTCGAAGGCGGCCGAGCCGTTGACCCACGACACGTCGCGCGCCACCCGCTGGGCGACGGTCTGCCCCTCGGTGGAGGCCACGTCGATCGGGTGGGCGCTCTGCAGGGCGGCGGCTTCGGGGTTGCTCGTCGCGGCGAGGACGAAGACGCCTTTGCCGTGTCGGACCGCGAAGGTGAGGGTCTCCCGCAGGGAGTCCGCACCGAGGTAGGGGCTCACGGTGAGCGCGTCCGACTCGAGGGGCGACCCCGGCTCCAGCCATGCGGCGGCGTAGGCGGCCATCGTGCTGCCGATGTCACCGCGCTTGGCGTCCGAGATCGTCAGGAGCCCGGCGTCGCGTGCGGCGGCGAGCGTGGCCTCGAGGGCGGCGTAGCCTTCGGATCCGAATCGTTCGAAGAACGCCACCTGGGGCTTCACGACGCCGACCCGCCCCGCCGCGGCGTCGACGGTCCGCAGTGCGAACTCCCGCACACCGTCCGCCGACACCGCCAGCCCCCACTGCTCCAGCAGGTGCGGGTGCGGGTCGATGCCGACGCAGAGCGGGCCGTGCCGGTCGAGCGCGCTGCGCAGCCGCGCGGCGAATCCCGTCACAGCCGGCCTGCTCGCTCGACGGCGTACTCCTGCAGGCTCTTGACGTCGAAGCCCTCGCGCAGCACGGGAAGAGCGCTCACCGCGGCGCCGAGCACGGCCATGGTCGTGAACAGCGCCTTGTCGCCCGCTACCGCCGCCGCGCGGATCTCGTAGCCGTCCGCACGCGCGAGCCCGCCGCTCGGGGTGTTCACGACGATGTCGATCTCGCCGGCGTTGATGAGGTCGACGATGTTCTGCTCCCCCGTCTGCTGCGTCTCGGAGTACTTGCCCACCACACGCACACGGATGCCGTTTCGGGCCAGGATCTCGGCGGTGCCCTCGGTGGCCACGAGGTCGTAGCCCAGCTCCTGCAGCCGGTGCGCCGGAAGGATGACAGCCCGCTTGTCGCTGTCGGCCACCGAGATGAAGACGGTGCCCTCCAGCGGCATCCCGCCGTAAGCCGCCTCCTGCGACTTCGCGAACGCCGTCGGGAAGTCGCGGTCGATGCCCATGACCTCGCCGGTCGAGCGCATCTCCGGCCCGAGGACCGAGTCGACCGTCTGACCGTCGGCGGTGCGGAACCGCTTGAACGGCAGCACCGCCTCCTTGACGGCGACGGGCGCGTCCAGCGGCACGCGCGAGCCGTCCTGCAGCGGCAGCATCCCCTCGTCCTTCAGCTCGGCGATGGTGGACCCCGCCATGATGCGGCTGGCGGCCTTGGCGAGCGGAATGCCGAGCGCCTTCGAGACGAAGGGCACGGTGCGGCTGGCACGAGGGTTGGCCTCGATGACGTAGAGCACGCCGGCGCTGATGGCGAACTGCACGTTGAGCAGCCCCCTGACCCCCACCCCGCGCGCGATGGCGAGGGTCGCGTCGCGGACGCGGTCGATGTCGGTGCGCCCGAGACTCACCGGCGGCAGCGTGCAGCTGGAGTCGCCGGAGTGGATGCCGGCCTCCTCGAGGTGCTCCATGACACCGCCGATGTACAGGTCGTCGCCGTCGAACAGCGCGTCCACGTCGATCTCGATGGCGTCGTCGAGGAAGCGGTCGACCAGCAGCGGCAGCCCAGGGCCGATGATGGCCTGATCGGCGATGCGCACGAAGTAGTCCCGCAGGCTCGCGGTGTCGTAGACGATCTCCATGCCGCGGCCGCCGAGCACGAAGCTCGGGCGGACGAGCACCGGGTAGCCGATGTCCTCGGCCACCGCGACCGCGCCGTCGACGTCGATCGCCGTGCCGTGGCGCGGGGCGACGAGACCGGCGGCGTCGAGGATGCCGCTGAACAGGCCCCGCTCCTCGGCGAGGTCGATCGCGGCCGGGCTCGTGCCCAGGATCCGGTAGCCGGCCTCTTCGATGCCCTTGGCCAGGCCCAGCGGCGTCTGGCCGCCCAGCTGGCAGATGACGCCGAGGATGCGGCCGGAGCGGGACTCCGCGTGGAGGACCTCCAGCACGTCCTCGAGGGTCAGCGGCTCGAAGTACAGCCGGTCCGAGGTGTCGTAGTCGGTCGACACGGTCTCGGGGTTGCAGTTGACCATGACGGTCTCGAATCCCGCGTCCGCGAGGGCGAACGAGGCGTGCACGCACGAGTAGTCGAACTCCACGCCCTGCCCGATGCGGTTCGGGCCCGAGCCGATGATGACGATCTTGGTGCGCTCGGACGGCGTGACCTCGGTCTCGGCGTCGTAGCTGGAGTAGTGGTACGGCGTGAGTGCCGGGAACTCGCCCGCGCAGGTGTCCACGGTCTTGTAGACCGGCCGCAGCCCCAGACCGTGGCGGATGCCGCGCACCTCCGCTTCGGCGAGACCGCGCAGCTGCGCGATCTGAACATCGCTGAACCCGTGATCCTTGGCGACCCGCAGCGTGTCGGCATCGAGGTCGTCGGCGTCGCGGATGTAGGCCGCGACCTCGTTGATGAGGACGATCTGGTCGAGGAACCACGGGTCGATCGCGGTGGCGTCGAAGAGCTGCTCCGCCGTGGCACCGAGGCGCAGCGCCTGCTGCACCGCGATGATGCGCCCGTCGGTCGGCGTCTCGGCGATCTCGAGCAGCTCCTCCATCGTCAGCGACTGGTCGCCCCAGTGGAAGCTGGAGCCGCGCTTCTCGAGGGACCGCAGCGCCTTCTGCAGCGCCGTGGCGAAGTTGCGGCCGATGGCCATGGCCTCGCCGACGGACTTCATGGTGGTCGTCAGCGTCGTGTCCGCGGCGGGGAACTTCTCGAAGTTGAAGCGCGGGACCTTCACCACGACGTAGTCGAGGGTGGGCTCGAAGCTCGCGGGGGTGACCTTGGTGATGTCGTTGGGGATCTCGTCGAGACGGTAGCCGATGGCGAGCTTGGCGGCGATCTTGGCGATCGGGAATCCGGTCGCCTTGGAGGCCAGCGCCGACGAGCGCGAGACGCGGGGGTTCATCTCGATGACGATGACGCGTCCGGTCGCGGGGTCGACCGCGAACTGGATGTTGCAGCCGCCGGTGTCGACGCCGACGGCGCGGATGATGTCGATGCCGATGTCGCGGAGCTTCTGGTACTCGCGGTCGGTGAGGGTGAGCGCAGGGGCGACCGTGATCGAGTCGCCCGTGTGGACGCCGACGGGATCGACGTTCTCGATCGAGCAGACCACGACGGTGTTGTCGGCGGTGTCGCGCATGAGCTCGAGCTCGTACTCCTTCCATCCGAGGATGGACTCCTCGAGGAGCACCTCGGTGGTGGGCGAGTCGCGGAGTCCTGCTCCCGCGATGCGGCGGAGGTCGCGCTCGTCGTACGCGAATCCCGAGCCGAGCCCGCCCATGGTGAAGGACGGGCGCACCACGAGCGGGTATCCCAGCTCGTCGGCGGCGGCGAGGACCTCGTCCATGGTGTGGGCGATGCGGCTGGCCGCCACGTCGGCTCCGGCATCCAGCACGAGCTGCTTGAAGATCTGGCGGTCCTCGCCCTTGTTGATCGCCTCGAAGCTCGCGCCGATCAGCTCGACGTCGTACTTCTCGAGGATGCCGTGGTTGTGCAGGTCGATCGCGGCGTTCAGCGCCGTCTGTCCGCCGAGGGTGGGAAGGATCGCGTCGGGCTTCTCCTTGGCGATGATCGTCTCGATCACCTGCCAGGTGATCGGCTCGATGTAGGTCGCGTCGGCGAAGTCGGGGTCGGTCATGATCGTCGCCGGGTTGGAGTTGACCAGGATGACGCGCACGCCCTCTTCGCGCAGCACGCGGCAGGCCTGCGTGCCCGAGTAGTCGAACTCGCACGCCTGGCCGATCACGATCGGGCCGGAACCGATGACCAGGACACTGGTGATGTCGTCGCGCTTGGGCATCAGTTCTCGTCCTCCTGGACGTCGGCGACCGTGCCGCGGACGAGGTCAGCGAACCGGTCGAAGAGGTAGTTGGCATCGTGCGGTCCCGCCGCGGCCTCGGGGTGGTACTGCACCGAGAAGGCGGGGATGTCGAGGGCGCGCAGGCCCTCGACGACGTTGTCGTTGAGTCCGACGTGGCTCACCTCGACGCGGCCGTAGCCGTGCGGGCTGTCGAACGAGCCCTCGAGCGGTGCGTCGACGGCGAAGCCGTGGTTGTGCGCGGTGATCTCCACGCGGCCCGTGGAACGGTCGAGCACCGGCTGGTTGATGCCGCGGTGGCCGAAGGGCAGCTTGTAGGTTCCCAGCCCGAGCGCCCGGCCCAGGAGCTGGTTGCCGAAGCAGATGCCGAAGAAGGGCAGGCGCTGATCGAGCACCGCGCGCAGCACCTCGACGTGGGCGTCCGAGGCCGCGGGGTCGCCCGGGCCGTTGGAGTAGAACACGGCGACCGGGTCGATCGCGAGGATGTCTTCGATCGTGGACGTCTGGGGCAGCACGTGCACGTCGAACCCGCGCGCGGCGAGGTTGTCGACGGTGGCCTGCTTCACGCCGAGGTCGAGCACGGCGAGGTTGCCGATCCGCTCCCCCGTCGCCGGGGTGACCTCTGCGGCGGTCACCGAGACCTGGCCCGAGAGGTTTTGGCCCGCCATGGCCGGGGCCTCGCGGACCAGTCGCAGCTGCTCGTCGGCGTCGATCCCCGCTGCCGCACCGGAGAAGATGCCGCCGCGCATGCTGCCCGCCGCGCGGATGTGACGTGTGACGGCCCGCGTGTCGATGCCGGAGATCCCGACGATCCCGTCCGTGTCGAGGGCCTCGTCGAGGGAGTTCTCCGAGCGCCAGTTCGACACCACGCGGGAGGGGTCCCGGACGATGTAGCCGGCCACCCAGATGCGCCGGGATTCGACGTCTTCGGAGTTCATCCCGGTGTTGCCGATGTGCGGTGCCGTCTGCAGCACGATCTGGCCGGCGTAGGAGGGATCCGTGAGGGTCTCCTGGTAGCCGGTCATGCCGGTGGCGAACACCACCTCGCCGAGGGTCGTCCCGACCGCACCGTAGGCGCGGCCGCGGTGGCGGGTTCCGTCCTCCAGAACGAGGACGGCGGGGTCGGACTGGAACAGTGAGGTCATGATTCGGTTCCCGTCGGGGTGGGGAGGATGCCGCGAACGGCGTCCGCGAGAGCGCGGGCCGAGGCATCCTGCGGTCGGAGGTACGAGTCGACGACGGTGTCGTCGTCGATGCGCCACGAAAGTCGCACGAGGCCGTCGCGCTCGACGACACGGTCGATGGCGACGGTGGCCTGAGCGACGTCGGTGATCATCGGCGTGGCCAGGAGCACGCGGGGCTGGCCGGTGAGGTCGAGCGCCACGCCGGCCGACGCGATCGTCACGTCGGCCCGCGACCGGAAGCCGAGGCCTCGGATCGCCAGCCGCTCCAGGGGCTGGCCATGGCGCGTCGTGGCGACGTAGAGGGCGCGGAAGACCGTCGTGGGGCCGCCGTCCGCGGGCAGGTCGCCGTGCGGGGCGCTCAGCCCCGCGTCGCGCCGGGTGCGCCGCCGCCAGGCCCATGCGAGCCCGGCCAGTGCGACGAGCGTGACCGCGACGATGACCAGCAGCGCTCCCTCACGGGTCATGTCCGCACCCCCGGCAGATCGAGCACACGGCCGTCCGCCACCGTCGGGGTGCCGCGGTGAAGCGTCCAGCGCACGTCGCCGGGGAGCTCGCGCCCGAGATACGGGGAGTTGCGGCTGCGTCCGTGCAGGTCGTCCACCGAGAACGCGCGGACCGGTGCGGGATCGTAGAAGGTCAGCGACGCGGGCTGTCCCGAGGTCAGCGGCGTACCGTGACCCGACAGCCTCCCGATCCGGGCGGGCTCGCGAGACATCACGCGGGCGATGTCCCCCCACGTCATCAGGCCGGTGTCGACCATCGTGGCGTGGACCACCCGCAGTGCGCTCTCGAGACCTACCATGCCGTTGGCGGCCGCCTGCCACTCGCAGGCCTTCGCCTCGGCGGGGTGCGGGGCGTGATCGGTCGCGACGATGTCGATCGTCCCGTCCGCAAGGCCCTCGCGCACCGCCAGGACGTCCTCGTGGCGCCGCAGCGGCGGATTGACCTTGAAGCGCGCGTCGTAGCCGCGGGCCGACTCGTCGGTGAGCAGCAGGTGATGGGGTGTCACCTCGGCCGTCACGTCGATGCCCCGCTTCTTGGCCCATCGGATGATGTCCACCGATCCGGCGGTGGAGAGGTGGCAGACGTGAAGTCGGGAGCCGACGTGCTCCGCGAGCAGCACATCGCGGGCGATGATGGACTCCTCGGCGACGGCCGGCCATCCGGCCAGTCCGAGCTCGGCCGAGACGGAGCCTTCGTTGAGCTGCGCTCCTTCGGTCAGGCGGGGATCCTGCGCGTGCTGGGCGATGACACCGTCGAAGGCCTTCACGTACTCCAGGGCGCGGCGCATGATCAGCGGGTCCCACACGCAGAAGCCGTCGTCGCTGAACACGCGCACCCGCGCCCGGGAGTCGGCCATCGCGCCGAGCTCCGCCAGGCGTTCGCCCTTCTGCCCGACGGTGACGGCGCCGATCGGCTGAACGGTGACGAATCCTGCGGCCTCGCCGAGGGCGAGCTCCTGCTCGACGACGCCGGCGGTGTCGGCGACCGGCGAGGTGTTGGGCATGGCGAACACGGCGGTGTACCCGCCGGCGGCTGCGGCACGGGAGCCGGTGAGCACCGTCTCGGATGCCTCGTACCCGGGCTCGCGCAGGTGGGTGTGCAGGTCGACCAGGCCCGGGAGTGCGATCAGACCGTGCGCGTCCACGACGGTGGCGCCCGCACGCTGGAGGCCGCTGCCGACACCGGCGATGCGGCCGTCTTCGACGAGGATGTCGGCGGCGCCGGATCCCTCCAGCATCGCTCCTCGGAACAGAAGGACCTCGGTCATCGTGCGTCCTCCTTCTCGTCGCGCGCGTCGTTTCCCGCCAGCAGCAGATAGAGCACCGCCATCCGCACCGAGACGCCGTTCGTCACCTGATCGAGCACGGTCGAGCGGGGAGAATCGGCGGCGTCGGCGGAGATCTCCAGGCCGCGGTTCATCGGCCCGGGGTGCATCACAATGCTACCCGGGCCGAGCGCGGCCAACCGACCGGAATCCAGACCCCAGCGGCGCGAATACTCCCGTTCAGTGGGGAAATATGCGGCGTTCATGCGTTCGGCCTGGATGCGCAGCATCATGAGCACGTCGAGACCGCCGGCGATGGCCTCGTCGAGGTCGTACCGGACCCGGACCGGCCAGGCGGAGACGTCCTGCGGGACGAGGGTGGGCGGGGCCACGAGCGTGACGTCCGCGCCGAGGGCGTCGAGCAGCCACACGTTCGAGCGCGCCACCCGGGAGTGCAGCACGTCTCCCACGATCGTGACCCGGACCCCGGCGAGGTCGCGTCCGCGACTGTCCTCGCCGTGCCGGCGCTTGCGCATGGTGAAGGCGTCCAGCAGCGCCTGCGTCGGATGCTCGTGCGTGCCGTCGCCCGCGTTGACGACTCCGGCGCTGATCCAGCCGCTCGTGGCGAGGGTGCGAGGCGCGCCCGAAGCCCCGTGCCGGATGACGACCGCATCGGCACCGAGTGCCTGCAGGGTCTGAGCGGTGTCCTGCAGCGACTCCCCCTTCGACACGCTCGAGCCTTTGGCCGAGAAGTTGATGACGTCCGCCGACAGTCGCTTGGCCGCCGCCTCGAACGAGATGCGGGTGCGGGTGGAGTCCTCGAAGAACAGGTTGAC
Source organism: Microbacterium sp. ARD31 (assembly GCF_031844425.1). Lineage (NCBI taxonomy): Bacteria > Bacillati > Actinomycetota > Actinomycetes > Micrococcales > Microbacteriaceae > Microbacterium > Microbacterium sp. ARD31. The sequence goes on from NZ_JAUZVE010000004.1 coordinate 107,267, forward strand.
GACGGTCTTCCCTCGGAGCGTCGGCAGCTTCTTGACCTCGCGCTGCTGCGTGTCGGCCATGTCTTCGGCGACGTCGAGGATGCGGAGCGCTTCGTCGCGGGAAAGGGTGCGGGTGTCGAGCAGATGCCTCATGAGCCGATCGTCACCTCCTCGATGCCGTCCACGTCGCTCAGGCGGACGTTGACGCGTTCGTCACGCGCGCTCGGCAGGTTCTTGCCCACGAAGTCGGGGCGGATGGGGAGCTCGCGGTGTCCGCGGTCGACGAGGATGCCCAGCCGCACCGCCGCCGGGCGCCCGATGTCCTGCAGCGCGTCCAGAGCGGCGCGGATGCTCCGGCCCGAGAACAGCACGTCGTCGACGAGGACGACCGTCCGGCCGTCGATGCCGCCGGCAGGGATCTGCGTGGGCTGAGGCGCGCGCGTCGGATGCCGGTGGAGATCATCGCGGTACATCGTGACGTCGAGCGCGCCGACCGGCGGACGCGTGCCGCTGAACTGCCCGATGAGGTCGGCGATGCGCTCGGCGAGAGTGACACCGCGCGTGGGGATGCCGAGGAGGACGAGGCCGTCGGGACCTTTGTTGGACTCGAGGATCTCGTGCGAGATCCGAGTGAGGGCCCGGGTGATGTCGGCCTGGTGCAGCACGGTGCGCGTGCTCATCCGCCGCTCCCTTCTCCGCCTCACGGGACGGGGTTAAAGGTTGCTGTGGTGCGGGTACAGGATACCCGATGCGCCGGTGGTCTCAGGCGGCGGTGGAGTCCGCCTCCTCCCGCTCGGCGTCGTCCGCAGGGTGGGAGCGGATCGGGTGGCCCTGCGTGGTGAGGCACCGGCCGCTGGCGAGGTCCCACTTCCAGTCGTGCAGACTGCAGGTGAGCACGCCGTCCTCGATCTTCGCCGTCTTCGTCAGGTCGGCTCGCAGGTGCGGACACCGGCGCTGCACGATCCAGTCGCCCAGCTGCGCGTCCTCGGTCTGGTCCGACTGCTCGGCGTACCAGTTCTCGACGTACTCGATGCGGTCGCGCGAGAGGCACTTGAGGAAGGTGGTCAGGAACTCGTTGAACTTGCCGCTGCGGCCGACCTCGAACTGCATCGACAGGAAGATCGAGTTGGACCAGTCGATCTCGCGGTCGGCGATGTTCGTCGAGACCAGGTCTGCGGGGATGGTGTACCAGTAGATGCAGTCGTCTCCTGCGTACTCGCGCACCTTCGCCTTGGGGAAGTCCACGACCATGTCCAGTTCGCCGATGCGGAAGCGGACGATGCCGCCGACGCCGTTGCGGATCGTGCGCGCGCGCCGCAGGAGCGGTTCCCACCATTCCTTGATGGCCGCGAGCATCTCCTCCGGGGGGAGCACGGGGGCGCGGGAGGCCTCTTCGGCGCGGATCTCGGCCTGACGCGAGTCGCGCTGCTCGGCGAGGTAGGCCCACTTGTCGTCGAAGATCCGGTCGATCTCCGCCTGCGAGTAGAGCGTCTGCGTGACCGTGAGCCGACCGCCGTCGAGTTCGACGACGGTGCCGGGCACGAACTCGTAGCCCTTCTGCTGGGGCCGCACCTCGGCCATGTGGGCCAGGAACTGACGCTGATCGGTGAAGATCGAGTCGTCCTCCAGTCCGTAGCCGTTGTAGCGGAAGAGCTCCTCGCGCAGGAACATCGGCGGCCCGGCCATCGGGAAGACGTGCTCGGCGTCGACCTTCTCGATGTAGTACAGGGCGCGCTTGTTCTGGGCGTCGCGCTTGAGCTTGGCGAAGTTCCGCTTCGCGTCGGCGGGCAGGTCGTAGACCATCGGCCACCAGATCGCACCGGACACCTGCGTGAAGTACGCCTCGGGCTTCGAGAAGGCGAGGAGCTTGTCGAGGTCCAGCGGGTGCGAGTCGTTCTGATTGAGGATGCTGGCCGTGCCGTCGTCCACGCTCAGGGACGAGTCGCCGATGGGACCGTCGCTCGGCGCGCGCAGCGGCGTGACCATGACCTTCAGCGGTCCGAACTCCAGCGGCACCCCCGCCTGGGTGTACACGATGTTGTCGTAGCCGAGCTCGCGGAGATCGCGCTCGAGGTCGTCCGTCGGGTAGTCCGGGAGGAGCACGGTGATGTCCTTCGGCACGTGACGCCGCATGAGCGCCGGGTCGAAGTGATCGCGATGCCGGTGCGAGATGTACAGGAAGTCGGCCTTGCCGAAGCGCTCCCAGTCCAGACCCCGGTTGTCGGGGAACGGGAACCACGAGCCGAAGAAGGTGGGTCCGATGACGGGGTCGCACAGGATGCTGCCGCCGGCCGTCTCGATGAACATCCCGGCGTGGCCGAGGCCCGTGATCCGCATGATCCTCCTCCAGAGTGTGAACCGCCCACGAGTCTACGGGTCGGTCGAGCCGCTCCCCCGATCCGCGCCGTCCACGGCGCTCAGGCGTCGAAGAGTCCGCGGATGTCGTCCGCGGTGAGGGCGCGTGCGAACGGCTCGCCGGCATCCATCACCGCATGGAAGAGCCGCGCCTTCCGCTCCTGGAGCGCGACGACCTTCTCTTCGATGGTGCCCGTCGCGATCAGCCGGTACACGAAGACCGGCCGGGTCTGCCCGATGCGGTGCGTGCGGTCGACCGCCTGCGACTCGGCGGCCGGGTTCCACCACGGGTCCAGCAGGAAGACGTAGTCCGCTTCGGTCAGGGTGAGCCCGAAGCCGCCCGCCTTCAAGCTCACCAGGAACACCGGCTCGTCTCCGTCGCGGAACCGGGCGACGACCTCCTCGCGCCGGCGGGTGCCGCCGTCCAGGCGCACGTGCGCGATGCCCTCCGCGTCCAGGCGCTCCTCGACCAGGTCCAGGAAGGAGGTGAACTGGCTGAAGACGAGCGCCCGATGCCCCTCGGCCGCGACGTCGGACAGCTGATCGACCAGCGCGTCGAGCTTCGCCGACCGGATCCCCGCGCGCTCGGGATCCACGAGACCCGGTGCGAGGCTCAGGAGCCGCAGGAGCGTGATGGAGCGGAACACGATGAACCGATTCCGATCGAGATCGGCCAGCAGCCCGAGGATCTTCTGCCGTTCGCGTTGTAGCACGGTGTCGTACAGCGCGCGATGCGCGGCCCCGAGTTCGACGTGCAGCAGCTGCTCCTGCTTGGCGGGCAGCTCCACGGCGACGTCTTCCTTCCTGCGACGGAGCACGAAGGGCCGGATGCGGCGGCGCAGCCGTGAAAGGCGGGCCGTTCGGAACGCGCCCCCCTCCTGGTTCTCGGGCACCTTCCCCTTCTCGATGGGCCCGATGTAGTCGCGCCGGAACCTCGCCGCCGACGGGAAGAGCCCCGGAGCGGTGAGCGCGAGGATCGCCCACAGCTCCGACAGGGTGTTCTCGAGCGGCGTGCCGGTGAGCGCGTACACCGCGTCCGCGCGCAGTCCCGCGGCAGCGCGGTGCGCCCGCGTGGCGGGGTTCTTCACGAACTGGGCCTCGTCGAGGATCAGCATCGCCCAGTCGACGTCCTGGAAGGCGCGCTCGTCCAGCCTGAGCACGGCGTAGGAGGTGACCACCACGTCGGACCGGTCGGCGCCGACGTCCTCGAGCGCCCCCGTGGTGTCCGCCACGGTCACCCGCAGACCAGGGGCGAATCGCGCCGCTTCTTCGCGCCAGACGCCGAGGACGCTCGTGGGAGCGACGACGAGGAACGGGCGCGCTTCGCCCGCCGCCCGCGCGTGCAGGAACAGCGTGAGGACCTGGAGGGTCTTCCCCAGCCCCATGTCGTCGGCGAGGATGCCGCCGAGTCGGTTCGCCCACAGGAAGGCCAGCCACGAGAACCCGTCCCGCTGATACGGGCGCAGGCTGGCGGCGAGACCGACCGGCACGGGCGCGTCGGGAACGGTCCGCACGCCGCGAAGGGCCTCGGCCGCGGCGCGCCACGACACCGCCGGCTCGGACTGGTCGGCGAGGTCTTCGAAATCCGCCCACAGCGACTGCTGGTACCGGCTGATGCGCGGGCCTGTCTCCCACTCGGCGAGTTCGGCGGCCTCGTCGATGAGCTCTCGCAGCCGGTCGAGGGCGGGGTGCCGCAGCGAGAAGTGCGCGCCGTCGGCGAGCATCATGCGACTGCGGCGGAGCGTCAACGCGGAGAACAGCGGGGTGAAGGGGATGCGCCGACCGTCGATGGTGACGATGATGCCGAGGTCGAACCAGTCCGGGTCGGTCGTCTCGACGGTCGATACGACGATCTCCGGACGTCCGGTGAGCTCGCGGAAGCGGCCGGGCGTGCCGTGGACATCGACACGGACGCCCTCGAGCGCCTCCAGGGCGGGCAGGACGTGCGCGACCAGATCGGCCGCGTCGAGCCCCTGCGCGGTGTGGGAACCGGCGAAGTCGTCGTCTCCGGCGCGCGGCCAGACGGCGGCGACGGCGGCGAGGACCGCCTCTTCCGCCTCGGGGTCCCGGTGACTCGCTCCGTCGGCCCCGAACGGCGCGTCGGGCGTTCCCGGGTACGCCCACGTCGACCACAGGTCCACCCGGTTGTCCTCACCCGTGGTGGCGCGGACGCGGAGCACCGGCCGCGGCGGCGCGGGGATCCGCACCCGCGGGTCGGCATGGACGCGCTCGCGACGGGCGAGAGCGTGGAAGTGCTGCTCGAGGAACTCCCCGCGTTCGGATGCCGGAACCGCCGCCACGGGCGTCGCAGCGGCGAGGAGATCCCGTGCCGCGCGTCCGATGGTCGCCGGGGCCAGCCCGATCGTCAGGCCCCCGCGGGCGAACTGGTACGCATACAGCCCGGTGGCGCCGATGGGACGCGGGGTGCCGCGCTCGACGCGCTCGCCCCCGACGCTCACGCGCGGTGACAGTTCTAGACCGCCGTCATCCGCCGGAAGGACGGCGAGCTCGACGGCGGCCTCGGCATGCAGCTCCACCGTGCTCCCCGGCCGGACGCCCACGAGCGGGATGCCGAGGCGGTCCGCCTCGGCCAGGTGCGGCCACAGGAGCCGCGACTCCACCGTGTCGAGCACCAGCCAGTCGGCGAGATCGGAGTACGTCGTGAGGGTGCGCACCTCGCGGGCGATCCCGTGGAGTTCAGCGAACCAGCGCGCCTGTGCGGCGGCGAAGCGGTCGCCGGGGCGGCGCAGCACATCCCACGTCACCTCGCCCTTCACCCACGCCCCGGTGCTCGGGCTGGGCATGAGCGGACGGACGGCGAGGACCACGTCCTCGGGTCGCGCGGCGGCCGCGCGGGGGGTCGCCGCCGTCAGCGTCTTCGGCGCCCAGGGCGAGCGTCCGCGTGCGGACCGCTGCTGGAGGTCGAGCCCGAGGGCGAGGGGAATCCCGCGCGGCGGATCCGATGCCGCCGTCAGCGCGCGCCAGAGGGATCCGACGGCAGGATCGGGATCGCGGGAGGACATCACGTCATCCTGCCGTGGACCGCCGACGTGCTGCTCAGGAGGCGCGGGCGATGCGCGCGAGGACGCCGTGGATGAACGCGCCGGACTCGTCTGTCGAGAATTCCTTGGCCAGCTCCACCGCTTCGTCGATCGCCACCCCTGTGGGGACCTCGTCGTTGTACAGGATCTCCCACGCGCCGATGCGCAGCAGGGCGCGATCCACGGCCGGCATGCGCGCGAGGGTCCAGTCCTTCGAGAACGTCGTGATCTGCTCGTCGATCTCGTCGCGGTTGTCGCTGATCCCGTCGACGATCTCGCGCGCGTAAAGCCATGACGCCTCGCGCGCGGGCTCACCGGCTGCACGTCGGGCCTCGGCGGCGATGATGGTCGTCAGCTCTTCACCGCGCACGTCGCTCTGGAAGAGGATGTCGAGGGCGCGCTTGCGCGCTTTCGTGCGTGCGCTCATCGATCAGTTGACGCGGCCGAGGTAGTCACCCGTGCGGGTGTCGACCTTGACCTTCGTGCCGGTCTCGAGGAACAGCGGCACCTGGATCTCGTAGCCGGTCTCGACGGTCGCCGCCTTGGTGCCCGCCGACGAGCGGTCGCCCTGGAGACCCGGCTCGGTGTACGTGATCTCGAGCACGACCGAAGCCGGCAGATCGATGTAGAGGGGGTTGCCGTTGTTGAGCGCGATGGTGACCTGCTGGTTCTCGAGCAGGAAGTTGGCCGCATCGCCGACGGTGGCAGCGGGCACGTTGATCTGGTCGTAGTCGGCGGTGTCCATGAAGACGAAGCTCTCGCCGTCGTTGTAGAGGTAGGTGAAGTCGCGGCGGTCGACGTTCTCGATCTCGATCTTCGCGCCCGCGTTGTACGTGCGGTCGACCACCTTGCCGCTGACCACGTTCTTCAGCTTCGTGCGGACGAAGGCACCGCCCTTGCCCGGCTTGACGTGCTGGAACTCGACCACGCTCCAGAGCTGCCCGTCGATGTTCAGGACGACGCCGTTCTTGATGTCTGCGGTGGATGCCATGTCGCGTGGGATTCCTTCGTAATGGGTTCTGGCTCGCGCGCGCGCACGGCCGACGGTCGATTCTACGGGATGTGCCCGGTGCGGCCCGGAATCAGCCCTCCGCCTGGCCGGTGACGACGTCCAGCAGCAGACGCGTGGCGGTGGCGTAGCCGGCGACGCCCTCGCCGATCACGTGCACGACGGCCACATCGGCCACGTACGAGTGATGACGGAACTCCTCGCGTCGGTACACATCCGAGATGTGCACTTCGGCCACCGGCAGGGCCACCCCCGCGAGGGCGTCGCGGAGCACCACGGAGGTGTGGGTCAGGCCGCCGGGATTGATCACGATCCCGGCGCAGTCCTCCCGCGCGGCGTGGATGGCGTCGATGAGGACGCCCTCGTGATTGCTCTGGACGGCGCGCACATCGAAACCGCGGAGGGCGGCGGTCCGCGCCACCAGCTGCTCGACGTCCCGCAGCGTGTCGGCGCCGTAGATCTCGGGCTCGCGGGTGCCGAGGAGGTTCAGGTTCGGCCCGTTGACCAGCAGCAGGCGGCGACGGCTCTCGTCGTCGCGGATCGGGTGGCCGCTCACGACCCGACCTCCTGGTAGGCGGCGAACAGCAGCGATTCGTCGGGAGCCTGCAGCACCGTGGGCTTGGCGATGTCGTCCAGCACGATGAAGCGCAGCATGCCGCCGCGGCTCTTCTTGTCCCGCTGCATGGTGGCCAGCAGCTGGGGCCACGCGCCCGGACGATACGAGGTCGGAAGTCCGAGCGACGTCAGGATGTCGCGGTGACGCTGCGCCGCGGCATCCGGCAGCCGGCCTGCAAGGCGCGACAGCTCGGCGGCGAACACCATGCCCACCGAGACCGCCGCGCCGTGCCGCCAGCGGTACCGCTCGGCGTGCTCGATCGCGTGCCCGAGGGTGTGCCCGTAGTTGAGGATCTCGCGAAGGCCGGCCTCGCGGAGGTCCTCGCTCACCACGCGCGCCTTCATCTCGATGGCCAGCTCGATCGTGCGCCGGAACGCGTCGGATGCCGGATCGGTGGCTGCGGCGGGGTCGGCCTCCACGAGGTCGAGGATCTCGGGAGCCCAGATGAACCCCGCTTTGACGACCTCGGCATACCCCGCGACCCGCTCGTTGTCCGAAAGGGAGTCGAGGAGGTCGAGATCGCACAGCACGGCGTGGGGAGGCCAGAACGCGCCGACCAGGTTCTTGCCTTCGGCCGTGTTGACCCCGGTCTTGCCCCCGACGGCGGCGTCGACCATGGCGAGCACGGTCGTGGGCACCTGGACCACGGCGACGCCTCGCAGCCATGTCGCGGCGACGAAGCCGGCGAGGTCGGTGACTGCTCCGCCCCCGAATCCGACCACGACGTCCGTGCGGGTGAAGTCGGCTTTGCCCATGACCTGCCAGCAGAACGCGGCGACCTCGATGCGCTTGCCCGCCTCGGCGTCGGGGATCTCGGCGAGCAGGACTTCGCGGTCGCCCACCAGGCGTGCTCGCAGCGCCTCGGCCTGCGCGGCGAGTGTCGGCGGGTGCACGATGAGCACCTTGCGCGCGGACGGCGGAAGCGCCTCGGCGAGGCCCGCCAGAAGGCCTCGGCCCACCGTGATCGCGTACGAGGCATCGCCCGACACCGTGATCGTCGTCGTCCCGCTCATCGTTCTCCCTCGTCGTCGTGCTGCGCCCACGCCAGGATGTCATCGACCACGCCCTGCAGGGGGCCCCGCGACGTGTCGAACGCGACGTGGGCGAGCTGCTCGTACAGCGGCCGACGTGCGGCGTAGATCTCCGCCCACCGCGCGAGCGGGTCCTCGTCCTGCAGGAGCGGTCTTGCGCTCTGCCGGATGCGGCCCGCGACGACAGCGGGTTCCACCGTCAGCAGCACCACGCGGTGCGCGGTCAGCGCGCGCCGCGTGGCCTCGTCCAGGACCGCCCCGCCGCCGAGCGACACGACGCCGCCCCGTTCGAGCGCCTCGCCCACCGCGTCCCGCTCCAGGGCGCGGAAGTGCGCCTCCCCCCGGGTCGTGAAGATGTCGGCGATCGGCCCGTGCTCCCGCACGATGCTCGCATCGGTGTCGGTGAACGGAACCCCGAGCCCTTTCGCGACGCGTCGGCCGATGCTCGTCTTGCCCGCCCCCATCGGACCGATCAGGACGATCGCGCGCTCCGCCGGCGTCATGCTCCGAGGGCGTCGTCGCTGGCCGCGGTGCTGCGGAGCGTGTCGGGGATGGCTTCGAGATATCCCTGCAGATTCCGACGGGTCTCGGCCACGCTGTCGCCGCCGAACTTCTCGAGCACCGCCTCGGCCAGCACCACCGCGGTCATAGCCTCGGCGACGACACCCGCGGCGGGCACCGCGCACACGTCCGATCGCTGGTGATGCGCAGCGGCGGTGTCGCCGGTGGCCACATCGACGGTGCGCAGCGCGTGCGGCACGGTGGCGATGGGCTTCATCCCCGCGCGCACACGCAGGACGGTGCCGGTCGACATCCCGCCCTCGGTGCCACCGGCGCGGTCGCTCGCGCGGGAGATGCCGGCGTCGGTGGCGAAGAGCTCGTCGTGGGCCTGGGATCCACGGCGCGTGGTGGTGAGGAACCCGTCGCCCACCTCGACGCCCTTGATGGCCTGGATGCTCATGAGCGCCTGGGCGAGCCGGCCGTCCAGTCTGCGATCCCAGTGCACATGCGACCCGAGGCCCGGAGGCAGTCCGTACGCGAGGACCTCGACGACGCCGCCCAGCGTGTCACCGTCCTTCTTCGCCGCATCCACCTCGGCGACCATCGCCCCGGAGGTCGCCGCGTGGAAGCACCGCAGCGGATCGGCGTCGAGGGAGTCGACGTCGTCGGGAGAGGGCAGGGGGGCATCCTCGGGCACGCGGACGGGACCGATCGACAGGGTGTGGCTCACCAGCCGGATGCCGAGCTCGGACAGGAAGCTGCGTGCCAGAGCACCCAGCGCGACCCGCGCCGCGGTCTCGCGCGCGCTGGCGCGTTCGAGGATCGGACGCGACTCGTCGAAGCCGTATTTCTGCATGCCCACCAGGTCGGCGTGTCCGGGGCGCGGTCGCGTGAGCGCTGCGCCGCGACCGCGCGAGCGCTCGGTGAGTTCGACCGGCTCGGGATTCATCACCTCGACCCACTTGGGCCATTCGGTGTTGCCGATGCGCAGGGCGATGGGGCTGCCGAGCGTGAGCCCGTGGCGCACGCCGCCCGAGATGCTCAGCTCGTCCTCTTCGAACTTCATGCGCGAGCCGCGGCCGTAGCCGAGCTTGCGGCGCGCGAGATCGGCCTGGATGGCGGCACGGGAGACGGGCACGCCCGCGGGCAGGCCCTCCATGATGGCGACGAGTTCGGGGCCGTGCGATTCACCGGCAGTCAGCACGCGGAGCATTCGTCTAGTCTTCCACGAGCGCGGAGCGCATCGCGGCGACGACGTCCGGCTCGTCACGCAGCGGAACATCCGGATCCCCGGCAGTGAAGATGCGCACCTGCCGGACGGCCTGGTGCAGCAGCATCCCCCGTCCCGATGACGCCGGAGCCCCCACCTCGCCCCACGCCGCCGACAGCGTCGTCGGCCAGTGGCCGTAGACGACGTCGAGAAGACGCCCGCCGGTGCGCGCGAGGCCGCGCGCGACCCGCGGGGCGAGGGAGGCGTCACCGGGGAGCGTCGCGATCGTCAGCGGCGCGGAGGTGACGGGGTCGTCCTCGAAGGGCGCGGCGATGACCGCCACGCCGAGGACGCCGCCCAGCCGCGCGAGTTCCGTGACGGCCTCAGCCCGTCGTGCGACGACCTCGACCCGCTGCGCGCCGAGTTCGGCCAGCGCCACCAGCGCCGAGGTGGCCGTGGCGCCGGCGCCGATGATGCGGGCGGTCGGCGCCGCCTGGACGCCGTCATCGGCCAGGGCGGCGACGATGCCGCCGACGTCGGTGTTGAAGCCGGCCGGGCCGTCCGGGCCGAGCAGGAGCGTGTTCACCGCACCCGTCAGCTCCGCGCGACGGTCCCGCCGGACCGCGGCGCGGTGCGCCGCGGTCTTCAGCGGCATCGTCAGCGAGAGCCCGCGCCAGGTGCGGTCGAGGCCCGCCAGCTCACCGGCGAAGGATGCCTCGTCCACCCGCCGCCGCCCGTATGTCCAGTCCAGCCCGAGGACGCGGTAGGCCGCGGCGTGGAGCGCAGGCGATCGGCTGTGGTCGATCGGATCGCCCCAGACCTCCAGTCGCCGTGCGCCCTCGGTCAGCACCCCGAATCCGGGTTGTCGGCGCACCAGGCCTGCCATTGCGCGACCCCGCGATTGTGGTCGGCGAGATTCGAGGTGAACAGCGTCTCGCCGGTGTCGAGGTTCACCGTGACGAAGTACAGCCAGTCGCCGTCGGCCGGGTTCATCGCCGCGTCGATCGCGGTGTCGCCCGGGTTGGAGATCGGACCGATGGGGAGCCCGGGGTGCACGTAGGTGTTCCACGGGTTGTCGTCGTACTGCGCTTCGGCAGACGTGCTCGTGCTCCCCGCGTTCATCTCGCCGTAGCCGTACTGCGCCGTGGAGTCCATCTGGAGCATCCCGAAGGTCTCCTGATTGTCCGGGTCCATCCGGTTCTCGATGACCCGGGCGACCTTGTAGAAGTCCTCTTCGAAACGCGCCTCGCGCTGGATGATCGAAGCGATCGTCAGCACGCGCTGGCGATCGGCCTCGGGCACGCCGGCGTCGTCGAGCGAGCGGGCGGTGCGGTCCACCATGCGCTGGATCACGTCCGAGGGCGTGAGACCCGGATCGAAGGTGTACATCGCGGGGAACAGCCAGCCTTCGAGGCTGTCGGCGTCCACCCCGTAGGCGGCGGGGTCCGCCGCGGCGGCCTCGAACTCCTCCAGCGGCATGCCCAGGCCCTCGGCGAGGATGGGAAGGGTCTGGGCGACGGTGAGTCCCTCACGCACCAGTGCCGAGTTCTCCAGCTTGCGGCTGGGATCCTGCAGCGCCTCGAGCGCCGCGGCGGCGGTCATCCGCTGCTGCAGCTGGTAGACGCCCGGATAGAACGTCGGGTTCTCGCCGGTGTCGATCAGCATCTCGTAGAAGGCTTCGGGTGTCTTGGTGACGCCGGCGTCGTACAGGGAGCGCGAGATCGTGGACGGCACGTCTCCCGAGCTGATCGTCAGCAGGGCCTCCCCGCTGGCGAGGCCCTCCTCGTAGTCCTTGGGCTCCTCCCAGCCCATGACCTCACGGATCTGGTTCTCGTAGGTGTTCCAGACCCACAGGCCGCCGGCGGCGATGCCGCCGACCATCAGCAGGACGATGGCCAGCGCGATCCACGCGCCGATCCGGCGACGTCCCCGGTCGGGCTCGGGGGGCAGCGCGCCCAGTTCGTCGGTGCTGCTCTCGCCCGCGAACAGGTCCTCCAGCGTCGAGGGCCGTGTGGCGGTGGCCGTACCGCCGCCCGCGCTCGCCGCGCGTCCATACGCTGCGGACGTCGAGGGCGCGGTGTCGGCATCGGCGAACGGCCACGCCTCGTCGGACCGTTCGGCACCGGCGCGGGGTGCGGCGGGGCGAGCGGGTGGGGCGGGGCGTGGGGGTGCGGCGGGTCGCTCACTCGCGGAGCGAGGCGCGGACTCCGCGGAACCGCCGGGTGCGGCATCCTCTGCCGGCGACGATGTCCCGCGTGATGCCGCGTCCCGGGCGGCGGCTTCGCGCGCAGCCCGCCGCGACACCGGCGCCGCGCCGGTGGGCGTGTCGTGTGGCTCTTCAGGAGCGGCGCGGTGCCCGTTGCCGCTCACGCGGGGGTCGGGCAGCTTGCCGTAGAGATCCGCGAACGGATCGTCGAACGAGTCATGGGGCATGTCAGGCGAACTCCTGGGGGACGGTCGTTCCGGCGGGGCGTCCCGTGCGCTTCTCGACATCGATGGCCTGCTGAAGGAGCACGACCGCCGCAACCTGGTCAACAATGCTACGAGATTTCCGCTGTGATCGGCCCGCATCCCGCAAAGCCGCGTGCGCGGAGACCGTGCTGAGCCGTTCGTCGACGAGTCGCACGGGTGCGGAACCGCCCGTGGACAGCGCGTCGGCGAACTCGCGGGCATCGACCGTCGATGCGGTGTCCTCGCCCCGCATGTTGAGCGGAAGACCCACGAGGATCTCCATCGCCCCCCACTCGGCGGCGAGCTCGAGCACACGCGCAACCGAGGCGTCGGTGCGAGGCACGGTCTCGACCGGCACGGCCAGCATGCCGTCGGGGTCGCAGCGGCTGACGCCGACGCGGGCTCGTCCCACGTCGACTCCGAGACGCACGCCCCGACGGAAGCCGCTCACGCCGCCAGCGCCTCGCCGACGGCAGCCAGCGCGCGCGGCAGCGCCGAGACGTCCGCACCGCCGCCCTGCGCGACGTCGTCGCGGCCTCCGCCGCCCCCGCCGAGCACCGCGGCGGCAGCCTTGGCGAGAGGCCCGGCCTTCGCCCCTGCGGCCCGCGCGGCTTCGTTGACCGCGACGATCACGACCGGCCTGCCGGCGACCTCGCCGCCGAGGGCCACCACCCCCGCGCCGGAACCCAGACGCTCGCGCACCTGGAGCGCCAGGGAGCGCACATCGTCGGCGGAGCCCGCGGCCCCGACGGACTCGGCGACCACACGGAAGCCGCCCACCGGCGACGCCGACGCCGCCAGTGCGGGCACCCGGTCGCCGAGCGCCTTGGCCTCGTACGCGGCGATCTTCTTCTCCGCGGCCTTCAGGCTCGCGGTCAGCTCCGCGATGCGCGAGGGAAGCTGTTCCCGGGGCGTCTTCAGCGTGGAGGTCAGCTGCGACACGAGCGCGCGTTCGGCCGCCAGCGAGCGGAAGGCATCCAGACCGACGAGCGCCTCCACGCGTCGGTTCGAGGCTCCGACGCTCGACTCCCCCACCAGGTTGATGAGGCCGATCTCGGCGCTCGTCGACACGTGGGTGCCCGCGCAGAGCTCGCGCGACCACGGACCCCCGATATCGACCATGCGCACGGTGTCGCCGTACTTCTCGCCGAACAGCGCCATGGCCCCGAGCGCCTTGGCCTCGTCCAGGGCGAGTACGCGCGTGGTCACCTCGAGGTTGTCGCGGACGGCGTTGTTGGCGATCTCTTCGATCTCGCTCCTGGTGGCTTCCGACAGTGCCTGGCTCCACGAGAAGTCGAAACGCATATAGCCGGCGCGGTTGAGGGAACCCGCCTGCGTGGCGGTGCGCCCGAGGGTGTCGCGCAGGGCCGCGTGCACCAGGTGGGTCGCGGAATGGGCCTGGCGCGCCGCACGCCGGTTGGCGGCATCCACCACCGTGGTGGCAGGCTGTCCGACGCCCACTTCGCCCGTCGTCACCTGCACCGTGTGGCTGATGAGACCCGCGACCGGCTTCTGGACGTCGAGGACTTCGAGCTCGAAGCCGGGCCCGACGATGACGCCCTTGTCGGCGACCTGGCCGCCCGACTCCGCGTAGAGCGCCGTCTCGGCGAGGATGACCTCGGCGATGTCGCCGACAACCGCCCGGTCGACCGAGACCCCGTCGACGAGGAGGCCCAGCACGGACGACTCGGTCTCGAGGTCGGTGTAGCCGGTGAAGACCGTCTCGCCCTTGGCCCGGAAGTCGCGGTACGCGCTCGTGTCGGCCAGTTGGCGCTTGCGCGCCTTGGCGTCCGCCTTCGCGCGGGAGCGCTGCTCCTGCATGAGGACGTCGAACGCGGCGCGATCGACGGTGAGTCCCGCCTCTTCCGCGATCTCCAGGGTCAGATCGATCGGGAAGCCGTACGTGTCGTGCAGCAGGAAGGCTTCGGCGCCGGCGAGGGCCGTGCCGCCCGATCGCTTGGTCTCGGCGACCGAATCGTCGAGGATGCTGGAGCCGGCGGCGAGCGTGCGCAGGAAGGTCTCCTCCTCGGCCAGCGCGTAGCGCGAGATGCGCGGGTAGTCCGCCTCGACCTCGGGGTAGGCCTCTTTCATCGCATCCCGGGATGCGGCGAAGAGCTCGGCGAACGTCGCCCCCTCGACGCCGAGCAGGCGCATCGAGCGGATGGCGCGGCGCATGAGGCGGCGGAGGATGTAGCCGCGGCCGTCGTTGGCGGGGGTGACGCCGTCGGCGAGCAGCATGAGCGACGAGCGGACGTGGTCGGCCACGACGCGGAACCGCACGTCATCCTCGGCGTTCGCGCCGTAGGTGCGACCCGAAAGCGCGACCGCGCGGTCGAGCACCGGGCGGACCTGGTCGGTTTCGTACATGTTGTCGACGCCCTGCTTGATGAAGGCGACGCGCTCGAGACCCATGCCCGTGTCGATGTTCTTCGCCGGCAGCTCGCCCACGATGTCGAAGTCGTACTTCGAGCGCACGTTCGTGATCTCGTACTGCATGAACACGAGGTTCCAGATCTCGACGTAGCGGTCGTCGTCGGTGGCGGGGCCGCCGTCGATGCCGTATTCGGGGCCGCGGTCGAAGAAGATCTCGGAGCACGGGCCGGCCGGTCCGGGGAGGCCGGTGCTCCAGTAGTTGGTGTCCTTGCCGAGCCGCTGGATGCGCTCCTCCGGCAGGTCGGTGAGCGAGCGCCACAAGCCGTGCGCCTCGTCATCCTCCTCGTAGACGGTGACCCACAGGTCCTTCGGGTCGAACCCGAGTCCGCCGGCGCTCTCGGGACTGGTCAGCAGCTCCCAGGCGAAGCGGATCGCGCCCTCTTTGAAGTAGTCGCCGAACGACCAGTTGCCGAGCATCTGGAAGAAGGTGCCGTGACGGGGGGTCTTACCGACCTCTTCGATGTCGTTCGTGCGGAGGCACTTCTGGACGTCCGCGGCACGGGCGTACGGCGCGGGGACATCACCGCTCAGGTACGGGATGAACGGGACCATCCCCGCCACTGTGAACAGCAGTGCGGGGTCGTCCGTGACCAGCGACGCCGAGGGGACGATGACGTGGTCGTTCTTCGCGAAATAGTCAAGATAGCGCTGGGCGATCTCCGCGGTCTTCATTCAGGTCCTCGCAGTAGGCGGTCTTCTCCCCCGTGACCGGGGGCGCGTCGGGTCAGTCGGTGGTCTTGCGCGCGGCGTCCGCGACGTCGTCGGCGGCGTCTGCGGCGGTGGCGCGCACCGGCTCGGCGGCGCCGGCAGCGGCATCCTTCACCTCGTCGACCAGTCCCGAGAACCGGGCCTCCTGCTCGCGATAGGCCTCGCCGATGCGATCGGTGAACTCGGTGATGCGGGCATCGACCTCTGCGAGGAGCTCGTGCCCCCGGGGGTCCTTGTTCATCATGTGGGCAACGACGAATCCCCCGGCGATACCCGCCAGGAACCACAGCACGTTCTTCATGTCACCACTCCTCGGCCGCCGGCACGGCATCGATCCATCGTAAGCGCAAACGCCGAAGGGCGCCGGGTTGCCCCGGCGCCCTTCGGTCGCGCGTGCGCGGGTTATCGCGCGGCGTAGTACTCGACGACGAGCTGGACGTCGCAGACGACGGGGACCTCGGCGCGCTTGGGGCGACGGACGAGGCGGGCCTGCAGCTTGTCGAGCTCGACCTCGAGGTAGCCCGGAACGGGGGGCAGCACGTCGGCGTGACCGCCGGCGGCGGCGACCTGGAACGGCTCGGTCCCCTCGCTCTTGGCCTTGACGTGGATGAGCTGACCCGGCTTCACGCGGAACGACGGGCGGTCGACCGTCTGGCCGTCGACCAGGATGTGACGGTGCACGACCAGCTGGCGCGCCTGCGCGGTGGTGCGAGCGAAGCCGGCACGCAGCACGAGGGCGTCCAGACGCATCTCGAGCAGCTCGACGAGGTTCTCACCCGTCAGGCCGTCCTTGCGGCGGGCCTCGTTGAACGTGTTGCGCATCTGCTTCTCGCGGATGCCGTACTGCTCGCGCAGACGCTGCTTCTCGCGCAGACGGACGGCGTAGTCGCTGTCCTGCTTGCGCTTGGTGCGGCCGTGCTCACCCGGAGCGTAGGGGCGCTTCTCGAGGTACTTCGCCGCCTTCGGGGTGAGGGCGACGCCGAGAGCGCGGGACAGGCGGACCTTGCGGCGGTCCTGGGACTTCGTAGGCACGAAGGATTCCTTCCATGACGTGGCCGCGGCTTTCGCGGCTCACGGACGTATCGCCCTACTCCGCCCGTCGATCCGCACGCCGGGGCGGCACCGAACGGTGGGTGAAGGAGAAGGGGGATGCCCGAAAACTCGGTTTCGAGCCGGTCAATCCTAACAGATCGCCCGATCGCGCCTGGAAATCCCTCCGTCCTGCCTGCGGTGGTCAGGATCCGGGGTCGAGGATGCGCCGGATCCGCTCGAGACGGGCGGAGATGTCGCGCTCGGCTCCGCGCTGCGTCGGCTGGTAGTAGCGGCGCTCGCGCAGCTCGTCGGGCAGGTACTGCTGGGCGACGACCCCGATCTCGCTGTCGTGCGGGTATCGGTAGCCCTTGCCGTGGCCCAGGCGTTTGGCACCCGGGTAGTGGGCGTCCCGCAGGTGGGGCGGCACGCGGCCGATCCCCCCCGCGCGGACATCCGCGATCGCCGCGTCGATGGCGACGTAGGCGGCGTTCGACTTCGCCGTGGTGGCCAGGTATGTGGTCGCCTCGGCGAGGGGGATGCGCCCCTCGGGCATCCCGATGAGCTGCACGGCGTCGGCGGCGGCCACCGCGATCGACAGCGCCTGCGGGTCGGCCAGGCCGATGTCCTCCGCGGCGGAGATGATCAGTCGCCGCGCGATGAAGCGCGGGTCCTCGCCGGCCTCGATCATCCGTGCCAGGTAGTGGATGGCGGCATCGGGATCGGATCCGCGGATGGACTTGATGAACGCGCTGATGACGTCGTAGTGCTCGTCGCCCTGGCGGTCGTAGCGCAGAAGCGCCCGGTCCACCGCCTGCGCGACGTGCTCGGAGTCGATCGCCCGCGTCCCACCAGCCTCGTCGGGCTCGGGCGCCAGCGATGCGGCCGCCTCCAGTGCCGTCAATGCGCGCCGCGCGTCGCCCGAGGCGAGCCGGATGAGCGCCTCGCGCGCCTCGGGCGTCAGGGAGACCGCCCCGGCGAGACCACGCGGGTCGGTGACCGCTCGGTCCACGAGCACACCGAGGTCGTCGTCGGTGAGCGGGCGGAGGGTGAGCAGGAGCGAGCGCGACAGCAGCGGCGCGATCACCGAGAACGACGGGTTCTCGGTGGTTGCGGCGATCAGCAGCACCCACCCGTTCTCGACACCCGGCAGCAGGGCGTCCTGCTGCGCTTTGGTGAACCGGTGGATCTCGTCGAGGAAGAGGATCGTCGACTGGCCGTAGAGATCGCGCTGGGTCAGGGCCTCCTGCATGACCTCGCGCACATCGCGGACTCCGGCGGTGATGGCCGACAGTTCGACGAATCGGCGTCCCGAGGACCGCGCGATCGCCTGGGCGAGGGTGGTCTTGCCGGTTCCGGGCGGACCCCACAGGATCACCGACGTCGCCGTGGTGCGCGCGTCCGCGTCCGCGAGCGCCACCAGCGGAGACCCGCGGCGGAGCAGATGCGATTGCCCTGCCACCTCGTCCAGTGACACCGGGCGCATCCGCACCGCAAGCGGCGTCTGCCCGGTGAACAGGGCGCTCGGTGTGGTCACCTCCCCAGGCTAATCGGCGGCGCGGACATCATCGCCGGGTTTGGCCGCGTCCGCCGCGCCGATCTAGGATCGAGCCGCTCGGCGAGGGGCCGGGCGGAGGAGGCTCCGTGGCCAAGCCAGGCAGAGACCGCGCGACGCGCGCGACACGCGATCGCGCGCGGCTGTATCAGGCGCGTCAGGATTTTCAGGCGTCGCTGGCCCGTCGGCGCACGCGCGACAACGTCCTCGCCGGGATCGCCGGCGGTGCGCTCGTCGTCGGCATCGTCGTCGTCCAGACCCTCTTCTTCACCGTCGGCCCCGGGGAGACCGAGCCGTCCCCCTCATCGACCCCGATCCCGACCGTCGCACCGGCTCCGAGCGGGACACCCACGCCCACTCCCGCCACCACACCTGAGCCCACGCCGACGCCCACCCCGTGACGGGCACGCCGTATCGCGAGCCCTTTCGGGCCGGTCGCCCGGCCGTACTAGGCTGGGCGCGTCCATCCCCCCACAGGCGGCCGTTGCCGCGATGAGGTGCAATCCGTGACTGCCGACGCAGAAACCACTCCCGACTCCCCCGCTGACGAGGCCTGGGGCCGCGTCGACGACGACGGCACCGTCTCGGTCCGAGAGACCGACGGCTGGCGCGTGGTCGGGCAGTTCCCCGACGGTTCCGCGGAAGAGGCTCTGGCGTACTTCGAGCGCAAGTTCGCCGATCTCGCAAGCGAAGTCACCCTCCTGGAGGTGCGCCACCGTCGTGGCGGCGCATCGGCGGCGGACGTCCGCAAGGCAGCCCGCACGGTGTCCGAGAAGCTCGACGGCGCCGCGGCGGTCGGTGACCTCGCGGGACTGCAGTCCCGCGTCGGCGCCCTGCTCGACACCCTCGAGCAGGCGACCGAGACCGAGGCCAAGGCGGCGAAGGAAGCCGTCGACGAGGCGGTGCGGGAGCGCACCGGGATCGTAGAGAGCGCCGAGGCGCTCGCCGCGCGCGACCCGAAGACCGTCCAGTGGAAGCAGGCGTCGGGCGAGATGACGGCGCTGTTCGAGCGGTGGCAGGACCACCAGCAGAACGGGCCCCGCCTTCCGCGGTCCACGGGCCAAGCGCTCTGGAAGCGCTTCCGCGACGCGCGCGCGACCGTCGATCGTCACCGACGGGAGTTCTACGCCGAACTGGACGAGGCGCACAAGTCGGTGCGCGACCGCAAGGCGCGGCTCGTCGAACGCGCGGAGGCCCTCGCCCCCCGCGGCGAGGACGGCATCGGCGCCTACCGCGATCTGCTCGATGAGTGGAAGTCCGCCGGTCGCGCGGGCAAGAAGGCCGACGATGCCCTGTGGGCTCGTTTCAAGGCCGCCGGCGACGCCCTCTACGAGGCGCGCGGCGTGCGCGAAGCGGCCGAGGCCGAATCCTCGCGCGAGAAGATCGCCGCGCGACGCGAGCTCCTCGAAGAGGCGCGTGCTGTCGCGGACGAGCGGGATCTGACCAAGGCCCGCGCTCTTCTCACCGGCATCCAGCGCCGTTGGGACGACCTCGGACGCGTGTTCCCCCGCGACGTCGAGCGCGCGTTGGACGACGACCTCCGCAAGATCGAGAACGCACTGCGCTCGCGCGAGGAGGCGGACTGGAAGCGCAACGATCCCGAGACGAAGGCCCGGGCCAACGACATGACCCGCCAGCTGACCGACGCGATCGACAAGCTTCAGCAGGAGCTCGACGACGCCCGCGCCTCCGGTGACGAGAAGGCGATCGCCGCGGCATCCGAAGCCCTCGAAGCGCGCAAGGTGTGGCTTCGGGCGCTCGGCGGCTGACCCTCCGCCGCGCATCCGACTCGGAGTTCTCCACAGCATCTGACGATGCGTCCCGGGCCGCGCACGGTCTGGGGCACACTGCCCGTATGCCGTCGCCGTTCCTGTACTACGCCGACCATCGGCTGTCGGTGGCCGAACTCACCGCCGCGCGCCTGGACGGGCACGTGGTCGAGCTCGGCGATGCGTACATCCCCGCCGACGCGGTGGAGACGGCCGCACTGCGTGCGGGTTCGCTGCGCGACATCCTCGGCACCGTCCTCGCGGCGACCCACCTCAGCGCTGCCTGGATACACGACGCGGTCGCCGATCCGCCCCCGCGTCACACCGTGCAGCGGGCGGTGCCGCGACGCCTGCATCACGTGCTCGGCAGGCGCTTCCGCTATCGGGATGCGATGATCCCGCCGCAGCATCTGACGGTCGTGGGCGGTGTCAACGTCACCGACCGGGTCCGCACGCTGGTCGACCTCGCCCGCGAAGGTGACGACGCCCACGGAGCTGCAGCGGCGGCGATGACGAACCGCTGGCCGGGCCTCGCCGAGGAGGCGCTGGCGCTCATAGCGGCCTCGGGCCCGTTCCCGGGCAAGCGTCCCGCGGCGGGGCTGATCGCGCGGCTGAGTGCTGAGCGAACCGTGGGGTCTCAGGACGAGGTGACGCGGTACACGTCGTAGACGGCGTCGATCCGTCGCACGGCGTTGAGCACGCGGTCGAGGTGCACGATGTCACCCATCTCGAAGACGAATCTGCTGATGGCGAGACGGTCGTTGGAGGTCGCGACGTTCGCCGACAGGATGTTCACGTGGTGTTCGCTCAGCACGCGGGTGACGTCGCTCAGCAGCCCGGATCGGTCGAGGGCCTCCACCTGGATCTGCACCAGGAAGACGCTCTTGCTGGTCGGCGCCCACTCGACGTCGATGATCCGCTGCGGGTCCTGCATGAGCGACGACACGTTGGTGCAGTCGGTGCGGTGCACAGACACGCCGCTGCCTCGCGTGACGAACCCGACGATCTCGTCCCCGGGAACGGGGGTGCAGCACTTGGCGAGCTTCACCAGGATGTCGGGTGCTCCCCGGACCAGCACGCCGGAATCCCCGCCCCGCGGTGCGCGGCTGCGGCCCACGGACGGGAGGTCTATGGGACCGGTGGAGGTGTCGCTCGCACTGACCAGCGACGTGACCTTCTCGATCACCGACTGGGTCGACACGTGCCCTTCGCCGACGGCCGCGTACAGCGCAGACACGTCCTCATAGCGCAGCTGCTGGGCGACCTCGGTGAAGGAGTCCTGGCTCATCAGGCGCTGGAGCGGGAGGTTCTGCCGGCGCATCGCGCGCGCGATGGCCTCCTTGCCCTGCTCGATCGCGTCCTCGCGGCGCTCCTTCGTGAACCACCCGCGGATCTTCGAGCGGGCGCGCGTGGACTTCACGAAGCCGAGCCAGTCCTGACTGGGGCCCGCATCCGGATTCTTCGAGGTGAAGACCTCGACGACGTCGCCGCTCTTGAGCTCGGACTCCAGCGGAACGAGTCGCCCGTTGACCTTGGCGCCCATCGTGCGGTGACCGACCTCGGTGTGCACGGCGTACGCGAAGTCCACCGGCGTCGCGCCGGCCGGAAGGCCGATGACCCGGCCCTTCGGCGTGAAGACGTAGACCTCTTTCGCGCCGATCTCGAACCTCAGGGAGTCGAGGAACTCCCCCGGATCGGCGGTCTCGGCCTGCCAGTCCGAGATGTGCGCGAGCCAGGCCATGTCGGCGTCGATCGCCTTGTCGTCCGGCTTGCCGCCGGCCATCCGCTCCTTGTACTTCCAGTGGGCGGCGACGCCGTACTCCGCCTGCTGGTGCATCTCGTTGGTGCGGATCTGGATCTCGACCGTCCGCCCGCCCGGTCCGATCACGGTCGTGTGCAGCGACTGGTAGAGATTGAACTTGGGTGTCGCGATGTAGTCCTTGAACCGGCCGGGCAGCGGCGTCCAGCGGGCGTGGATCGCGCCGAGGACGGCATAGCAGTCGCGCACGCTTCCGACGAGGATGCGGATCCCGATGAGGTCGTAGATGTCATCGAACTCGCGACCGCGCACGATCATCTTCTGATACACCGAGTAGAGCTGCTTCGGGCGCCCCATGACGCGCCCGCGGATGCGCAGATCCCGCAGATCCCCGTCGACGGCGTCGATCACATTCTGCACGTACTGCTCGCGCTGCGGGGTCCGCTGCTTGACCAGACTCTCGATCTCTGCGTAGAGCTTGGGATGCAGAACCGCGAAAGAGAGGTCCTCGAGCTCGGACTTGATGGCCTGGATGCCGAGCCGGTGAGCCAGCGGCGCGTAGATCTCGAGCGTCTCGGTCGCCTTCTTGGCCGCCTTCTCGGGGGGGACGAAGCCCCACGTCCGGGCATTGTGCAGTCGGTCGGCGAGCTTGATGAGCAGCACGCGGATGTCCTTGGACATCGCCACGATCATCTTGCGGACCGTCTCGGCCTGCGCGCTCTCGCCGTACTTGACCTTGTCGAGCTTCGTGACGCCGTCCACCAGCATCGCGACCTCGTCGCCGAAGTCGGCCGTCAGCTCATCCAGGCCGTACCCGGTGTCCTCGACCGTGTCGTGCAGCAGAGCGGCAGCGATGGCCTTGGGTCCCAGCCCCAGGTCGGCGAGGATCTGCGCGACGGCGAGCGGATGCGTGATGTACGGCTCGCCGCTCTGGCGGGCCTGCCCGGTGTGCGCTCGATCGGCCACGGCGTAGGCACGCTCGATGATCGACAGGTCGCCCTTGGGGTGATGCGTGCGCACCGTCCGCAGCAGCTTCTCGACGTCGTCCCGACGAGCGGCCCGGGAGAAGATCCTGGGGACGAGACGGCGCAGCGAGGACGGTGCAGGAGGAACCGTCTCCGCCATGCGCACTTCCCTCCCTGGATCAGACAATCCTACGCCCGCGCGCGGGCGCGTCCGTTCAGGCGGGTTGGCCTGCGAGCTCACGGGCGGCGAGCACCCGTGCGTCGCGGGACTTCATCGCCGGCTCGTTCTCACGCAGGAGCGAGTAGAGCGGAGCGGCGACGAAGATCGTCGAATACGCGGCGACGATCGTTCCCACGAAGATCGACAGCGAGATGTCGGTGAGCGTCTGCGCACCGAGCCAGAGAGCGCCGATGAAGAGGATCGCGCCGGTGGGGAGCACGGCCACGACGGTCGTGTTGATGGAGCGGACCAGTGTCTGGTTGACGCCGAGGTTCACCGATTCGCCGAACGTGCGTCCCGACACCTCGCCGTCCTCGCTGGTGTTCTCCCTGATCTTGTCGAAGACCACCGTGGTGTCGTACAGCGCGTACGAAAGGATCGTGAGGAACCCGATCACCGCCGCGGGCGAGATCTCGAAGCCGAACAGGGCGTAGATGCCGATGGTGATCACGAGCACGTCGACGAGGCCGATGATCGCGGCGATCGACATCTTCACGGTCCGGAAGTACAGGGCCAGGATCAAGAAGGTGAGGGCCAGGAAGATCGCCAGGCCCCACAGCGACTGCCGGGTGACGTCGGCTCCCCAGCTCGGACCGATGAAGGAATAGCTGACCTCGTCGGCGGAGACGCCGTACGAGTCCGCGAGGACGTTCGAGACCTCACGGCTCTCGGCGTCGGTCATCTGGTCCGTCTGCACGCGGACGGTGTCGTCGCCGACGGTCACCACCTTCGTGGTGGCACCCGGCACGACGGTGCGGACGGCATCGGTCGCGAGCGCCTGATCGGTGGTCGCCACCCCGCTGACAGTGAACTGCGAGCCGCCGGTGAACTCGATCGAGAACTGGATCGGGCGGAACAGGGGGACGAGGGCGGCACCGATCACGAGGACGGCCGCGATGATGAACCACAGCCGCCGGCGACCCACGAACGGGATCGAGGTCTTGCCGGTGTAGAGGTCGTTGCCGAACTGGCTCATGGAGCGCATCAGTCGTCTCCCTCCTTCGTGGCGGTGCGTGATCGACCGGTGTCGGCGGCAGCCATCTCCGCCTGCTTGCGTTCGGCGATCGTCTGGCGACGCACGGCCTCGCTTCGGGACTTGACCGCGCGACGACCCGCGCCGGTGTTCGCGGACGCGGCGACGGGGGCGCGGAACTGGGCCCGCCCGCGGTAGACCGCGCCGAGTGCGGCAGGGTCGAGTCCCGAGAGCGGGTGGCCGGATCCGAAGAAGCGGTTGCGGGCGAGCAGCTGCAGCACCGGATGGGTGAAGAGGATGAAGATCAGGACGTCGATGGCCGTGGTGAGGCCCAGGGTGAAGGCGAAGCCCTTCACCGTGGAATCGGCCAGGATGTAGAGCACGATGGCGGCCAGCACGTTGATCGACTTCGAGATGTAGATCGTGCGCTTGGCGCGGCCCCAGCCGTCCTCGACGGCGCTGGTGATCGACTTGCCGTCGCGCAGCTCGTCACGGATGCGTTCGAAGTAGACGATGAACGAGTCGGCGGTGAACCCGATCGTCACGATCAAGCCCGCGACGCCGGCCAGTGACAGGCGGAAGCCCATGCGCCACGCCAGGATGCACAGCGTGACGTACGTGAGCACGGCCATCACGCCGAGGGACGCGATGATGATCACGCCGAGGGCGCGGTAGACGGCGAGAGAGTAGATCGCGACGAGCGCGAGACCGATGAGGCCGGCGATCAGACCGATCTGAAGCTGCTGCGACCCGAGAGTGGCGGAGATCGAGTTCGAGCTCTCGACGGAGAAGCTCAGGGGAAGCGCGCCGTACTTCAGCTGATCGGCGAGGACTTTGGCCGTCTCCTGGGTGAAGCTGCCGGTGATGCTCGGCCGTCCGTCGAGGATCACGCCGTTCATCGACGGGGCGGAGAGCACGGAGCCGTCCAGCACGAAGGCGAACTGGTTCAGGGGCGACTCGGCGCCGTAGAGCCGCTGGCTGATCTGCCCGAAGGTCTCGGTCCCCTCACCGTCGAAGACGAGGTTCACCGCCCAGAGGCCGTTGGTCTGCTGAAGGCCGAACGTCGCATCGTCGATGGACGATCCGTCGAGCTCGACGGGCCCGAGGATGTACTTCACGGTGCCGTCGATGTCGCACGTGATGAGCGGCTGGTCGGTGGGCGCCGAGGCGGGGTCGTTCGCGGTGTCCGCGCAGTCGTAGGCGAGGAACTCCGCGTAGAGGCGATCGGTGATCCACGAGGGGTCGCTGCCGTTGGTCGGCTCGGCCGTCGGAGTGGCTGCCAGCGACGGATCCGGCGTCGGATACGGCGTGGCCGTCCCGTCTTCGCCCACGAAGGTGTTCGCCGGCTGACCGGCGAAGAGGACCGCCCGCAGCTGGAGCTGCGCGGACGCCTCGATGCGCTGCCGCGTCTGCTCGTCGGCCTGACCGGGGATCTGCACGACGATGTTCTGTCCGCCCTCGGTCGTGACGTCGGCTTCGCCGACGCCCGAGGCATCCACGCGCTGACGGATGATCGTCACCGCCTGGCTCATCTGCTCGGCGGAGGGGCTTGCGCCGTCCTCGGTCTGCGCCTGCAGGATGATCTGCGTTCCGCCCTGCAGGTCGAGGGCCAGCTCGGGCTGCCAGGAGCTCTCCTGGAAGACGTGCACGCCCAGCGCGTTGATGCCGAAGAGGACGGCGGTGATCGTCAGAAGTCCGGTGAGTGCACGCCAGGCGTGCCGGACGGGGGTGGATGTCGCCACGGATCAGCTCTCTCGGGGCCCCTTCGGGCGGTCAGACGTTGGGCTTGCGGTCCGCGTCGGTGTCGGGCTCGATCGGGCCGGCGTCATCTGCGGCGATCTCGTCGGCCGCCAGCGGCTCGGCGACGGTGTCGGCGTCGGTGCCGCTCACGATGCGCAGGATCGCCTGGCTGTGGACCTTGATGTCGACGCCCGGCGCGATCTCGACGATAGCGGGCTGGTCGAGGTTCTCGGGGTCGTAGGAGACGATCGTGCCGTACAGACCGCCCTGCAGCAGGACCTCGGCGCCGGGGACCGTCTGGCGCGCGCGCTCCTCCTGCTCGAGCTTCTGCTTCTGCATCCGCCGGCGCGAGCTCCAGAACATGAACACCAGGAGGACGACGAGAAGGAGGATGAGGCCGTAGTTGGCGAAGAATTCGGCGAAGCTCATGGAGGTGGGGGCACCTTTCGGTTCCGGCTCGCGCCAGAGCGGCACTGCCTGTGCAGGAGGGGGTCAGGCGAAAGCCTCCAGCGATTATAGGTCATCGATCTCCAGCACCGACTCCGCCGGGGCCGCGCCGAGGTGCTGGTAGGCCTCGCGTGTGGCCACGCGGCCCCGCGGCGTGCGGCCCATGAACCCGATCCGCACGAGGTAGGGCTCCACCACCGATTCGATGGTCTCGGCCTCTTCGCCCACCGTCACCGCGAGGGTGCTCAATCCCACCGGGCCGCCGCGGAAGCGCCGCACGAGGGCCTCCAGCACCGCCCGGTCTAGGCGGTCCAGGCCGATCGCGTCGACGTCGTACAGGTCGAGGGCGGCATCCACCGTCGCCGGGTCGGCGTCGCGCCCGTCTCCGTGGACGATGGTGTAGTCGCGGACGCGGCGGAGCAGACGGTTGGCGATGCGGGGCGTACCCCTGGAACGGCGGGCGATCTCGCTGCGGGCGATCGGAGGAAGGCCCACCCCCAGCATCATCGCCGATCTCTCGATGACGCGTTCCAGCTCCGCCGGTTCGTAGTACTCCAGATGCGCGGTGAAGCCGAAGCGGTCCCGCAACGGGTTCGGCAGCAGCCCGGAGCGCGTCGTGGCGCCGACCAGGGTGAACGGCGCGAGATCCAGCGGGATGCTGGTGGCACCGGCTCCCTTGCCCACCATGATGTCGATGCGGAAATCCTCCATCGCCAGGTACAGCATCTCTTCGGCCGAGCGGGCCATGCGATGCACCTCGTCGATGAAGAGGACCTCTCCGGGTGTCAGGCTCGACAGCAGCGCGGCCAGGTCGCCGGCGTGCTGGATCGCGGGCCCGCTGGAGAGCCGCAGTGGCCGTCCGCTCTCGTGAGCCACGATCATGGCCAAGGTGGTCTTGCCGAGTCCGGGGGGTCCGGACAGCAGGATGTGGTCGGCGGGACGCTGCTGGATGCGCGCGGCATCGAGCAGCAGCTGCAGCTGCCCGCGAACCTTCTGCTGCCCGACGAACTCCGACAGCGAGGCGGGGCGGAGCGCCCCCTCGATCGCGAGTTCCGTGTCGTCCACCGGCTCAGCGGTGTCGCGGAGCTCATCCACCGACCGGCTCCTTCCGCGCGGGGCCGAGCTCGGCGAGGGTCATCCGCAGGAGCACCGGCACGGAGCCGCGGTCCGCGGGGCCCGCGGTCTCGAGGACGCCGGCGACCGCCTCGACGGCCACACGCTCCGACCAGCCGAGGCCCGCCAGCGCGGCCACGACCTGAGCCGACACGTCGGGGGCCGTCACCGCGTCGACGGCACCGGAACGTGCGCGTGCCGCGAGCTTGCCTGCGAGCTGGACGACGATGAGCTTGGCTGTCTTCGGCCCGATGCCCGACACCCGGCGGAACGGCGCGTCGTCGTCGTTCGCCACGGCGTCGGCGATCTGGTCCACCGAGAGCGAGGCGAGCACGCCGAGCGCGGACTTGGGCCCGACACCGGTGACGCCCAGGAGCAGCGAGAACACCTCGAGCTCGTCACGGGTGTCGAAGCCGAAGAGCGAGAGAGAGTCCTCGCGGACGATGAGGGTCGTGTGCAGCATCGCCGTCTCGCCCGTCCGGAGGGCGCGCGAGACCTGGGGCGTCACGGCGACCGAGAGCCCCACGCCCCCGACGTCGATGACGACGGCGTCGGAGCCGATGTGGAGCACGGGGCCGCGGACGGACGAGATCATGCAGCGAGCCTAAACGCCGATTCGGAGCTATGTTCGAGCGACACGCTCAGCGTCGCGACACGCGCTCGGCGTCCGCCCACGCGCGCTGGGCGGGGGTGAGCGCACCCGTCGGGGCCGCCGACGGACCGGCCCCCCGCCATGCATGGCACAGCGCCAGCGCCAGCGCATCCGCGGCGTCGGCCGGGGTGGGCAGGGAATCCAGCCGGAGCACCCGCGCGACCATCTGCTGGACCTGGCGCTTGTCCGCAGCCCCGTAGCCGGTGATGGCGGCCTTGACCTCGGTGGGCGTGTGGGTCGCGGCCGGGATGCCGCGCTCGCCCGCCACGAGAAGGGCGACACCGCTGGCCTGGGCGGTGCCCATGACACTGTGGCGGTTGTGCTGCGAGAACACGCGCTCGACCGCGATCACGTGCGGGTCGTGCTCGTCGATGACGGCGCGGATGCCCGCCGCGATCGTCGCCAGACGCGCCTCGATCGCCGCGTCGGGCGACGAGCGCACCACGCCCACGTGGACGAGCACCGCCGACCGGTCGGGGGCGACATCCACCACGCCGACTCCGCACCGCGTGAGGCCCGGATCGATGCCGAGGACGCGCTGCACGCGTCGGAGGGATGTCATGGCCCCACCGTAGGCGGCGTGCCGACCGGATGCCGCCAGGCGCGCCCCGTCGGCCTACTCGTCGCTCTCCAGCTCGGACTGGACCTCGGCGGACAGGTCGAAGTTGGTGTAGACGTTCTGCACGTCGTCGCTGTCCTCGAGTGCGTCGATCAGGCGGAAAATCTTGCGCGCCGTGTCGGCGTCGATCTCGACCTTGAGGTTCGGGACGAACTCGACGTCGGCGGACTCGTAGTCGATTCCGGCCTCCTGCAGGGCCGATCGCACCGTCACCAGGTCGCCCGCCTCGGTGATCACCTCGAACCCCTGGGCGTGCGGCTCCACCTCCTCGGCGCCGGCCTCGAGGACGGTCATCATCACATCGTCCTCGGTCGTACCCTCGCCCGAGACGACGATGACGCCCTTCCGGGTGAAGTTGTACGCGACGCTCCCCGGATCGGCGAGGTTGCCGCCGTTGCGGCTGAGGGCCGTCCTCACCTCTGCTGCGGCGCGGTTCTTGTTGTCGGTCAGACACTCGATCATGAGGGCCACTCCGCCCGGACCGTAGCCCTCGTACATGATCGAGGTGTATTCCACCGCCTCGCCGCCGATGCCGGCGCCGCGCTTGATGGCGCGATCGATGTTGTCGTTGGGGACCGACGTCTTCTTCGCCTTCTGGACGGCGTCGTACAGCGTCGGGTTGCCCGCGAGGTCGGCGCCGCCGATCTTGGCGGCGACTTCGATGTTCTTGATGAGCTTGGCGAACGACTTGGCACGACGCGCGTCGATGACGGCCTTCTTGTGCTTGGTCGTCGCCCACTTGGAGTGGCCGGACATGATTTCCAGTCTATGCGGCGTCAGAGGGCGAACTCGAAGCCGAACCGCGACGACAGCAGCGCGACCAGATCGCGCGGGATCTTCGCGATGTACGCCGGTGCGGGTGCGAGCGTCGTGGGTCCGCCGATGAAGGGGAAGTAGACGGGCCCGTCGGTGTCCGCCTCGATCCGATCGCGAATGGCGACGATGTCGCCGCCGATGCGCCGCAGCGCCGCCAGCGTGATGGGCGAGGCGAGCCGGAGGGTGTCGCTCACCGGCATCCGCCAGTGCGCCATCGTCTCGCCGTGCCGCGCGCGCTCCTCTTCGCCGAGCGGACCGAGGATGCGGCCCCACGCCGCGATCCCAGGGCTCGCGAGCGTGCGGTCCCAGACGAAGAGGGTGTCGCCGGGGGCGGTGCATCCGACGAGCTCGTGCGACCACTCGAACCGGCGCACGGGCGCGGCCTTCGGGGCGACCAGGGCGTCCCCGACGATCCCGCGGGACGGCGCGATCATCCAGTAGCGCTCCTCGGGGTGGTCCCGCCACCACTCGTTGATCGTCATGTATGCAACCTAGCGGCACCGCGTCGCGAGCTCAGGATGCGCGCACGGTGTCGACGAAGAGCTGGTGGAATCGGCTCTCTCCGCTCACCTCCGGGTGGAACGATGTGGCGAGCAGCGCACCCTGCCGCACCGCCACCACTCCCCCGTCGTCCAGCCGCGCCAGCACCTCGACATCGTCGCCCGTCCGCGTGACCAGCGGCGCTCGGATGAAGGCGGCGTGCACCGGGATGTCGCCGAGCACGGGGACGTCGAGGTCGGTCTCGAACGAGTCCGACTGGCTGCCGAAGGCGTTGCGGCGCACCGTGATGTCCAGGCCCCCGAACGTCTCCTGCCCGACGATGCCGTCCGTGATGCGGTCGGCCAGGAGGATCATGCCCGCGCATGTGCCGTACATGGGCATCCCGGACGAGATCGCTTCCCGGATCGGATGCTGCATGCCGAAGGCCCGCGAGAGCTTGTCGATCACGCTGGACTCACCGCCCGGCAGCACGAGACCCCGCACGGACCTCAGCTCATCGGGACGACGCACCGCCACCGCCTCGGCCCCGAGGGCGGTCAGCACCCGCAGATGCTCGCGCACGTCGCCCTGGAGGGCCAGGACGCCGATCCTCATCGCACTTCGCGCCCCGAGGGACGTGGTCGCACGGGTCCTGTCACCAGCCGCGCTCGGCGAGGCGATGCGGGGCCGGGAGGTCGGCGACGTTGATGCCGACCATCGCCTCGCCGAGGCCTCGCGAGACCTCCGCGATCACCTTCGCATCGTCGTGGAACGTCGTCGCCTTCACGATCGCCGCGGCGCGCTGCGCGGGGTTCCCCGACTTGAAGATCCCCGAGCCGACGAAGACGCCGTCGGCGCCCATCTGCATCATCATCGCGGCGTCGGCGGGCGTGGCCACACCTCCCGCGACGAAGAGGACGACGGGCAGCGCGCCGGTCTCGGCGACCTCGGCGACCAGCTCGTACGGCGCCTGCAGCTCCTTGGCCGCGACGTAGAGCTCATCCTTGGTCATCGAGCGGAGCATGTTGATCTCGCCGGTGATCTTGCGGATGTGCTTGGTGGCCTCGGACACGTCGCCGGTGCCGGCCTCTCCCTTGGAGCGGATCATCGCCGCGCCCTCGTTGATCCGGCGCAACGCCTCTCCGAGGTTGGTCGCCCCGCAGACGAACGGCACCGTGAAGCCCCACTTGTCGATGTGGTTCACGTAGTCGGCGGGAGAGAGGACCTCGGACTCGTCGATGTAGTCGACGCCCAGTTCCTGCAGCACCTGGGCCTCGACGAAGTGTCCGATGCGAGCCTTGGCCATGACCGGGATCGAGACGGCCTCGATGATGCTGTCGATCATGTCCGGGTCGCTCATCCGCGACACGCCGCCCTGCGCCCGGATGTCGGCGGGCACCCGCTCGAGGGCCATGACGGCCACGGCGCCGGCGTCCTCGGCGATCTTGGCCTGGTCGGCGGTGACGACGTCCATGATGACGCCGCCTTTCAGCATCTCGGCGAGGCCGCGCTTGACGCGCGAAGAACCGGTGGCGGCAGTGGACATGCAATGCTCCTTGTTTGACCTAGGCCAAAAGATAGCATGTGGTGCACGTATGCTCGCGCACGGGAGGTGCCATGACGTCGCATGACGACATCGCCGGCTCATCGGCATCCGAGATCGCGGAGAGCATCCGCGAGCTGCGCGACCGCGGGATGCTGCGGCCCGGCGACGTGCTCCCGTCGGTGCGCGCGCTCGCCGAGCGATTGAGCGTGAACCGCAACACCGTCGTCGCCGCGTACCGCCACCTCGCCCAGGCGGGATTCGTCACGTCCCGCGGCCGGGGTGGGACCCGGATCGCCGATCCCGACCCGATAGCCCAGGAGGGGTACGCACCCGACACGGTCCTGCGCGACGTGGGCACCGGCAATCCCGATCCGGAACTGATCCCGGATCCGTCGCGCGCGCTCGCGAGCATGGCCGGCAGACCCGTGCTCTACGGCGAGCCGATCATCGATCGCGACCTGGAGCAGTGGGCCCACGCCTGGATGCGCGAAGCGGTGGATCACGCGCACGAGCTGCGCCTCACCGTCACCAGCGGGGCGTCCGACGCGATCGAACGGCTGCTGGCCCAGGCGCTCACCCGCGATGACGCGGTGGCGCTGGAGGACCCGTGCTTCCTGTCCAGCATGAACATCGTCCGGCAGGGCGGATACCGCCCCGTCGCGATCCCGGTGGATGCCGAGGGCATGACCGTCGCAGGCCTGCGTGCGGCGCTCGCGAGTGGTGTGCGCGCCGTCGTCTGCACGCCACGGGCGCAGAACCCGACGGGCGCGAGCCTGAGCGAGGAGCGCGCGCGGGACCTCCGCGCCGAACTGGCCGCGCACCCCTACGTCCTCGTCATCGAGGACGATCACTTCTCGATGCTGTCGTCTCAGCCCTACCGGTCCGTGATCGGCCCGGGTCACCGTCGGTGGGCCCTGGTCCGCTCGGTGTCGAAGTTCCTCGGTCCCGACATGTGCCTGGCTGTCACCGCGTCCGACCCCGTCACCGCGGAGCGGCTCGCCATGCGGCTGAGCCCCGGCACGACCTGGGTCAGTCACCTGCTGCAGCGGCTGGTGCACGCGCTCGCCACCGACGAGGACGTCGTTTCCGGCATCCGTCGCGCGGCGGCGCACTACGCGGACCGCAACGCACGGGTCGCCCGCTCCCTCACCGCGCTGGGCCTGCCCACGACGGCGGGCGACGGACTCAGTCTGTGGGTTCCGCTGCCGGTCGCGGGGAGCGCGGTCGTCCCCCACCTGATGCGGCGGGGATGGCTCGCTCGCGCGGGCGACGACTTCGTCCTCTCGGACGGCGCGGGCGCCCGGCATCTGCGCCTCACCGTGCACGACCTCGACGACGCGGACGGCGACCGGCTCGCCTCCGACGTGCTGGCTGCGGTCCGGTCCGCGCACGGCTCCCATGGGATGATCGATCGGTGAAGATCCTCTCGATCCAGTCCGCGGTCGCCTACGGCCACGTCGGCAACTCCGCGTCGGTGTTCCCGCTGCAGCGAATCGGGGTCGAGGTGCTGCCGGTCTACACCGTGAACTTCTCCAATCACACCGGATACGGGGCCTGGCGCGGACCGCTCATCGATCCGGAGGACGTCCATCAGGTCATCCTCGGAATCGAGGAGCGCGGTGTCCTGCCGCACATCGACGCCGTGCTGTCGGGCTACCAGGGCGGCGAGGGCATCGCCGACGTCATCCTCGACGCGGTCCGCCGGGTCAAGTCGGCCAATCCCACCGCCGTCTACGCGTGCGACCCGGTCATGGGCAACGCGACCTCAGGCTGCTTCGTCGCACCGGCCATCCCCGACCTTCTCCGCGATCGCGTCGTGCCTGCCGCCGACATCATCACGCCGAACCAGTTCGAGCTCGGCTATCTCACCGGGTCGGCACCCGACACGCTCGAATCG
Source organism: Microbacterium sp. ARD31 (assembly GCF_031844425.1). NCBI lineage: Bacteria > Bacillati > Actinomycetota > Actinomycetes > Micrococcales > Microbacteriaceae > Microbacterium > Microbacterium sp. ARD31. The sequence continues at coordinate 140,181 of NZ_JAUZVE010000004.1, forward strand.
ACCCTGCGCGCCGTGGACGCGGTCCGCGCCACGGGACCCCGCACGGTGCTGGTGACCAGTGTCGCGCGTCCGGACGCTCCCGAGAACACGATCGAGATGCTGGTCGTCGACGACGCCGGATCATGGATCGTCGCGACGCCCCGCCTGCCGCTGAAGGCGAACGGGTCCGGGGACGTCACCGCGGCGCTGTTCACCGCGCACTACCGGCGTACCGGGGACGCTGGGCTCGCACTCGCGCGGACCACCTCGAGCGTGTTCGATCTGCTGCAGACGACGCTGGATTCCGGCGAACGCGAACTCCAGCTCGTGGAGTCACAGCAGCACTACGCCGAGCCGCGTATGCAGTTCGAGGTCCGTCGAATCGGCTGATCACGCCGGCCACGCGGCTGCGACGGCTTCGCGCACGTCGCCGAGCAGCTGCGGGAGCGCCTTGGTCTTGGCGATGATGGGGAAGAAGTTCGCGTCCGCCGACCATCGTGGCACCACGTGCTGGTGCAGATGCTCGTCGACGCCCGCACCGGCCACGGCGCCCTGATTCATCCCGATGTTGAACCCGTCGCACCGCGACACCTGCCGCAGCACGCGCATGCCGACCTGCGTGAGGATGCCGATCTCGGCGGCCTCCTCCTCTGTCGCCTGATCGTATGTGGCGATGTGCCGGTACGGGCACACCAGCAGGTGGCCCGAGTTGTACGGGAAGAGGTTGAGCAGGACGTAGGCGGTCCGGCCGCGGGCGACGATGAGCCCGTCCTCGTCCGTCTTGTCGGGCGCGGCGCAGAAGGGGCACGACTCGCGCAGGACTTCGGGACCCGCCGCGATGTAGGCCATGCGGTGGGGTGTCCACAGGCGCTGGAAGCCGTCGGGAACGCCGGCGAGCTCCGACGCGGATTCCAGGGATCCCTCGCTCACGGCAGGTCTTCCGCCGAGTCGACCAGCGTGCGCGCGGCGATCGCCGAGCGGATGCGCTCCACCGCGTCCGCGACGGGCACGCCGTTGAGCTGCGTGCCGTCACGGAAGCGGAACGACACCGTTCCCGCTGCTCGATCCTGCTCCCCCGCGATGAGCATCAGCGGAACCTTCTGAGTGGTGTGGGTGCGGATCTTCTTCTGCATGCGGTCGGCGCTGTGATCCATCTCGGCGCGCACGTCCGCGCTCTTCAGACGGGCGATGACGCCGCCGAGGTAGTCGGCGTACTCGTCGGCGACCGGGATGCCCATCACCTGCACCGGCGACAGCCACACGGGGAACGCACCGGCGTAATGCTCGAGCAGGATCGCGAAGAAGCGCTCGATCGATCCGAAGAGCGCACGGTGGATCATCACCGGCCGGTGCTTCTCGCCGTCCGGGCCGGTGTATTCGAGTTCGAATCGCTCGGGCTGATTGAAGTCGAGCTGGATGGTCGACATCTGCCAGGTGCGGCCGATGGCGTCCCGTGCCTGCACGGAGATCTTGGGGCCGTAGAAGGCGGCGCCGCCCGGATCGGGCACGAGCTCGAGGCCCGAGGCCACCGCCACTTCCCGCAGCGTCTCTGTCGCCCGGTCCCAGAGCTCGTCGGGCCCGAGGAACTTGGGGTTCCCGTCCTCCTTCGTCGACAGCTCCAGGTAGAAGTCGTTCAGACCGTAGTCGCGCAGCGTCTGCAGCACGAACTCCAGGCTGTGCGTCAGCTCGTCCTTCACCTGCTCGGCTGTGACGTAGATGTGCGTGTCGTCCTGCGTCATCCCCCGCACGCGAGTGAGCCCCGCCAGCGTGCCGCTCTTCTCGTAGCGGTACACCGAACCGAACTCGCTCAGCCGGAGGGGCAGCTCGCGATAGCTGCGCCCGCGGGAGCGGAAGATGAGGTTGTGGAACGGGCAGTTCATGGGCTTCAGGTAGTACTCCTGGCCCTCGCGTGCGACATGCCCGTCGTCGCCGACGAGTTCGTCGAGCACCATCGGGGGGTACATGCCGTCGGCGTACCACTGCAGGTGCCCGCTCGTCATGAACAGGTCGCCCTTGGTGATGTGCGGGGTGTTGACGACGTCATAGCCGTTGCGCAGCAGCTGCTCGCGCATGTAGCGCTCGATCTCGTAGCGGATGATCCCGCCCTTGGGGTGGAACACCGACAGCCCCGGGCCGATCTCGTCGGGGAACGAGAACAGGTCCAGCTCCCTGCCGAGCTTCCGGTGGTCCCGCTTGGCAGCCTCTTCGAGTCGGTGCTGATAGGCCCGCAGCTCGTCCTTCGTCGGCCAGGCGGTGCCGTAGATCCGCTGCAGCTGCGGGTTCTTCTCGCTTCCGCGCCAGTACGCTCCGGCCACGCGCGTCAGATCCCAGCCGTTGCCGACCATGCGGGTGCTGGGCACGTGCGGCCCGCGGCACAGGTCCTTCCAGGCGGTCTCGCCATCCCGCGTGACGTTGTCGTAGATCGTCAGCTCGCCGGCGCCGACTTCGACCGAGGCGCCCTCCGTCGCCGCCGCACCGCCCTTCAGGCCGATCAACTCGAGCTTGAAGGGCTCGTCCACCAGCTCGGCCCGAGCCTCCTCGTCCGTGACGACGCGGCGGACGAACCGCTGGCCCTCGCGGACGATGCGCTCCATCTCCTTCTTGATCGCCTTGAGGTCCTCCGGAGTGAAGGGCTCGGCGATCCCGAAGTCGTAGTAGAAGCCGTTCTCCACCGGCGGGCCGATGCCGAGATTCGCCTGGGGCTTGATGCGCTGCACGGCCTGGGCGAGGACGTGCGCGGTGGAATGGCGGAGGATGTCGAGTCCGTCACGGCTGTCCACGGTCACCGGCTCCACGACGTCGGCCGCGTCGACGACGGTGGCGAGGTCGCGCAGGTCGCCGTTGACGCGCAGCGCCACGACCGATCGATCGGGGAAGAGTGCGAAACCGTCGGCGGGGAACGTCACGTCCGACGGGATGGCGGGGTTGGTCAAGGGACTCTCCATCCTGAGGCTCCGTCAAGGCTATCCGGTGCCGCGGCGGGCTTCGCGCACGCGCCGCGCGGGCGGGCGGGAGCGGTGAAAGCGAAAACCCCCGGCGAGCCGGGGGTTTCAGGTGGTGGGCGATACTGGGATCGAACCAGTGACCTCTTCCGTGTCAGGGAAGCGCGCTACCGCTGCGCCAATCGCCCGAGTCATGCTCCGGTCGGGACCGGGAGTGGAGGTGGCGACGGGATTCGAACCCGTGTAAACGGCTTTGCAGGCCGGTGCCTAGCCGCTCGGCCACGCCACCGTGTGTGGTTCGACCCACGTGTTGGTGATTCCGAAGAATCCCCGCACTCGAGCGGATGACGAGACTCGAACTCGCGACCCTCACCTTGGCAAGGTGATGCGCTACCAACTGCGCTACATCCGCATTTCGTTCCCGGGGCTTTCGCGCCGGGCACTTGTATGACTTTAGCCGATGACCCGCGTCACGCAAAACCGACGACGCCCCGCGCGTGTCCGCCGGAATGGTCCTCTTCCCGTCGCGCCATCCGGTAGGATCGAAACTCGTTCCCCCCGGGAGCACGGGCGATTGGCGCAGTTGGTAGCGCGCTTCCTTCACACGGAAGAGGTCATCAGTTCGAGTCTGGTATCGCCCACCGTTTCATCCTCAGACCCTCCCCTGCGGCATCCAGCCGTAGCGACGACGCAGCGCGTCCGCGACCCGCCCGAACCTCGGAAGGTCCAAGGCGGCGGCTTCGCGGCGGAGCCCGCGTTCATGGACGCTGTACACCCGATCGATGTCGACCCACGAAGGGCGTCCCTGCGCGTCCCACGACCCCGACCCGATGGACAGGAAGTCGCGGTCTCCCTCGCGCGATCTGCTCGTGAGCCGGACGGCGTACACACGCGCCTCGGTATGGCGGCCGATGACCAGGACGGGGCGGTCCTTTCCTCGCCCGTCGTTCTCGGCGTAGGGAACCCACGTCCAGACGATCTCGCCCGCATCCGGGGCGCCGTCCGCGTCGGGGGCGTACGCGAGCCGCAGCTCCGAGGGAGCGGGCGGCTCCACCTCGACGGTGACCTCCCCGCTGGTGCGACCCGAGGCGGGCGGAGCCTCGGCGACAGGCCGGCCGGGACGGACGATGCGCTGCAGCAGCGTCGAGATCAGGGTGCGTGCTCTCACGTTGGCCACCCTAGCCCGCAGACGGCGATGGGCGCCCCGGCCGAAGCCGGAGCGCCCATCGGTCGAGTGCGGGATCAGACGCGCTCGGCGAGGAGGTAGCCCTCTTCGCCGTGCACGACCGTGTCGACTCCGGCGAGCTCGTCCTCGTTCTTGATGCGGAATCCGAGCGTCTTCTGGATCGCGAACCCGATGAGGAGGGCGACCACGAAGGAGTAGATCAGGACGCCGAGCGCGGCGACGAGCTGCGAGAGCAGCTGGCCGATGCCGCCACCGAGGAACAGGCCGGTCTCGGTGGCGAAGAAGCCGAGGTACAGCGTGCCGAGCAGGCCGCCGACGAGGTGGATGCCGACCACGTCGAGCGAGTCGTCGTAGCCGAGCTTCCACTTCAGCTCGATCGCCAGGGCGCACAGGGCGCCCGAGAGCACACCGAGCAGCAGTGCCCATCCGGGGGACAGGTTCGCGCAGGCCGGGGTGATCGCGACGAGGCCGGCGACGGCACCCGAAGCGGCGCCGACCGACGTGGCCTTGCCGTCCTTGAGCTTCTCGACGATGAGCCAGCCGAGGATCGCCGCAGCCGTGGCGCCGAGGGTGTTGACCACGATCAGACCCGCGCCGGTGTTCTCCTCGCCGAGGAGGCCGAACGTGCCCTCGGCACCGGCGTTGAACCCGAACCATCCGAACCAGAGGATGGACGCGCCCAGCAGCGTCAGCGGGACGTTGTGGGGCTTCTGGATGCCCTTCTGGAAGCCGATGCGCTTTCCGAGGACGAGAGCGAGGGCGAGCGCTGCCGCCCCGGCGTTGATGTGCACCGCGGTGCCGCCGGCGTAGTCGATGACGCCCGGAAGACCGGTGTTGTCACCCCAGTTGAAGATCCAGCCGTCGCCCCACACCCACGCCGCGACGGGGAAGTAGACGATCGTGGCCCAGAGGCCGGCGAACAGCATCCACGATCCGAACTTGGCCCGGTCCGCGATCGAGCCCGAGATGAGCGCGACGGTGATGATGGCGAAGGTGGCGCCGAAGGTCGCGCCGACGAGTGTGGCGCTGTCAGCCCCGGCGAGACCGAAGTCCGAGAAGGGGTTGCCGGAGAAGGCGAACGTGCCGCCTCCCAGGCTCATGTTGAAGCCGTACAGGATCCACAGCACGCTGATCAGACCCAGGGCCCCGAAGCTCATCATCATCATGCTGACGACGCTCTTCGCCTTCACCAGGCCTCCGTAGAAGAAGGCCACGCCCGGGGTCATGAACAGCACCAACGCGGTTGCTGTGATCGACCACGCGAAATTTCCGCTATCCATGAGATTCCTCATCCATGTGTCGTGTTACTCGAGGCGCCGAAGCAGCAGCTGTGTCGGGTTGCGGCTGTCCGGGCGATGCCCAGTGTGGCGAGCCGCGGTTTCGAGCGGGGGGCGAGTCGTGTTTCGCGGTCGTTACGTCACCGGGCGTCGGGTAAACATCACGTTTCGCGCAAGCGGGAACGCGCCGCGAGATCGACGCCGTCGGGCGGGCCGGGGCGGCGAGGACGATAGAGACAGCTGCGTGCGTCAGGCCAGGGTGGATGCGACGAGGCGCGACACGGCACGGAGATACTTCTTGCGATAGCCGCCGGCGAGCATCTCTTCGGGGAAGACGGTGTCGAGCGTGGCGCCGGTCGCCCGGATCGGCAGCTGCGCGTCGTACACGCGGTCGATGAACGCGACGAAGCGCAGCGCGGACGATTGGTCGCTGAGAACCGTGACGTCCCGGAGCCCCACCGTGTCCACTCCCTCGATCAGGCGGATGTAGCGCGACGGATGGACGCGGGCGAGGTGGGTGATCAGGTCACCGAAGGCGTCGTCGCTCACGACGCCCGCGCGCGACGCCTCTGCGACGGCGTCCTCGTACTCGGACGGCGTCAAGGTCACGGCGTGTCCGTCCACCGCCCGGTGGCGATAGTCGGTGCCGTCGATGCGGATGGTCTGGAAGCTCTCCGCCATCGCGTGGATCTCGCGCAGGAAGTCCTGCGCGGCGAAACGACCCTCGCCGAGCGCGTTCGGCGGGGTGTTCGAGGTGGCCGCCAGCTTGGTGCCGGTGGCGACGAGCTCCCCGAGCAGACGGGTCATGACCATCGTGTCGCCCGGGTCGTCGAGTTCGAACTCGTCGATGCACAGCAGGTCGGCACCCTTGAACAGCTCCACGGTGTTCTTGTAGCCGAGCGCACCAACCAGCGCCGTGTACTCGATGAAGGATCCGAAGTACTTCCGCCGCGCAGCCGTGGCGTGGTAGACGGCGGCGAGGAGGTGGGTCTTGCCGACTCCGAATCCGCCGTCGAGGTAGACACCGGGCTTCTGCGGCTCCCGCTTGGCGCGACGGAAGAAGCCGCCGCGCGCCGACGCCGGACCGCCCCCCGCGAACGCGACGAGCACATCCTTTGCCTGCTGCTGCGACGGGTACTCGGGATCGGCTCGATAGGACTCGAACGTCGCGTCCTCGAACTGCGGGGGCGGAGTGAGGGCGGCGACCATGTCGGCCCCGGCGAGATCGGGCGACCGCTCGGCGAGGTGGACGATCCCGGTGCGGGCGGCGGCGTGGGTCATGGCGTTCCTGGAAGGCATGGCGCGGGCGACAGCAGACCCGCCGACACTCCGGCCGGAGCGACGCGACCAGCCTATGTCGTCCTGCGCGGATGCACGCGCCGCGGTCGCGGCCTCATGATGGACCGGTGACCGCATCCCAGACCCCTCCCCCGGCGCTCGCCGAGATCCGCGACGACTTCCTCGCCCTGCCCGAGCCCGAGCGCCTGCAGCTGCTCGCGGAGTTCGCACGGGAGCTGCCCCCGGTGCCCACCGTGTACGACGCGCATCCGGACATGTTCGAACGGGTCTCGGAGTGCCAGTCCCCCGTGTACGTCCTCGTCGACGTCGACCCGGAGGGCACGGTCGCCGTGTATGCGACGGCGCCGCCCGAGGCACCCACGACGCGTGGCTTCGCCAGCATCCTCTGCCAAGGGGTCACCGGGCTCAGCGTCGAGGCGGTCCTGGCCATCCCCGACGACTTCCCGCAGTCGATCGGGCTCTCCCGCGCGGTCTCGCCGCTGCGACTTGCCGGCATGTCCGGCATGCTCCGGCGGGTCAAGCGGCGGGTGCGCGAGCGTCGCTGACGGCGCGGAGCTCGTCAGGGCGTGGGGGACGTGCGACCGGCCTCGTCGCCGAGACCGCGCTCCAGCAGCCAGCCGGTGATGCTCCGCGTCCACCGGTCCTGGTCGTAGTTCCAGAGCTTGGTGTGTCGCGCGACGTCGAAGACGCGCATCTCGACGAGATCGGGGCGCGCCACGACCAGGTCATGGGAGGCGTCCGAGGGCACGAATCCGTCATCGTCGCTGTGCAGGATGAGAATCGGATGCCGCAGCTCAGCCGCGCGCGACACGATGTCGAGCCGCTCGAACGGAATGGGCGCTCCGGCTCTGATCAGCGGGGTCGCCCACCGCGACCGAAGCGCGCGCACGGCCAGGCGGGCCACGGCCGGCGATACGCCGCGCAGGCCCGCCTGGTAGTCCAGCACGATGCGCCAGTCGATGACGGGGCTGTCGAGGATGACACCGGCGATCATGGCGCGGTGCGCCGAGTGCAGTGACAGCTGCAGGGCGATGGCGCCCCCCATCGACCAGCCCATCAGGATGATCCGCCGGGCACCACGCCGACGTGCGAAGCCGACAGCGGCGTCGACGTCGCGCCATTCGGTCGCCCCGAGCGTGTACGTGCCTTCGCGGCTGCGCGGCGCTTCGCCGTCGTTGCGATACGACACCAGGAGCGACGTGATCCCGAGACCGTGGAAGACGGGCACGGCACGCAGGCACTCGGCGCGGGTCGTGCCCCGGCCGTGGACCTGGATCACCCACACGTCGCCGTCGCCGGCGGGGAAGAGCCACGCGGGACACGGGCCGACCGCGGACCCGACGAGCTCCGGCGAGTACGGCAGGTGCAGCTGCTCGGGATGGTCGAAGTACCAGCCGCTGAAGGCCGCCTCGGCCGCCAGACGCGCCGCAGGGGGCACGTGGGTCAGCAGTTTGCGGGTGACTCCTTCTTCATCCTCCGCCAGCACGGAGCCGAGCTTGAGATAGTCCATCGTGCCGTCGGTGAACAGGCCGTAGCGTCCCGGCAGCGCGGTGTCGGGCGTCCGCGACAGCGTGATCGTCTGCGCGGCGGTGTCCAGCGCCAGGATGCGGACGTCGGCGAGACGCCTCGCCGGCGTCACCACCGTCCGCGCCATCCTGAGGGACGCGAGGCCGAGAAGGGCCAGGGTGGTCGTCAGCGCCGCGGTCAGCACGGTGATCGCGGCTCGGAGGCCCGCGATCAATGCGAGGGATGCACCGGTTCCCGCGGCGCGCCTGGAGTCGACCATCGAGGCCCCACTCTAGTCTGTCCGGGTGGCTGACCAGCGTCCTCCCGAGACGTCGTCCCCGTTCGCGACTGCGGCAGACGACGTCCGTGCCATGCGGTTCCGGGACGACCTGAGCGTCCGCGAGATCGCCGCTCCCGGCGGGCTGGCGCCCGACGCCCTCGCCCTGGCTGCAGATGTGCGCCCGGACGACGACGGCGAGTCGGCCTACGGCACCGGTCGATTCATCCTCCTGCACGACGCCTCCGAACCGAGCCCGTGGGACGGCCCGTGGCGGATCGTCTGCTTCGCCCAGGCCCCGCTCGAGCCGGACCTCGGCATCGACCCGCTCGTCGCCGATGTCGCCTGGTCCTGGCTGACCGACGCCCTCCGCTCACGCGGGGCAGCGCACCATTCGTCTTCGGGCACGGCCACCAAGACCCTGTCGAAGGGATTCGGGACGCTGGCCGGGGAAGGCGAAGGCGCTCAGATCGAACTTCGCGCGTCGTGGTCTCCGGAGGGCCCCTTGGAACCGCATGTGGAAGCATGGGCCGAATTGGTGTGCATGCTCGCGGGGCTGCCGCCCGGATCGGAAGGGATTGCGATGTTCGGTTCGCGCAGGTCGCCTCGTGGCTGATTACACGGTGATCACCGATGCGCACGGGCTCGGCGTCGCGGCTGCGCTGCTCGCGGGCGGTGAGGGGCCGGTGGCCGTGGACGTGGAGCGGGCGTCGGGTTTCCGCTACTCGCAGCGGGCCTACCTCATCCAGGTCTTCCGCCGCGGCGCGGGCGTGTTTCTCTTCGATCCCCCGCCCATCGGCGACTTCGGGCCGCTTCAGACGGCGATCGGCGGGGAGGAGTGGGTTCTCCACGCGGCGAGCCAGGACCTTCCGTCCTTGCGGGAACTCGGGCTCGAGCCCCGCGTGATGTTCGACACCGAGCTGGCTGCCCGCCTGCTGGGGCACGCGCGCGTGGGTCTGGGTGCGGTCGTCGAGGACACCCTGGGCATCGCGCTCGCGAAGGCGCATTCGGCAGCCGACTGGTCGACCCGGCCGCTCCCGCAGTCGTGGTTGGAGTACGCCGCGCTCGACGTTCTGCACCTCGTCGACGTGCGCGACGTCCTGCACGGCGAGCTCGAGGAGCAGGGCAAGACCGAGTTCGCCGCGCAGGAGTTCTCCGCGGTGCTCGAACGGCGCCCGAAGGCCCCGCGCGAGGAGCCGTGGCGACGACTGAGCGGGCTGCACACGGTCCGCGGCCGCAGATCGCTCGCGGTCGCACGCGAATTGTGGACCGCGCGCGAGGAGTACGCGCAGGAGCAGGACGTCGCGCCGGGGCGCCTCGTGCCCGATCGCGCACTGGTGGCGGCCATCATGGCCGATCCGCAGACCAAGCAGGCACTGGCGGGCTTGAAGGAGTTCACCGGAAGAGCCAGCCGCAGCCAGATCGACCGCTGGTGGAGCGCGATCCAGGCTGGCCGGGCGGCGACGGAGCTGCCCACGGATCGCGCGCGCGGCGGCGACACCCTGCCCCCACCGCGGGCGTGGGCCGATCGCAATCCCGAGGCCGACGCTCGGCTCAAAGCGGCCCGTCCGATGGTCGAGGCGCGCGCGGACGCTCTGGGCATGCCCACCGAGAACCTTCTCACCCCGGAGCTGCTGCGGCGCGTGGCCTGGTCGCCGCCGGAGGATGTGTCCCCCGAGACCATCGGCGAGGCTCTCCGCGACCTCGGCGCGCGCGAGTGGCAGATTGAACAGACCGCACAGGGTATCGCCGATGCCTTTGTCACTTCCGTGCAAGAGCCCGGGAGCGTCGCGGAAGTGGATTCGTAGGTTCGCACCAACCGATTCCCCGCCGCCGAGGGCGCCTCCATAGTCTTGCGACATCCCAACCATTGGAGGCAGAGTGGCCGAGATTTCGGACGTCTTCTTCGTCGACGGAATGCGCACCCCGTTCGGGCGCGCCGGCGAAAAGGGCATGTACTGGAACACCCGATCCGACGACCTCGCGGTCAAGGCGACGATCGGTCTGATGGAGCGCAATGCCGCCGTTCCGAAGGACCGCATCGATGACGTCGCCATTGCGGCGACCTCGCAGACCGGCGATCAGGGCCTCACGCTCGGGCGCAGCGTCGCCATCCTCGCCGGGCTGCCGCAGACCGTCCCCGGCTTCGCGATCGACCGCATGTGCGCCGGCGCCATGACGAGCGTCACCACGATGGCCGGTTCGATCGGCATGGGGATGTACGACATCGCCCTCGCCGGTGGCGTCGAGCACATGGGACACCACCCCATCGGCGGCAATGCCGACCCCAACCCGCGGTTCGTCGCAGAGAAGATGGTCGATCCCGGTGCCCTCAACATGGGCGTCACGGCCGAGCGGATCTTCGACCGCTTTCCGCATCTGACGAAGGAGCGCTCCGATCGATTCGGAATGCTCAGTCAGCATCGCGCCCAGGCGGCCTACGAGGCCGGGAAGTTCCAGCCGGATCTGGTTCCGGTCGCGGTCAAGGACGCCGAGGGCGCATGGGGCCTGGCCACGGAGGACGAAGGTCGACGTCCTCAGACGACCATGGCCGACCTCGCCGCGCTGAAGACGCCCTTCCGTCCCCACGGCCGCGTGACCGCGGGGACGTCCTCGCCACTCACGGACGGCGCCACGATGAGCCTGCTCGCGGGCGGCGGAGCGGTGAAGGAGCTCGGGCTCGCGCCCAAGATGCGCCTGGTCTCGTTCGCTTTCGCCGGAGTCCAGCCCGAGATCATGGGCATCGGTCCCATTCCCTCGACCGAGAAGGCGCTGCGGCGCGCGAACCTCACGATCGACGACATCGGCTTGTTCGAACTCAATGAGGCCTTCGCGATCCAGGTCATCTCGCTGCTCGACCACTTCGGAATCGCCGACGACGACCCTCGGGTCAACCAGTGGGGCGGGGCGATCGCCCTCGGACATCCGCTCGCCGCATCCGGTGTGCGCCTGATGATCCAGCTCGCCGCCCAGTTCGCCGAGCGACCCGACGTGAGGTACGGCCTCACGGCGATGTGCGTCGGGCTCGGACAGGGCGGTTCCGTCATCTGGGAGAACCCGCACTACGACGGCAAGAAGAAGAAGTGAGCCAGACGACCATGACGAAGACGCACTCCTCCCCCTACGCCGACATCGACTTCTCCCCCCTTCGCGCGCTAACGGAGGGAGAGGTCGTCACGCATTCGCGCGTGCGCGACATCACCCTTCCGTCAGGGAAGGTCCTGGCGCTGATCACGCTCGACAACGGTCGCGACCACACGCGGCCGAACACGCTGGGTCCGGCGACCCTGTTCGAGCTCGGCGACACCCTCGACGCTCTCGCCGGACGGGCGGCCGCGGGGCAGATCCACGCCGTGGCGGTGACCGGCAAGCAGTACATCCTGGCCGCCGGCGCCGATCTGTCGGACATCTCGCGCGTCGGATCCCGAGACAACGCGAAGCTGATCGCCCAGCTCGGTCACCACGTGCTGGGCAAGCTCTCCGAACTCGGCGTGCCCTCGTTCACATTCGTCAACGGTCTCGCCCTTGGCGGGGGGCTCGAGATCGCACTCAACTCGACGTACCGCACCCTCGACGCCTCGGCGGCCGCGATCGCCCTTCCCGAAGTCTTCCTGGGCATCATCCCCGGGTGGGGCGGTGCCTACCTGCTGCCCAATCTGATCGGCATCGAGAACGCCCTGGACGTCGTCATCTCCAACCCGCTCAAGCAGAACCGCATGCTCAAGCCCCCGCAGGCCCTCGAGCTCGGGGTCGTGGACGCGATGTTCCCGGCCGCCACCTTCCTCGAGGACTCGCTGCGCTGGGCGGACGGCGTCCTCGACGGCCGCACCAAGGTGGATCGCCGGAACGAGCCCGGGCGCATCGAGCGCCTCACCAAGTGGCCGATCGCCATCAAGATGGCCCGCGCGATGCTCGAATCCAAGATCGGCACGGTCCCGAGGTCGCCCTACGTCGCGCTCGAGCTGCTCGACAAGGCGCGGGGCGGCAGCAAGGCTGAGGGTTTCGCCCGCGAGGACGACGCGCTGGCCGACCTGGTCACGGGCGATCAGTTCGCCGCATCGATGTACGCCTTCGACCTCGTGCAGAAGCGCGCCAAGCGACCCGTGGGTGCCCCTGACAAGGAGCTGGCGAGGAAGGTGACCAAGGTCGGCATCGTCGGCGCCGGTCTCATGGCCAGCCAGCTCGCGCTCCTGTTCGTCCGCAAGCTCCAGGTGCCGGTGCTGATCGCCGACCTCGACCAGGCGCGCGTCGACAAGGGCGTGGCGCACATCCGCGACGAGATCGGAGCGCTCGAGGCCAAGGGCCGCGTGGACCCGGACACCGCCAACCGACTGCGGGCTCTGGTGACGGGCACCACGGACAAGAGCCTCTACGCCGACTGCGACTTCGTGATCGAGGCCGTCTTCGAAGAGGTCGGCGTGAAGCAGGCCGTGTTCGGCGAGATCGAGCAGATCGTGGCCGAGGACGCCATCCTCGCCACGAACACCTCGTCGCTCTCGGTCGAGGAGATCGGGGCGCGGCTGGCACACCCCGAGCGCCTGGTCGGCTTCCACTTCTTCAACCCCGTCGCCGTCATGCCGCTGATCGAGATCGTCAAGACCGGTCACACCTCGGACGCCGCGCTGTCGACAGCCTTCGTGGTCGCGAAGAACCTGGGGAAGAACGCGGTACTGACCGCCGATGCACCCGGCTTCGTCGTCAACCGGCTGCTGGCGAAGGTCATGGGGGAAGCCGCGCGGGCGGTCTACGAGGGCGCCGACATCGTCGACGTCGAGAAGGCCTTCGCTCCGGTGGGCCTGCCGATGGGCCCTTTCCAGCTCATCGATCTCGTGGGGTGGAAGGTCGCCGCGCACGTGCAGGACACCATGGCGACCGCATTCCCGGACCGCTTCTACGCCAACGACAACTTCCACCGGCTGGCCGAGCTGGACCAGGTCGTGGAGAAGGACAAGGGCGGGCGCGTCACCGGGTGGACGAAGGCCGCCGAGAAGGTGCTCAAGTCCCAAGTCGGCCGCTCCCCCGCCTCCGCCGAAGAGATCCTTCGCCGTGTGCAGGACGGGCTCGCGCACGAGATCCGCATCATGCTCGACGAGGGCGTCGTCCCCGAGGTCGAGGACGTGGATCTGTGCCTGATCCTCGGCGCGGGCTGGCCGTTCATCGACGGCGGCGCGTCCCCGTACCTCGATCGGGAAGGCGCGTCCGAGCGCGTCTTCGGCGCCACGTTCCACCAGCCGCCCATCACGGGTACCGGCAGCTGACACCCCTCCCCTCGTCGGGGGAACGCTCGCGGTCCGGTCGGTGAAATCTCACCGATCGGACCGCGGCAGGTGCGGCGGGGACGTCGGGGCGCGGCATCCTGGATTCGTCGGATCGACGGATCGGAGTCGCGGTGCTGGAAGCGATCACGGGGATGTTCAGCGGCAGTGCGCTGAGCGTCCTCATCAAGTCGAGCGGTGCGGCGCTGACCCTCCTGGTGGTCGTGCCTGCGCTGATGAAGCTCTTCCTCGTGACCGTGGACGAGGGTTCCGCGGCGATCCGGACGCGCAACGGCAAGCCCATCATCCGGCGGGCCTCACGCTCCCGCGGGGACGGACGCGGCGAGGTGGTGGTGCTCAGGCCGGGCACCCATGGGGCGTTCCCCATCTTCCTCTGGTACCGCATGGTGGACGTCCGCGCCCGGTCCACCGATCTGCCCGCCCGCACCCTCACCGGCGCCGACGGTCACCAGCACGTGGTGCACGCCTCCTTCGACTGGCGGCCCCTCGTGACCGGGCACGACCTGCGTGTTCTGGAACTGGACGTCGTCGACGTACGCGAGCGCGCGGGAAACATCGTCGGCGCAGCGCTGCGCGACCGGGTCCACCGCCTCGCGGGCCCCGTCCTCCCCGCCAACCGTGAGCTGTCGCCCGAACTGGTGTCGGCGTGCGCGGCCGAGGTCCGGGAGCAGTGCGGCGTCGAGCTTCTCGCGGTCCTGGTCACGGGGGACGCGCTCACGGACGGCTTCCTTCTCTCGCAGGCGCTGCGCGGTCCCGACCCGACCGCACACGATCGATGGGATGCCGCGTCCGCGGTCTATGCCGATCGGCTCACCTCGGTCGGCTGACCCTCACTGCGGCCGTGACGCGGACCACTCCCGTAAAGACGACAGCTCCTGGTCAGCGGCGCGTGCGACGGGGATCCTCGTGCCGAGCACCTGCGAGACGACGTCCTGAGCGATCTTGGCGGGCGTGAGGCCCGCATCGTCGAGGATCTGCTCCCGGCTCGCGTGATCGATGAAGGCGTCGGGGACGCCCAGTTCGTCCACCGCGGTGTCGACGCCGGCCTCGCGAAGCACCTGCCGCACGCGCGTGCCGATGCCCCCGACGCGGATGCCGTCCTCGATCGTGATCACGAGGCGGTGGGCGGCGGCCAGCTCGACGATCGAGGGCTGCACCGGGATCACCCAGCGCGGGTCGACGACGGTGGCGCCGATGCCCTGAGCCCGGAGGCGCTCCGCGACGTCGACCGCGGTGTGGGCCATCGGGCCGATCCCGACGATGAGCACGTCCTGGGCGTCGGAGCGCACGAGCACGTCCACGCCGTCCTCCAGGCGCTCCAGGGCGGGCAGCGTCGGGCTCACCGCGCCCTTGGGGAAGCGCAGCACAGTGGGGGCGTCCGACACCTCGACCGCCTCGGCCAGCTCCTCCCGGAGCCGCTCGGCGTCGCGGGGAACCGCGATGCGGATGTGGGGGACGATCTGCAGCATCGCGAGGTCCCAGATGCCGTGATGGCTCGGACCGTCGGGGCCCGTCACCCCCGCGCGATCGAGGACGAACGTCACACCGGCACGGTGCAGCGCCACATCCATCAGGACCTGGTCGAAGGCCCGATTCATGAACGTCGCATAGATCGCCACGACCGGATGAAGCCCGCCGAACGCCAGGCCGGCGGCCGAGGTCACCGCGTGCTGCTCGGCGATGCCGACGTCGTACACCCGGTCCGGGAACCGCTGCGCGAACGGAAGGAGTCCGGTGGGCCGGAGCATGGCGGCCGTCATGGCGATGACGTCGCGGCGTTCCTCTCCGACGGTCACGAGCTGCTCGGCGAAGACCTCGGTCCACGCGGGGCCCGAGGCCGAACCCGAGATGGTCTGTCCGGTCGCGGGATCGATCCGCCCGACGGCGTGGAACTGGTCGGCCTCGTCGTCGCGCGCCGGCTGGTAGCCCCTGCCCTTCTCGGTGATGGCATGGACGATCACGGGAGCCCCATAGGACTTGGCCAGCTCGAGCGTTTCGATCAGCACGCCGAGGTCGTGGCCGTCGACCGGGCCGAGGTACTTGATGTCGAGGTTCGAGTACAGGTCCGCGTTGTTGGTGAAGCGGGACAGGAAGCCATGCGTTCCGCCGCGGACCCCGCGGTAGACCGCCCGGCCGACCGGACCGAGCTTGCGGAAGAAGGTGTCCGAGCCCCGGCGGAGGTTCCGGTAGGTGTCGGCGGTGCGCACCCGGTTGAGGTACCTGGCCATGCCGCCGATCGTCGGTGCGTAGGAGCGCCCGTTGTCGTTGACGACGATGACCAGGTTGCGGTCGTTGTCGTCGCTGATGTTGTTGAGCGCCTCCCAGGTCATGCCCCCCGTCAGGGAGCCGTCGCCCACCACGGCCACGACATGGCGGTCGCGTCGACCGGTGAGGGTCAGGGCCCGGGAGACACCGTCGGCCCAACTGAGCGAGCTCGACGCGTGGGATGACTCCACGACGTCGTGCTCGCTCTCCGCGCGCTGCGGGTACCCCGCGAGCCCACCTCGGCTGCGGAGCCCGGAGAAGTCCTGCCGGCCGGTCAGAAGCTTGTGGACGTAGGACTGGTGCCCGGTGTCGAAGATGAGGGGGTCGTGAGGCGAGTCGAAGACCCGGTGCAGGGCGATGGTGAGTTCGACGACGCCCAGATTGGGTCCGAGATGTCCCCCGGTCTGCGAGACGTTGTCGACGAGGAACGAGCGGATCTCCGACGCGAGCTCCCCGAGCTGCTCGGTGCTGAGCGCGTCGAGGTCGCGAGGTCCTGAGATGCGGGCGAGAAGCGACATCCGCTCTCCTTTCCGGGCCGGCGGGCCGCCACCAGTCTATCCGCGGAGAACGGCAGAGGCCGGGCGGAGCCCGCCCGGCCTCTGTGAGATCCGCGTCAGACGAGCGACCGCAGCACGTACTGGAGGATGCCGCCGTTGCGGTAGTAGTCCGCCTCGCCGGGCGTGTCGATGCGCACGACCGCGTCGAACTCGACGGTGTCCTTGCCGGGTGCCGAGAACTCGCTGGGCGCGGCTGTGACGCGCACCGTCTTGGGCGTCACACCCTCGTTCAGCTGCTCCAGCCCCGTGATCGACACGATCTCGGTGCCGTCGAGCCCCAGCGACTCCCAGCTCTGACCGGCGGGGAACTGCAGGGGTACGACGCCCATTCCGATGAGGTTCGAGCGGTGGATGCGCTCGAAGCTCTCGGTGATGACGGCCTTCACTCCCAGCAGGCTCGTGCCCTTCGCCGCCCAGTCGCGCGACGAGCCCGAGCCGTACTCCTTGCCGCCGAAGATCACCAGCGGCGTGCCGGCGGCCTGGTAGTTCTGGCTCGCGTCGTAGATGAACGACTGCGGACCACCCTGCTGGGTGAAGTCGCGCGTGTACCCGCCCTCGACCACGGCGCCGCCGTTCACCGCGCTCACCAGCAGGTTCTTCAGCCGGATGTTCGCGAAGGTGCCGCGGATCATCACTTCGTGGTTTCCGCGGCGCGAGCCGTAGGAATTGAAGTCCTTCCGGTCCACGCCGTGCTCGGCGAGGTAGTGACCGGCGGGGCTGTCGACCTTGATGTTGCCGGCGGGGCTGATGTGGTCTGTCGTGACCGAGTCCCCGAGCGTCGCGAGCACGCGCGCGCCCGCGATGTCCGACACCGGGGTCAGCTCCATCGTCATCCCGTCGAAGTACGGGGGCTTGCGGACGTACGTCGACGCCTCGTCCCACTCGAACACATCGCCGGTGGGGGTGGGGAGGTTCTTCCAGCGCTCATCCCCCTCGAAGACGGTGGCGTACTGGCGGGTGAACATCTCCTCGCTGATCGAGGAGTCGATCGTCGCCTGGACCTCTGCCGCATCCGGCCAGATGTCCTTCAGGAAGACGTCGTTGCCGTCGCGGTCCTTGCCGAGCGGGTCCGTCTCGAAGTCGAAGTTCATCGATCCGGCGAGCGAGTACGCGATCACCAGCGGCGGGCTGGCGAGGTAGTTCATCTTGACGTCGGGGTTGATGCGTCCTTCGAAGTTGCGGTTGCCCGACAGCACGGCGGTCACCGCGAGATCGCTCTCGTTGACGGCGGCCGAGACCTCTTCGATCAGCGGTCCCGAGTTGCCGATGCACGTCGTGCAGCCGTACCCGACCGTGAAGAAGCCGAGGTCCTCCAGGTCCTTCGTCAGACCCGCCTTCTCGTAGTAGTCGGTGACGACCTTGGATCCGGGCGCGAGGGTGGTCTTCACCCACGGCTTGGCCTTGAGGCCCTTCTTCACCGCGTTGCGGGCGAGCAGGCCCGCGGCCAGCATCACCGACGGGTTGGACGTGTTCGTGCACGAGGTGATCGCGGCGATGGTCACGGCACCGTGATCCAGCACGAACGACTCGCCGCCGGCCAGGGTCACCGGGGTCGGCTTGCTGACCGAAGCGGGAGCGTGCGAGTGGTGGTGGTGTGCGTGGTGGCTCGACTCGTCCTCGGGGGTCATCCCCGGCGGGTCCGATGCCGGGAAGGACTCCGAGATCGTGAGGTCCACGAGGTCGTGATCCACATCGGCGTAGTTGACGAGGTCGGACTCGAACTGCTGCTTCGATCGCGACAGCTCGATGCGATCCTGCGGGCGCTTCGGGCCGGCGATGGAGGGGACGACCGTCGAGAGGTCGAGTTCCATGTACTCGCTGAAGACCGGCTCGCGGGACGCGTCGTGCCACAGGTGCTGCGCCTTCGCGTACGCCTCGACCAGGGCGAGGTTCTGCTCGCTGCGGCCCGTGAGGCGCAGGTAGTCGATCGTGACGCCGTCGATCGGGAACATCGCCGCGGTGGAGCCGAACTCCGGGCTCATGTTGCCGATGGTGGCGCGGTTGGCCAGGGGCACCGAGGCGACGCCCTCGCCGTAGAACTCGACGAACTTGCCGACGACGCCGTGCTTGCGCAGCATGTCGGTGATCGTCAGCACCACATCGGTGGCGGTGACGCCGGTGGGGATCGAGCCGGTCAGCTTGAAGCCGACGACGCGCGGGATGAGCATCGACACCGGCTGCCCGAGCATGGCGGCCTCGGCCTCGATGCCTCCCACGCCCCATCCGAGCACGCCGAGTCCGTTGACCATGGTCGTGTGCGAGTCGGTGCCCACGCACGTGTCGGGGTAGGCGCGCAGGACGGATTCGCCGGTGGTCGAGTTCGTCGAGACCCGGTCGTACACGACCTTGGCGAGGTGCTCGATGTTGACCTGGTGCACGATGCCGGTGCCCGGGGGGACGACCTTGAAGTCGTCGAACGCCGTCTGACCCCAGCGCAGGAACTGGTAGCGCTCGCCGTTGCGCTCGTACTCGATCTCGACGTTGCGCTCGAGTGCGTTCTCGGTGCCGAACAGATCGGCGATCACCGAGTGGTCGATGACCATCTCCGCCGGCGAGAGCGGGTTGATGCGGCTCGGGTCGCCGCCGAGCGCCGCCATCGCCTCGCGCATCGTGGCGAGGTCGACGATGCAGGGGACGCCGGTGAAGTCCTGCATCACGACGCGTGCGGGCGTGAACTGGATCTCGGTGTCGGGCTCGGCCGCGGCATCCCACGATCCGAGCGCCTGGATCTGCTCCTTGGTGACGTTCGCGCCGTCCTCGGTGCGAAGCAGGTTCTCCAGGAGCACCTTCAGGCTGAAGGGCAGCTTGTCGTAGCCCTCGACCTTGTCGATGCGGAAGATCTCGTAGTCGGTGCTGCCGACCGTCAGGGTGCTCTTGGCACCGAAGCTGTCAACCGTGGACACGCGTGTCTCCTTCGTCGGCGGCGGATGGACCGAGGCCCGTCCGCCCATCTTCCCCCGGTGCGCGCGGCGCTGCCAAGTGAGGCAGGCCTTACCGAGAACCGGCAGATTTATCTTGATGTCGAGATAAATGTATCAGCTTGCGGGCTTGGGGTAGAGGGCGCGGACGGTCAGCCACGTCACCGCGACCATGGGCGCGAAGAGGGGGATGCCCATGACCAGCTTCAGCGTCCCGAGGAGCGCCACGGCGCTGTCGCGCTGCGCCGGCTCGAGCGAGGTCAGATAGACCGGGAACTGGACGATGAGGCGCGCGGCGAACAGAGCCGCCCATGCGATCGTCAGCCAGAAGAACGCGCGCCGCTTCCGCTTGGACGCACGCCACGCGGTTCCTTCCCCCATGAGGAACCCGACGGCCAGCCCGATCAGCGGCCAGCCGACGAACGCCGAGATCAGCAGTGCAGAGCCGTAGACGGCGTTCGTGATGAATCCCGGTACGAAGTTGTCCGACGGGTTGCCGGTGATCAACGCCAGCGCGGCCGCAACGCCGGCGGCGACGAGGCCGCCGATGGCCGCGGATGGGGGCGATTTCTGCGCGAGCCGGACCAGGGTGAACACGGCCGCGATCCCGACCGAGATCGCGAGCGCGGGAACGAGCTTGTCGCCGGTCTCGCCGGGGATCAGGGTGTACGCGACGATGAACGCCAGGCTCGGGAGGACCGATTCCAGGATGCCGCGCCAGCCGCCCATCGCCTGCCAGACGACGTGCCCGGTGGACGTGCCGGCAGCGGGGTCGAGCCCGGCGCGTCGGGCGGCGCCCCCGAGAGCCGCCCCGAGCACCTCGGATGCCGAGGGCGAGGTCGCCGCGGCCTCGTCGTCGCCGCTGCTCGCCGGAGGCGGGTCGGGCCGGCTCACGCGGTGCCCGGCGTGGCGGGCATGCGCAGTGGGATCAGGTCGCGCGGGGGCATCGGCGACGCACCGCGCACGACCACGATCGAACGGAAGAGGTCCTCGACCTTGGCTGCGGCTTCCACATCGCTCGCCGCCGCACCCCCGATCACACCTCTGAGGAACCAGCGGGGACCGTCGACGCCGATGAACCGTGCCAGGCGCATCCCGGCGGAGCCGTCGGCGCCCGTCGCCGGCACCTCGGCGAGGAGCTCGGGCCCGAGCGGGCCTTCGCGCTCCTCGACGCGTCCCCCCTGCTGGCGGATCTGACCGCGGATCTGCTCGCGGGTCTCCTCCCACAGTCCGGTCGAGCGGGGTGCCGCGAAGGGCTGCACCTGGAGCGTGGAGCCGGCGTAGTCCAGGCCCACCGCGACGATGCGCTTGGTCTGCTCCTCGACCTCCAGCCGCAGATTGAGTCCCTCACGAGGCAGGACCTTGATGCCGCCGAGGTCGATGTAGGGACGGACCGGGTTGGCCTCGGCCTCGTCGAACGGGCCCGATTCGGACCGGTCCTGGGGGGCCACCTTGCCCGAGGAGTCGACGGGGGTGGGGTCGGTCATGCGATGACTTCTTCCTTCTGGTAGCCGGTGGAGCCGAAGCCGCCCTCGCCGCGGGCGCTGTCGGGCAGTTCCTCCACGGGGACGAATCGCGCCCGCGGCACCGGCATCACGATGAGCTGTGCGATGCGGTCGCCCACCGAGACCTCGAACGGCTCGGCGGGGTCCGTGTTGAGCAGGGCGACCTTGATCTCGCCGCGGTAGCCGGCGTCGACGGTCCCCGGAGCGTTCACGACGGTGATGCCGTGTTTGGCGGCCAGGCCGCTGCGCGGGACGACGAAGCCGACGAACCCGTCGGGCAGCGCGATCCTCACGCCGGTTCCGACGAGGGCCCGCTCTCCGGGCCGAAGTGTGAGCTTCTCGGCCGAGGTCAGATCGGCGCCGGCGTCACCGGGGTGGGCGTACACCGGCGCGGCGGACGCGATAATGGGGACGTCCACGGTTTCAGTCACTCAACGAGGGTAATGCAGAACACAGCGCGCGATGTCGACGTCGAGACGACCTACCGGGAGCGGCTCAGCCCCTCGTTGTGGGTGCTGGCCTCCGCGGCCGTCGCGGGGCCCATGGCGGCGCTCGTGCTGGCTCCCGTCGACCGCACCCTCGCGCTGATCGGCGGTGCGGGGGTCGGTGTCGCGCTCATCGCGATCCTGGTGCTCAGCTCCCCCGTGATCGAGATCACGGGCGGAAGGCTGCGTGCGGGCAGGGCCCGGATCGAGGTGGAGTGGCTCGGTGCTCCCCGGGTCCTGTTCGGCGACGAAGCGCGGGATGCTCGCGGGGTGGCGCTGGATCCGCGGTCGTGGCACGTCATCCGCGGGGGGATCGACCCGATCGCGGTGATCCCGATCCTCGACCCCGACGACCCGGCGCCGTCATGGGTGCTGTCCTCGCGGACGCCGGACCGTCTCGCCGCCGCTGTGCGGCGGGCTCAGGCTGCTACGCGGAGCACTCCGCGCAGATAGGACCGTCGGCCCCGTCGTGGTCGAGCTGCGAACGGTGCTTCACGAGGAAGCAGTTCATGCAGGTGAACTCGTCCTCCTGAGGAGGCAGCACCACGACGTCGAGCTCGAGGTCCGACAGGTCCGCGCCGGGAAGTTCGAAGCCCGAGGGGTTGTCGGCGTCCTCGACGTCGACCGTCCCGGACATCTTGTCGGGGACGCGCTCCTTGAGGGCCTCGATCGACTCGCTGTCGTCGTCGGTCTTGCGCGGTGCGTCGTAGTCGGTGGCCATACGTGAAGGTCTCTACTTCCAGGGAGTCGCGGGGAGAGCCCGCCGGTTCGGGCGGCGATAGTTTGCATGACCGCCACCGGTTTCGCAAATGCACGCGGCGGCGGTGAGGCTGCGTCGGGTCCAAACCCGCGGCACGCCCGCGATATTCCCGGCGCATCGCCCGCGCTGTGACAGCATGAAGGCGCATACGGCTGGATCGGAGAGGCGTTCGCATGGAACAGCTCAAGGTCATCGGAACCGAGGACGATCGGCTCGTCCTGGCTACCGAGGGGGGCGACAGGTTCGCCCTCGCCGTGGACGAGGTGCTGCGCGCCGAATTGCGCAGGTCGCGCCGCGATCAGGACGCCGATTCCCACGTTCCGCGTCCGAGCCCCCGGGAGATCCAGGCCCACATCCGCGCGGGCATGTCGGCTCGCGAGGTGGCGGAGCTGCTGGGAGCGCGCATCGAGGACGTGCAGCGTTTCGAAGGTCCGGTGCTGGCCGAGCGCGAGCACGTGGTGGGACAGGCGCTGGCGGTTCCGGTGCTTCTGGGCGGCGAGTTCGAGGCGGACGCGCACCACACGTTCGGTGCTGCCGTCCGCGCCAAGCTCAGCGAGGCGGGCGCCGTCGGCGAACGCTGGACGAGCTGGAAGGAGCAGTCGGGCTGGGTGGTGAAGCTGGAATTCACCGCCGGTGACATCGATCACGATGCACGGTGGGGCTTCGAGCCCCGGCGCACCACACTGACTCCCCAGAACGCCGATGCCGTGCAGCTGTCCCGTCAGGGCTCGCTCCCGGACGGCCTCATACCGCGACTGCGCGCCCTTGACGTGACGCCGCTCAAGGACGAATCCCGCTTCGACAGCGGCGCCTTCGGGCCTCGCCGTCACACCGAAGCCGAGATCGAGCAGCCCGATCCCCCGGTGTCCGGGTCGCCGGCTCAGGAGGCGGCCATCAAGCGTCGCAGCGAGCCGGTGGTGACGTCAGCCGAGACGGCCGATCTCCTGGAGGCACTGCGACGCCGTCGTGGTCAGCGGGAGCCGTTGCCGGGCATGGAGGAACCGGACGCTCCGTCGTCGTCGCCGGTGGCCCTGTTCGATGCGCTGGACGTCCGCGAGGACGAGACCGACGGGGATGCCGCGCCTGAGCAGACGAGCTCGCCCGCCGTGGCCGAAGCCGGACGCCGGAAGGGTCGGACGTCCATGCCCTCGTGGGACGAAATCGTCTTCGGAGCGCGCACCGACGACTGACCCGGAGAGCGGGTCTCTCGAGCGGCGCCGCGCGTCCGCGTCTCAGGACCGTGCGAAGGCCCCGAGCCCCAGCAGCGGCACGACGCGCTCCTCATCGGTGAGCGACCCGTGCTGCCCGATCATCCGCTGCGCGCCCTTGTCCGCCTCGCGATCGTCGTAATAGGCGATGCCGGCGCGCGCGGCCACCAGCACGTCGCCGATGCGCGCGCGCACGTCGTCCGCGACGTCGCCGAACAACCCGGCCTCGATCGCCTCGTCTCGCGACAGCACCCAGGATCGATGGGCCTCGGCGTGGCGCCAGCGGGTGAGCACGGCGTCGGCCTCGGTGTCCGAGGCGTACAGGTGCAGCATCCGCGGTTCGCCGCCGATGTGTCGCACGCCGTCGGTGAGACCGCCCTCGGTCAGCAGGACGTGCCGATGCCGCGGCACGTCCACCATGCCGTGGTCGGCTGTGACGACGATGCCGACGCCGCGGGTCGCCGCCGCCTCCAGGTCCCGGGCGGCGGCATCGACCCGCTCCAGGGCCGCCACCCACTCGTCGGACTCCCAGCCTCTGCGGTGCCCGATCGCGTCGAGCTCGGGCGCATAGAGGTAGGTGAGGGAGCCCGGCACCCGCGAGGCCAGCGCTGCGGCGGCCCGGACGCGCTGGGTGAGATCGTCCTCTCCGTGGAACTCCGCTCCCCCGAGGGTCGCCGCGGTGAAGCCCGTCCCGGCGTACTCGCTCTTCGAGACGGCGAAGAAGGGCCGCTCGCCCGCAGACGACGGCGTCGCACGCTGCCAGCCCGGCGGCAGATGGCCGGCGTCCCACCCGCGCAGCTGGTTCACGACGTCGTCGGTGGCGGGGACGCGAGCACGGTACCCCACGATGCCGTGAGTCCCGACGGACGCACCGGTCAGCAGACTCGTCAACGCGCTCGCCGTCGTCGAGGGGAAGACCGTGCGGCAGACCGCGCGGCGTCCCCCCGCCTGTGCGAGGAAACGGGCGTGACCGCTTCGCGCGGCGAGGTTGCGTGCGCCGAGTCCGTCGATGACGAAGACCACGGCGCTGGTGGCCGGAGGGAACCACGTCGATCGACCGTCCAGGGCCGCCGTCATCTCTCCGACGACGTCGGTGAGGCTCCGGGCCCCTGGCGGGTCCGCGGGTAGGCTGAGGGACATCCGGGCCAGTCTCGCACACGACAGATTGCCCCCCGCCGACCGCTGTCTCCCGAGGCCTCATCGTCATGCCCGCATCCCGCACCGAATCCGCTCCCGCCGACCACGGCCGCATCGAGGACGTCGACGTCTCGACCGAGATGCAGGGGTCGTTCCTCGAGTACGCGTACTCCGTGATCTACTCCCGCGCCCTGCCCGACGCTCGGGACGGACTCAAGCCCGTGCAGCGCCGCATCCTCTTCCAGATGGCGGACATGGGACTGAGGCCCGACCGGGGGCATGTGAAGTCCGCGCGCGTGGTGGGCGAGGTCATGGGGAAGCTCCACCCGCACGGCGACGCGGCGATCTACGATGCCCTCGTCCGTCTCGCACAGTCGTTCTCGCTGCGCGTGCCCCTCGTCGACGGCCACGGCAACTTCGGCTCGCTCGACGACGGACCGGCCGCCGCCCGCTACACCGAGGCGCGCCTGGCGCCACCGGCGCTGGCGCTCACCGAGAACCTCGACGAGGACGTCGTCGACTTCATCCCGAACTACGACGGGCAGTTCCAGCAGCCCGAGGTCCTTCCCGCCGCCTTCCCCAACCTCCTCGTCAACGGCGCGACCGGCATCGCGGTCGGCATGGCCACCAACATGGCCCCGCACAACCTCATCGAGGTCGTCGCCGCAGCGATCCACCTTCTCGACAATCCCGACGCCACGGTCGAGGAGCTCATGGAGTTCGTCCCCGGGCCCGATCTCCCCTCGGGGGGGATCATCGTGGGACTCGACGGGATCAAGGACGCCTACGCCACGGGGCGCGGGACGTTCCGCACGAGGGCCAAGGTGTCCATCGAATCGCTGGGGCCGCGCCGAACCGGTCTGGTTGTGACCGAGCTCCCCTATCTCGTCGGCCCCGAGCGGATCATCGAGAAGATCAAGGATGCCGTCAACGCGAAGAAGCTGCAGGGCATCGCCGATGTCGTCGATCTGACCGACCGTCACAAGGGCCTGCGTCTGGTCATCGGCATCAAGACCGGATTCGATCCGCAGGCCGTGCTCGAGCAGCTCTACCGGCTCACACCGCTGGAGGATTCGTTCGGCATCAACAATGTCGCGCTGGTGGGCGGTCAACCGCAGGCGCTCGGCCTGCGGGAGATGCTGCGGGTGTACCTCGAGCATCGCATCGAGGTCGTGACGCGGCGCAGTCGCTATCGTCTCGCGCGACGGCAGGAGCGACTGCACCTGGTCGAGGGTCTGCTCATCGCGATCCTGGACATCGACGAGGTCATCCAGGTGATCCGCGCCTCCGACGACGGCGAGCAGGCGCGCGGCCGGCTGATGGAGGTCTTCGACCTTTCGCAGCCTCAGGCCGAATACATCCTCGAGCTGCGGCTCCGCCGCCTCACCCGCTTCTCGCGCATCGAGCTCGAGGCCGAGCGCGACGAGCTCAAGACCGAGATCGCGCACCTCGAGGAGCTCCTCGCCAGCGACGTCCTGCTGCGCGCCCAGGTCGCGCGCGAGCTGGACGCCGCAGCCGAGACATTCGGCACGCCGCGGCGGACGCTCCTCCTCAACGGCGGAGTCGCGACGTCCCGGGCGAGCCGGTCGCGGCAGCCGGCCGACCTGCAGATCGCCGATGCGCCGTGCCGGGTGTTCCTGTCGGCCACGGGTCGGATGGCCCGCGCGGATCTCGCGGCCGAGGACGGTACCGGGGGTATCGTGCCCCCCACCCGTCGGTCCAAGCACGACGCCGTGCGTTCGGCGGTCGACACCACCACGCGCGGGGACGCCGGGGCCATCACGAGCACGGGTCGCCTGGTGCGCTTCTCGCCGGTCGATCTGCCGTCGGTTCCCGGCAACTCGGTGCAGTTGGCCGCGGGGACGCGTGCCGAGCACTACCTGACTCTGGGCGCGGATGAGCACGTCGTCGCTCTCGTGCCGCTGGAAGAGAAGCCGGTGCTCGCGGTCGGCACGGCGCAGGGTGTCGTCAAGCGCGTCGCGGCCACCGAGATCTCGACCAAGCCGGACGTCGAGATCATCGCGCTGAAGCCGGGCGACCGGGTCGTCGGCGCCGCGCCTGCACCGGACGGTGCCGAGCTGATCTTCGTGACCACCGACGCCCAGCTGCTCCGGTTCGACGCCGCGTCCGTGCGGCCGCAGGGACGCACCGCTGCCGGTATGGCCGGCGTGCGCGTCGCCGCGGGCCAGCACGCGGTCTACTTCGGCTCGGTCCCTGCGGACGCGCACGAGGCCGTCGTGGTCACCATCGCAGCGTCGTCCACGGCGATCGCGGGAACGGATGCCGGATCGGCGAAGGTGTCGGACCTGGCGGAGTTCCCCCCCAAGGGCCGGGCAACCGGCGGCGTCCGCGCCCAGCGCTTCCTGCGGGGCGAGGACGTGATCGCGCTCGCGTGGGTCGGGGTGGAGCCGCGCGCGACCGGCGCCGACGGCTCGCCCCGAACGCTGCCCTCGGTCAAGGGCAGGCGCGACGCCAGCGGCACCCCGCTGGATGCCGTCGTCGGTGCCCTGGGCACGGTCGTCCGCTGACGGGAGGACGGCGCCTCGCCGCTGCGCCCGCCGATGTCAGACGTCGATGCGCTCGCGTGCGAGACGGTCGGACGCGTCGATGATGAACTCGCGCCGCGGAGCGACGTCGTTCCCCATCAGCAGTTCGAAGACACCGGTTGCGGCTTCGGCGTCGGCGACCCGGACCCGGCGGAGGGTACGGCCGGCGCGGTCCATCGTCGTGGTCGCCAGCTGCTCGGCATCCATCTCGCCCAGGCCCTTGTAGCGCTGGATGGGCTCGTGCCAGCGCCGGCCGGACTTGGTCAGCTTGGCCAGGAGCGTGTGGAGCTGGGCCTCGTTGTACGTGTACACCGTCTCGTTCGGCTTCGAACCGGGGTTCTGGATGATGACCCGGTGCAGCGGCGGCACGGCGGCGAAGACGCGGCCGTCTTCGATGAGCGGACGCATGTACCGGAAGAAGAGGGTGAGCAGCAGCGTGCGGATGTGGGCGCCGTCGACGTCGGCGTCGCTCATCAGGATGACCTTGCCATAGCGGGCCGCGCCGAGGTCGAACGAGCGACCCGATCCGGCGCCGATCACCTGGATGATCGAGGCGCACTCGGCGTTGGAGAGCATGTCGCTCACCGAGGCCTTCTGCACGTTGAGGATCTTCCCCCGGATGGGCAGCAGCGCCTGGTACTCGCTGTTGCGCGCGAGCTTGGCGGTGCCGAGTGCCGAGTCACCCTCGACGATGAACAGCTCGGATTCCCCCACGTCGTTCGAGCGGCAGTCCACGAGCTTGGCGGGCAGGGAGGAGGACTCCAGCGCGTTCTTGCGACGCTGTGTCTCTTTGTGAGCGCGTGCCGAGATGCGCGACTTCATCTCCGCGACGACCTTGTCCAGGAGCTGGGCGGCCTGGGATTTGTCGTCCCGCTTGGTCGAGGTCAGCCGCGCAGTCAGCTCCCGGGTGACGACGTTGGCGACGATCTGGCGCACCGCGGGGGTGCCGAGCACCTCCTTCGTCTGGCCCTCGAACTGAGGTTCGGGGACCCGCACCGTCAGCACCACCGTCAGTCCGGCGAGGATGTCGTCCTTCTCGAGCTTGTCGTTGCCCACCTTGAGTCGTCGCGAGTTCTGCTCCACCTGGGATCGGAGCACCTTCATCAGAGCCTGTTCGAACCCCTGCTGATGCGTGCCGCCCTTGGGCGTGGCGATGATGTTGACGAAGGAGCGGCTGACGGTGTCGTATCCCGTCCCCCACCGCACGGCGATGTCGACGTGGCACTCGCGCTCCAGGTCGGTCGGCACCATGGCGCCGGTCGGCTGGAGCACGGGAACGGTCTCGGTGAAGGTGCCCGAGCCGCTGAGCCGCCAGGTGTCCGTCACGGGTGCGTCGGGGGCGAGGAACTCCGCGAACTCCGAGATTCCGCCCTCGTACCGGTAGCTCGTCTCGACGGGCTCGTCGGTCCGCTCGTCCCGGATGACGATCTCGAGCCCGGGGACGAGGAAAGCGGTCTGGCGGGCACGCTGCTCGAGCTCCTGCAGATGGAACGCGGCATCCTTGGTGAAGATCTGGCGGTCCGCCCAGTACCGGATGCGCGTCCCGGTCGCGCCCCGCGGGGCCTTGCCGGCGATGCGGAGCTCACTGCTGCGCTCGAACGGACGGAAGGTCGAGTCCGGTGTCGGTCCATCGAAGATCCCGGGCTCACCGCGGTGGAAGGACATCGCCCAGGTCTTGCCGCCGCGGTCCACCTCGACGTCGAGTCGCTCCGACAGGGCGTTGACGACCGACGCGCCGACCCCGTGCAATCCGCCCGATGCGGCGTACGATCCGCCCCCGAACTTCCCGCCGGCGTGGAGCTTCGTGAAGACGACCTCGACCCCGGTCAGTCCGGTGCGCGGCTCGATGTCGACGGGGATGCCGCGTGCACGGTCGCGCACTTCGACGCTGCCGTCGGGGTGCAGAACGATGTCGATGCGGTCGCCGTGGCCGCCGAGGGCCTCGTCCACCGAGTTGTCGATGATCTCCCACAGGCAATGCATGAGCCCGCGGGAGTCGGTGGAACCGATGTACATCCCGGGACGCTTGCGGACCGCCTCCAGTCCCTCGAGCACCTGGAGGTGGTGGGCGGAGTATTCGACGGTCACAATCCTCAAGCGTATCCGCGCACGCCATCGGACCCCCGCACGAACACGGCGCTCGAGGGCCGTCGTACGCGGTCAGCGAACTGTGACCCGATCGCGGCATTCTCGAAACAAACGCGTGGTTGTATGTCATGAATCAGCACGACCCGAGCGATTCGCGACCGAGGAGGCACCGAGATGAACACGCTATCGACACCCACCGAGCCCGCCGCCGTCCTCGAGTACCGTCTGAACGCCGCGGATCGGTGCGACTCCTGCGGCGCACAGGCCTACATCGCCGCCGAGGTGAACGGCAGCGAACTGCTCTTCTGCGCTCACCACGGCCGCAAGTACGAAGAGAAGCTGCGTACCATCGCGACCTCCTGGCACGACGAGACGTCTCGCCTGCACGACGCCGACTGAGCACACCCGGGCTTCGGCTCCGATCAGGCGGGTCCTTCGACGTAGCGCCGCGGCAGATCCGGCGACACTCTCGTGACGATCTCCTCGCCGATCGTGTCGATGAGTTCGGCCAGACCGGTCGCTGTGGTCTCCCCATGGGTGCCGGGGCCGTAGATCACGACCGAGTCGCCGATGGCGGCGCCCGGCCACGCGGCCACCGAGCTCTCGGTGTGGCCCACCCGCAGGAGTGCCCGCGGCCCGGCGGGCGTCCCGACCGCTGTGCGTCCCGCAAGTGTCGAGAAAAGCCCGTCGAACGACCCTATGTCCACCACGACCTCGGCGCGTGCGACCTCAGTGACGGTGGCGATCAGACGAGCGATCGGGACGAGCCCCAGGTCGGCGCCCGGCGGCCCGCCCGCCGGTGCCACGCCGTAGGCGTACGCCCCCACGCGCACGAGGTCATAGCGGAAGGCGCGGCGCGCGAAGGATGCCGCACTGGCGGCGAGATGGTGGATGCTCGGCCCGAGTCCGGCCTCGACCGCCTCGCGCCGAGCGAGATCGAAGACCGCGCGGGCGGCATCGTCGTCGGCGTCCGACGCCTCGGCGATGTGGCTCCAGATGCCGACGACCCGAGCGGTGCCGTCAAGTTCGAGCTGCCTGGCTTGTCGCACGGAGGCAGGCCAGTCCTCGGGCCGGAAGCCGTTGCGGTGGAGGCCGGTGTCGATCTTGAGGTGAACGCGGGCGGGACGCTCGGCGCCGACCCGCGCGACGTCCTCCAGGACCTCGCGGTCCCCGATCCCGAGATCCAGATCGAGGTCGACGGCCGCTGCGACCTCATCCACGGAGGGAAACGTCCACACGAAGATCCGCACCCGACCGCCGACGGCTGCGCGGACGGCGCGGGCGGTCTCGATGTCGTAGGCGCCGATCCATCGGATGCCTGCGGCGACGGCGCGTCGCACGAGCGGTACGGCTCCGTGGCCGTAGGCGTCGTCCTTGACGACCAGCATCGGCTCTGCCGGCGACACGCGCGCCTGAACTGCTGCGATGTTCGCGTCGAAGGCAGCGAGGTCGATCTCGAGGGCGGCGGTCACGGATCGCTCCTCCGCACGCCCGGTGCGCGGCCGGCGAGTCGGCCGACGGTGGCGACGATCTCCGCCGCGCTCGCACCCGTGTGTACGGCCCACTCCGCGACCGGGGGGTGCCCTTCGGCGGGGTCGCCGAAGTACCAGACCACGTCCCCTCGGCGAACGTCGGCGTCACCGATCTCGACGACGCACACATCCATGGCGACACGTCCGAGGACCGGACACCGCGCGTCGCCGATGGTGACCGCTATGCGGCCGCCGAGGCCCCTGACGACTCCGTCGGCGTAACCGCCCGACACCAGAGCGATGCGGGTGTCCCGTGTCGCTCGATACCGGTATCCGTACGACACGCCCTCCCCCGCCTTCAGCTCCTTGCTGCTGATCACCCCGCCGTTCAGGCGCATGACGGGGACTCCCGGGCCGTCGAGACCATAGAGTCGCTCGCCCGGAACCGTCGGCACGACCGCGGTGACGATGCGATCCGCAGGGAAACCCGCGTCGATCAGGCTCGCGGCGGCGTGGGGGTCGACCAGAGCCGTCGCCGAGGTCTCGGCGCGCACGGCTTCGGCCACGGCGCGCAGCCCGTGACCCCAGGCGTCCGCCCGCAGATCGAGGACGCTCCCCTGGTCGGATCCGGAGAGATTCGCGCGCAGCGCGGCCTGCGACACGCTGACGCGGACGCTCATCAGCGGAGGGCGTCTCCCATGACGCGCTCATGGCGCGGGCGCGTGCCCTCACGGATGCCGGTCGCGCTCACGCGCGTCTCGTAGAGTCCGGGGATCCAGTTGCCTTCGATCAGAACCGGGCCGTCGGGCCCCACCGCCACGTCCCAGCCGATGTACGGAACCTCGGGGATGCGCCGCGCGGCACGATCGACCAGCGCGATCACCTCGTCCCACAACGGCACCTGGAAGTCCACGATCGACGCGTGCGAATCCGGGTGCTCGACATAGCGGCTCTTGTGCTTGCCGGTGTGTCCCGGCCCCACGGAGTGCCCGGCGTCGTCCAGCATCGTGAAGAAGCCGCCCCAGGTGAACTGATCGCTCACCGCGCCACGGCCGAACTTCTGCACCATGACCAGCGGGTGCACCTTCTCCCCGTCGAAGTACGTGGTGATACGGGTGGTGTTGACCGTCCCGGCGCAGTAGGACGACAGGTAGGGGTGTTGAGCGATCGGCTGCTCGACGAGGATCTGGCCCTTCTCGATGAGCTCGCTGCGGAAGGCATCCCAGTCGTCGACCTCGGCCGTGTCGTAACGGAACACGCCCTTCCCCTCACGACTGACCGGCACTTTCGCGATGATCACGGGATGCCGGCGGGCGAATTCCCGGAGGGCGGCCGCGTCGGCGTCGTCGACCTGCATCCACTCGCGGCCGAGGAACTCCCCGAACGCGCGGTTGAAGTTCAGCTTGTCCTCGAGCGTCTTCGCGACCTCGCGGTCGTTGACCGCGGTAGCCAGGTGATGCTGCACGAGAGAGGTCATGAAGGTGCGCCGCTCTTCGCGGGTCAGCAGCGCGAAATCCGCTTCGTAGTAGTCGATGTAGGCGGTGTCGCGGAAGGCGGCGGACCACAGCATGTCGATGAAGACCGGCACCGCCCACTTGCCCGTCTCGTCCGAGATCTGGCGCGCGAAACCCCACACCCGGGCGGGACGGAAGGCCGTGGCGCGCTTCAGGAAATATCCGGCGCGCGCTTTCAGAGAGATGCCCATAGACGACCGATTATACGAGGACGAGCTGTCCCACCCCGGCGCCCGCGAGCGCGGAAGCCGCTGTGTTAGCGTGAGGTCGTGTCACAGAGCTCCCTGCGCGTGCGCTACCTGCTGCAGCGGGCCCGGCGGCTGAAGCCGTCGAACGTGACGGAGTTCGCCCGCCAGGTAAAGAAGGTGTCCAAGGCACCGCTCCCGGTGATCGTGGCCGACATGCTCTGGTGCTCGGTGCGATACGAGATGGGCTTCCGGGACTACGCGGTGTGGGACATCCGCCTGCTGAACGGGCGCGAGCGCCGCACGTGGATGACGCATCCCAAGGCCATCCGCCTCAACAACACCCTGAACGGCCCCGATTCCGCGGCACTCCTCGGCGACAAACCCAAGTTCTACCGCGATTTCGCGGACATGATCGGGCGGGACTGGCTGGATGTGGCCGACGCCGACGACGATCAGATCACCGCCTTCCTCGCACGGCACCCGCGCGTCCTCGTCAAACCCGCGCGGGGCGAGGGCGGCCGTGGGATCACGACCTTCGAGGCGGCCGACATCACCGACCCGGCCGCATGGCGGGAACTTCTCGTCTCGGAGGACCGGACGCTCGTCGAAGAGCTCCTGCCCCAGCACGAGCGCATGTCGCAGCTGTACGCCGGGAGCGTGAACACCCTGCGGATCATCACCTACCGCGCGCCCGACGAGCGGTTCCACGTCATCGCCTCGGTGCTGCGCATCGGCAACGGAGGTGTGGTCGACAACTTCGCCGGCGGCGGCATGTTCACCATGCTCGACGACCGCGGAGTGGCGCGCTGGGCGGGGGTCGACAAGAACTCGAACGTCTTCCCCCGGCATCCGGTCACCGACGTGCCCATCGCGGGGTTCGAGGTGCCCCTGTTCGCCGAGGCTCTGGCGATGGTCGAGGCGGCGTCGCGACGCCTGCCCACCGTCCCCTACGTCGGATGGGATGTGGCCATCACCCCCACCGGACCCGCGCTCATCGAGGCGAATCACAACTCGAGCGTCTTCCAGATGAAGCCGAGCGTTTCAGGTGTGCGCACCGGGCTGCTGGCGCGCTACCGGGACGCCGTCGGCTCGGGAGTGCTCGACCGTCGCTAGCGCGACAGCTTGGCGCGCACGAGCGCGACCGCCGACGACAGCTCGGGCGTGCGCACCACAGCCAGCAGGGCGAGATAGACGGCACCGCTGGCCGCGCAGATGAGGAACGTGCCGAGGGCGCCGAACAGCTTGTCCTGCAGCATCCACCCCTCGGGCCCACCGGCCCACAGATACACGCCGTAGCCGACGACGCCGCTGGGGATCGCGGCCATGGTGAACCGGACCAGGCCGAGCAGAGGCCCGCGCAGCCCCAACGGCCCGATCTTGCGGCGCAGCAGCCAGACCGCCAGTATCAGCTCGATCACGCCGCACAGCGTCTGCGCCGCCGCCACCGCCGCGGTGAGGTACTCCCGCGGCACCAGGGCCGCGACCAGCGTCAGCGCGACGACGAGAACGCCCTGGACGAGGGTGAACCAGAACGGTGTCCGGGTGTCGCCGTACGCATAGAACGTGCGCTGCACGATGAACAGGACCGCCATCGGCGTCAGCGACAGCAGGAACGCCACGAGAACCGGGGCGGCGAGCTCGGCATCCGACGCCTGGTTCGTGAAGATGCGTGAAGCCGGTGCGGCAGCCGCGATGAGCGCCGCAGCCGCGATCACCACGAACAGCCCCAGCGTGCGGATCGCGGCGCCGATGTCGTCGCGCACCTCGCGGTGGCGTGCCGCCGCGGCGTGCTCGGCGATGCGGGTGAAGTACGGGGTGCCGATGGAGAGGACGATCAGCGCGTACGGCACCATGTACACCAGCCACGCGTTCTGCCAGACCGCGACGGAGGCGTTGTCACCCGAGGCCGCCGCGATCGTGCGCTGCTGCACGATGCCTGCGCCGAGGGTCACCAGGACCATTCCGAACGTCCAGGTGGCGAGGCCGCCCATATCGCCGAATCCGGCGCCGCGCCAGCGGAAGTCGGGCCGCAGCGGAATACCCGACCGGCGCCAGGCGATCGTCAGCACGACCGTCTGGGCCACGATTCCCAGCGTGGCCGTTCCGCCAACGAGGGCGATCATCTCGGGCCCCCACCCGTCGAGCTGATTGCGGTCACTGCCGTAGATGGCGATGAAGGCCGCGAACCCCGCGATCGAGACGAGGTTGTTCACGACAGGGGCCCAGGCGTACGGCGTGAACATCCGGCGTGCGTTGAGGCTCTCGCCCATGAGGGCGAACATGCCGTAGAAGAAGATCTGCGGCAGACACCAGTAGGCGAAGGCGGTGGCCAGCGCCCGCTGCGCTTCGCTGAAGGTCCCGGCGAAGACCCAGATCAGCGCCGGGGCGAGAAGCATCGACACCGCCGTAGCGGTCAGGAGGATCGTCGCGCCCACGGTCAGCAGTTTCGGCAGGAAGGCACGGCCTCCGTCCGCCTGAGCGCTCACGGCCACGACGCGGGGCACGATGACACCGGTGAGCAGACCCGTGGAGATGAGGGTCAGGACCGTGTTCGGAAGCTGGTTGGCGACGCCGAAAGCGTCGCTGGCCGCTCCGATCGCACCGATCGCGCTGACCAGCACGATGGTGCGCACG
This sequence comes from Microbacterium sp. ARD31, assembly GCF_031844425.1. Taxonomy (NCBI): domain Bacteria; kingdom Bacillati; phylum Actinomycetota; class Actinomycetes; order Micrococcales; family Microbacteriaceae; genus Microbacterium; species Microbacterium sp. ARD31. The sequence goes on from NZ_JAUZVE010000004.1 coordinate 175,200, forward strand.
AGCCCCGTGAGCCGCGACACCAGGGTGCCGGCGGCGATGAGGCTGCTCGCGCGCGCGAGATTCATCAGGGGGCGACCGCTCAGGCGGCGCGGATGATGCCGAGCGGCGTGGACTCGTGGCCCTGCCCCAGAGGGTTGTCCTTCAGGATCGTCACCAGCCGCTTCTCCGTTGCACGGTCCACCGTCGACCCCAGGATGTTCCCACCGAGGTCGTTGATGTCGACCACTGCGACCTCCGCGGCGCCGCCCAGCAGCGCCTTGAGGTGCTTCGCGACCTCGTCGGGTCGCTCCGGACCCAGCACGACGGCCTTGTTGTAGGGAGGGATCGTACCGCTGGTCGGGCCGTCGATCGCGCGTGCCTTGTCTCCGGCGATGCGATAGAAGTCGCCCTTGCGACCGAAGGCCTTCGTGACGGCCGACACCGCAGCGGCCAGGAGGATGCGCGGGGTGCCGCATTCGCGCAGCGCCATCTCCATCGTCTCCGGCATGCCCAGACCGATGCCGTACGGCGTGCGCGTGACGTACTTCGACAGGAAGAGCGCCAGCCGGCGCGGCGTGATCTCGTCCACAAGGTACGAACGCCCCTGCGTGATGGCCACGATCTTCTCGGTCACGAACAGCAGATCCCCGGGCCGCAGGCTGTCGCCGACGTACTCGCGGATGAACGCGTCCAGATCGTCCCCCGGCAGCACCACGCGGGTGCGGATCGGGATCCGCGAGTACGAGGTGCCGTCGACCTCGACCGTGAGCGCCTTGCCGGCGTTTGCTTCGCCGCTCACTCGAGGTAGTCCCGCAGCGACTGCGACCGGCTGGGGTGCCGGAGCTTCGCCATGGTCTTCGACTCGATCTGACGGATCCGCTCACGGGTCACGCCGAAGGTGTCGCCGATCTGATCCAGCGTCTTGGGCTGTCCGTCGCCGAGGCCGAATCGCATGCGGATCACGCCCGCCTCGCGCTCAGACAGCGAGTCCAGCAGCGACTCGAGCTGACGCTGCAGCATCGTGAACCCGACCGCGTCGGCGGGGACGACCGCCTCGGTGTCCTCGATGAGGTCACCGAACTCGCTGTCTCCGTCCTCACCGAGCGGCGTGTGCAGGGAGATGGGCTCGCGGCCGTACTTCTGGACCTCGATGACCTTCTCGGGTGTCATGTCGAGCTCACGGCTGAGTTCTTCGGGGGTGGGCTCGCGTCCCAGGTCCTGGAGCATCTGCCGCTGGACGCGGGCGAGCTTGTTGATGACCTCGACCATGTGCACCGGGATGCGGATGGTCCGCGCCTGGTCCGCCATCGCGCGGGTGATGGCCTGCCGAATCCACCACGTGGCATACGTGGAGAACTTGAAGCCCTTGGTGTAGTCGAACTTCTCCACCGCGCGGATGAGACCCAGGTTGCCCTCCTGGATCAGATCCAGGAACTGCATCCCACGCCCGGTGTACCGCTTGGCCAGCGACACCACGAGACGCAGGTTCGCCCCCAGCAGGTGGCTCTTCGCCCGCTGCCCGTCGCGCGCGACCCACTGCAGGTCCAGGCCCAGCTGGCTGGACTTCTCGGCAGCGGACATGTGCGAGAGCTTCTCCTCGGCGAAGAGACCGGCCTCGATGCGCATGGCGAGCTCGACCTCTTCGGCCGCATTCAGCAGGGGAACCTTGCCGATCTGCTTCAGGTAGTCCTTGACGGGGTCGGCCGTCGCCCCGGTGATCTGCGTCGAGTAGACGGGAACGTCGTCCTCGTCGCTCGAGGACAGCACGATGGCGCCCGTCGGAAGCGGCTCGGTGAACACCGGCTTGGTGCTCTCCTCGTCGTCGTCCGAGTCGGCGTCGGCCGTGGACTTGCCGTCTGTCTTGTCGGCGGGCGTCTCATCGGAGGCATCCGCCTCATCGGCGGTGTCCTCAGCGGGGTCGATCTCGACATCGTCGTCGATCTCGTCCGTGTCGTCGTCGGAGGTGCGCTTCTTCGCCGCGGTCTTGGGCGCAGCCTTCGCGCGCGTCGCGGCGGGCTTCTTGGCGGCCGGCTTCTTGGCCGCCGCCTTCTTGGTCGCGGGGGCGGCGGTATCGGTCGGCTCGACCGTCTCCGCGTCGGTGTCCTTCGCCGCCGCGGCCGCACGGGCCTTGGTGTTCGTGCCTGGAGTCACGTTTCGCCTTTCACCGCCGGGTGCCGACAGCACTCCCACCGGTAGATCTCGGACACTAGTAAGACCCTTGTCAAGTCCGGAGGCCGCGCAGAGCACGGCGGAACGGGTTGACAACGGGTCGGAGCGTCTATTGTCTCACACTCACCGCGCGGCACTCCCCCGGCCGGCGCGGCATCTCTGTCGCTGTGTCCCAACGCGTCGAGGACCCGGCACATTCCTCCGATTCAGGATCCGCGCTTGTCCTCGTCCGCTGGACGCGTGGCGAGGAAGCGCTCGAGTTCAGCGGCGAGTTCCTCGGCGCTGGGCAGATCGCCGGTGTGGATCATCGGCGTCGCGTTCGTGGATCCGGCCATGTAGGCGTCGTAACGCTCCTCCAGAGCCTGCACCATCCGCGAGAGCTCTTCACTGCCGGTCACCTGCTCGTCCACCTTCTCGAGGTAGTCCCGGTTCTCGTCGCGCAGCGCGTCACCGGCGAAGACCAGACCCGTCGCCACGGTGAGGCTGTCCAGGGCGGCCAGGGCGGCGGCCGGATACTCCGTGTCGCCGAGGTAGTGGGGAACGAGGATGACGAAGCCCGCCACCGCGACACCCGCCTCGGCGAGCCGGTACTCGAGCAGATGCCCCGCCGTGGCGGGCACCTGGGTCTGCGGCTTCCAGACCGAGTGCGCGGCCGTGAGGTCGGCTCTGGTGCCGCTCACGGTCGTGCCGAGCGGCCGGGTGTGGGGCACGGGCATCGGTATCGCGTGCACCCACGTCACGGTGCTCGCGGCGAGTTCATCGCACAGCTCGGTCACCGCGAGTGCGAAGGCGTCCCACGCGAAGTCGGGCTCGTAACCGGCGAGAAGGAGGAACGGCTGGCCCAGCGTGTCGTGCGCGAGGGAGAGCTCGAGCCGAGCCGGGCGGTAATCGGTGAGGTGGTCCGCGTCGAAGGAGATCACCGGGCGGCGCGCCCGGTAGTCCAGGAGCACGTCGTTCGTGAAGACGACCAGCGGCGTCGGACCGGTCTCGTCGCGAAGGTACTGCACGACGCGGCTCACGGCGCTGCCTGCGTCGGTGAAGCCGGTCAACGCGATCACGAGCGGCAGGCCGCGCGGGACCGGCGGGGCGGACGCCACGCGCTCGAGGATCGATCCGGAAAAGGGCATGTGGCCATGCTACGAGCCGGTTCGACCCGCCGGATGCGGCCGCGTCCCGCTCACAGCGAACAATCCCCTCCCTAGGATGGGAGCCATGTCGTTCCCCGACCTCGAATACCGCACCGACCCCATCCGAGAGTCCGAAGCCGACGCGATCCTCCTCGCCCTCCCCCCGCTCACCGACGCGGACGACGCCGTCCTCGCCGATTGGCCGGGTCTGCGCGAGGCACTCGAAGCCACCGGCTTCGCGGGCGCCCCAGGCTCCTTCCAGCGGACGTTCGCCCCGGCGGCGACGACCCGCCCTCTGGCCGTCGTGGGCACCGGCGGCGCACCGGACGACGCTGCGATCCGGGAAGCCGTCGGAGCCGGCATCCGCTCCCTCACGGGGTACGCCACGGTCGCCGTCGGCGCCCCGTTCGCCGGGCCGCACGCGTGGCGCGCCGCCGCCGAGGGCGCCGCTCTGGGCGGCTACCGGTTCGACGGCTACAAGACCGAGGCGCCGAAGTCCCGTGCCGCCACCGTGATCATCCACGGCGACGCGCCGGCCGACGACGAGGCTCTCGCCGCGGTGCACGCGGAGGCGGAGGCCGTGGCGCTCGTGAAGGATCTCGTGGCGATCCCGGCCGAGTGGCTGGGACCGGCAGACCTCGCAGCGCGTGCCGAGGAAGAGGTCGCGGGCCTCGCGGTCACCGTCGAGATCCTCGATGAGGAGGCGTTGCGCGCGGGCGGCTACGGCGGGATCCTCGGCGTGGGTCAGGGGTCCGACCGTCCGCCCCGCCTGGTGCGACTCGAGTACGCACCTGCGCAGGCGACCCGCCACGTCGCCTTGGTGGGCAAGGGCATCACGTTCGACACCGGCGGCCTGTCGCTCAAGCCCCCGGCTTCGATGGTCGGCATGAAATACGACATGTGCGGCGCGGCCACCGTGCTCGCCGTGCTCCGCGCCGTGGCCAAGGTCGAGGCGGACGTGAAGGTGACCGCGTGGCTGTGCCTGGCCGACAACATGCCGTCCGGGCGCGCGACGCGCCCCGGCGATGTGCTGCGGATGCTCGACGGGACCACGGTCGAGGTGCTCAACACGGATGCCGAGGGCCGGCTCGTCCTCGCCGACGGCCTGGTGGCTGCGAGCCGCGAGAAGCCGGACGTGATCGTCGACGTGGCGACCCTCACGGGCGCCATCACTGTGGCGCTCGGCAATCGCCACACCGGAGTCATGGGAGACGATGGGGCCGTCACGGAGTACCTCGCCGCCTCCGCCGAGGCGGGCGAGCTCGCCTGGCAGCTTCCTCTTCCGGCGCACATGGTCGACGAGCTCGACTCCCCCATCGCAGACCTGCAGAACGCCAAGATCGGCGATCCGGCGGGCGGGTCGCTGTTCGCCGGTCTGTTCCTGCGGCATTTCGTGGGACGGGTGGACGACCAGCCCGACGCCCCGCGCATCCCCTGGGTGCATCTGGACATCGCCGGCAGCGGCATGCACAAGGGATCGCCGTTCGGATTCACCGACAAGGGGCCCACCGCCGCGACGGTGCGCGCCCTCATCAGGTTCGTCGCGGGCGAGGTGACCCGATGACCGACCACACCTTCGATCTCGTCGTCCTCGGCGGTGGGAGCGGCGGCTATGCCGCGGCTCTGCGTGCGGCCGAACTCGGTCGCAGCGTCGCCCTGGTCGAGAAGGACAAGCTCGGCGGAACCTGCCTCCACCGCGGATGCATCCCGACGAAGGCGCTCCTGCACGCTGCAGAAGTGGCGGACGGCGCGCGCGGAGCAGGAGCGGTGGGCATCCGCGCAACGTTCGAGGGCGTCGACCCGGCAGGGCTCCGCGCGTATCGCGAGAACATCGTCGCCAAGAAGCACAAGGGCCTCGAAGGTCTCATCCAGGCGCGCAAGATCACCGTCGTCCGAGGCGAGGGCCGGCTCGAGCCCGGACCGGCGGTGCGCGTCGGCGAGGACCGCTATCTCGGCACGGATGTCGTCCTCGCAACAGGCTCGTACAGCCGCACCCTGCCCGGCCTCGAGATCGGCGGGCGCATCCTCGCCAGTGAGCAGGCCCTCGCCCTCGATGAGGTGCCGGGGTCGGTCGTCATCCTGGGCGGGGGTGTCATCGGCGTCGAGTTCGCCAGTGTCTGGCGATCCTTCGGCGTCGACGTGACCATCGTCGAGGCGCTGCCGCATCTCGTTCCGGCTGAGGACGTCGCCAGCAGCAAGGCCCTGGAGCGGGCCTTCCGCCGTCGCGGGATCTCCTCGTCTCTGGGCGTGCGCTTCGCGTCGGCGTCGCAGTCCGACAGCGGCGTCGTCGTCGAGCTCGAGAACGGCGACCGGCTCGAGGCGGACTATCTCCTCGTCGCGGTCGGGCGCGGTCCCCTGACTGCGGATCTCGGGTTCGAGGGCGCCGGAGTGGAACTCGATCGCGGGTTCGTCCGCGTCGACGAGCGGCTACGCACGACGGCAGAGCACGTCTGGGCGGTGGGCGACATCGTGCCCGGTCTGCAGCTGGCGCACCGCGGATTCCAGCAGGGCATCTTCGTCGCCGAGGAGATCGCGGGACGAGCGCCGGTCGTCGTCGAGGACGCGCTCATTCCGAAAGTCACCTACAGCAGCCCCGAGGTCGCCTCCGTCGGTCTGACCGAGGCCGCCGCGATCGAGCGTCACGGCGCCGACGCAGTGGCGTCCTACGAATACAACCTCGCCGGCAACGGCAAGAGCGAGATCATCGGGACGGGCGGGATCGTGAAGGTCGTCCGCGCCACGGACGGGCCCGTCCTGGGCGTGCACATGGTCGGGGACCGCGTCGGAGAACTCATCTCGGAGGGCCAGCTCGCCGTCGCCTGGGAAGCGCATCCCGAAGACATCGCCCCGTTCATCCACGCGCACCCGACGCAGAGCGAAGCTCTGGGTGAGGCCTTCCTGGCGCTCGCCGGCAAGCCGCTGCACACCCTCTGACGATCCGACCCATCAGCATCACTAAGCTAGACGAACATCAGGCATCCTGAAGGAGACAACCCCATGAGCACTTCCGTGGTCCTCCCCGCGCTCGGAGAGAGCGTCACCGAGGGAACGGTCACCCGCTGGCTCAAGCAGGTCGGTGACACCGTCGAGGCCGACGAAGGACTGCTCGAGATCTCGACCGACAAGGTCGACACCGAGATCCCCTCGCCGGTCAGCGGCGTCATCGAGGAGATCCTCGTCCAGGAGGACGAGACCGTCGAGGTCGGAGCCGTGCTGGCCAAGATCGGCGACGGCTCCGGTGGCGGGCAGTCCGCGCCCGCCCCTGCAGAGGAACAGGCCGTACCCGCGGAAGAGGCCGCACCTGCCGAGGAGGCACCTGCCGAGGAGGCGCCTGCCGAAGAGGCGGCACCTGCCGAGGCAGCAGCTCCGCCCGCCGAAGCCCCGCAGCCCACCGAGCAGCCCGCGCAGAACGATGCGGGTTCGGGCGCCGGCAAGGATGTCGTGCTCCCCGAGCTCGGCGAGTCGGTGACCGAAGGCACCGTAACCCGCTGGCTCAAGCAGGTCGGCGACGAGGTGGCCGAGGACGAGCCGCTGTTGGAGATCTCCACCGACAAGGTCGACACCGAGATCCCGTCGCCCTTCGCGGGAACACTGCAGCAGATCCTGGTGCAGGAGGACGAGACCGTGGCCGTCGGATCGCCGCTCGCCCGCATCGGCGACGGAGCACCCGCACCCGCAGCCCCGGCAGAGGCTCCCGCAGAATCCGCACCCGCCGAGCCTGCTCCCGCTGCTGCGCCCGCGCAGGAGGCCCCCGCCCCCGAGCCGTCCGCGCCGGCACCCGCCAGCGAGAAGCCTGCTGAGGAGCCCGCCCCGGCGCCTGCCGCGCAGAAGCCCGCCGCTCAGCCTGCCGCCGAGAAGCCCGAGACGGCGGCGCCGGCCGGGGCGTCCTCCGACGATGACGCGCCGACCTATGTCACACCGCTGGTGCGCCGCCTCGCCCAGCAGCAGGGAGTCGACCTGGCCTCGGTGACCGGCACCGGTGTCGGGGGTCGTATCCGCAAGGAGGACGTCCTCAAGGCGGCCACCGCTGCCGCGAGCCCCGCCGAGTCCGCACCGAGCGCAGCCGCCGAGGCCGCACCCGAGGTGGAGGTCTCGCCGTTGCGCGGAACGACCCAGCCGATGTCGCGCCTTCGCAAGGTCCTCGCCGAGCGGGCAGTGGCCTCGATGCAGTCGACCGCTCAGCTGACCACCGTCGTCGAGGTCGACGTGACCAAGCTGGCCGCGTACCGCGATCAGGTGAAGGCAGAGTTCCTCGAGAAGACCGGCGATAAGCTGTCGTTCCTGCCGTTCTTCGCCCTCGCCGCCGCGGAAGCGCTGCAGGCCCATCCCGTCATCAACGCCACGGTCGACGGCGAATCGATCGTCTACCCGGCGTCGGAGAACCTGTCGATCGCCGTCGACACGGAGCGCGGCCTGCTCACGCCCGTGGTGCGCGACGCCGGCAGCAAGAACATCGCCGAGATCGCCCATGAGATCGCGGATCTCGCGGCGCGTACCCGGAACAACAAGCTGAAGCCCGACGAGCTCGCGGGCGGCACCTTCACGCTGACCAACACCGGGTCTCGTGGCGCGCTGTTCGACACCCCCGTCGTCTTCCTGCCGCAGTCCGCCATCCTCGGCACCGGCACTGTCGTGAAGCGTCCCGGCGTGGTGAAGGTCGATGGTCAGGAGGCGATCGCGATCCGCTCGTACGTCTATCTCGCGCTGTCGTACGACCACCGCATCGTGGATGGCGCCGACGCGGCCCGGTTCCTCAGCGCGGTCAAGACCCGCTTGGAGCAGGCGGCGTTCGCCGGGCAGCTCGGTATCTGACGACTCCGCTCATGGCTGCTGCAGGACGTCGTGAACGTCCCGCAGCAGCCATGAGCCGTCCTTACGGACGATGACGACCAACTGCGTTGCCAGTGAGGCATCGCGCGGCACCACCTTGAGAACCGCGACGTCGCCGAGGTCGTCCACGAGTTCGATGGTTCGATCGGATTCCGGCAGATCCAGTGTCTGCGACGAGACGGACGCGGCCGCGGCGGTCGTCTCGAGACAGGACTGATCTCCCCCGCATTCCGCACGTCTGGCCAGCAGATCCGCGAGGACGGCCGCCAGGTCCTCGTCCTCGTGTGCGGTGGCGCCCGGGACCCGTGCTTCCTCAGCCGCCGCCGACGACGCGGCGGGTGTCGCCGTGGCGCGTTCGGTCGCGGACGGCGGTGGGGCGGAAGCGGCCGGCCCGGGCTCGGCCGGTGTCGGCCAGAGCAGCCCACCCGCGACGATCAGCCCGGCGACGCCCCCGGCGATCGCCCACGGTCTGCGCCTGCCCGCCGATCCTGGCGCCGCCCGCGCACGCCGCCACAGCGACGTCGTCGCACGGGACACCATGTCCGCGAGGTCGCCGTCGACGTGCCGCAGCGCACGCAGCGGCCAGGGGTCAGCGGGAGGCACCGGTTCGATCTCGGGTGGACCGACCCGACTCACGCTGCGTGCCGTGCGCGGCGCGAGCACCGCGGTGGCGAGCGGTTCCGGCGCCGCCTCGGCGAAGAGCGCAGCCTCGGCGGCATCCATCTCGACGGCGGACAACCGCTCGACCGTCACCGCATCGCGCACCCGGCCCCAGCACGACAGGTCCACGTGGTTGCTCAGGTGCTCGACCAGGGCGACGGTGGCCGCCCTGGCGTCGTCCCGCCCTGCGCCCGACACCACCACCGGTCGACCGTCCCCGGTGATCCACCAGTCCGCGCACGAAGCAGCCGCGTCAGAGGGAAGCTCGCCCATCCCCCTCAGCAGGCTGATGCCGAGTGTCACGGCCTCCCCCGCCGAAAGCGGCGCGCCCGCCCCGGCGCGACGGTCGAGGAGCGCCGTCACGGGCTCGTCGCACACCGGGAGCACGGCGTCGTGGCCCGACGCCCGCCGGACCACGTCCACGGCGGCCAGGACATGGCCGTCGGGCGCGGCCCGCCACCCCGCCCAGTCGTCTCCGAGGACCTCGGCATCGACGACGTGGAACGCGGCCCCCGCTGCGTCCTGGCACAGGGTGCCCGCCCACGGCGCCTCGCGACCCGCGCTGAGGCCGCGGATGGTGCGATACACACCCGGAATCAGCTCGCGTTCGGTCATGGGACGAGTGTCGTCCCGGCACGCCGACCGCCGGAGGCTCCCCCGCCAGGCTGTGGAGGAACCGATCCAGGAGGGGCACTGGGGAGGAGGGGGCGAGGCGGTGGAACGGTAGGATGATGCGCATGGCAGCCCGCACCACGACGCCCGAGAAGCGCCCCGGCTTCTTCTCGCAGATCCGCACTCTCTACACGTTCACGCAGAAGGAATACCGCTGGTTGCCGTTCCTGCTGGTGGGCGTGCTGCTGCTCGGTGTCGCGCTCGGCGTGGGGCTCGGATTCCTGCTGCCGCCCGTCGCCATCTGGAGTGTCATCCTCTGGGGCGTCACCGGGCTGATGCTCGGCGTGCTGGCCTCGCTCATGACGATGACCCGCATGTCGACGCTGGCGATGTACAAGAAGATCGACGGGATGCCGGGGGCGGCCGGTCATGTGCTGTCGACCTCACTCGGGCGGCGCTGGCAGGCCAGCGAGATGCCGGTGGGGATCAACCCGAAGACCCAGGAGGCGGTGTATCGCGCGATCGGCCGAGGCGGGATCGTCATCGTGGGCGAGGGTGCTCGCGGTCGCCTCACTCGCCTGGTGAACGACGAGCGGGCGAAAGTGCAGCGCGTGGCGTCGGGCGTTCCGGTCACCGTCCTCTACCTCGGCCACGGTTCCGACGAGGTTCCGGTCGGCAAGCTGGCCTCGACGATCAAGTCGCTGCCGAAGGCCATCGACCGCGCGACGATGGCGGCGGTCATCAAGCGGGTCGAGTCGGTCTCGCAGTCCCTCTCGTCCCTTCCCATCCCGAAGGGGATCGACCCCACCAAGGTGCGCGCCCCGCGCCCGCGCTGACGCGCGCGCGGCGGGGGTCAGGTCCGGACGAGCACCGTTCCGGCGGCCTTGTCGTGCAGACCGCGCTGATCGGCATCCCAGATCACCGCCGGAATGACGACGACCAGCAGGAGGGTGCGCAGCAGTGGCCTGGCCAGGCCGACCCAGCCGCCACCGACGCGCTGAAGACGCATACCGAAGAGGCGGTGCCCCGGGCTCCCCTGGAGCGTGGGGATGAAGACGATCTGGATGATCGCGAAGATCGTGAGGATGGCGAGCGGGTCCCATCCGAAGAAGCCCGAGATGAGGTAGGCGGCGCCGTAATCGAGGAACAGCGCCGCCACGCGCCGCCCAGGGCGGGCGATTGAACCGTCTCCGTCGCGGGGAAGGCCGAGCCGTTCACCCGGATACTCCTGCGCACTCTGCGTCACCGGATCAGCCTAACCAGGCCCGTGTAACATGCCGGAAACAATCATGTCACTGCCGGGCAATGCCCCACCGGTACGTTGCCAGGCAAGCTCGCTTTGCGAGCGGCAGTTCCCGATGCCCTACCCCTGGAGACTTCATGTTCAGTGATTCATCCGAGGTGCTCAAGTTCATCAAGGACGAGGACGTCAAATTCCTCGACATCCGGTTCACGGATCTTCCTGGTGTGCAGCAGCACTTCAACATCCCGGCAGCCACCGTCGACGAGGAGTTCTTCACCGTCGGCCAGCTGTTCGACGGCTCCTCCATCCGGGGCTTCGCGAACATCCACGAGTCCGACATGCAGCTAATCCCCGATGTGTCGACCGCATACCTCGACCCGTTCCGCGAAGCGAAGACGCTCATCATGGTCTTCGACATCTACAACCCGCGCAACGGCGAGATCTACTCCAAGGACCCGCGTCAGGTGGCCAAGAAGGCCGAGAAGTACCTGGCGTCGACCGGCATCGCCGACACCGCGTTCTTCGCTCCCGAGGCGGAGTTCTACATCTTCGACGACGTCCGCTACGAGGTGAAGCAGAACTCGTCGTTCTACTCGGTCGACTCCGAAGAGGGCGCCTGGAACACCGGCCGTGTGGAAGAGGGCGGCAACCTCGCGAACAAGACCCCCTACAAGGGCGGATACTTCCCGGTCTCACCCGTGGACAAGCAGGCCGACCTCCGCGATGACATCAGCCTCAAGCTCATCGAGGCCGGACTCCTCCTCGAGCGCGCGCACCACGAGGTCGGCACGGGCGGCCAGGCCGAGATCAACTACCGCTTCGACACCATGGTGCACGCCGCGGACGACATCCTGAAGTTCAAGTACATCGTGAAGAACACCGCCGAGCAGTGGGGCAAGGTCGCGACCTTCATGCCCAAGCCGCTCTTCGGCGACAACGGCTCGGGAATGCACACCCACCAGTCGCTGTGGAACAACGGCGAGCCGCTCTTCTACGACGAGAAGGGCTATGGCGGTCTGTCCGACGTGGCGCGCTGGTACATCGGCGGCATCCTGGCCCACGCGCCCGCCGTCCTGGCATTCACCAACCCGACCCTCAACAGCTACCACCGCCTGGTGAAGGGCTTCGAGGCACCCGTGAACCTGGTCTACTCGGCCGGTAACCGCTCGGCGGCGATCCGCATCCCGATCACGGGCACCAACCCGAAGGCCAAGCGCATCGAGTTCCGCGCCCCGGACGCCTCGGGCAACCCCTACCTGGCGTTCGCCGCTCAGCTGATGGCGGGCATCGACGGCATCATCAACCGCATCGAGCCGCACGAGCCGGTCGACAAGGACCTGTACGAGCTTCCGCCCGAGGAGGCCAAGAACATTCCGCAGGTGCCGAACTCGCTCCTGGACTCGCTCGAGGCGTTGCGCGCCGACAACGAGTTCCTGACGCGGGGCAACGTGTTCACGCCCGAGCTCATCGAGACCTGGATCGAGTACAAGATCGAGAACGAGATCCAGCCGATCGCTCAGCGTCCGCACCCCTTCGAGTACGAGCTGTACTTCGGGGTCTGACCCACGCACCGCAGGAAGCCCCCCGGATCTCGATCCGGGGGGCTTCTCCCGTCGAAGCGATCAGCCGTAGAAGAGCTTCTCGAAGACGCGCCGCGCACGTCGGGTGGCGCCGAAGTAGTCCTCTTCGACCTGGGTCGCCGACCTCGGCGGGTAGCCGAGCAGGCGCCCGATGCCGTCGAGGCGGCCACGATCGGCGGGAAGCACGTCGCTGGTCTGACCCGACAGCAGCGTGTTCGCCGATCGGAGTCTGCTCGACAGGCGCCACGCCTCGGCGAGCAGGTCCGCGCTCTGCGCCGGCACGAGTCCCTCGTCCTCGGCCGCTCGCAGCGCGGCGATCGTGGAGGTGGTGCGGAGCCCGGATACCCGATGCGCGTGCTGCAGCTGCACCAGCTGGACGAGCCACTCGACATCCGAGAGCGAACCGGGACCCAGCTTGAGATGTCTCGCCGGATCCGTTCCCTGCGGCAGCCGCTCGTTCTCGACACGCGCCTTGATGCGCTTGATCTCGCGAAGGCCCTGCGCGTCGGCCTCCGCCGGGTAGCGGATCTCATCGGCGAGGGCGGTGAACGCCGCGATGAGTTTCACGCTGCCCGCGACGCCTCGCGCCCGCAGCAGCGCCTGGGCCTCCCAGGACAGCGACCAGCGCTGGTAGTACGCGGCGTAGCTGTCCAATGAGCGCACGAGCGGTCCGCTCCGCCCCTCCGGCCGCAGATCGGCGTCGAGGTCGAGCGGCACGCGGTGGTCCTCCGACTGACGGCGGAGTTCCGCGACGATCTGGAGGGCGAGCTGGTTCGCGCGCTGCGGAGCCACGCTGTTCGCCCGGTAGACGTACATGACGTCGGCGTCCGAGCCGAACCCGAGCTCCCGCCCGCCGAAGCGTCCCATCGCGATCACCGAGAAGTCGAGATCGTCGTCCTCGGGGGGGACCACTTCGCGTCGGACGGCCCGCAGTGCCGCTTGGATGGTGACTTCGGTGATCGTCGTGAGCGCGTCGGCGATCTCTTCGATCGTCGTCGTGCCGAGGATGCCCGCCATGGCGACCCGCAGGAGTTCGCGACGTCGCAGCGCGCGCACGGCCCGCATCGCGCCGGTGATGTCGGTGTGGCGCGTCTGGATGGCCCGCGCCTCCTGCTGCAGGGAGGAGCCCGACCGCGGCCGCAGCAGCTCGTCGTCATCCAGCCATGCGGCGGCTTCGGGGATCCACTCCATCAGTTCACCGACGTACCTCGATCCGGAGAGGACACGGGTGAGGCTCTCGGCGGCGCCCGAGGAGTCTCGGAGCATCCGCAGGAACCACGGCGTGTTGCCGAGCCGCTCGCTGAGGCGGCGGAACGCGATCAGACCGTAGTCGGGATCGACGCCGTCGGCGAACCAGCGGATCATCACCGGCATGAGGTGGCGCTGGATCGTCGCCTTCCGGCTGATCCCGCTGGTGAGGGCGCCGATGTGGCGCAGTGCCCCGGTGGGATCCGTGAAGCCGATCGCGGCCAGGCGGTCGTGCGCCTGCGCGGGCGAGATGACACGTTCTTCGGCAGGCAGCGCGGCCACAGCCGAAAGCAGGGGGCGGTAGAACAGGCGGACGTGGATGTCCCGGACTTCCCGCTTCGTGGCCTCCCACAGCGCCCAGACGTCCTCGGCGGAGGCCGCCAGGCCGGATGCGCGCGCGAGGACGCGTCGCTCCTCCTCGCGAGCCGGCATGAGATGCGTGCGCCTCAGCGCCCGAAGCTGCACGCGATGTTCGAGCAGGCGCAGCACGCGGTAGTCACGGGCGAAGGCGGCGGCATCCGCTCTCCCGATGTATCCCTCGGCCACCAGCGCGTCCAGTGCGTCGAGGGTGCCGCGCTGGCGGATGTTGTCATCGCTGAGACCGTGCACGAGCTGGAGCAGCTGGACGGTGAACTCCACATCGCGGATGCCGCCTGGCCCGAGCTTCAGCTGGAAGGCGACGTCCTCCGCGGGGATGTGCTCGGTCACCCGTTCGCGCATCCGCTGCACCGAGTCGACGAAGTTCTCGCGCGCCGCGCTGGTCCACACCTTCGGCTGCACCGCGGCGACGTACGCGTCGCCGAGCACAGGATCTCCCGCGATGGGCCGCGCCTTCAGGAGCGCCTGGAACTCCCAGCTCTTGGCCCACCGGTCGTAATACGACAGGTGCGAGTCGAGGGTGCGCACCAGCGCGCCCTGCTTGCCCTCGGGGCGGAGGTTGGCATCGACCTCCCACAGCGGTGGCTCGATCTCGACGCCTGAGATGCCCCGCATGGTCTGCACGGCCAGCCGGGTGGCGATGTCGAGCATCCGGCCTTCGGCGAACCCGTCCGGGGCGTCGGGGGCCAGGCCGGCGACGAAGATCACATCGACGTCGCTGACGTAGTTCAGCTCGCGCGCGCCGGTCTTGCCCATGCCGATGATCGCCAGCAGCGTGCCCGCGACCTCGTCGCGGGTGAACGAGCCTCCGCCCGGTCCGCCGCCGCACATGCGGGTGCGTGCCACGCACAGCGAGGCCTCCAGTGCGGCTCCGGCGGCGTCCGCCAGAGCCGCCGCGACCGCGGGCATCTCGTCGACCGCGGAGTCACTCGTCAGGTCGTACGCGGCGATGCACGCGAGGATCCGGCGGTAGCGCACGCGCAGCGCGACCCAGCATGCCTCTCCCCCGCCCGCCGCGAACCCGTCCTCGGCGCCGACCGCCTGCAGCATGGTCTCGCGCATCGCTTCGATGCCGGGGAGCGCCGCGCCCGCTCCCCGCAGCGAGGCGAGTTCCTCGGGATGCCGCAGGTAGAAGTCCGCGAAGCCGGAAGATGCTCCGGTCAGAGCCCACAGCGCGCGCCATCCCACGGGGTCGCCGCGAAGGTCGATGACGGCCTGTGGGGCACGTCGGACGATCTTCGCGACCGCCGCGACGGCGGCGTCGGGATCAGCCGCCGCCGTGGCCCGCTCGGTGAGGGTTCCGCGTTCGAACCCCGTCGCGTCGGAGATCTCGGCCAGGAGCGCGTCGGCCTCGGACAGACTGCTGAATCCGAGGCGGGCGAGCTCCGTGAGGGAGGTGGAGCGATCCGTCGCCGACATGAGCCCGGCTCAGAGCATCTCGAGGTTGCTCTTCAGCTCGAAGGGGGTGACCTGCGCGCGGTACTGCTCCCACTCGCGACGCTTGTTCAGAAGGACGTAGTTGAAGACCTGCTCGCCGAGCGTCTCGGCGACCAGCTCGGACTCCTCCATGTACTCCAGAGCATGGTCCAGGCTCGCCGGAAGCGGCGCGTAGCCGAGTGCACGCCGCTCGGCATCCGTGAGCGACCAGACGTTGTCTTCGGCCTCGAGCGGGAGCTCGTACTCCTCCTCGATGCCCTTGAGACCGGCCGACAGCAGGAGCGCGTACGACAGGTAGGGATTCGCCGCGGAGTCGAGGCCGCGGTACTCGACCCGTGAGGACTGGCCCTTGTTCGGCTTGTACATCGGAACGCGCACGAGCGCGGAGCGGTTGTTGTGCCCCCAGCAGATGAAGCTCGGGGCCTCGTCGCCACCCCAGATCCGCTTGTAGGAGTTCACGAACTGGTTGGTCACCGCCGCCATCTCGTTCGCGTGGCGCAGGAGGCCGGCGATGAAGTGGCGACCGACCTTCGACAGCTGATATTGCGCGCCCTCCTCGTAGAAGGCGTTGACGTCTCCCTCGAAGAGCGACATGTGGGTGTGCATGCCGCTGCCGGGCTGCCCGCCGAGCGGTTTGGGCATGAAGGTGGCGTAGACGCCCTGCTCGATCGCCACCTCTTTGATGACGGTGCGGAAGGTCATGATGTTGTCGGCCGTCGCGAGCGCGTCCGCGTAGCGCAGATCGATCTCGTTCTGGCCCGGTCCGCCCTCGTGGTGGCTGAACTCGACCGAGATCCCGAGATCCTCCAGCATCCGCACCGAACGGCGACGGAAGTCGTGCGCGGTGCCCCCGGGGACGTTGTCGAAGTATCCCGCCGAGTCCACGGGAACGGGGCCCTCGGGTCCGTAGGTCGAGGACTTCAGAAGATAGAACTCGATCTCGGGGTGGGTGTAGAAGGTGAAGCCCGCGTCGGCTGCTCGCGCGAGCGCACGCTTGAGGACGTTGCGGGGATCGGCCACCGCGGGCTGACCGTCGGGGGTGGTGATGTCGCAGAACATCCGCGCCGTCGGGTCGATCTCACCGCGCCACGGCAGCGTCTGGAACGTCGTCGGGTCGGGGTGGGCGAGGAGGTCGGACTCATAGGAGCGGGTGAGGCCCTCGATGGCCGACCCGTCGAAGCCGAGGCCTTCGGCGAAGGCGCCCTCCACCTCGGCCGGGGCGATCGCCACCGACTTCAGCGTCCCGATGACGTCCGTGAACCACAGACGGACGAACTTGACTCCTCGTTCCTCGATGGTCCGAAGAACGAAGTCGCGCTGCTTGTCCATTGCATCCTCTCCCGTGCCGGACCGGCTTCAGCCAGACTACTGGTCGCCGTCGGCATCCCCCGACGCGCCGCCGCGCCCGGCAGGACCCCAGGAGTCGTCCCGCGCCTCTTCCTCGGCCCACGCGCGCGAGCGCTCTCGCAGGATGTCCGGAGCCCGCCGGGCCTCGTCTTCGGTGTCGAAGGGGCCGGCGCGATCCACCGCAGGCGACTCGAACCCCCGCTCGACCTGTCCGGTGGTCAGGTTGTACCAGTACTTCTCGCTGTCGCCGCTCATGGCTCCCCCTCCCGGCGCCGCCTTCGGGCCGATGCATCGATCCTACTGATGGGCACCACCGCGCTGGATAGGCTGGACGACATGGCATCTCATGCGACGCACGCGGTCGGCGTGGACATCGGCGGCACCGGCATCAAAGCGGGTCTGGTGGACCTCGCCGGAGGCCGGCTGATCTCGGACCGCGTGAAGGTCGCGACTCCGGCGGGCGCGGAGCCCGCCGACGTGCTCCAGGCGGTACGAGGCGTCCTCGATCGGCTCGGCGTCACGGATGCCTCCATCGCGCTCGGCGTCGCCTTCCCGGCCATCGTGAAGCGCGGTCGCACCCTGTCCGCCGCCAACGTCTCCGACGCATGGATCGGCTTCGAAGCCGAGAAGTTCTTCGAAGACGGGCTGGGCCGCGACATCCATTTCGCTAACGACGCCGACGTGGCGGGGATAGCCGAGTTGAGGTACGGCGCCGCGAAGGACCAGGACGGGCTCACGATCCTGACCACCCTCGGTACCGGCATCGGGTCGGCGCTGCTGTACGACGGGGTTCTCATCCCGAACTCCGAGCTCGGCCACGTTCAGCGCGCGGAGCACGGGAGGGACGCCGAGGCGTACGCCGCCTACTCCGCGATGGAGCGTGACGAGCTGTCCTGGGAGGCGTGGGCCGAGCGGCTGCAGTGGTACTACAGCCACATCGAGTTCCTCTTCAGTCCCGATCTGTTCATCGTCGGCGGCGGCGTGTCCAAGCACGCTGGCAAGTTCCTCCCGCTGCTGAAGCTGGCCACGCCCATTGTTCCCGCGGTCCACCGCAACAACGCCGGGATCATCGGCGCCGCTGCGCTGTCGCTGCTGGGGGCGCGGGCACTGCGGGACGACACCGCCGGCTGAGAAGCGAATGGGCCGGCCTGTACGCCGGGTTCTGTCCGGAGGCTTGCGCCCCGTGGACGGTCATCTCTCTCGGCGACACGTTGCCGTGCCGCTCCAGCGGCCTACCCGGGGACTCGGCGGGCCGCGTCATCATCCCCTGTCTGGCCTTGCTCCGGGCGAGGTTTGCCGTGCGGGTCGCGTCACCGCGACCCCGGTGGTCTCTTACACCACCCTTTCACCCTTACCCGGCCGAAGCCGGGCGGTCTGCTCTCTGTGGCACTGTCTCGCGGATCGCTCCGGGTGGGTGTTACCCACCGCCCTGCCCTGCGGAGCCCGGACGTTCCTCGGCACCCGCGGCGAACCGCGGGTGACGCGACCGTCCAGCCGACCCATTCGCGAGGCCGAGTCTAGTCGCCCGCGTGGGGCCTCACTTCGCTTCGGCTGTGCGGCTCACCCGCACATCGAGCGGGAAGTCGATCGGGAAGTCTCCGAACAGCAGACGCCCGGCGCGCTCCGCACTCCGGCGGACCTGCGCGGCCACGGCGTCGGCCTGCTCGGCGGGGGTGTGGACGATCACCTCGTCGTGGAGGAAGAACGCCAGGTGCGGCCGTCTGCCGAAGACCGGCCCCGACAGCGTCGCCTCGGTCATCGCCGCGGGCGCCTGGGCCAGTTCCGCCCGCAGATCGGCGAGCCATGCCAGCGCCCACTCCGCCGCCGTCCCCTGCACGATGAAGTTCCGGGTGAAGCGTCCACGGTCACGCGCGCGAGACCGCGAGCGGGAGATCTCCGCCGGCGTCGCGCCGTCTTCGCTCGCGCGCCGCTGCTCCTCGAGCCAGCGGGGGTCCGGTGCGGGTGATGTGCGACCGAGCAGCGTGCTGACCACTCCCCCGTCCTCGCCGCGCGCGGCCGCGGCATCCACCATCGCCATCGCACGGGGGAACGACCGACGCAGCTGCGGAGCAAGCCGCCCGGAGGTCCCGCTGGTGGCGCCGTACATGGCACCGAGGAGCGCCATCTTCGCGTCGGCGCGCTCGGTGATGGCCGTCGTGGCGACGATCCCTTCGTACAGGTCGCGCCCGCGGGCCGCCTCTGCGAGCCCCCGGTCGCCGCTCATCCCCGCCAGGACGCGGGGCTCGAGCTGTGCCACGTCGGCGACGACGAGCATCCAGCCCGCATCGGCGCGCACGGCGGGACGCAGCTGTCGCGGAAGCTGGAGCGCGCCCCCGCCTGCGGATGCCCAGCGTCCCGTGACGACACCGCCGGGGATGAACACGGGGCGGAATCGGCCGTCCCGCACCCACTCGTCGAGCCAAGCCCAGCCGTTCGCGCTCATCAGGCGGGCGAGGCGCTTGTACTCCAGCAGCGGTGGAATGGCGGGGTGATCGTGCTGCGCGAGCTCCCACCTGCCGGTGGATTCCACCGACAGTCCGGCACGTCGGAGCGACCGGAGCAGCTGCACCGGCGAATCGAGGCGGACGTTCGGATCACCGAGCGCCGCCCGGACGCGTCCTGCGGCATCCGCGAGGTGAGCGGGCACCCCCGTTGCCGATCGCTCCCCCAGCACTCCGGTGAGGATGTCATCGTGAGCGTGCCGGTCCCACGGCAGCCCTGCCGCGGTCATCTCGGCCGCCACGAGCGCCCCTGCCGACTCGGCCGCCACGAGCAGGCGCAGACGTCCCGGGTCCCGCGACGTGGCCACGGCGTCCTGCTGCCGGGCGAACTCGGCGTGGGCGGCGCTCACGTCCGCGGGGACCCCGGTTCGTGCGGGCCAGTCCGCGAGCGAGAACAAGGCCGTGCCTGCGTCATGGCGCCCCGCAGGCGGCGCATCCCACTCGCCGGAGCCGCGCATGATCCCCGTGCTCGCCACGCCGGCGGCGTGGCGCAGGATGGCGTGGGTCAACCGGAGGTCCTGGCACCGAGCCACCCGCACGCCCGCCTCCAGCAGACCGGGATACCAATCGACCGTGTCGTTCCAGATCCACCGGATGCCGCCGCGGCGCTCGCGCTCGGCGACCCAGGCCGGCAGCTCCTCCAGGTCCACGCTCGCCTGGGCGTTCACGCCGCCCGCGCCCATCGTGAGGGCGGCGACCCGCGAGCCGTCGCGGCCCAGGACGATACGGACCTGCTCAGCCACCTCGGTGCGCGTACCGGTCCTCGCCCCTCACAGGCCCGATTCGTCAGAGCGGACGAGGATGCAGCCGCACTCCGGGCACGTCACGACCGTGTCGTCCGAAGCCTGCCGGATCAGGTTGAGGTCCGTGCCCGAAAGCACCATTCGGCACCCTCCGCATGTCCGGGCGACCAGCGGCGCGGCGCCCGTCCCCCGTGCGGCGATGCGCTCGTACATCGCCATCAGCGCCGCCGGAACGTTCTGCGCCAGAGCAGCGCGGTCTCGCGTCGCCGCATCGTATGCGGTGTCGGCTTCGGCGACGACGCGCTTCGCCTCGGCGCTCAGCGATGCGCCCTCGGCGTTGGTCTGCGCGATCAGCTGCTCCTGCTCGGTCACGGCGCGTTCGGCCTGTTCGAGCTTCTCCATGACCTCGAGCTCGGCGTCTTCGAGGTCGCTCTTGCGACGCGCCAGCGATGCCAGTTCGCTCTCGAGCCCCTGCGCCTCCTTGGAGTTGGAGGATGCGGCCAGCCGCTGCGCATCGCGCGCGCTGCGGGCGTCGACCACGGCCACGTCGGACTCGATGCGCGACAGCTCGGTGCGCAGATCGTCGCGCATACCGAGGCGGATCGTCAGCTCCTGCGACAGGCGCTGGCGATGGGCGAGCAGCTCCTGCACCTTGGCCGCCTGCGGCGGGTTGCGCCGCGCGTGCTCGGCCTGCCGGATGCGGGCATCGAGGTCGGCGAGGTCGACGAGACGGCGCTGGTCTTCTGGGCTGGCGTTCACGCAACCAACCTACCCGGCCCCGCGGCTGCGTCGAGTGGGCCCTGCCGGGATCGAACCGACGACATCCACGGTGTAAACGTGGCGCTCTACCAGCTGAGCTAAAGGCCCCCGGGAGGAAGTCTACGAGAGTGACACGGTCGGCCTCGACGACGCCGCCGACTCGCTAGGCTGATGGACGGTGCGTTGTCGCTCGCGAACAACGGCAGGGCCGCACCGGTTGCGATTACCTGGCATGATCTGCCAGACGACGAAAGGTCTTCTGTGACTGTCAACGATCAGGATCCGTACTCGCAGGAACCCCTCGACAGCGATCCCGAAGAGACGTCGGAGTGGCAGGAGTCCCTCCAGCAGCTCGTTCAGGCGAAGGGTCGAGGGCGCGGGCGCGAGATCATGCTCAGCCTTCTGCAGTCCTCGCACGATCTGCAGCTCAACGTTCCGCAGGTCCCGACGACGGACTACATCAACACCATCACGGTGGACCGCGAGCCCGAGTTCCCCGGTGACGAAGAGCTCGAGCGGCGCTACCGTCGCTGGATCCGCTGGAACGCGGCGCTCACGGTGCACCGCGCCCAGCGCCCGGGCATCGGCGTGGGTGGCCACATCTCGACGTACGCGTCGTCGGCCTCGCTCTACGAAGTCGGGTTCAACCATTTCTTCCGCGGGCTGGACGACCCCTCGGGCGGAGACCAGGTCTTCATCCAGGGCCATGCGTCGCCCGGCATCTATGCGCGCTCCTTCCTCGAAGGACGCCTCACCGCCGAGCAGCTCGACGGGTTCCGCCAGGAGAAGTCCAAGGCGCCGGACGGCATCCCGTCCTATCCCCACCCGCGGCTCATGCCGGAGTACTGGCAGTTCCCGACGGTCTCGATGGGCCTCGGCCCGATCAACGCCATCTACCAGGCGATGACCAACAAGTACCTCACCAACCGCGGTATCAAGGACCTGTCGTCCTCCCGCGTGTGGGCTTTCCTCGGCGACGGCGAGATGGACGAGGTCGAGAGCCGCGGGCAGCTCCAGGTCGCCGCCAACGAGGGTCTGGACAACCTGACCTTCGTGGTCAACTGCAACCTGCAGCGCCTCGACGGACCGGTGCGCGGCAACGGCAAGATCATCCAGGAGCTGGAGAGCTTCTTCCGCGGCGCCGGCTGGAACGTCATCAAGGTGGTGTGGGGTCGCGGCTGGGACGAACTGCTCTCGCAGGACCCCGAAGGCGCCCTCGTGCGACTGATGAACACGACGCCCGACGGCGACTTCCAGACCTACCGCGCCGAGGACGGCGCATTCATCCGCGAGCACTTCTTCGGCCGTGACGAGCGCACAGCACAGCTGGTGAAGGACTGGTCGGACGACGACATCTGGGGCAAGCTCCGCCGCGGCGGACTGGACTACCAGAAGGTCTACGCCGCCTACAAGACCGCGGTCGAGCACAAGGGTCAGCCCACGGTCATCCTCGCCAAGACGATCAAGGGCTACGGGCTCGGGCACCACTTCGAGGGTCGGAACGCGACCCACCAGATGAAGAAGATGACGCTCGAGGACCTGAAGCACTTCCGCGATTCCATGCGCATCCCGATCACGGACGAGCAGCTGGAGGAGAATCCCTACCAGCCGCCGTACTACCACCCGGGCGAGCAGGACGAGACGATCCAGTACATGCTCGAGCGTCGACGTGCGCTCGGCGGTTTCCTCCCGGAGCGCCGTAGCCACCACGTCGGCCTGGAGCTTCCGGGTGACGCCGCCTACGCGCTGCCGAAGAAGGGCTCCGGCACGCAGGAGATCGCCACCACGATGGCATTCGTCCGTCTGCTGAAGGACCTGCTGCGCGCGAAGGACTTCGGCCACCGCATCGTGCCGATCATCCCCGACGAGGCCCGCACGTTCGGAATGGACGCGTACTTCCCCACCGCCAAGATCTACAACCCGCACGGCCAGAACTACACCTCGGTCGACCGCGAGCTCCTTCTTGCCTACAAGGAGAGCCCGCAGGGCCAGATCATGCACGTGGGCATCAACGAGGCCGGAGCCGTGGCGGCCTTCACCGCCACGGGAACGTCGTACGCCACGCACGGCGAGCCGCTGATCCCCGTCTACGTCTTCTACTCGATGTTCGGCTTCCAGCGCACGGGCGACGCGCAGTGGGCCGCGGGCGACCAGATGGCCCGAGGGTTCATCATCGGCGCGACGGCCGGTCGCACCACGTTGACCGGCGAGGGCCTGCAGCACGCCGACGGGCACTCCCACCTGCTCGCGTCGACCAACCCCGCGACGGTGTCGTACGACCCGGCCTACGGCTACGAGATCGCCCACATCGTCCGCGACGGCATCCAGCGCATGTACGGCGGCGAGCACCCCGACCCCAACGTCATGTACTACCTCACGGTGTACAACGAGCCCATCGTTCAGCCGGCCGAGCCGGAAGGTGTGGACGTCGAAGGCATCGTGCGCGGCATCCATCGCATCTCGTCGCCCGAGGGCGACGGTCCGCGGGCGCAGATCCTCGCCTCGGGCGTGGGTGTGCCCTGGGCGCTCGAGGCGCAGCAGCTGCTGCGTGACGACTGGGGAGTGCAGGCGGACGTCTGGTCGGTCACGTCGTGGACCGAACTGCGCCGCGACGGTCTGGCCGCCGACGAGCACAACTTCCTCCACCCGGACGAGGAGCCGCGCTCGGCCTACATCACGCAGAAGCTCGCCGGCACCCCCGGCCCGGTGGTCGCGGTCAGCGACTTCATGCACGCGGTCCAGGATCAGATCCGCCCGTGGGTTCAGCACCAGTTCGTCACGCTCGGCGCCGACGGATTCGGGTTCTCGGACACGCGAGCCGCCGCGCGGCGCTTCTTCAAGATCGATGGTCCGTCGATCGTGGTGCGCACCCTGCAGGCGCTCGCGACCGAGGGCGCGGTCGATCGTGCGCTGGCCGGCCAGGCGATCCAGAAGTATCGCCTGCACGACGTGACCGCGGGCACGAGCGGCAACGCGGGCGGCGAGAGCTGATCGGCGCGATGCCCGCCGCCACGGCACCGATGGACAAACCCGAGACGCTCGCCTGGCTGCGACGGATCTCGGGTGACCTCGCGACCGTCACGATCAAGCGCCTGGAGGACACCCTTCCGTGGTACGCGGAGATGCCTCCGGCGCGCAGATCGGCTGTCGGTCTGGTGGCCCAGGCGGGCATCACGTCGTTCATCCAGTGGTACGACGACCCCGAGTCGACCCCCTGGATCGCTGCGGACATCTTCGCCGCCGCGCCCCGCGAGCTGCTGCGCAGCGTGAGCCTCACCCAGACCCTGCAGCTCATCAGGGTGACCGTCGAGGTCACCGAGGAACGCGTGACGGGCAAGGGCGAGCATCTGCGCGAGGCGATCCTGCTCTACTCGCGCGAGGTCGCCTTCGCCGCCGCCGACGTCTACGCCCGTGCGGCGGAGGCTCGTGGGCTGTGGGATGCGCGGCTGGAGGCCCTCGTGGTGGACTCCATCCTGACCGGCGAGGCCGATGAGGAGCTCCCGAGCCGCATCGCCGCGCTGGGCTGGCACGGACACGGCGAGGTGGCCGTTCTGGTCGGCACCACTCCCCCGCAGTTCGACGTCGATCAACTGCGGCGGACAGCGCGCAAGCTCGCCGCCGACGTGCTGATCGGCGTGCAGGGGTCGCGTCTGGTGCTGGTCGTGGGCCGCGCCGAGACACCGCCCCGGGCCGACGAGGCCTCGGCGGAGCTGCCCTTCACCGAGATCGCCAAACAGCTGGAACCCGGTTTCGGCAGCGGTCATCTCGTCCTGGGTCCGGCCGTGCCCGCGCTGGTCGAAGCCGGTCAGAGCGCCCGCGCGGCCCTGGCGGGCTTCGCCGTCGCGCGATCCTGGCGGCACGCCCCCCGTCCCGTGGAGGCCGACGATCTGCTTCCCGAGCGAGCCCTCGCGGGTGATCCGCTGGCGAAGCAGACGCTCGTCGAGCGGATCTACCGGCCCCTCCAGGCGCACAGCTCCGACCTCGTCGCCACGCTGTGGGCCTACCTCGACAACGGCCGCTCCCTCGAGGCCACGGCACGCGAGCTGTTCGTCCACCCGAACACCGTGCGCTATCGGCTCAAGCGCGTATCCGAGGTGATCGGCTGGGACGCCACCGGCCCGCGAGAGGCGCTCATCCTGCAGACGGCGCTGATCCTGGGTTCGATCGGCACGGATGCCGCACGCCGGCGCCCGCAGGCGGCGCGGCGGGCACCGGCCTGAAACTGGCCCGGTCATCTCGATCTGCACTGTCGCCTCCGCACAAAGGCCAGCGGGATTCTTGTGACGACATCGCCAGAAGGTGTATCCGCATCCTTGGCAGGATGGTGAGAGTGATCATCGCCGTGTTCCCGGGTCAGGGCTCCCAGTCCCCCGGCTTCCTCACTCCCTGGCTCGACGTCGACGGCGCACGCGACCGGCTGGCCGCCTACTCGGACTGGTCGGGCGTGGACCTCATCGCCGCGGGGACGGAGTGGGATGCCGAGCGGATCCGCGACACCCAGGTCGCCCAGCCGCTGATCGTGGCCGCGAGTCTGCTGTCGTGGAACGCTCTGGACGCCCGCGACGCCGTCGAGGGGGTCGCCGGCCACTCCGTGGGCGAATTCGCCGCGGCCGTCGCCGCCGGCATCCTCTCCGAAGAGGACGCGCTCCGGCTCGTCGGTATCCGCGGTCGTGCGATGGCCGAGGCGGCTACGGCCCAGGCGACCGGCATGAGCGCGGTCATCGACGGTGACCAGGATGCCGTGGTCGCCCGCCTTGGCGAGCTCGACCTCACTCCGGCGAACTACAACGGCGGCGGACAGATGGTGGCGGCGGGTCGCGTCGACGCCCTCGCCGCCCTCGCCGAGACTCCTCCCCCCGCGACCCGGGTGATCCCCCTCGCGGTGGCGGGCGCCTTCCACACGCGCTTCATGGAGCCCGCCGTCGAGCGTCTGCGTGAGGCTGCCGAGTCCGTCCAGGCCTCGGACCCTCGGACGACCATCTGGACCAACCGCGACGGCAGCGCCGTCCCGAGCGGGCGCGACTTCGTCCGTGCCCTCGTCGAGCAGGTGGCCTCTCCCGTTCGCTGGGACCTGTGCATGGGGGCATTCTCGGATGCCGGCGTGGGCGGTCTCATCGAGCTGTCGCCGGCGGGTACGCTCACCGGGCTGGCCAAGCGCGCCCTGCGGGGCGTACCCTCCGTCGCGGTGAAGACACCGGACGATCTCGCGTCGGCCCGCCGCCTCGCCCATCCAGACGCATGACCGGAGACGCCATGACACCCACGCTCGTCCAGTCGACCGGCCCCGCCCACACCCGCATCTACGCCTACGGTGCCGCGCGCGGTGAGATCGCGGTGCCCAACGACGACCTCGTCGGGCCCATCGACTCCAGCGACGAGTGGATTCGTCAGCGGACGGGGATCGTGACGCGCGTGCGCGCGATTCCCGAGACCGACGCCATCGACCTGGCCACGGATGCCGCGCGTGAGGCGATCGAACGGTCCGGCGTCGCAGCAGGCGACATCGACGCGGTCATCGTCGCGACCATCAGCAACCCGAAGCAGACGCCGTCGGTCGCCGCCATCGTCGCCGACCGCGTCGGCGCGAATCCGGCGGCGGCCTACGACCTCAACGCCGCCTGCGCCGGGTTCGCGTACGGCATCGCGCAGGCGGACGCCCTCATCCGCGCCGGGTCCGCTCGGTATGCCGTCGTCATCGGCACGGAGAAGCTCAGCGACATCGTCGACCCCGCCGACCGGAGCATCTCGTTCCTCCTGGGCGACGGTGCGGGAGCAGCCGTCGTCGGGCCCAGCGACAGCGCCGGGATCGGACCGACCGTGTGGGGATCCGACGGGTCGAAGGCGGAAGCGGTCGGCATGAACCACACCCTGACGGAGTTCCGCGACGGCCGCGCTCCCTGGCCGACCCTCAGGCAAGAGGGCCCGACGGTGTTCCGGTGGGCGGTGTGGGAGATGGTCAAGGTCGCCCGGCAGGCCCTCGAAGCGGCGGGAGTCACCGCCGCGGATCTCGCCGCGTTCGTGCCCCACCAGGCCAACATGCGGATCATCGACGAGTTCGCCAAACAGCTGGGACTGCCCGGGACGGTGGTCATCGGCCGAGACATCGAGACCACCGGAAACACCTCGGCGGCGTCCATTCCGCTGGCCACCCACAGGCTGCTGCAGGAGCACCCCGAGCTCAGCGGCGGGCTGGCCCTGCAGATCGGCTTCGGGGCCGGGCTGGTGTTCGGCGCTCAGGTCGTCGTGCTTCCCTGACGCCGCGCATCGCCGACCCTAGACTGATTCCCGGCCCGACCGGGACCGCGAACCCCGAAGAAACAGGAGAAACCATGGCATTCACCAACGACGAGGTCCTCGCCGGACTCGCCGAGCTCATCACCGACGAGACCGGCATCTCGTCCGACGAGGTCGCGATGGAGAAGTCGTTCACCGACGACCTCGACATCGACTCGATCTCGATGATGACGATCGTCGTCAACGCCGAGGAGAAGTTCGGCGTCACCATCCCCGACGACGAGGTGAAGAACCTCAAGACCGTCGGCGACGCCGTCACCTACATCACGTCCCACCAGGCGTGACCTTCACCGGTGGGGGCATCCGCCCCCACCGGGATACCACCCGTTGCACCGAGGAATCCACACGCATGAGCACTCCCCGCATCGTCGTCACCGGCATCGGCGCCACATCGCCCATCGGCGGCACCGCACCGGAAAGCTGGTCCGAGCTCCTGGCCGGCACCTCCGGCGCCCGGAGCCTGGAGCACGACTGGGTCGAGGAGTACCAGCTTCCCGTGACCTTCGCCGCGGAGGCGAAGGTGCGACCGGAGTCGGTGCTGCCGCGCCCGACCGCGAAGCGCCTGGACCCGGCATCCCAGTTCGCGCTCGTCGCGGCGATGGAGGCGTGGGAGGACGCGGGAGCCCCCGAGGTCGAATCCGAGCGCCTCGGCGTCGATTTCGCCACCGGGATCGGCGGTGTCTGGACTCTGCTGGATGCGTGGGACACCCTGCGTGAGAAGGGTCCGCG
This sequence comes from Microbacterium sp. ARD31, assembly GCF_031844425.1. Classification (NCBI taxonomy): domain Bacteria; kingdom Bacillati; phylum Actinomycetota; class Actinomycetes; order Micrococcales; family Microbacteriaceae; genus Microbacterium; species Microbacterium sp. ARD31. The sequence goes on from NZ_JAUZVE010000004.1 coordinate 202,836, forward strand.
GCGCGTCATGCCGATGACGGTTCCCATGCTCATGCCCAACGCCGCAGCAGGCAACCTCTCGCTCCACTTCGGCGCGCGCGCCTTCGCGCGAACCGTCGCCAGCGCGTGCGCCTCGAGCACCGAATCGATCGTGAACGCCGTCGAGCACCTGCGTGCGGGCCTCGCGGACGTCGTCATCGCGGGTGGCACCGAGTCCGCCATCCACCCCATCACCGTGGCATCCTTCGCCTCGATGCAGGCGCTGTCGCGGCGCAACGACGACCCGTCCACCGCCTCGCGACCGTGCAGCGTCGACCGGGACGGCTTCGTCATGGGCGAGGGCGCGGCCTGCCTCATCCTCGAGACCGAGGAGCACGCCCGTGCCCGCGGAGCGAAGATCTACGCCGCCGTGGTCGGTGGCGGGGTCACGGCCGATTCGTACCACATCACCGCGAACGACCCCGAGGGCCACGGAGCAGCGCGCGCCGTACGGATGGCGCTGGAGATGGCGGGTGCTTCGCCCGACGACGTCACGCACATCAACGCGCATGCGACATCCACACCCGTCGGCGACCCGAACGAGTACCAGGCGCTCAAGGCGGTCTTCGGCTCCCGTATCGACGAGATCCCGGTGTCAGCCACCAAGGCGTCGACCGGTCACCTCCTCGGCGGCACGGGCGCGCTCGAGGCGCTCTTCACGATCCTCGCGCTGCGGGACCGCCAGGCCCCGCCGACGATCAACATCACGACGCAGGACCCCGACGTGCCGTTCCGCATCTCCGGCTCCCCCGTCGCTCTCGGAACCGGCGACCAGCTGGCCATCAGCAACTCCTTCGGCTTCGGCGGCCACAACGCCGTGGCGGCCTTCACCGCCGTCTGACGTTCGGCGCACGAAGAAGCCCCCGGGGAACCCGGGGGCTTCTTCGCATCAGGCGGTGATACACGGTCCCGCAGCCCGGGAAGTCGACCTCCGAGCGTCGGTACTGGTGCCTCTCGCCTGCCGGCCGGTCCTCAGCCGACTTCTCTCCTCATCCGACCTTGTGCAGCCAGACGACGGGGGCGTCGTCGCTGGCGTGCCGGAAGGGCTCCAGCTCGTCATCCCACGCGGCACCCAGCGCGACCTGGAGCTCGCGCTGCAGCTCGAAGGCATCTCCTGCCGAGACCTCCATGGCGTACCGGATGCGATCCTCCCCGATGACGACGTTCCCCGCGGCGTCGGTCTGGGCGTAGTGGATGCCGAGCCCCGGCGTGTGCAGCCACCGGCCGCCGTCGCTGCGCGGCGTGGGGTCCTCGGTCACCTCGAAGCGCAGATGCTCCCACCCGCGGATGGCGGTGGCCAGGGCCGCGCCGGTGCCGGCGGCGCCTTCCCAGTAGAACTCCGCACGCCGACTGCCGGCCAGCACCGGTTGATCAGACCAGTCGAAGTTGACCGCACGACCGAGGGCGCGCCCGACCGCCCACTCGAGGTGGGGGCAGAGCGCTCTTGGCGCGGAGTGGATGAAGACCACTCCGCGCGCCTGCGTCGTCGCCATGATGTCTCCGTTTCCTTCAGGTACGTCTTCCCCTACGACCTGAAACGGATCACCGGCGTGTTCGGTTGTCTGGGGCCATTATCCCGATGCCCGGCCGGAATCACAAGCCTGTCATTCGAGAAGGGGCTCCCGATGTGTATCGGGAGCCCCTTCTCGAATGCGGATCGACGCTCAGGCCTCGCTCATGGCCTGCAGGTCGGCCTTGCCCTTCGCCGCGTAGTAGGCCGCACGGGCGGCATCCCGGCGGTTCTGCTCGGCCTGACCGGCGTCGCGGGTCTCCTGGTCGACCTCGACGTAATCGGTGGTGGGCCGGCCGTGGTACTTCTCGATATAGGCGTCCAGCTCGGGGCCGGACTCCCACGACGTGATGAGGCAGTAGCGGGGAGCGTCGCCGGTGTGGTGGACGGCGTGCCAGAGCCGCTGCGTGTCGACGATCAGCTGCGCGCCCGCGGGCAGCGCCAGGCGGTACTCCACGCTGGGGTCGGTGCGGTTGTCGCGCAGGACGAAATAGCTGTCCTTGTCGTCGGTCAGGTTGAAGAACCCGCGGACGATCCAGCCGGTGCCGTCCGGGTTGAGCCGGTTGTTGTCGTCCTGGTGCAGGTTGTAGAGCGCGTCGGCGTAGGAGTTGGGCTGCAGCTCGATGATGCGGCAGCGCCCGACATTGGCGCCGGGCTCCATGGCGCGCTCGGTGAGAGTGGGTGCGATGGCGGTCTGCGAGTCGATCCAGACGCCGTCCTTATCGGTGCGCGGCGGCGTATGGTTCCAGAAGCCGTTGCACTCGACCTCGCCCTTGGCGGAGGCCAGCGGTGCGAATCGCGTGTCGCCCGAGGACTTCCAGTCGACGTACTCCAGGTCGAGCCACTCCTTGGGATCGATCGGTCGATCGTAGGAGTCGAGGACGACGAAGCCGGTCTCATCGAGAGCGGCGGACTTGATGTAACCCATGCGGATCATGCCTTTCGGTCAGCGGGCCAGCACGTTTTAACAGGCCCCACTGAGGCAAGCCTACCCGCGGGATCCGCGCCATCCCGGGCCAGGCGAGCGTGTCGGTTACAGTGGACGTCGCGAACCACCGAGAGGCGATCCCGAGCATGGTCACTGCCATCACAGCCACGAACGTCGACGCGACCGCGGTGAACACGATCGGCTGGCTGTCCTCCGGCGAATGGTCGATCGTCGTACCGGTCTACCAGCGTCAGTATCGCTGGGACATCGGGGCGTGCGAGCAGCTGCTGGCGGACATCCGAGCCGTGGCGGACCTGGATGATCGCCACATGCACTTCATCGGATCGGTGCTCTCGTCCGTGTCGGCGCGCGGTGACGAGCTCGTGCTGATCGACGGGCAGCAGCGCATCACGACCCTCATGCTGCTGGTCGCCGCGCTCCACCACACCGTGCGGGACCGGCATCCGGAACTCGGGGCGGATCTCGAGCGCGTCCTGGTTCGCGCCGGCGACGGCGCCCGAACGAAGCTCCGGCCTCACCCGGCGTGGGCGGCGGTGTTCGAAAGGGTGGTGCTCACACCGCCGTCCGGCCACGCCGCCTCCCGACTGTCGCGATTCGACGACAACTACGCGTTCTTCCGCAGCCAGATCTCGTCGGAGGAGGCTCCACGCATCTGGCGCGGACTGCAGAAGCTCGAGCACGTCGCCATCACCCTGGGGCCGGGCGCCAACGCACAGCAGATCTTCGAGAGCTTGAACTCGACCGGCGAGCCGTTGCGCGACCACGAGCTGATCCACAACTACGTGCTGATGGGACTCTCGCACGCCGAACAGCGTGAGGTCGAGGAGGAGTACTGGCTCCCGATCGAACGGAACACCGGCGAGGCCATCGCCGCCTTCTGGCGTCAGTACCTGGTCATGCGCACCGGACGCGAAGCGCCGGACGACGGCGTACGCGGCGTCTACGACGCGTTCCGCGCCGAGTTCCCCCGCTTGGAGTGGGCGGATCTGCGCGAGCTCGCCACGGAATGGCGCGACTTCTCCGAGGTCTACCGGACGCTGCTCGATCCGAGCAGCGCGACCGACGACGAGGTGTCGCGGGACCTGGCCCACCTGAACGAGTTCGGCAGCGGGATGTACCCGCTCACCATGCGGGTGTACCGCGATCACGTCGCCGGCACGCTGGATCGCGCCCGGCTGCGCGAGACTCTCGCCACGGTGCAGTCCCTGCTGGTGCGCCGGGCGGTGGTCGGGGTCCGCAGCGATCGGCTGGCCGCACGCCTGTGCAGGGCCGCCGGAGACGGGCACGACGCCCTCGTGCAGGCGGTCGCCCGCATCACTCCCTCCGACGACCGGGTTCGGGTCGCGCTCAAGTACTCCGAGCTGCCGCACGCGTCCTTCGTGCTCCACCGACTGTCGGGGGCACCCGCCGACGCGGATGTCGAGATCGATCACATCGTTCCCCTCGCGCCCGCCGACACGTGGAGCGGCGATGGGGACCGGCCGTGGTCGGCATACTCCGACGACGAGCAGAACAGTCATCGCGCCCTCGCGCAGACCCTCGGGAACCTCGTCCTCCTCGAAGCGGATCTCGCCGAGCGCGCCTTCGACGAGAGCTTCCCGGCCAAGCGGCGGCATTACGCGCGCAGCGGACTCGCGCTCACACGCGAGCTCGCCGAGCGGGAATCCTGGGGTACGGCGGCCATCGCCACGCGCTCGGACCGGCTCACCGAGGAGTTCATCCGGATCTGGCCGCGGCGCGGCGACGCGCCCATCGACGACGACGGGCTCACCCCGATCCTCGACGCGGTGCGACGCCGTGGCTGGCCGCGCGGGTGGCAGCGCGAGTGGTCCTACGTGGAGTACTGCGGTGAGCACTGGGAAGTGCCGGACGTGAGGTACCTCTTCAACCGGGTCTTCAAGCGGCTGTGGTCGGACTCCCGTGAGCACGTCCAGGCGTACAGCCGCCGCCGCGGCGGACCGGTGTACACCGAGCAGTCGTGGAACGGTCAGTGGGACCGCCTCGACGAGGAGACGTTCCTGTACATGGGCTGGGACTCGAGCTACATGCTGGGGGCCGTGCAGGGGGTCCTCGACGAGGCGGGTCTGGCGCCGGAGGTGTTCGTGAAGTACTCCTACATCGGCGAGGCCATGCAGGAGCGTGCGTAGGGCGGGTGGGACTTGAACCCACGATCGTCGGGTTATGAGCCCGCTGCCTTGACCAGCTTGGCCACCGCCCCTCCCCCACGAGCCTAAAGCACGCGCGGGGCCGACTCCGCAGCGTCAGCGCTTGTCGAGGTCGTCCACTTCGGGATCACGCACAGGCGGCTCCGGCCATACCTTCGCGACCGCCTCGGTGACGCGGACGGATCCCGTCGTCGGGTGGGCGACCTCCGTGCCGGAGCTTCCCCGCACGATCGGGATCTCCTGGCTGTCGCTGATCACCTGCGGGTGGTAGCGGGCGAGCTGGAGCACGCCCCACACCGCCACCGCGCCGACGATTCCGAAGGCGATGTACGCCCAGAGCGGCGCGCCCGAGGCCTCGCCCAGCACGAGCAGGCCGATGAGGATCGCGACCATGGGGTCGATGACCGTGAGCCCCGCGATCACCAGGTCGGGGGGTCCGGACGAGTACGCCGTCTGCACGAAGTAGGCGCCGAGCACGGTCCCGATCACCAGCGCGGCGAGACAGATGAGGGTCAGCCACTCGAAGTCGCCGGCCTGGATGCGCTTGATGACGACCTTGGCCAGCGTCGCGACGAAACCGTAGATGACACCCGCAGCCATGATGTAGAAGAGCGCGCCCATGCGACGACGCAACCACGCCCAGAGACCGCTGAAGACGATCGCGACCGCAGCCAGGAGGATCAGGATCGTGATCAGCTGCGCGTTGGACACCGGCTTCTCGGTGGCGAAGGCCGCCGCGATGGTGACGAACACGAAGATGCCGCCGACGCATGCCGCGATCGCGATGAGCGATCGACGCGTCGGCGAATGACCGCTGATGCGGGCGTTCAGCAGCGTCGTGACGACCAGGGCGATCGCCCCGAGCGGCTGCACGACGATGAGGGGCGCGAAGGTGAGGGCCGCGAGCTGGCACACGATGGCCACGGCGAGCATCACCGTGCCGATCACCCAGGACGGTCGCGAGAGCAGTCGCAGCAGCTGCGAGCGGCTCAGCCCCTGACTCGCGAGGGAGCCGCTGAGCTGCTCGACCTTGACGACCCCGCGATGCTGGTACTGCGCGCCGAAGGACATGAAGATCGCGCCCAGGAGCGCGAGGGGGATCCCGATGAGGATGCCGGGATTCTGGAAGGCGCCGACGAGCTGGTCGCCCACCTCTTCGAGCTCGTTCGCCGTCCACACCACGACAGAAACCCTAACGGCCGGAGCCCCTCGATAGGCTCAAGGCGTGGCCGTTCTTCCGATTCGCATCATGGGCGATCCCGTGCTCCATTCCCCCGCTTCGCCTGTCGCCGAGATCACGGATGACATACGCACGCTCGTCCAGGACATGTTCGAGACGATGGATGCCGCGCCCGGCGTCGGTCTGGCCGCGCCCCAGGTGGGAGTCGGCCTGCGGATCTTCACCTATTCCTATCCCGACGACGACGGTGCCCCGTGGCGGGGGGTGGTCGTCAACCCCGAGCTGTGGATGCGTCCGTTCGAACCCGGCGAACCCGACCCGGACGACGAGTCGGAGGGCTGTCTGTCCTTCCCCGGCGAGCGGTTCCCGCTGCGCCGCTCCGACGAGGTCGTCGTGATCGGGACCGACCTCGAAGGCGCCCCCGTCCGGCTGGAGGTGGACGGCTGGCGGGCCCGGATCCTGCAGCACGAGTTCGACCATCTCGACGGTGTGCTGTACATCGACCGGATCGGCGACGGTGAGTGGAAGACCGCTCAGAAGATCGCGCGCAAGCGCGGCTGGGGTCGCCCCGGACACGCGTGGACGCCAGGAGTCGATGACATCGACGCCTGACGTCCACGTGAGGGCTCAGCGCGTGGCGCGATAGAGCGTCCCCATGTTCGTGCCGAAGTAGAACACGCCGTCCTTCACGGCCACGCTGCTCGCCGCGCCGCGCATCTCGCTGGTGATCTCGCCGTTGTGCCAGGTGTGGAACCAGTTGGGCACGGGGATGTCGATGTTCATCACCGGAGCCCACGAGACGCCGTCCTTGGACGAGTAGAGGGTGTCATCGGTCGTGGTGCCCGAGGCGCGCACGAGCGCGTAGATCGTCGATCCGTCGACGTAGAAGTCGCTGATCACGCCGCGGACGGTGCCGAGCGTCGCCGACTGCGTGCTCGGCTTGCCCTTGGCCGCGGTGTCGTACACGAACACGCTGTTGTTGATCGACTTGCCCACGATCTTGGTTCCGAACGCGACGACGGTGTGTGCGTCGTGGATGCCCGCCGCAACGCTGGTGGGCAGGGTGACGGTCGACCACGAGCCGCGGGAGTAGACGTCCAGCACCTTGTTGCGGATGCCGTTCTGGTCGACCACCGTCGCCGACGCGTAGACCTTTCCGCCGATCACGGCGAGCCAGTAGTACCGGTCGAAGTCGTTGCTGCCGACGGCCGACGACCGGGTCTTCGCGATCGTCCACGTCTTGCCGCCGTCCGAGGACTTCTTGATGGCGGCGAGATACGGAGCCTTGCCGTAGACGGCGGGATCGGGGTTGACGATGCTGCCCGCCAGGAAGATCTCGCTCCCGGCCACCGCGACATCGAAGACGTGGATGAACGGCGTCGCCGCCGCGTAGGCCCAGGCTCCGCCGGCGTTGCCCGCGAAGCCGGCGTTCGAGGTCCACCCCACCTTGGGGTCGACGTCGCCGGTGTAGACGCTGCCGCCGTATACGCGGAGCGCGTCGAGCTCCTCGCCGTTGACGGTCAGGTGGTGGGTCTGGGCTCCGGTGGTGAGACTGTGGGAGTTCAGCGCGATGGGACCGATGTTGTCGTCGTAGCTGCCCCAGCTCGAGTAGAGCTGATCGCCCGCGATGGCGAGGTCGTGCAGCGACCGGTTCCAGTGGTCGGCGAGCGCGGCTGCGTGGGTGTTGGTCGCGAAGAGGGTGCCCGAGACGGTCGGGACGGGAGCGGGGGACGGAGCGGGTTGGGTCTGACCGCTGCCGCCCTTGCCGCCGCCGCCGCCGGGCTTGGCTGCCCAGGCCGGCGCGGCGGGTCCGAGGACGAGCGCGGTGATTGCGAGTGCTGCGAGGGAGGGGATGAGGGGGGTGTGCTTCACGTGATCAGCATGGCGAACGCCGAGAACACGTGTCTGTAGGTCGTTCGGGGGACACCCCACTCGCGGTCGATGCATGAAAAAGGCCCCGAGGGTGGAGCCTCGGGGCCTCGCTCCCCCACTTGGACTCGAACCAAGAACCTATCGGTTAACAGCCGATTGCTCTGCCAATTGAGCTATGGAGGAATGTCCGCGCTCTCGCGCGGGCAACCACACCATATTAGCAAAGCTCCAGGGGTGGTCTGTACGTCACGACGCGATCAGACGATGGTCGCCCTCGGCACCGGGGGTCCACAGCAGGTCGCTCGTGCCGTGCCCGTAGGCCACAATGTTGCCCTTGCGGAGGACGAGGACGTCGGCGTCGAGCTCACTCACCACCTCGACGTCGTTGGTGACGACGAACGCGGACATCGCCGATTCCGACCGGCGTCGCAGGATCGCCTCGCGCGCGGCCCGGCGCACCTCGATGTCGAGATTCGCGAACGGCTCATCGGCCACGAGCAGCCGTGGCTGCAGGACCAGCGCCCGCGCGAGCGCGACGCGCTGTCGCATTCCCGCGCTCAGTTCGTACGGATACTTGGCCGCGCTGCCCAGCGGCAGCATGAGCTCGTCGAGGAGTGCGGCCACGCGGATGGCGAGAGCACGCTGATTGACCCGCCGATCGCGCCCCGTGATGGGTTCGGCGATGACCTCCGACACCGTCAGCCTGGCGGGCAGTCTGGCACCGGCGGACTGGGGCAGATACCCCGTCGCGTAGGTCAGGTAGCGGTGACGACGCCCGGGGTGGCGCACCGACACGCCTTCCACCGTCGCATCCCCGCCCACGACGGCGAGGCCGTCCTCGGCCGCGCCGGCGAGGACGGCTGCCAGGGTGGACTTGCCGGATCCGGTGGGGCCGAACACCGCGAGTGCGGACGCGTGGGGAAGGACGAATGTCACACCGTCGATGACGCGCTGCACGGGCCCCCGGCGGGGCGTGCGGGCTATCGAGAGGTCGTCGGCCCGGATGGCCACTTCGGCGTCGCGTCGTCGGGGCATGTCCTCATCCTGCCCTGGGCCCGGCCCCGGCGCCAGCCGGGCTCGTCGCCCTCAGCTGTCGGTCGTGATGCGCTGACGCTCGACGTCCACCTCGCGCAGGCGCAGGCGGATCCGCCGCCCCTCTTCGGATTGGGGGGCGACGCGCTGGACGGCGCCGAGGAGTTCGGACTTCTCCCGGTCGAGTCCCCTCACGAGGATCCGTCGGGCCAGGTCCGTGGCAGAGGCCACGGCGGCGGCGTCGGTCAGCGCCGGGAAATCCGCGGCGAGCAGCTGACCGGCAAGGGAGCGATAGGGCTCACGCACGGTTCCCACCGCGTCTGCGGCCCATCCGGGCCGGTCGCGGTCGGTGGCCGCCTGCACGGCCTGGCGAACGGCCTCCAGCGCAGGATGCCGGAACGGCTGCGCGAGCGAGCGTGACACCAACTCGGGGTCCAGCCGATGGCCGAACTGCAGGAAGCCCATGAGCGCGTCCCGCTCCAGCGCGATCTCGGCCGTGCGCGGCAGTGACACGATGGTGACGCGCGTCGCCGGTTCTCCGGGGGCGGGTTCAGCCGTCGCGGCCGCATCCTGGTGCCGACCGCCCCGGCCCACCTGTTCGACCTCGCGGCGCACGTCCTCGGTGTCCATGCCGAGACGGCGTGCCAGGACGCGGACGTACTCCGGTTGCAGCAGAGGGTCCCGCAGATCGGCGACGACGGGTGCGGCGGCGCGCAGCGCGCCGACCCGGCCCTCGACGCTAGCGAGGTCGTACCCCGAGATGCGCTGATCGAGGACGAATTCCACCATGGGGACCTTCTTCTCGACGAGCGCACGGACCGCACCGTCACCGCGTCCGAGCCGCAGGTCGCACGGATCGAGACCCTCCGGTCCGGTTGCGACGTACGTCTGCGCGTTGAAGCGCTTGGCGTCCGCGAAAGCGCGCAGGGCCGCCTTCTGCCCGGCGGCGTCGGGGTCGAACGTGAAGACGACCTCGCCGGCGGTCGTGTCATCGCCCATCACGCGGCGGAGCACAGTGATGTGGTCGGCCCCGAAGGCCGTTCCGCACGTGGCGACGGCCGTGGTGACACCGGCCAGGTGGCATGCCATCACGTCGGTGTAGCCCTCGACGACCACGACGCGATGCTCGCGCGAGATGTCGCGCTTGGCCAGGTCGAGCCCGTAGAGCACCTGGGCCTTCTTGTAGATCGTCGTCTCAGGGGTGTTGAGGTACTTGGGCCCGTTGTCGTCGTCGTAGAGACGACGCGCGCCGAAGCCGATCACCTGGCCCGTGACGTCGCGGATGGGCCACACCAGTCGGCCGCGGAATCGGTCGTAGACACCGCGCTGTCCCTGCGAGAGCAGGCCGGCCGTGGTCTGCTCCTCGTCGCTGAAGCCCTGCGCCCGCAGCGCCTGGTGCAGGGACGACCAGCCCTTGGGCGCGTAGCCGACGCCGAAGTGCGCGGCGGCCCCGGCGTCGAAGCCCCGCTCGCCCAGGAAGCGCCGTGCCGCGTCCGCCTCGGGCGACGACAGTCGTCCGCGGAAGTACTCCGCGGCAGCCGCGTTGGCCGCGTACAGTCGTGCGCGGCCCGTGGTCTCGGGCGCCGCGGCGCCGTCTTCGTAGTGCAGCGCGAAGCCGATCCGGCCGGCCAGGCGCTCCACCGCCTCGGTGAAGGACACGTGGTCCATGCGCCGCAGGAACGAGTAGACATCGCCGGACTCGCCACAGCCGAAGCAGTGGTAGAAGCCTGCCTGCGGTCGGACGTTGAAGCTGGGGCTCCGCTCGTCGTGGAACGGACACAGGCCTTTCATCGAGCCGACTCCGGCCGATTTGAGCGCGACGCGTTCGCCGATGATGTCGGCGATGTTGGTGCGCGCCTTCACCTCGTCGACGTCGGCTTGGCGGATGCGGCCCGCCATCAGTCCGCCCTGCGGGCGAGAGTGCGACCCGGGCGGGCGCCCGGCGCCCAGATGCCGAGAGACGCGGCATCCACCTCCCCGACGAGTCGGCCGTGCCACGCGATCGCGAGCTGGTCGGTGAGGCTCGCCACCTGGTCCACGATCACGCGCCGACGGGCGTCGTCCGTGGCCGCCGCGCGGAAGTCCTCGGTGTGGAGGGCGTCGAGTTCGCCCGGCTCGTCCCACAGCGCCGTCGCGAGCCGCTTCAGCACGCGCCGCTGCTCGCGGTAGAGCTCCTTGCGCCCGTCGATGGAGACCACCACCGCGCCGATGATGCCCTTGAGCACCGCCATCTCTGCTTCGACGACGCGCGGAACGACCACGTGCGCGCGATAGCGCGTGAGCGTGGGCCCGCCGTAGGCGTCCCTGGTGGCGGTCGTGGCCGCACGCGCGAAGCGCCCGATGAGGTCGGAGGTGAGGTTCTTCAGGCGGGCGAGGGCCGGCCGCGTGCCGTCGAAGCCGGTGATCCACTCCGGCATCCGCATCAGCCGGTAGAGGGCGTCGGCGAGCTCGTCCCTCGCGAAGTCGAAGCCGACCCACGTCTGGATGGCGTCCAGAAGCGCGTCGTGCTCCGTCGTGTCGGCGAGCACGGCCGGGTCGAGATAGCCGTTGACGACGGCGTCCTCGAAGTCGTGCACCGAGTAGGCGATGTCATCCGACAGATCCATCACCTCCGCCTCGATGCAGCGCACGCGCCCCGGGGCACCCTCGCGCATCCATCGGAAGACGGGCTCGTCCTCGGGATACACGCCGAACTTCAAGCGCCCGCCCGGGTCCGGGAGCGGATGAGCGGCCGTCCAGGGGTACTTGCACGTCGCGTCCAGGCTCGCCCGTGTCAGGTTGAGTCCGGCGCTGCGACCATCGTCGTCGAAGACCTTGGGCTCCAGCCGCGAGACGATCCGCAGGGTCTGCGCATTCCCCTCGAAGCCGCCGATGTCCTCCGCCCAGTCGTTCAGCGCCCGTTCGCCGTTGTGCCCGAAGGGCGGGTGACCGAGATCGTGACTCAGGCACGCCGTGTCGACGACGTCGGCGGCCAGATGGAGCGACGTCGCCAGCTCCCGACCCACCTGGGCGACCTCCAGCGAGTGGGTGAGGCGGTTGCGGGCGAAGTCCGCCGGCGAGGCGGGGCTCAGCACCTGCGTCTTGGCCGCCAGTCGGCGCAGCGCCGCCGAGTGCAGGACACGAGCCCGATCGCGCGCGAAGTCGTCCCGTTGGGAGCGGTGGCGCTCGGCGTGGAAGCGGGCGGCGTCCTCGTCACCGTAGCCGCCCGGACGCTCGAATCCGCCCCCCGGCGCCCCGGCCTCAGCCACCGCTGTGATCGAGTTCTGCTTCGGCGAGCTCACGGGAGCCCCCCTCGGCGAGGTCGCGGGAGTCCAGCCAGCCCTCGGGGAGCGCGGGGCGCTTGGGCGTGCCGGCGCGTCCCCGCTGCCCCTCCGCGGCGGCGCCGGGGTACGGCGCGGCCAGATCGAGCGTGGCAAGGAGCTCGTCGATCTCCGCGAGGCTCGACACCGTGGCCAGGCGAGCGCGCGTGTCGCCCCCGACGGGATATCCCTTGAAGTACCAGGCGACGTGCTTGCGGATGTCGCGGCACCCGCGGCCCTCGTCTTCGAAGAAGTCGACGAGGAGCTCGGCATGCCGGCGGAACGCGGCAGCGACGTAGGCCAGCGTCGCATCCACAGGGCCCGCTGCCGGCCCCTGTCCGAGAGCGCGGGCGAGATCTCCGAACAGCCACGGGCGTCCGAGGCAGCCGCGGCCCACCACCACTCCGTCGCATCCGGTCTCGGTCATCATCCGCGCGGCGTCCTCGGCCGACCAGATGTCGCCGTTGCCGAGGACGGGGATGCCGGTCACGGCCTCTTTCAGCTTCGCGATCGCGCTCCAGTCCGCCGTGCCCGAGTAGAACTCCGCCGCCGTTCGCGCGTGCAGTGCCACGGCCGCAACGCCGGCGTCCTCGGCGATGCGCCCGGCGTCGAGATACGTCAGGTGATCCGAGTCGATGCCTTTGCGCATCTTCACCGTCAACGGCACGTCGCCGGCGGCGCGAGCCGCCCGGGTGACGATGTCGCGGAAGAGCTCGAGCTTCCAGGGCAGCGCGGCGCCCCCGCCCTTGCGGGTGACCTTGGGCACGGGGCAGCCGAAGTTGAGGTCGATGTGATCGGCCCGATCCTCTTCGACCAGCAGCCGCACCGCAGACTCGACGGTCACGGGGTCGACGCCGTAGAGCTGGATCGACCGCGGCTTCTCGGACTCGTGGTGCGTGATGAGGCGCATGGTGGTCGCGTTGCGCTCGACCAGCGCGCGGGACGTGATCATCTCGCTCACATACAGGCCGGCGCCGTATTCGCGACAGAGTCGGCGGAAGGCCGTGTTCGTGATCCCGGCCATCGGGGCCAGCACGACCGGGGCGTCGAGCGCGATCGGTCCGATGCGCAGAGGACGCGAAGGGGCGATGACGGCAGACACATCGTCCATTCTCACAGACTCCCCGGTGTGCGCGCTCGGAGCGGGCCCGACCCGTCCCCGGCCCTTTAGCCTGGGAGCATGACCGACGCCATCGCCACCGATGTCCGCGAAATCCCCTTCGAGACGGCCGACGGCCGCACCGCGACGCTGAACGAGTACGCCGGGCGGACGACGCTCGTGGTCAATGTCGCTTCGCGCTGCGGACTCACACCCCAGTACGCGCAGCTCGAAGAGCTCCAGCGCGCCTACGCCGACCGCGGTTTCACCGTCGTCGGCTTTCCGTGCAACCAGTTCATGGGCCAGGAGCCCGGCGCGATCGACGAGATCCTCGAGTACTGCTCGACCACCTGGGGTGTCACGTTCCCCGTGATGGCCAAGGTCAAGGTCAACGGCAAGAAGGCTGCGCCGCTGTTCACTGCGCTGCGCGAGGCGCGCGACGCCGACGGCAAGGCCGGCCGTGTCCAGTGGAACTTCGAGAAGTTCCTGGTCGCGCCCGACGGCAGCGTGCAGCGGTTCCGTCCCGGCACGACGCCGGACGATCCGCGGATCGTCGCGGCGATCGAGGGCGCTCTCGCCTCCTGACCGCCGCCGCGGTCACTCGACGGAGGCGGACTCGCGTCGCTCCGCCCACACCTGGCGCGCGATCTGTGCGAACGCTGCCGGGGGCTGGGCCCCCGAGACGCCGTACTTCCCATCGATCACGAAGAACGGCACGCCCGTGATCCCGTACGCCTGGGCCTGCGCCTGGTCGCCGCGCACCGCGTCGGTGAAGTGTCCGCTTTCGAGCGCGGTGCGAGCCTCGGCCGCATCGAGACCGACCTCCTCGGCCAGCGCCACGAGCTCGTCATCGCGCCCCAGGTGCCTGCCCTCGGTGAAGTAGGCCGACATCAGTCGCTCGGCCATCTCGCGCTGGCGGCCGTGCACCTTGGCGAAGTGCAGCAGCTCGTGTGCGCGAGCGGTGTTGGTGTGATGGAGCGCGTCGAACCGGTAGCTCAACCCCGCCTCGGCGGCCACCGCCGTCACGCGGTCGAGCATCTGCTGCGCCTGCTCATGCGTCACACCCTTGTGGGCGACGAGGTAGTCCGCTTCGCCGCCGACGAAGTCCGCGGGCGTGTCCGGCGAGAGTTCGAAGGAGCGGTAGACGACGTCGACGTCAGGGGCATCCTCGTCGTCCGCGGTCTCCGCGATCCCCCGTTCCAGGTTCCGCTTTCCGATGTAGCACCAGGGGCAGGCGATGTCGCTCCAGACATCGATGCGCATTCTCTCGGTCACACCGGTCCCAACGGCGGGAGCCCTCGTCGCTATTCCCCGGCCTACGCCACGGGGCCCGAGTCGCCGCCGGCGCCCATCGCAGCGTCGCCCGGCTTGTCGACAGCGCCGCCGAAACGGCGATCCCGGTCGAGGTACATCGCGATCGCGCGCCACAGATCCGCGCGTGAGAAGTCCGGCCACAGCGTGTCCAGGAAGACGAACTCCGCATAGGCGGATTCCCACAGCAGGAAGTTCGAGGTCCGCTGCTCTCCGCTGGAGCGGATGAACAGATCGACGTCGGGCATGTCGGGCTGGTACAGGTTCCGGCGGATCACCTTCTCGGTGATGGCCGACGGCTTGAGCCTGCCCGCGGCCACGTCCTCGCCGATGCGGCGCATGGCGTCCACCAGCTCCACGCGTCCGCCGTAGTTGATGCACATCGTGAGGGTCAGCCCCGTGTTGGCGCGGGTCAGCTCCTCTGCGAACTGCAGCTCCTTGATCACCGAGCCCCACAGTCGCGGCTTGCGCCCGGACCACCTCACCCGCACGTTCCACTCGTTGAGCTGGTCCCGACGCCGGTGCAGCACGTCCCGGTTGTACCCCATGAGAAAGCGGACCTCGTCCGGCGATCGCGCCCAGTTCTCCGTCGAGAACGCGTACACGCTGAGGTGGGTGACACCGGCCTGGATCGCGCCGGCGACGACGTCCAGGAGCACCTCCTCGCCCGCCTTGTGTCCCTCGACCCGTGTGAGGCCCCGGCGATTGGCCCATCGCCCGTTGCCGTCCATGACGATGGCGACATGCCGCGGCACCCCGCCGGCCGGGAGTCGCGGCGGGGTCGCCCCCGTCCAGTCCAGGGGCCGATACGGCACGGCGTCGCGATGGGTGTACGGCTTGGGCGTCATCGGGCGGTCTCCGTCGAGATGTGGGCGAGGGAGCGGATGCCGCGCTCGAGGTGCCACTGCGCGTAGGCCGCGATGAGTCCGGATGCCGCGGCCGACGCCCCCGACGAGGCCGCGTCCACGGCATCCCACTCCCCCGCCATGAGCGCTTCGAGCAGGCGGGCAGCGGCGGGATCGAGCCGCGCCGCCCCCGTGGGCGCGCAGTCCCGGCAGACCATGCCGCCGAGCTGCGCGACGAACGACTCGTGCGGTCCGGGTGCTCCGCAGCGGGCGCACTCGGCCAGACCCGGAGCCCACCCCGACAGCGCCATCGCGCGAAGGAGATAGGAATCGAGGATGCTGCGCGAGGCGTGCTCGCCACGGGCGAGCGCCCGCAGGCCGCCCACGAGGAGCAGATACTGCTGCGGCGTCGCTTCGGCTTCGTTGAGCCGGTCCGCCGCCTCGACCATGGCGTGAGCCGAGGTGTAGCGGTCGTAGTGGACGGCGATGTCGACACCGTACGAACCGAGCGATTCCGCCTGCTGGACGATGTCGAGCGAGCGACCCTCGTACAGCTGCACATCGGCCACCATGAACGGCTCGAGTCGCGCGCCGAACCGCGATGTGGTGCGACGAACGCCCTTCGCGACGGCGCGGATCTTGCCGTGCCGTCGGCTCAGCAGTGTCACGATCCTGTCGGCCTCGCCCAGCTTGTGGGTGCGCAGGACCACGACTTCGTCGCGGTAGGTGGGCACCACTCGATTATCCGCGCTCCCGTGCGCATCCGGGCGCAGGCGGGCCGCGTGCGGGCCGATAATGAGGGGGTGGACGCCCCGATGATCGTCATCCCCCTGTGGGCCGACCTCACCGCGGTCGCCCTGGGCGGCGTCCAGGGTGCCATCTTCGCCTCCGGGTTCCGCGGGCAGCGCCGGCTGGACCTGCTCGGTGTCGCGATCATCGGGTTCGTGTTCGGCATGGGCGGCGGACTCATCCGCGACCTGCTGCTGGGCGTGGCGCCGGCCACCCTGCAGAGCAACTGGTACCTGCTCACCGCGATCGGCGCGTCACTCGTCGGCATGCTCCTGGCGGGGGTCTTCCGACGACTCAACGCCGTCATCGTGGGGCTGGACGCCCTCGTCATCGGCATGTTCGGCGCCTTCGGCGCGAGCAAGGCCCTGGTGCTCGGGCTTCCGATCGTGCCCGCGGTCTTCGTCGGCGTCTGCGCGGCGGTCGGCGGCGGGGTGCTCCGCGACGTGATCATGGGACTCCCTGTGGCGATCATGCACGTCGGATCCCTCTACGCCGTTGCCGCCGCCGCCGGCTGCGTCACCTTGGCGGTGGCCAACGCCCTCGGGATGGACGTCGTGATCGCGGCGGTGATCGCCATCGTGGTGACGGCGATCCTCCGCCTGCTCGCCGTCATCTTCGACATCTCGCTGCCCGAGCAGCGGGCGCTCTACCGGCGCCGCGTCGCCGTCGAGACCGCAGCGATCCCGACGGCGCGCGACTGAGGGTCAGACGCTCGCGAGCTCGCCCGTTTTCACGCGTGTGCGGATCGCCCGGTTCACACCCGACACGATCGCCTTGAGCGACGCGGTCGAGATGTCTCCGTCGATGCCGACGCCCCACAGCCTCTCGCCGTCGACCTGGAGCTCGACGTACGCCGCGGCCTGCGCATCGCCACCGGCGCTGAGGGCGTGCTCGACGTAGTCGTAGACCGTGACCTCGAAGCCGTGACCGCGCAGCACCTCCAGGAATGCCGCCACCGGGCCGTTGCCGTGGCCCGACGCCGCCGACCGCTCGTCGCCGTCGCGCAGGGTGACCTCGAGCTCCACGTCTCCCGACATGTCGCTCTGGGTGCGGGTCGACAGCAGCTCGAACCGTCCCCATCGCTGATCGGCCTCGCCGGCGGGCAGGTACTCGTCGGTGAAGATGGACCAGATCTGATCACTCGTGACCTCGCCGCCCTCGGCGTCGGTCTTGGCCTGGACGACTCCCGAGAACTCGATCTGGAGGCGTCGGGGCAGATCCAGCGCGTGGTCGGACTTCAGCAGGTACGCGACCCCGCCCTTGCCCGACTGGGAGTTCACGCGGATCACCGCCTCGTACGACCGCCCGAGGTCCTTCGGGTCGATCGGCAGGTACGGCACGGCCCATTCGAGTTCGTCGACGGAGACGCCGGCGGCGGCGGCGCGCGCCTCCATCGCCTCGAGCCCCTTCTTGATCGCGTCCTGGTGCGACCCGCTGAAGGCGGTGAACACCAGGTCGCCGGCCCACGGGCTCCGCTCGGGCACCGGGAGCTGGTTGCAGTACTCCACGGTTCGCTTTATCTGGTCGATGTCGCCGAAGTCGATCTGCGGGTCGATCCCCTGCGTCAGCAGGTTCACCCCGAGTGCGACGAGGTCGACGTTGCCGGTGCGCTCGCCGTTGCCGAACAGGCATCCTTCGATGCGGTCCGCTCCGGCCATGTACCCCAGTTCGGCCGCGGCGACCGCGGTTCCACGGTCGTTGTGCGGGTGGAGCGAGACGATGACGTTCTCGCGGTGGGCGAGGTGGCGCGACATCCACTCGATCGAATCCGCGTAGACGTTCGGTGTCGCCATCTCGACGGTGGCGGGCAGGTTGATAATCACCTTCCGCTCGGGCGTCGGCTCGAAGATCTCGAGCACCTGATTGCAGACGTCGACCGCGAACTCCAGTTCGGTGCCGGTGTAGCTCTCGGGCGAATACTCGTAGAACACCTTCGTGTCGGGGATGGTCTTCTCGAACCGGCGGCAGAGCCGGGCGCCCTCGAGGGCGATGTCGATGATCCCCTGGCGGTCGCTGCGGAACACCACCTCGCGCTGGAGGATGCTGGTCGAGTTGTACAGGTGGACGATGGCCTGCTTGGCTCCGCGGATCGACTCGTACGTGCGCTCGATGAGATGCGCGCGCGCCTGGGTCAGCACCTGGATCGTGACGTCATCCGGGATGAGGTCCTCTTCGATCAGCTGCCGGACGAAGTCGAAATCGGTCTGGCTCGCGGACGGGAACCCGACCTCGATCTCCTTGTAGCCCATCTTCACCAGGAGTTCGAACATGATGCGCTTGCGCTCGGGACTCATCGGGTCGATGAGCGCCTGGTTGCCGTCGCGCAGGTCCACCGCACACCAGCGGGGTGCGGCCGTGATCCGGCGCGCCGGCCACGTGCGGTCGGGCAGATCGACGCGGATCTGTTCGTGGTAGGGCCGGTACTTGTGCACCGGCATGCCGGAGGGCTTCTGCGTGTTCTCCATGATTCGTCGCTTCCGATGACGGCCTCGATCGACGGACGATCGGGCTGGCTCTGAGCCTGATGGTGCGGGCCGACGACGAGCTCCGCGACGAGAGTGGCCCTAGAACGAGGTCTCGTCGCGGCGGATAAGGAGGAGAAGCCCGCCGACGCGCATGGGTCGATGGTACCAGGATGTCTCCGAGATGACTGAGACGATCGCGATCTGCTCGACACTGGCAGGGCATGAGCCGTCATTCTCGACAATCTGCTGCATGGGCGATGGCTGCGGTCGCCGTCCTGATCCCCCTCCTCGCCGCATGCGCGACTCCCGTCGGCCCGGCGGGGCCCGCCGCGCAGCCGGATCCGGCGTCCCCGGCATCCGCGTCGCCGGCGCCGCCCGAGACCGAGGTGGTCGGGCAGGGCACCGTGCTCGAGGACGCGGACGGAACGCGTCTGTGCCTCGGCGGCGTGATGGAGTCCTACCCGCCGCAGTGTTCAGGCGTCCCGCTCACGGGCTGGAGCTGGGACGGCGTGCCCGGAAGCGAGACGGCCGAGGGCGTGACATGGGGCGCGTACGCCGTCCAGGGCACCTACGACGGAGAAGCGATCGCCGTCACGCAGGAGCCCGTCCTCCTGGCCCTCTACGACCCGATGATGGCTCCGGATCCCACGGGCGGCGAGCCGGGCGAGAGCTCGGAGGACGAGCTGCTCGAGGTGCAGGAGGACATCCACACCTCGATGGGCGATGACATCCTGGCTTCCGCTGCGCAGAACGGCTGGCTGTGGGTCGATGTCGTCTGGGATGACGGCAGCATCCAGCAGGCGGTCGACGCCGCCTACGGCGAAGGCGTCGTCGTCGTCCGCTCCGCGCTGCGGGCACTGGAGGCCTCAGAATCCGAGCCGGCCCAGCTGCTTGGGGTCCCGCTGCCACTCCTTCGCCACACGCACGTGCAGTGAGAGGAAGACGCGCGAGCCGAGGAGCGGCTCGATCTGGGACCGCGCACGCGCTCCGACGTCACGCAGGCGCGAGCCCCGGTGGCCGATGATGATCGCCTTCTGGCTGTCGCGCTCGACGATGAGGTCGGCGTAGACGTCGGTGAGGTCCGAGTCCTCGCGGGCCGAGATGTCCTGCACCACCACGGCGATGGAGTGGGGCAGCTCATCGCGGACGCCCTCCAGCGCCGACTCCCGGATGATCTCGGCGATGCGGTCCTCGACCGTCTCGTCGGTGACGACGCCTTCGGGGTAGAGCGGGGGGCCCTCGGGCATGAGCGAGAGCAGTTCGTCGGTGAGCACGTCCAACTGCTCGTCGGTGAGGGCCGAGAGCGGAATGACTGCAGCCCAGTCGGCCCGCAGCTGGTCGACCTCGATGAGGCGCTCGGTGACCTGTTCCCGCGTCGCGGCATCCGTCTTCGTGACGATCGCCACCTTCTTCGCCCGTGGGTAGCCGTCGAGGGACTCCGCGATCCGCCGATCGCCCGGGCCGACCTTCTCGGTGGCGGGGACGCAGAAGCCGATCACGTCGACATCGCCGAGCACCTGCTCCACGAGATCATTCAGTCGCTGGCCCAGGAGGGTGCGCGGGCGGTGGAGCCCGGGCGTGTCGACGAGGACCAGCTGGCCTTCGGCGCGATTGAGGATGCCGCGGATCGCCCGCCGCGTGGTCTGCGGCTTGTCGCTGGTGATGGCCACCTTCTCGCCGACGAGCGCGTTGGTGAGCGTGGATTTGCCGACGTTCGGCCGGCCGACGAAGGTGGCGAAGCCGGATCTCGTCGCGGACCCGCCGGGGGCTGTGGCCTCGGTCATGTGCTGGCCTTCCTGGTCGTGCGCACCTCACCGGTCCGCGGGCGCACGGGGACGTCCCCCATGGCGGGCGAGGGCCGATCGCCCTCGCCGTCGTCGTCAGCGGCGCGCTCGACGATGACGGTCGCGAGGCGTCCTCGGCCGCGTGAGGCCCCGCCCGTCATCACCAGACCGGCCAACTCGCCCGACGCCCCCGGCTGCGGGACTCGTCCGAGCGCCTTGCCGAGGAGCCCGCCGACGGAGTCGACGTCCTCGTCCTCCAGCTCGAGGCCGAACAGATCGCCCACCTCGTCGAGGCTCATGCGGGCGCTCACACGGTAGCGGCCGGGCTCGATCTCGACCACCTCGTCTCCGCGCGGATCGTATTCGTCGACGATCTCTCCGACGAGCTCCTCGATGAGGTCCTCGAGGGTGACGAGCCCCGACACGCCGCCGTACTCGTCGATGACCATGCAGACGTGGACCGCGTCACGCTTCATCTGCTGCAGCAGCGTCTCGGCCTTCATGGATTCGGGCACGAAGACGGCGGGGCGTGCGATGCGGAGGATCGGCGCGTCGCGCCACCCCGCCTCGTCGCGGAACCCGAACTGCACGAGATCCTTGAGGTACAGCAGTCCGATGACGTCGTCGGCCTCGTCGTCGACGATCGGGATGCGGGAGACGCCCTTCTCGAGGAAGATCCCCATCGCGTCGCGGGTCGTCGCCGACGAGTCGGTCGTGACCATGTCGGTCCGAGGCACCATCACCTCTCGCACATAGGTGTCGGTGAATTCGAACACCGAGTGGATGAGCTCGCGGTCGTCCTCCTCGATGAGCTCGTTCTCGGCGGCGTCGTCGATGATGCTCAGCAGCTGCTCCTCGGACGCGAAGTTCGCCCCGCGCCGGACACCCGGTGTCAGTCGCGTGCCGAGCGCGGCCAGTCCGTGCGCGAGCGGTCCGAGCAGGATCCGGACGCCGCGCACCACCGGTGCCGCCGCGCGCAGCAGGCCCGTGGCGTGCTGCCGTCCGACGCTGCGCGGGCTCACGCCCACGACGACGTACGAGACTCCCGTCATGATGACCGCGGCAGTGAGCATCGCCCACCAGATGCTGTCGAAGGTCAGCGTGAGCGCGACCGTCACCAGCACCGCGGCGGTCGTCTCGGCCAGCACGCGGATGAAGGCGACCGCGTTGGCGTGTGCCTCGGGGTCGATGGCGATCCGCCGCAGCGACGCGGCATTGCGACCCGCTGTGCCCCACTCGAGCAGGTCCGCACGCGATGTGACGCCCAGGGCCGCATCCAGCGCCACCATGAGGGCGCCCAGTGCCAGCAGGAGGGCAGCGGCGATGAGGAGGAGGGCGGGGGTCATGCGCGCCTGCGGCGGCGCTCGGCCGCCTGGAAGCCGATGATGAGGTCCTTCTGGAGGGAGAACATCTCCCTCTCCTCATCCGGCTCGGCGTGGTCGAAGCCGAGGAGGTGGAGCAGACCGTGCGTGGTCAGCATCACCATCTCGTCCATCGTGGAGTGCTTCGCCGCGATCGCCTGCGTTTCGGCCACCTGGGGGCACAGCACGATGTCGCCGAGGAGTCCGGGCGGGGTGGGCTGGTCCTCCGTGCCCGGGCGCAGCTCGTCCATCGGGAAGCTCAGCACATCCGTGGGACCGGGTTCATCCATCCACTGCACATGCAGGGACTCCATCGCGCCCTCGTCCACCATGAGGATCGCCACGTCGGCGTCGGGACTGACGTGGAGTTCGGCGAAGTTGTGCTCCATCAGCCGCAGCAGCACCGTCTCGTCCACGGCGACGCCGGACTCATTGCTGATCTCGATGGTCATGCGCGTCCTCGTTTCGGCAGATGGTCGCGTGGGCCGCCCGGGCGCGCGTGCGAGCGGCGTTCGGCGCGATTGGAGAGTTCGCCCGCCTCGTCGCGCTCCCGACGGGAGGCGAGTCGGCGCTCGTCGTACTCGCTGTACGCATCCACGATTCGACCGACCAGCGTGTGCCGCACCACGTCCTGGCTGGTCAGGTAGGCGAAGTGGATGTCGTCGATCTCGTTCAGCACACGCGTCACCAGCCGCAGACCGGAGGCGCCCTGGGGCAGGTCGATCTGCGTGATGTCGCCGGTGACCACCATCCTGGTGCCGAAGCCGAGGCGGGTGAGGAACATCTTCATCTGCTCGGGAGTGGTGTTCTGCGCCTCGTCGAGCACGACGAAGGAGTCGTTGAGCGTCCGCCCGCGCATGTAGGCCAGGGGCGCGACCTCGATGGTGCCCGTCGCGATGAGCTTGGGCACCAGCTCCGGATCCATCATCTCGTTGAGAGCGTCGTAGAGCGGCCGTAGGTAGGGGTCGATCTTGTCGGTCAACGTGCCCGGAAGGAACCCCAGGCGCTCGCCGGCTTCCACCGCCGGGCGCGTGAGGATGATCCGGCTCACCTCTTTGCGCTGAAGCGCCTGGACGGCCTTGGCCATCGCGAGATACGTCTTGCCCGTACCGGCCGGGCCGATGCCGAAAACGATCGTGCTCTCGTCTATCGCGTCGACGTACGCCTTCTGTCCCAGTGTCTTCGGGCGGATCACCTTTCCCCTGGACGACAGGATCGACTCCCCGAGGACCTCCGACGGGCGCTGTCCGCCGTCTGCGCGGAGAATGCGACTGGAAGAGGTCACATCCGCGGGATCGAGGCCCTGTCCGGTGCGCGTCATCGCGAGGAGCTCGTCGACGAGCTTTCGAGCGGCGGCGACGGCATCCGGTTCGCCGGTGAGCGTGATCTCATTGCCGCGCACGTGGACGTCGACGTCGGGATGCTCCTTCTCGACGACGCGCAGCAGGCGATCCTGGGGGCCGAGCAGCTGCACCATGGCGACGCCGTCGGCGTAAACCCGGTCGGTCATCGGGGATTCTTCAGGCACCGACGCTCTTCTCCTCCAGGCCACCGGCCAGCACATGCGCGTGCACGTGGAAGACCGTCTGTCCGGCACCGGGGCCGGTGTTGAAGACGAGGCGGAAATCCCCGTCGGCATGCTCGCTCGCAACCGCGTTCGCGAGGCCCACGAGCTCGCACAGCAGGTCCGGGTCCCCGGCGGCCAGCTCCACCACGTCGCGGAAGCGGTCGGACTTGGGGATGACCAGCAGGTGCACCGGCGCCTGCGGAGCGATGTCGCGAATGGCGAACGCGTTCTCGGTCTCGGCGATGATCTCGGCAGGGATCTCTCCCCGCAGTATGCGCATGAAGATCGACGGTTCGCTCATGCGCTCCAGTCTATCGACGGCGGTTCACCAGCGGCCGAGCCGCGTGCTCGCCACGGCGAGTGCGGCCGGCCCGGCCGTCGACGTGCGCAGGACCGTCTGTCCGAGGCGCACGGCGCGCGCGCCCGCCGCCACGAGCCTGTCGAGCTCGTCCGGGGCGAGCCCGCCCTCGGGCCCGACCACCAGGACGATGTCGCCGTCGGCGCCGAGGTCGATCTCGGAGAGACGGCTCTGTGCGGTGGGCTCGAGCACGAGCATCCCTCCCCCATGCGCGAGCTGCTCCAGAGCGCGCACGTCGGTCGCCGCGGCGACCTCCGGAATCCAGGCGCGATGGGCCTGCTTGGCCGCTTCGCGGACGATCGTCGCCCACCGCGCGCGTCCCTTCTCACGCTTCTGGCCGTCCCACCTCGACACGCTGCGGGAGGCCTGCCACGGGATGATCAGGTCGGCGCCCAGCTCGGTGGCCGCCTGCACCGCGAGCTCGTCGCGGTCGCCCTTGGCGAGGGCCTGCACGAGGACGAGCCGGCGCTCGGGCGCGGGGCGGTCCTCACGCGTCGCTATCCGGACGCTCACTTCCCCGCCGCCGGCGCTCTCGCAGGTACCGGTGAGCCATGTGCCGCGTCCGTCGCCGACGGTGACGTGCTCACCCGGGCGCACGCGGCGCACGGTGGCCGCGTGATGAGCCTCAGCGCCGGCGAGCGTCAGCACGTCGCCGGGCGAGGCCGCGGCGGCATCCTCGATGACGAAGTGCAGGGCCACGGATCAGCCGTTCCGGAATCGGTCCCGGAGCTTCGCGAACAGGCCCTGGTGGAACTCCGACAGCTGCGGTCCGGGCGCCTTGGTCCGTCTCGCGAACTCCTCGATGAGGGCACGCTCCTTGGCATCCAGTCGGGTGGGCGTGACCACGTGGACCCCCACGCGCAGATCCCCGCGCTGGGTACCCCGCAGCGGGGTGATGCCACGGCCCTTGATCGTGAGGACGTCGCCGCCCTGGACGCCCGGGCGCAGTTCGAGGTCGACCGGGCCGTCGAGCGACGTGATGGTGGTCGTCGTGCCCAGGATCGCATCGGGCATCGACACCTCGATGGTGGCGAGCAGGTCGTCTCCGTCGCGGCTGAAGACCTCGTGCGGGGCGACGGTGATCTCTACGTACAGGTCGCCGTTTGGCCCGCCCGCCGGCCCGACTTCGCCCGAGCCGGGGAGCTGGAGTCGCAGCCCGCTCTCGACGCCCGCGGGGATGTCGAGGGACACTGTGCGGCGGGCGCGGACCCGGCCCTGCCCCTGACACGTTGCGCACGGATAAGGGATGGTGGTGCCGTAGCCGTGGCAGATGCTGCAGGGCTGGCTGGTGACGACGTTGCCGAGGAGACTTCGGACCTGGCGCTGCACGTGGCCGGATCCGTGGCAGATGTCGCACGTGACCGGCGACGTCCCCGGCTGGCAGCACGATCCCTGGCAGGTCTCGCACAGCACGGCGGTGTCGACGTCGATGTCGCGATGGACGCCGAAGACGACGTCCCCGAGCTCCAGCGACACGCGCACGAGCGCGTCCTGTCCGCGCTCCCGGCGCGACCGCGGTCGTCCTCCCCGGGCACCGCCGCCGGCGGCGCCGAAGAAGCTCTCGAAGATGTCGCCGAAGCCGCCGAACCCCGCGGCTCCGCCGAACGGGCTGTTGTCACCGCCCATGTCGTATCGCGCCCGCTGATCGGGGTCGCTGAGCACGTCGTACGCGTGGGTGACCAGCTTGAACCGCTCCGCAGCATCGTCCCCCGGGTTCACGTCGGGGTGCAGCTGCCGGGCCAGGCGCCGGTACGCCTTCTTGATCTCGTCAGGGGTCGCCTCACGAGAGACCCCCAGTACTTCGTAGTGGTCAGCCACTGTCGCCTTCCCCGCCGCGTGTCGCGCGGCATCGTGATGTCGGTGGCGCCGCGGTCAGCGGGCGCCGTCGTCTTCGTCGAGCAGGCGGGTGAGGTAGCGCGCGACCGCGCGCACCGCCGCCAGGTTGCTCGGGTAGTCCATGCGCGTCGGTCCGAGGACGCCCACCCGGGCGCGCTCCCCCGTCGCGTCGTAGTCGCTGGTGAGCACCGAGGCCTCGCCGAGGCCGAACGGCTCGTTCTCACGACCGATGCTCGCCGCCAGCCCGTGCTCGTCTGCGACCATCTCGCCCATGAGCCTGAGCAGCGTCACCTGCTCTTCGATGGCCTCCAGCAGCGGGTAGATGCTGCCCCGGAAGTCCGCTTCGCGCCGCGCGAGGTTCGCGCTGCCGGCCATGACCAATCGGTCCTGCCGGAATTCCTCGAGCTCCTCACCGACGACGCGGAGGATCGCGGACGTCGCCGCGTCGCGGGCGGACGCGCCCGCGGTCGCGGAGCCGAGATGGTCGTCGATGCGCTGCACCCCGTCGCGAACGGCGCGCCCGACGAGCATCGTGCCGATCTCGGCGCGCATCTGCGCCAGATCGGACTCGTCGAACTCGCTCTGCACGAACGCCAGCCGCTGCGAGACGCGACCGGTGTCCGTGACGACGATCACCAGCATGCGTCCGTCGCCCAGCTGCACCAGCTCGACATGCGACACCGTGGCACGCGCGAACGACGGGTACTGCACAATCGCCACCTGGCCGGTCAGCTGCGACAGTGCGCGCACCGTTCGGGCGAGGGCGTCGTCGAGGTCGCCGGGCCCGTCCAGGAACGACGCGATCGCGTGCCGCTGGGCGGGGCTGAGCGGCCGGAGCTCCGCGAGATGGTCGACGAACACCCGGTAGCCCTTGTCCGTGGGCACGCGGCCGGACGAGGTGTGCGGGGCGGCGATGAGATCCTCGTCTTCGAGCAGGGCCATGTCGTTGCGGATGGTCGCAGCCGACACTCCGAACGCATGACGTTCGACGATGGCCTTGCTGCCGACGGGCTCGCGCGTGTCGACGTAGTCCTGCACGATGGCGCGAAGAACCTGCAGGCCTCTCTCACTGACCATGGTTCCCCCTTGCTGGCACTCGTCTTGCGCGAGTGCCAATATTACCGCGACGCATCGCCGCGATCGCGGACGGCCGTCACCTTCTCGCGTCGCGCCGTGTCACTCCGTCAGTGCGCGGGCGACGACGTCGGCCAGCAGGCGTCCCCGAAGCGTCGGGATCACCCGCCCCCTCACCGCTGCCAGGCCGTCGATGAGCCCGTCGGCGATCAGGCCGGCGACCGCGGACCGGCCCGCGTCGGACAGCTCGCTCACGTCCAGGCCGTCCTTGATGCGCGTGCGCAGCAGAACCCGCTCGAGGTGGAGCGTCGCGGCGTCCGGTCGTTCGCGCCCCGCAGCGGGCGACCCTCCGGCGGCGAGGCGCTGGGCGTAGGCGGCGGGATGCTTGACGTTCCAGAAGCGGACGCCGGCGATGTGGCTGTGAGCGCCCGGCCCGAAGCCCCACCAGTCCGTGCCGCGCCAGTACGCGAGGTTGTGGCGCGAGCGGGCCCGGTCGGTCCGCGCCCAGTTCGAGACTTCGTACCACTCGAATCCAGCCGCGCCGAGCCGTCCGTCCACCAATTCGTACATGTCGGCTTGCAGGTCGTCGTCGGGCATCGCCACTTCGCCCCGTCGGATACGCCGCGCCAGCGCCGTGCCGTCTTCGATGATGAGGGCGTAGGCCGAGACATGATCGGGTTCGAGTTCGAGCACCGCGTCGATCGACGCGCGCCAGTCCTCCAGCGTCTCTCCCGGGGTGCCGTAGATGAGGTCCAGGCTCACCGCGAGGCCTGCCCGGCGCGCTGCGGCGACCGCCACGGCCACGCTCTCCGGCCGATGGGTTCGATCCAGGGTCCGCAGGACGTGCGGCACAGCGGACTGCATGCCGATGGAGAGACGGGTCACGCCGGCGGCGGCGAGCGTCTCGGCCACGCGGTCGTCGACGGTGTCGGGGTTCGCCTCCACGGTGACCTCTGCTCCCGGCGCCACTCCGAACTGCTCGGCGATGCCCCTGAGCATGCGCGCCAGGTCTCCGGGCGGCAGGAGCGTGGGGGTCCCTCCGCCGAAGAACACCGTCGACGCCGGTCGCCGGCCCCCCGCGCGGTCCAGGACGGCCCCGGCGAGGGCGATCTCGGCCAGCACGTCGTCGGCGTAGCGATCCTGGCGCGCGCCGCGAAGCTCACCCGAGGTGTAGGTGTTGAAGTCGCAGTACCCGCATCGGACTCGGCAGAACGGCACATGCACATATGCGCTGAAAGACACGGCGCGGTCGACGTCGTGACCGTCCGGCAGCGACCCGTCCTCGGGTACGGCCTCCCCCACCGGCAACGCGGCGCCCATCAGCGGCTCACGCGGGGGTGGCGTACAGGGGCGATATGGCGCGCAGGTAGCCGGTGAACAGCTCGCGCCGCCGGCGGCGCACCAACGCGGGCAGGAGCCGGTACAGGAGGGCCGACGGGGCGTCGAACGCGCGGACGGTGAACCAGACCTCGTCGTTGTCGTGCCAGTCGACCATGAACGACTCCTCGCCGCTGACGACCGACCCGCCCACCGTGCCGAGCGCGAACCCCACGCGGCGCGGCTCCTCGATGGTGAAGATCACCCGCAGCTCGGCATCCGCCCGCTGCCCGCGGACACGGCCGTCGACTTTGATGGTCGTGCCGCCGGCGACGTAGGGCGTGCCGTCCTGGTCGAATCTCTGATCAGCGTCGGTGCGGCTCGGCGCGATCGCGTTGCCCTCGGCGTCGAAGCTGACCCCGGCGTACATCGGGCCGGAGGCGGGTCGCACGTCGCTCAGCATCAGACCGGCGCCACGCTGGGCTCCCCATGAAAGCAGCGAGTCCGAGGCCGTGCGGAAACGGGCCTCTCCGCTGCCGATCCGCCACGATTCCTGGGCGGGGATGCTGCGCTCGGGCGGGTACTGCATCAGGTCCGGCGCCTGGCTGGCCCCGACAGCGGCATAGTCGACAGTCTCGTCCTTGAACGTCCCGCGGCGCATGATGTCAGCGTAGCCGCGGCCCCTGCGCGCCCGGTGTGAGCGGGCGGTCGAGGCCGTGTGCTACTTCTTCTCCTTGCCCTCGACGTCGCCGGACAGCGCCGCGATGAACGCCTCCTGGGGGACCTCCACGCGGCCGACCATCTTCATGCGCTTCTTCCCCTCCTTCTGCTTCTCGAGCAGCTTGCGCTTGCGGGTGATGTCGCCGCCGTAGCACTTGGCCAGGACGTCCTTGCGGATGGCGCGGATGTTCTCACGGGCGATGATGCGGGCGCCGATGGCGGCCTGGATCGGCACCTCGAACTGCTGTCGAGGGATGAGCTTGCGCAGCCGCTCGGTCATCATCAGACCGTAGGCGTACGCCTTGTCGCGATGCACGATCGAGCTGAAGGCGTCCACCTTCTCCCCCTGCAGCAGGATGTCGACCTTCACCAGGTCCGCCTCCTGCGTGCCGATGGGCTCGTAGTCCAGGCTCGCGTAGCCCTGCGTGCGGGACTTGAGCTGGTCGAAGAAGTCGAACACGATCTCGCCGAGGGGCATGTTGTAGCGCAGCTCGACACGGTCCTCGCTGAGGTAGTCCATGCCCAGGAGCGAGCCGCGCCGCGACTGGCACAGCTCCATCACGGTGCCGACGTAGTCCTTGGGCGTGAGGATGGCCGCCTTCACCATGGGCTCCGACACCGTCGCCACCCGCCCGTCGGGATACTCGCTGGGGTTCGTGACGATCACGTGCTCGCCGATGTCGGTCTGCACGTCGTAGACGACGCTCGGCGCTGTCGTGATGAGGTCGAGGTCGAACTCGCGCGAGAGCCTCTCGGTGATGATCTCCAGGTGCAGAAGGCCGAGGAACCCGCAGCGGAAGCCGAAGCCCAGCGCCACCGACGTCTCGGGCTCGTACTGCAGCGAGGCGTCCGAGAGCTTCAGCTTGTCGAGTGCTTCGCGCAGGTCGCCGTAGTCGCTGCCGTCGATCGGATAGATGCCCGAGAACACCATCGGCTTCGGGTCCGTGTACCCCGAGAGGGCCTCGGATGCCGGTCTGCGGGCGTTCGTGATCGTGTCGCCGACCTTGGACTGCCGCACGTCCTTCACACCGGTGATGAGGTAGCCCACTTCGCCGACGCCGAGACCACGTGTGGGCGTCGGCTCGGGGCTGGACACGCCGATCTCGAGCAGCTCGTGCGTGGCGCGGGTGGACATCATCTGGATGCGCTCGCGCGGCTCGAGCTTGCCGTCGACCATGCGGACGTACGTGACGACACCGCGATACGAGTCATAGACGGAGTCGAAGATCATCGCGCGTGCCGGTGCGTCGGCATCGCCGACAGGGGCGGGGATGTCGCGGACGATCCGGTCCAGGAGCTCCTCGACGCCCTGGCCCGTCTTGCCGCTCACCCGCAGCACGTCCTCGGGGTCGCCGCCGATCAGGCCCGCCAGCTCGAGGGCGAACTTCTCGGGGTCCGCCGCAGGAAGGTCGATCTTGTTGAGCACCGGGATGATCTGCAGATCGTTCTCGAGGGCGAGGTACAGGTTCGCGAGCGTCTGAGCCTCGATCCCCTGGGCGGCGTCGACGAGGAGGATCGCGCCCTCGCACGCGGCGAGGGACCGAGACACCTCGTACGTGAAGTCCACGTGGCCGGGCGTGTCGATCATGTTCAGGGCGAACACCGAGTCCGCCGCACCCTCGACGGGCACCGACCACGGCATGCGCACCGCCTGCGATTTGATCGTGATGCCGCGCTCGCGCTCGATGTCCATGCGGTCGAGGTACTGCGCCCGCATGTCGCGATCGGACACGACACCGGTGATCTGCAGCATCCGGTCGGCCAGTGTCGACTTGCCGTGATCGATATGGGCGATGATGCAGAAATTGCGGATGCGCTCGGGGGGCGTGGCCGCGGGCTCGAGCGTGGTGTGGGCGCGGGGGGACATGTCCGTCGAATTCTACCGGGCGGGGCGGCGCCCGATCGCTCGGAGGGTGATTAGCGTGGAACCATGGCGGTGCAGGTGGTCCTCGTTCACGGCATCCGCACGTCTTCGACGATGTGGCGCGCGCAGACCGCGTATCTCGAGGCGCGCGGCAACCCGGTCACGGCGGTCGACCTGCCCGGTCACGGCACCCGCATGGGCGAGACCTTCACGCTCGAGGGCGCCATCGCCACCGTCGACGCGGCGGTGCGCGCCGCCGCCGAGCGCGGTCCGGTCCTGCTGGTCGGTCACTCGATGGGCGGTCTCGTCTCGATCGAGTACGCCGGTGCCCCCGAACGACCCCCGATCGCCGGCTTCGTGGCGGCTTCGTGCACCGCTGTCCCGCGCGGCGTCGGGCTGACCGCGTACCGCTTCCTCGCCCGGGGCCTGGACCGGCTCCCCGGACGCGGGCAGTGGCTGGCCGATCGCGTGCTCGATCGGACCCTGCCCCCCGAGACGCGCTTCGACTTCGGCGCCGGCGGGTACGCCTACGACATGCAGGACGTCGCCCTGCGCAGCCTGTCGGTGCTGGACCTGCTGACGGCCCTCCACCGCATCGATGCGCCCATGTGGTTCGTCAACGGCCAGTACGATCAGCTGCGCGTCAACGAGAAGCTCTTCCTGGGAATCGCCCGCCACGCCGAGCTGGTCGTGGTTCCGCGCACGACGCACCTCGTGACGGCCATGCGGCCCGACGTGTTCAATGCCGTGCTGAACGTCGCGCTCACGACACTCGAGCGAACCTGATAAACTCGCTGATTGGCTTGCGTGTGGGTTCTTCCCTCACGACCGTCGCGCGGTGCCCCTCTCGTGCCAACCGACAACACCATCGATCAAACTCCGAACGAAAGAACGTCGACACGTGGCGAACATCAAGTCGCAGATCAAGCGCAACAAGACCAACGAGAAGGCGCACGAGCGCAACAAGGCCGTCAAGAGCGAGCTGAAGACCGAGGTGCGTCGCACCCGCGAGGCCGTCGCCGCAGGCGACAAGGCCGCCGCCGAGAAGGCGCTCGCGAAGGCGTCCAAGAAGCTCGACAAGGCCGTGAGCAAGGGCGTCATCCACGAGAACCAGGCCGCCAACCGCAAGTCGGCGATCGCCAAGCAGGTCGCCGCTCTCTGAGCCCGCGCTGCAGACGAAGGCCCGCCCCGGAAGGGGCGGGCCTTCGTCGTTCCGGTCCCCGACCGCGGCCGACAGTGTGCCGCCCTCAGCGCTGAGCGATGCTCTCGCCGCGCGTGGCGATGACGGTCACCAGGCGCTCGAGTGCGAACACGGGGTCCCGTGACGCGCCCTTCACCTCGGCATCTGCGCGCGCCGCGGCCTGGATGGCCGTGCCGAGCGAGGATTCGGTCCAGCCGGAGAGGTCCCGGCGCGCACGATCGACCTGCCAGTCCTTGAGTCCGATGCGGGCCGCCAGCGCCGCCGCAGGCTCGCGACTGCCGGCCACCCGAGCCATGGTGCGAAGCTTCGAGGCGATCGCCGCCACCATCGGCACCGGGTCGGCGCCCGAGGCCAGCGCGTGCCGGAGCGCGAGGAGAGCCTCGCCGTAGCGGCCCGCGATCGCCGTGTCGGCCACCGTGAACGCCGAGGTCTCGACGCGACCGCCGTAGTAGCGCTCGACCACCTCGTCCGTGACGTCGCCGTCGACGTCGGCGATCAGCTGCTGACAGGCTGCGGCGAGTTCGGTCACATCGTCCGCGAAGGCGGAGACGAGGGTCCGCAGCGCGGTCGGCGCGATGCGGCGGCGCGCCGCCTGGAACTCCCCTGCCGCGAAGTCGAACCGGTCGGATTCCCGTTTGATGGCGGGGCAGGCGATCTCGACGCCGCCGCCTGTCCCCGCGCGAACGGCGTCGAGGAGCTTCTTGCCGCGCACGCTCGCGCCGGTGTGCCGGAGGATCACGGTGGCACCGTCCTGCGGTGCCTCGAGATAGGAGATCGCCTCGGCGAGGAAGGCATCGGAGCACTTCTCGACACCCGTCACGCGAACGAGGCGCGGCTCGCCGAACAGCGACGGAGACGTCAGCGCCAGAAGGGATCCCGGGCCGTAGTCGTCGGCACGGACGTCCGAGACCTCGAGGCTGGCGTCCTCGGCGCGCAGGTACTCCCGCACGCCGGCGATCGCGCGCTCGGCGCACACGTCCTCGGGGCCCGAGACCAGCACGATGGGCGCCGGCTGCGGGGTTCGCCACGAAATCTGCGGAATCGCGCTTCGCGTCTTCGACGCGGCGGGCCGACGCGCGCTGTATGCCATCCCCTCAGCCTAGTCAGCGGGCACGACACCGTCCCGCTCGCGCCACACGCGCAACCCCTCATCGGTCGCCCACACCGCCACCATGCCGTGGCGATCGGTTCGCGAGAGGTGCGCGCCGATCCCGCCCAGGAGATCGATCACCTCGGCCCGGGGATGCCCGAAGGTGTTGCCGGCACCGACCGTGATGACGGCGGCCGCGGGCCGGGCCTGCCGGTACAGCTCGGCGTACTGGTCTGCGCTGCCGTGGTGGGCGACCTTCACCAGGTCGTACGGGGGGTTCCAGACCGCGTCGCGCACCAGACCCTCCTGCGGGGAGGCCGAGAGGTCACCCAGCAGGAGCGAGTGCGGGATGCCGGCCCCGGCGATCTCGATGACGACGCTGGAGTCGTTGCCGGGCTCGTACGCGCGACTGTGTGCCCGCGGCCAGAGCACCCGCCATCGCGCGTCGCCGAGGACTCCCGTCATCCCTGCGTGCACGGGCGCCGCCGTGGCCCCCTCCGCCACCAGCGCGGCGATCGTCTGCCGGCCGTCCGCGTCGGCCGGTCCATGGATGACCGTCCCGACGCGGCCGGCGAGCACGGACGCCGCGCCCGCGTGGTCGGCGTCGAAGTGCGTCAGCACGAGCAGGTCGACACTGTGGACACCCGCGCGCGCGAGACACGAGGTCAGCGCCTCGGGGTCGGGTCCCGTGTCGACGACGGCGACCCGGGCGGCGCTGCGGAGCACGAGCGCGTCACCCTGGCCCACGTCGCAGGCCAGCACCGCCCACTCCGGCGGGAGAGTCCAGGGTGCGGCCCACGTCGTGAGCATGGCTGCGCCGATGACGACTCCGGTCACCGCCGCGAGTCCCGCACCGACGAGACCGCGCAGCCTTCCGCCATGGGGGCGCGCGATCACCACGGCGACGCCGGCGCCGACGCCCGCGAGAAGACCCGCTCCCGCCAGCCCTTCCACCCACGGAATGGCGCCGAACGGCAGTGACGTCATCGTGAGAGCCGTGCCTGCGATCCAGGATGCGGGGAGCCACGCGAGAGCGGTCAGGCCGTCGGCCACGACGGGCACCGGCCCGGCGAGGCATGCCAGCAGTCCGATGATCGTCGCAGCCGGCGCCGCCGGGCCCGCGAGCAGGTTCGCCACCACCCCGTACGTGGGGACAACCGGCTCGATCAGGACGAGCAGGGGGCCGCACGCCAGCTGTGCCGCCAGCGGCACCGAGAGGGCGAGGGCGAGCGGGCGCGGCATCCGGCGAGCAAGTCCGGCCGCCAGCGGCCGCGCGAGCAGGAGCAGCGACGCGGTCGCGCACGCCGAGAGGGCGAAGCCGAGGGACGATGCCAGCCACGGGTCGACCGCCAGCAGGATGCCCACCGCGAGCGACAGCACCGCCATTCCGACTCCCGTCCGGCCCAGGAGCAGACCCGCCATGGCGATGCCCGCCATCGTCGCGGCGCGCACCACGCTCGGCTCGGGCGTCACCAGGACGACGAACCCCGCCAGCGCGAGCGCCGACGCGCCCACCCGCGCGGGCCGAGGGGCCCCGAGGACGGCGCACAGGGCGAACACGATTCCGACGACGAGCGCGCAGTTCGCACCCGAGACGGCGGTGAGATGCGAGAGGGAGGCGGCTTTCATCGCCGCGTCGAGCTCGTCGCTCACCGCACTGGTGTCTCCCACGGCCAGCCCCGGCACCAGGCCGCTTCCCGGACCGGGGAGGCCGGCGGCCGACCCGACGAGCCCACGCCGCAGCTCCGCCGCGACGAGGAGGATCGGCGGCGGCGGAGCGCGGAGCGAGAGTCCGCCTTCGGCTGCCGAGACGACGAACAACGCCCGATCGGAGGGTCTGGCGTCCCGGACGGAGCCGGCGACGCTGATGGCGCTGCCGACGTCGAGCTGTCCCGCCTCCCCGGCGTCCATCCACACCGTGACCGCCACGGCCGTCCGACGAACCTGCTCACCCGCGCGGATGCGCTCGGTGACGGCGTCGAACGCCACCCTCCCGCTTGGGCGCGGCTCCACCTTCCCCGAGACGACGGCGTCGACCTCGACGTGGCGTCCGGACCCGGCTGCCACCTCACGCGCGGCGTGACGGGCGGGCTCTGCGGCAGCGACATGGGTCGCGGCCGCGGCGGCGAGCGAGAGGGCGAGGACCGCGACGACGAGCCGGCGTCCCGTCGTTCGCGTGCGGACGACGGCCGCGGCGATGAGGACGACCAGGGCAGCGCACCACGCGCACGCCGCGATCGTCGGCGCGATGTCAGTGTGGGCTATCGCGATCCCGGCTGCCAGCCATGCGGCCGCGGCGACCGGCACGAGCCGCAGCGCGCGCTGCAGGTCGGCGGTCACACCGTCACCAGATCGCGGAGGCCGGCGAGTACCGCGTCACCGATGCCCGGCACCGCGAGCAGATCGTCCACGCTGGTGAACCGTCCGTTCTCCTCCCGCCAGTCGATGATCCGCTGCGCGAGTGCGGGACCGATGCGCGGCAGCGTGTCGAGGGCGCTCAGGTCCGCGGTGTTCAGGTCGATCAGGCCGGCGCCGGTCCCGGGCGGCGCAGCCGCGCCGGCGAGAGGAGCACCCGCGCCCTGCGCGCCCTCGCTCGCCTCGCCCTCGACCGCGACGTGCAGCTGCTCTCCGTCGGCGAGCGGTCGCGCGAGGTTGACGGCGGCGCGGTCGGCGTCGCTCGTGAAGCCGCCTGCGACGGCGACGGCGTCCACGACTCGCGCGTCCGCTGGCAGAACGTAGAGTCCCGGAGCGCCGACGGCACCCGAGACGTGCACGTAGAGCTCGCGTGCAGAGCGCTCCTCGCTCGGCGCGGCCGAGTCCTCCGCCGGTTCCATCGGCACGACGTCGACCGGCGATGCCGCGCTGCGGACGAGCCCGATCCCCACCGTCACCGCCAGCGCGGCGATGACGAGCACGACCGCGGCGCCCAGACCGAGGCGGCGCCGCGCGTCGGCCGGCGCTTCCCCCTCAGCGTTGCCCACGCCTCGCAGTCAACCGTGCGCCCACCGGCGGGTCGCGCGGCCGAGCGTATCCGTGGACGGGCGCGCGGCCGAGAGCGTTTGGGGAGGAGAAGCTAGCGGGTGCTGAAGCTGACCACCTTGGGTGGGCGGACGATCGCACGAACGATCTGCTTGTCGCCGAGCGATCGCACCACGCGCTCATCGCCTCGGGCCAGGGCCTCCAGCTCGGAGGCGTCGATGCGCGCCGACACGTCGAGCGTCGCACGTACCTTGCCGTCGATCTGCACGACGGCCGTGACGGAGTCCTCCACGAGCAGCGTCGTGTCGGGAGCCCGCCACGGCACGAGGCCGACGAAGGGCTCGTAGCCGAGGATCTCCCACATCTCCTCCGCGGTGTGAGGCGCGACGAGGTCCAGCACCATGGCCGTGACCTCGGCGGCTTCCCGCACGGCGGGGTCTGCGGGGCCAGCGCCGGTGTCGATCGCTTTGCGGATCGCGTTGACGAGCTCCATGAGACGAGCGACGACGACGTTGAACTTGGTCTGCTCGACCAGCCCGGGAACGTCGGCCAGCAGGCGGTGGGTGACGCGGCGGAGGGAGGCGTCGCCCTCGGCCCACACCACGTCCGGCTCGCTCGTGACGTCGCGGGCGACGCGGAGCGCGCGTGCAAGGAATTTCTGCGCCCCTGTGGTCGAGACGTCGTTCCAGTCCTTGTCGTCCTCCACCGGCCCGGCGAACGCCAGGGCGACGCGGAGCGCATCGGCGCCGTGGGCGTCGAGCTCGTCCTGGAAGAGCACGAGGTTGCCCTTGCTCTTGGACATCTTCGCCCCGCCCAGGATCACCATCCCCTGATTGATGAGGCTCGAGAAGGGCTCAGTGAATTCCACCAGTCCCATGTCGAACAGGACCTTGGTGAGGAAGCGCGCGTACAGGAGGTGGAGGATCGCGTGCTCGACACCGCCGATGTAGAAGTCGACGGGTCCCCACTTGTCCGCCTCGCGGGTCGAGAACGGCTCGTCGGTGCTGGTGGGTGAGAGATAGCGGAGGAAATACCACGAGCTGTCGACGAAGGTGTCCATCGTGTCGGGGTCGCGGCGGGCGGGTTTCCCGGACTCGGGGTCGACGGTCGTGACCCACTCGGCCGCGCCGCCGAGCGGCGAGGTGCCCTTGGGGGTCAGGTCCAGGTCCTTGGCCTCGGGGAGGCGGATCGGCAGCTGGTCGTCCGGAACCGGCAGGATGCGCCCGTCGTCGGTGTGCACCATGGGGATGGGCGTCCCCCAGAAGCGCTGACGCGAGATGAGCCAGTCCCGCAGGCGATAGGTCTTGGCCGCGCGGCCATCACCCGAAGCCTCCAGCTGGTCGATCATCCGCGCGATGGCGTTGCGCTTGGAGAGACCGTCCAGCGACGCGGAGTTGATCATGCGCCCCTCGCCCGTCAGCGCCACGCCGGTACGGGCCGGGTGGATGTCGTCCAGACCGTCGCCCGCCAGCGACGGGTCCACCGGTTCGCCTTCGGCATCGAGCTCGATGACCGGAATGGCGCCGGTGATGGGTGCTGTCGTGTCGACGACCACCTTGACGGGCAGGTCGAACGCGCGCGCGAAGTCGAGGTCTCTCTGGTCGTGCGCGGGCACGGCCATCACCGCGCCATGACCGTAGTCCGCCAGCACGTAGTCCGCGGCCCAGATGGGCAGGCGTTCGCCGTTGACGGGGTTGATCGCGTACCGCTCCAGGAACACACCGGTCTTGGGCCGGTCCGTGCTCTGCCGCTCGATGTCGGTCTCGCGCTGCACCCGGTCGAGGTAGTCCTGGAAACGCATGCGCACCTCGGCGGACGCGCCCGAGGCCAGTTCGGCCGCAAGATCGCTGTCAGGGGCCACGACGAAGAAGGTCGCGCCGTGCAGCGTGTCGGGTCTCGTGGAGAAGACCGTGATCTTCTCGTCGCGTCCTTCGATCTCGAAGTCGATGTCGGCACCGACCGAACGACCGATCCAGTTGCGCTGCATCTGGATGACCTTCTGCGGCCAGAACCCCTCGAGCTGATTCAAGTCGTCCAGCAGCCGGTCGGCGTAGTCGGTGATCTTGAAGTACCACTGCGTCAGCTTCTTCTTGATCACCTCGGCGCCGCACCGCTCGCATCGGCCGTCGACGACCTGCTCATTGGCGAGCACCGTCTGGTCGTTGGTGCACCAGTTGACCGGGCTCTCTTTGCGGTAGGCCAGACCGCGCTCGTACATGCGCTGGAAGAGCCACTGATTCCAGCGGTAGTACTCGGGGTCGCTCGTGTGGAGCACACGGCTCCAGTCGAACGACACGCCGTACTGCTGGAAGCCGGTCTTCTGCTGCGCGATGTTGGCGTACGTCCATTCGCGGGGGTCCGCTCCGCGCTTGATCGCGGCGTTCTCGGCGGGGAGGCCGAACGAGTCCCACCCGATCGGGTTCAGCACGTTGTAGCCGCGGTGGCGCCACGCCCGGGCGACGATGTCCGAGTAGAGGTAGTTCTCAGCGTGACCCATGTGCAGGTCGCCCGAGGGATACGGGAACATCGCCAGGACGTACTTGCGCGGGCGCGTGTCGTCGTCTCCGCCCGCGCGGAACGGATCGGCCTCGGCCCACCGGGCCTGCCATTTCTGCTGCACGGCGTGGGTGTCGTGCCCGCTCTCGGCGGGCACGGCGGTTTCGGGCGAAGTCTGACTCACGGAGCGGGTACCAATCCTGGGCATGACGGAGGCGCGGAGCGCAGGGACCAGGCTACCGGACCTCCACGCGGGCCCACTCGGCCGGCAGACCCGCCCCGAGCGCGGCGAGCGGTCCGCGCGCCTTGAGAGCGACCTCGCCGACCTCTTCCCAGGCGGCGGACTTCCAGGTGATCCCGCCGCCGGCACCCACGTAGGCCCCGTCCTCGTGGAGGACGATCGACCTGATGACCATCGCGAGATCGAGGGTGCCGTCATCGCCGACCCAGCCGAAGCATCCCGCGAACGCGCCCCTCGACGCACCCTCGAGATCGTGGAGGATCGTCATCGCCGACAGCTTGGGTGCGCCGGTCATGCTGCCTGCGGGAAAGGCGGCATCGAGCAGATCGCCGACGGTGATGCCGGGGGCGAGCCGCCCCGACACGGTGCTCACGAGTTGATGAACCGCCGGATAGCTCTCGACCTCGAGAAGCGCGTCGACGCCGACCGACCCCGGCGTGCACACGCGCGACAGATCGTTGCGCATCAGGTCGACGATCATGATGTTCTCCGCACGCTCCTTCTCGCTCGTCCGGAGCTCCTCGATGAGAGCGGCGTCCTCCTCCGCCGTGGCGCCGCGACCCCGCGTTCCCTTGATGGGGGACGTCGACACCCGGCCGTCTGCGACCTGCAGGAAGCGCTCCGGACTCGCACTGGCCAGCGCCCGCCCGGCGCACCACACCAGACCCCCGTGGTGCGCCGGATGAGCGGCACGCAGGCGGGCGTAGACAGCGGTGCGGTCGAATCCGCCCGCAACGTCGAAGCGGGTGGTGAGGCACAGCTGGTAGGCGTCCCCCTCGCGGATCGCCCCCCGTGCGGACTCGATGAGGGCCGCGTACTCGTCGGGCGCGTGCCGGGCGTTCGCGCGAACGACGCGATCGGATGCCGGGGCGTCCGTTTCTCGACGGGCGCCGGCCGCGCGGGTCGCCAGGGCGGCCGCCTCGCTCGCGGGGGCCACCGCCCACGCACGTCGGCGGGTGTGGTCGAAGGCGACCCACCGCGTGGCGCGGATCCACAGCGCGGATTCCGCGCTCCGCCGATGGACCGGTGCGCCCGCCCTCGCGGCGGCATCCTCGTAGTCGAACCAGCCCACCCACCCCCCACGGAACGGACCGGCCGGCCAGGGGGTCGGCGCCTCCGATGCCAGACGCACGGGACGGACCTCTTCCGCGGCGACGGGCGCCCCCTCGCCGACGAAACTCCAGCCGTCCTCGGAGCGCGCACCGGCATCCAGCCAGAATCCCGCGTACGCCCGGGCGAAGATCCCGCCGTGCACGTCGGCGGGGTCGGTCCACCTCGCCAGGGGCACGGCGACCAGCGAGTCGGTCATCTTCCCAGGCTAGGGCCCTCGATCGCGCTCTAGGCTCGTGGCGTGAACGAGTTCCTGACATGGCTCCTGGATGCCGTGCAGAGCGTCGACCCGGTGCTGCGCACAGTGCTGGCCGGACTCGCGATCATGCTCGAGACGAGTGTCCTGATCGGACTCATCGTGCCGGGCGACACCATCGTCATCGTCGCCGGCACCGCGGTGGCCTCTCCCCTCGAGGGGGTCGTCCTCGGTGTATCGGTGGTGCTGGGCGCCCTCATCGGCGAGAGCATCGGCTTCTGGCTCGGCCGCCTCCTCGGCCCCGCCATCCGCCGCTCCCGGCTCGGGCGCCGGATAGGCGAAGCGAACTGGGTCCGATCCGAACGCTACCTGCGCCGTCGAGGCGGGCCGGCGATCTTCCTCTCGCGGTTCCTGCCCGTCCTCCACTCCCTCGTGCCCCTCACCGTCGGCATGAGCGGGTTCCCCTATCGGCGCTTTCTGGCGTGGACCCTGCCGGCATGCACGCTCTGGGCCGTGCTCTACGTGTCGGTGGCCGCCGCGGCGGCGGGCACCTACCGCGAGCTCTCCGAGACGCTGCACTCGGCGGGATACATCTTCGTCGCGATCATCGCCGCGTTCCTGGTGCTGATATGGCTCAGCAAGAAAGTCATCGAGCGGGTCGAGCGCAAGCACATCGACGCGGACGACCGCCATGCCGACACGGTTCAGGACGACGTGAAAGACTGACGGGGATGCCGAACTCCGACGCCTCCCTGCGCCCCGACGTCCTGTGGCTCGCCCGGTTGGAGCACCGATTCCACTCGTGGCGAGAGCGCCGGGCCCGCGCGCGGGGTCTCACGCCGAGCGTGACGCCCTTCCCCGGCTACGCGCGCACCGACTGGGTGCGCGTCCTCGGGAGGGTGCTGATCCTCCCGCCGTCGCCGCGACCGGGCAAAGGCGAGTTCGCGAGCGTGCGCGGCTGGCGCAGCTTCGCGGCCGTTCCCATCGGGTTCGCCCAGGTGCAGGTCACGATCGGCGGTGTCACCCACGAGGTCGTCTCCGATCGGGGCGGCGTCATCGACGCGGTGCTGCCGGCGAGCCTCGAGCCCGGGTGGCAGACGTTCACGATGTCCGTGGAGGGAGGCGACCCCGTCGAGACCCGCACGTTCGTCGTCGCGCCCGATCAGAAGTTCGGGATCGTCTCGGACGTGGACGACACGGTCATGGTGACGGCGCTTCCTCGCCCGCTCATCGCGGCTTGGAACTCCTTCGTGGTCGACGAGCACGCCCGTCAGCCGGTACCGGGAATGGCGGTGCTCCTGGAGCGCATCGTGCGAGAGAATCCGGGTGCGCCGCTGATCTACCTGTCCACCGGCGCGTGGAACGTGGCGCCGACGCTCATCCGCTTCCTGCGACGCCACCTGTTCCCGTCGGGCGCCATGCTGCTGACGGACTGGGGCCCGACGCACGACCGCTGGTTCCGCAGCGGCAAGATCCACAAGTCCACCAATCTTCGCCGCCTCGCCCAGGAGTTCCCCGACGTGAAGTGGCTGCTGATCGGCGACGACGGCCAGCACGATGACGAGCTCTACACGACCTTCACCAGCGAACACCCCGGAAACGTCGCCGGTGTCGCCATCCGACGGCTCTCACCCGCCGAGGCGGTCCTCGCGGGTGGCCGCACCGCGGTGAACGACCACTCCGCGGCGGCGGTCCCGTGGGTCACCGAATCCGACGGCGCGGGCCTGCTCGAGCGGCTCGAGGACGTCGGGATCGTCGAACGCTGACGATGTCGGCGGGCGGCCGTACGCTGGGGGCATGTGCGGACGTTTCGTCGTGGCGGCAGTCGGATCCGAGCTCGTCGGCGTTCTCCGCGTCGACGTCGAGGGCGACGACCTCCCCGCCCCGTCGTACAACGTCGCTCCCACCGATCGCGTCGCGATCGTGCTCGACTCCGCCAAGACGGAACCCCCCACCCGGCGTCTGGAATCGGCGCGATGGGGGCTGGTGCCCGGCTGGGCGAAGGACCCCTCGATCGGCGCGCGGGCATTCAACGCCCGCTCCGAGGAGCTCGAGGACAAGCCCATGTTCCGCGGAGCGCTCGCCAAACGACGCGCGGTCGTACCGGCATCCGGCTACTACGAATGGAAGCGGGAAGGGGATGCGAAGGTCCCCCATTACATCCATGCCGCGGACGGCTCGCCCCTGTTCCTGGCGGGCCTGTACGAATGGTGGCGCGATGAGTCCAAAGCGGACGACGACGCGGATCGCTGGCTGCTGAGCTTCACGATCCTGACCCGGGACTCGATCGGGCGGTTGGGCTCCATCCATGATCGGATGCCGCTGTTCATGGATCCGGACCATGCCGACGCCTGGCTCGATCCCACCACCGACAATGTCCGTGATGTGCTGGACGCCGCCATCGACGCGGCTCCGGCGGTGGCCGAGACCCTCGAAGACCATGTCGTGGGAAAGGCGGTGGGGAACGTCCGCAACAACGGTCCCGAGCTGATCGAGCCGCTTCCCCGTGCCGATCAGCCGACCGGCTCGCACACCTGACACGGCAGCATCGCGCCTCCCGCATCCGCGATCCGCAGGCGCAGCTCCATGACCCGCTGCGCCGCGTCGTCGAGACGCTCGGCGGGCAGAGAGCCGTCCGCGACGGCGTCGGCGATGCCGGCGGCGATGCGCGGCGCCGTGCGCGCGTCCGAGAACATGACCGTGAGCACCATGTCGTTGCCCGCCGCGATGGCCCGCACTCCGTTGCGCACAGGATCTCGCAATGAGCGGGCGCCCGACGCCTGGAGCATCCCCAGGTCGTCGGTGATCGCCACGCCGTCGAATCCGAGATCCTCGCGGGCAATACGGTGCCACTCCGCTGAGAGCGACGCCGGTGCGTCATCCACTGCGGTGTAGGCGAGATGACCGAACATCAGCAGCGGCGCGCCCGCCTCGACGCCCGCGACGAACGGACGCCCGTCCGTCCTCTCCCACGCATCCCGCGACAGCGAGGTGCGCGGGATGCCGACGTGCGAATCCCCGGGGGCCGCACCATGGCCCGGGAAGTGCTTCAGCGTGGAGAGCACCCCGGGCGCCTCACCCGCGACGGCGGCGGCGACGCGGTCGGCGGTCTCCGACGGGGTGGTCCCGAGGGCCCGGCGGTGGATGAAGGACGCCCGGTCGGGCGCCACGTCGGCGACGATGCCGAAGTTGACGCCGATGCCCGAGCGCATGACGAGCGCCGCCCGGGCCGAGAATGCCTGTTCGGCCTCGTCCGGCGAGGCCGATTTCAGGGTCAGCGATGACGGGAACCCGTCCCACGGGAGCCGCGTGACGTCGCCGCCCTCCTGATCGATGGCCAGCAGCGGCGGCAGGCTCTGGTCGACAGTGAGCGCCGCGGTGATCTCGCGAAGGCGCTCCTCATCCCCGGGCACGTTCGCTCCCATGAGGATGAAGCCGCCGATGCCGGTGTCGCGCATGTATGCGGCCAGCCGATCGGGGTCCGTGCCTGCGACGTGTCCCATGACCACCGATGCGGCCCGTTGCTCGACAGACATGGCGGCGACGATGTCCTCGGCCGTGCGCGAGGTCGACTCGTCGTCGGCGGCTATCACGTGGACCGACGCGTCCGGCGCGGCCGACGAGAGCCGGGATGCCTCTTCCGCCGCGGGCGACGCGTGCAGCGCGAGGACCGTCGACAGGGCCGCCATGCCGGACGCGATCGCGAGAGCACGGTTCAGGCGAGGCATCCTTCCAGCCTATGCGCCGCTCCTCACGGAGAGGACACCGCGGCCTCGAGCGCGGCCAGGTCGATCCGCCGCATGTCGAGCATCGCCTGGACGGCGCGATGGGCGCGGACGGGGTCGGGATCGCGGATCAGTTCGACGAGCCGGTCGGGGATGATCTGCCACGACAGACCCCAGCGGTCCTTGAGCCAGCCGCACGGCTGCTCCTGGCCGCCGTCCGCCGTCAGAGCGTCCCAGTAGCGGTCGATCTCGGACTGGTCGGCGCACGAGACATACAGGGAGACCGCCTCGGTGAACGGGAACTGCGGACCGGCATCCATCGCGAAGAAATCACGTCCGCCGAGCCGGAAATGCGCGTGCATCACCGCGCCCCCCATTCCCGGCACCTCGTCGGGATACCGACCGATCGACACGACCTCCGAGTCCGGAACGAGCGACGTGTAGAACGCGATCGCCGCTTCGGCGTCGTGATCGAACCACAGGAACGGGGTCACGGCGGTCATGGGCTGCCTCCAGAGGTCGCGTCCACTCTGGTGTGCCCACCGTCGTGTGGTCAAGGACACAGGGCTGAAACCGCGAAACGCCCCCGGAATCCGGGGGCGTTTCGTGCGGTGGACCTGAGGGGACTCGAACCCCTGACCCCCTGCATGCCATGCAGGTGCGCTACCAGCTGCGCCACAGGCCCGGATGGTCTCGCGGATGCCCAAAACCCCCGGAATCTTGCCCTTCGGCTTCACTCCGGTGGTGGTGATAGCCAGCATACGCGACGGGACTTCGAGACATCTGGACGCCCTTGGAGAGATCTCGAGGTCCCTGAACCGTCGAGTATGTGTCTACATCTCAAGTCCGGATGATCCGGGGCTCAGTCAGTTTCCCCCGTCGCACGTCCTCGCGCCCCGGGGACCGCGTCGTCCGCGGACCCGACAGTAGCTGGGCGCACACTGCGCGCCTCGCGCTGCGGCTTGTGCGGTGCTGGTGAACAGGCGCGCACCTTCCCCGTAGAGAAGGGAACTCGAAATGAACAGCACCACTACAACCGCGACATCCATCTCGACGGATTCGGCCGTCGCACCACCGATCGAACCCCGCTGGATGAGCGTGGTCTTCATGCAGGGCGACG
Source organism: Microbacterium sp. ARD31 (assembly GCF_031844425.1). NCBI lineage: Bacteria > Bacillati > Actinomycetota > Actinomycetes > Micrococcales > Microbacteriaceae > Microbacterium > Microbacterium sp. ARD31. The sequence continues at coordinate 247,409 of NZ_JAUZVE010000004.1, forward strand.
AGGCAGACGCTGTGCTGGACATCATCGACCGGAACGGACCCGAGGCGGCGATCAATCATCTATCCCAGTGGGACTACGGGGACGAGACGCGGGATGCCGCGCTGGTCAACGGATACGTCTACGACGAGATCCCCCAGAGTCCTACTGACTTCACCATCCGCAGCGACGCCGTCGGGTACGCGCTCACCTACAACCATCACTTCGGTTACGTGTCACTCCTGCGCCGCTTCGAGCCGGTCGTCGAGGACGCACGCGAGCCCGTGGCACCACCGTCGCGGTTTGGATTCGAAAGGCAACGGCCCGCGCGTCGTGCGAACGGGCTCCGACTGTGAACCTCTCGGACGAGCGGCTCGCACGCGTCGCCCTCAGCACCATCTCGCAGCCCGGCGACACCGTCACCGGCACCCTCCTTGAGATAATCGGCGCACCCGAGACACTGCGCATGATCTCGACGCGAGACCAACTGCCGGAGACGATCGATCCCACCGAGGGCGAGCTCTGGCGTGCCCGACTTAATCCGCGCCTAAGGGATGCCGACACCGAGCGCGTCGTCGTTGACACCGAGCGACGCGGGCTCACCCTTCTGACGCCCGACGATCCGCGATGGCCGACTGCGCTGCGCGCGCTCGGTGTCGCATCGCCGATCGCACTCTGGATCGCAGGCAGCATTGCGACGCGCGCTCCCGGCGCGTCGGATCGCGTCGCGATCGTCGGTGCGCGCGCCGCCACCAGTTACGGTGAGCACGTCGCGGCCGAACTCGCGAGCGAGCTTGCCGGCAGCGGCGTGAGCATTGTGTCCGGCGGCGCGTACGGGATCGACGGCGCCGCACATCGCGGAGCGATCGCGTCACAACCAGGCGGCACCGTCGCAATCCTCGCAGGTGGCCTGGATCGCCCCTACCCGGCCGGTAACGCCCACCTCTTCGAGCGGATCGTCGGCGGCGGCGGCGCGCTCGTCAGCGAGCTCCCACCCGGCTCGACGCCAACACGCTGGCGTTTCATGCAGCGCAACCGAATTCTCGCCGCCCTTGCTGGCGCGACAGTGGTTGTCGAGGCCGGCGCCCGATCCGGTTCACTGGACATCGCGGTCCGAGCCCATGGACTGGGTCGATCGGTCGGTGCCGCTCCCGGCCCGATCACGAGCGCAGCGAGCGCGGGATGCCACCGACTGCTGCGCGAGCGTATCGCAACCTTGGTCACCAACTCGGAAGAGGTTCGAGAGTTGCTCGATTCGCGAGAGTCGACGTCGCAGCGCGCGTTCGATCGCACTCCGTCGTTCGCGAACCGTCGACGTTCGGCTGGCTTGACGATCTGAGCCCATCCGGCTCCGGCGGCAGGGGTCCCCCAGTGGGCAACGCACGATAGCCGCGCCTTTAGCGGGCTCCGAATCGTGAGCAGCACAGGGCAAGCGTTGGTGTCGACATCGCCCGGTCCACCCTGCTCGCCTCAGCGGGTTACTTGAATGGCTAGCCGTTGCGGCGAAGAGCACCCCACGCGAGGGTGATATAGGAACCTCACGAGTCCCAATTCTTGTCGCGACCCGCGGAAACCTGCAGAGAATCTATGTCGCCGCACTTCGCGCGCCAGTGACCAGCGAATCGCTGCTTCAGTGAAGCTCCTTCAGGGAGCCGCCTTTAGAGACGACGCATACGGCGAGCGCGCCGAGACCGCGCCCGGTTTCGTCAGCGACCGCGTATGCACACGATTCGGCATCTGCTCTCGCGACGCTATCTGGTTCGCTGTTCGCGGTTCGAGTCCCAGAATCCTGACCTTGGAGACCTCTACTCAAACCTTTTGGAGCTGCCGTTCACCCCTGTCGAGCTGCGGGAACTCGCGGCGCAAGGTACCCGAGAAGAGGGTTTGAGTGAGCCCGTCGAGTTTACGCATCACGGGGTTGCGCGACGGATCGGACCCAAGAAGGTTGAGGATGCACTACATCGCTACGAGGAAGGCGAAAGCGCTCGGAGCATCACGGCACGGTTCGACGTTTCACCGGCCGCGGTCATCAACCTGCTACGCGATAACGGCGTGGTGGTCACGAGGCGTCGCGTGACCGAAGGTGAGGCCAAGAGGATGGCAGAAGAATACGAAGCAGGCGCGACGATGGCTGAGATCGAAGGAAGGCACGAGCTCTCGCATGGGGCAGTGCTGAGGTCTCTCCACCGAAGCGGAGTACCAATGCGACCAAAAGGCGCCGAGGAAGCTCTCCAAGTGAGCGCCCGCATCCATCGCGCAAACGTGAACAGACTCAGACCGTCAGTCCTTAGGCCACAGCTCCCAACGGTTCGCTCGTCCGCGCTTGACGACAGCATCGGGGAACTGCGCCTGCAGCTCACTGAGCTGCGCGAGAATTTCGCCGAGTGGAAGACCGGACGGCACGACCGCCAATGGCTCAGGCTTCGGCGGAGCGGGTGGGGTCTGCGCCCGTTGATTCCGCTCGATCATCTCGAAGAACATCTCGCGCGCCTGTTTCATACGCGCGGCCCACCCAGGCCATGCAGGGCAGGGGCGAGCACCGTGGAGACCATGCGACACCCAGCCATGCCCCGTGAGCGGCGTCGGACACTCTGAACACATCTCGTCAGCGGAAAGGGGCCTGACGGCGAGCCAGTAGTCCGGCTCGCTCTGCTCGCGAGATACCTTCTCGCGAAGCTCCTTGCGTTCGCCTTTGTCGGTGGCGGCTTTCAGTTCCGCGCGCAGTTCGGGAAGCTGGCGTCGTAAGTCGCGAACCTTGAACTCCCGGTTGAACTTGTACGTGAGGAGATTGCTGTAGCGGCGGTCGCTCGGGAGTTGACCGCGCTCGCTGACGACCACCTCTGGGTCAGGTACTACCGCGCGAAGGCGGACGAGATGCGCGTCGCACGTCGCGAGCCGCTCCTCCAGCTCCGTGACTTCTTTCTGCCGTCGATCGCTGGCCATTCCTGGGAAGCGACGACCGCTACGAAACTCCTCCAGCTCCTCGAGGATGTGCTCGTGGATCGATTCCTGCTCAAGCAGACCGCGACGTGATGCGAATAGATCTGTGTCGAAGAGCGCTCTGCCACGCTCCCAACGAGCTTCCTCCTCAGCGCGCGCGGCGGCTCGAGCACGGTCGCCTTCATCAAGCCATCGCTGCGTCTCTTCGGCAGTCCACTGACGGAAGTCTGGCTCGGCGCGTGTCCACTCGCGCATAACGTCCATCGCCGCGTCGAGTTCACTGGCGCGGTCGTCTCTCAGCCACGGATTCCAAAGCGCGTCCTCGTTCGTTTGCAATAAGAAGCTTCGTGCGGTGGCCAGTTGCTCGAAGCTCGACTCTGCGCCGGCCTTGCGCTTCCAGAGCATCCCGTGATGCTCGAAGACCTCATCTGGGCTCGCGAGGGAACTCATACGACGACCATCCACCCAGGGCGTAGTCACGTCAACGAAACAGCGGATGACACCGTCTGGAAGTGCTCCGTGTCACAGGCGACCGGTACCGTATCGCCATGCGTGAGCCACCCTTCGTGATCGCGGTCCCTGAAGACCGATACTTTCAAGACGATCACTGCGCAAACTGCCTCGAGCCGCTTCCCGAGGACGAGGACGCGCTGTACTGCTCGAGCTGGTGCAACGACATCGCGAGCAACGTCCGATACCAGCGCCGGGTGTTGCGGGACGGGCGCATCGAGCGCCCCGATGTACGCGAAGTTGTAGCGACCCGAAACGCCTTCATGCTCATCGGTGGGTATGCATCGCTCGGAAGGACTCTGTCCACGTCGACTCGCGCCGAAGTGAAGACGCGCGATGGTGGACGCTGCCAAAAGTGCGGAAAGCCCGGCGTCGAAATCGATCACATCGACGGGAGCTCGGGAGATCTCGAGAACTTGCAACTTCTCTGCAGCGCCTGCCACAAGGCGAAAACCGCCGAGAACATGGTGCCCGCCAGCGCTGAGAGTCGGGCGATCCTTCAGGCGTTCATGCTCGCGCGAGTCATTCCAGATGAGCCGCGCCTACTCGCAGATGATGAGGCTCAGTGGGAAAAGGTATGGCGAGGTCTGAAGACTGCACGGAAGAAGCGGTTCGTCGATCACCTGACCGGCCTCGGGATCGATACCAGCGGACTGACCCGCGCCGAGATGGTGCTTGAGCTGGAGGATTACGTGGCGGACTCCCAAGCCGACACGGGCCCTGAGGACTATGACGGCGGCTTCGGCCCGGACTCGTACTTCGCCGAGATCATGCGGCGGAACACGTAGCGCAAGCTCGCTGCCTGTCAATCACGCTACTTCCAGCGCTCGAAGTCGCGCTCGTAATCCTCGTCGTATCCCCAGTACGAACGCAGCGCGTCATCTTCGAGAGGGACCTTTTCCTCAGCGAGGAACGTCTCGATCCCATCAACCAGAACAACTTCGTCTTCCTCAAGGTCCAGCCCGCAAACAGGGCACTCGAAGGCAAGCGGGATCCACTCGACGGAGACGACAACATGAACGTTTTCGACGTTCCCGTACTTGTCATGATCCGGGATCTCTTCGAAGTCTTCCTGATTTTCGAGCGCGTAGTGGAGATAGCCCAATCGACCACAGGCAGGACACTCCTGGGGTTCCCAAGCGTCGCCGTCGCGGCCGGACACTGTCCGCGACGGTTTTCTCGCTTCCATCGTGACGAGGACCGTCTCCCGATCCGCTGCGCTCATGGAAGGGAACAGAGTCCCGAAGTACTCGGTTGCGGCGAGAAGCTTCGCGTTGAGTTCCATCTTCACTTTGTCTGCGCGCGCGTCCCGAAGCCCCGTTACAACCGACAGGTGCGTCGGTCCCCAATAGTCGTTCTCCACGAACGTAGGGACGAGAGAGTGGAGCTGGCCAACCGCATGCGCGAGCTTCACCACAGCGTCAGCTAGATCAGCGGGGTCGACGAGCGCGATATGAGCGGCCGCGTTGCGGGTCTCCATAACGAACTTGATGTCAGTCGGCTCTTTCAGTTTTGGATCGATCTGCCGCAGGAGGGTGTATCCCTCGCCCCACGTAATCGTCCGGAGCGTGTGGATATCCAACGTGCCGGACACATTCCCCTTCGATAGCGCGTACCGTGCGGCAGGAAACTTCCCATCAGCAAGGAGCGCCGGATCGACAGAAGCGACACACGCCATGATGAGCTGCTCGGCCGCGTGGCCCAATGACAGCGCCGCACGGATGAGCACCTGGTTGTCAGCGTCTGCGTAGTGGCTCACGGCGTATCGGGCCGACGATGCTGATGCTTCCCAGAGGCGCGCAGGGAGCGAATCGAATGGGTGAGCCATGAGGGTGAGCCTATTGATGGTCCGCTGAATCCGGCGTCACCGGCTGGGTGTCGAGTTGCTCCTCATCTGCCCAGTCGACTCCTTCTTCGTCCTCGGGTGGGATGAATGACTCGAAATGACGGGTGAGTTCCTCGACAACGGGCTCACGATCGGAGATCCCTGCGACCTCATAGGTAAAGAAGTTGTCGGTGGTCTGCGTGAGCACGTTGACAACCTCCCGGAGGATCGGAAGACCCTTACCGGTGTAGTGGGTCGTCGCGCCGATGATCTCGGCGGCCCACCTTGCACGGCGATACATCGCGAGCCCAACTGCAACCGCCGGAGCATGGAACGAGCGCGAGGTACTCTCCCAAAACGGGTACGCAACGCTTTCAAGATCGTTGGCGACGGTCACATTTCCGAGTGCCTCACCCATGGCGTACCGGATGCTGATGCTCTCCTTGACGTCGTCAGAGACCACGCCACGCGAGCAGAACTGAACCCAGACATCCCAGGTCAGGATTTCGACATCGTCTCGAGTTAGCGAGTCGAGAAGCTCGTAGCGGCCGTCGCCGGAGGCATACCGCTCCAGCCATTCGACAAGCTCATCACCGAACTCGTCCCCTGGGCGCTTGAGGTACTCGGGGTAGTACGGCTTGAACGCGCTCATGTCGAGATCTTCAATCGCCTTCAGAAGGCCGCTTAGCTTGTGCGAGTACTTCCGTACTTTGGGGAACTCCCCCGTTGTCGCGAAGCCGTGGCACGCGAGCGCGAGCTTGCAGAGGCGCTCTAGACCACTCGTGTACATGTGGAGACCGACATTGAGTGGGTAGGTCTCGTCGCAGCCGACTTGGCCGCCAGGTCGGTCAGCACTCATCGGCAGCGAGCACACCCGAGCAATGCCAGACCGGACTAGCTCCGTGGCGAACTGCGACTCAGCGACGAGGTTGTACCACCATCGTTCGTTCATGACGGCAGCACCGACTCGACGGGAGGCGGCGGCGCCTTCCGAAGGATGTTCTCCAGCTCGGTCTTCACGTCCGCTGCGAGCTCAGGCTCAGCGAGAATCCCGTCAAGGTCAACCGATTCAAGCTCGTCGTTGGTTGTGAACGCCAGAAACTTCGCGTGCTTGCCGAGGAGGTCCAAAGCCACCCCGCGCGTGAAGCCAACCTCCTGCAGGTTGATCACCCTCGGATCGCTCGAGCCGTACTCCACAAGCTTTGCGACGTTCATGCCAGCGTTCGCCGAACCGAGGGTTTGGACCGTGAGGTCGAAGTAGTTCTCGAGGTAGCTGATGATCTTGAAGCGAAGGCCCGTCTCGAGATCACGCATCGTCTCCTCGATAATGCGGTTTACCTGCTTGGAATCCCCGGGCTTGAACGCCTCGGTGATGAGATACGGCGAGATTGAGTAGTCCCGGTACGTGACCACTCCTTGATTCGCGTGATAGCGAATCGCCCGGCTGATGACCAAGACGAGCGGATCGCCGCGCACCCAGTACGACATCAGGGTCGCCCAGTAGCGGAGGCGCAAGGAGTAGCCGGGTTCCTCTTTTGGCACGAGCGGATCGGTACCGCCCGACTCCTCGTTGATCCAGTTGTAGAGGCGACCCAGGTGCTTCAGCACGGAGTCGAAGAGTTCGAAACTCAGATCTTCGGTGTCCGATGGGATGAGGGCGCCCGCTGTGCCAGCGGTGAGTTCATCCCAAACTGCACTCTGGTATCGCGGCTGGATACCCGGAGACCTCCGGAGCACCTCCTCAGATCCTGTGAAGCCCGTGACGGCCTTGTCGATCAGCTTCGCGCCGTCCTTGACCTTCTCCAGGAACAGGGTTCGCAGCGGTGTCTGCTGCTTACCGAGGACGTGTAGAAGGAGGATCGAGGCATACTGCTCGACAGTGCGCTTTGCGTCGTTTGACGGATTCCCTGGGATCTTCTCTCCGCGCAGAAAGTAGCCGATATCTGTGAAGTCTTTGCGGGTGTTTCCGGGGTTGACGAGGAAGCTCTCGGCGACGATGGGTTCACCGCGCGGAATCAATTCTTGGCGTGACTCGCTCCAACCGCCCTGCTCGTATCGCACGCAGATGACGTTGCCGGAGAAGTCATAGGTGAGGCGTCCCGCTCGCCCCGCGAGGTTCTCGAAGTCGATCTTCCCGAAGCCCGCCGGGCCGTGCGTGTCGTTGAGAACGAATATATTCTTCGCCGGCAAGTTCACACCCTCAAGCAACGTCGAAGTACACACGACGTAGCGGAGCGGAGAGTCGGGGTTGGAGAAGCACTCTTCGACCTTCTCGCGCACCTCCTGGGGCATCTTGCCGTGGTGGAATGCGACACCGTGGGCGAGGGTGTTGGCAAGGAAGTAGTCCTTGTGGATGTGCTCCTTAACGAACTTGATCACCGCGTCAATCCGCGGGTCGTCGACCTTCGGAAGCACCTTGGCAAGCTCCAGCGCGAACTCCGCAGACTTTGCGGAGCTGTTGATATACACGATCGACTTCCGCGCGCCGCTCAGAGATGTGATCAGCTCTATCGCTGTCGTCGCGGTTGGCTCTGTCTGAAGCTGCCCATCGCCACCGCCGACACCCGACAGGTAGTACTGCTTGCGATCGATGAGGTCAACGAAGTAGCGCTGCTGCGCGACGGTGCGCTCCCGAACGGCGAGCGCACCGTTAGAAGCTTTCCCAAAGAGCTCAAGGAACAGCTGCGGATTCTCGATGCTCGGAGAGGCGAAGACAAGCTTGGTCGCAAACCGTCGAATCGTCTCGACGATGGCGTGGTAGTAGATCGAAGCGCGGGCGTCCCGCTTCGCGATGACCTTCTGCGCCTCGTCAACGATCAGGTAGTCGATGTCACGGACCGGATTCGAGAGGTAGCGAAGGAGGCGTTCCGGCGTGAGTACGAAGATCGTGCGCGGATACGTCTGACGCAGGAAGAGCGGCAGGGACGGAAAAGTCGCGACGTTCACCTCCGGCACATCCCGGAGCAGTTCGCGGAGGTCCGCAGCGGTCTGCCCAATGAGGGCTTTCGTCGGTACCAACACAACGACGCAGTGCTGGTCCAGATCCGGATGGCGCACGATGTCGTAGATCGCATCCTTGAGGATGAACGACTTACCAAGCGAGGTCGGCCCCGAGAAGCTGAAGAAGTCCTCGCCGCGCATCCGCTCGGCGATCTGGAACTGCGTGTCAGTCAGCGTTGCAGTGCCATGTTTCGTGGCCTGCGTAACCTCCTTAGCAGCGCGGAGTACACCTCGGGAGACGGGGAGCGCGTACGTGTCATCGGTTGCGTTGCTCAGGGTGCGCAGGCCCGGAAAGTTGCCCAGCTCGATAAGTACGGCGGTGGCGACCGCAGTCACGCGCGAACTCCCCCGGTTCGACAATCCCACGAGTTCGTCTACCTCGCGGAGAAGCGCAATCAGGTTGTAGGCCGACTCGCGATGAGCAGCGATAGTGGAGTGCGACATGATGTCGGCGTAGCGGAGCAGCCGGTCCACCAGGGCGTCATCGATTGGCGCGTCCGTTGCGCCGGTGAGGAAGGCTCCTGAAACTGCCTTCTCGAGGCTCGCCAGGTCGTCTACGTAGTCTTCGCGGTCAACGATGCGGTCGCTGAGGATGTCAGCTGCGATTCGACCTGCCATCTACTTCTTCGCTCCGTGGTTGCCGAGTTGAGCAGCGAGTTCCATCCGGATCTGCTTGATGCCATGGGCGTTGTCCTCATCGCCGCGCTTGGCGAACGGAATTGCGTAGAGGTGGATCGGATAGACACCCAGGCCGCGCTTGGTGATCTCGTCCTTGATCAGGTCGTGCTGCGCCGTGATTGCGTCAGTCGCTCGCTTTCGCAGCTCGGTCTCCATCTCGTCGAGTTCCAGGTCTTCCGGCTTCAGGTCCGACACATCGATCTCGTATCCCACGAAGATGCCGAAGGCGTTGTGCTTCTTGATTGCGTCGTCTCCGCCGCTCGTTGACGGGAGCAGGATCGCTGATAGGGCCTCGAGCTTGTCCTCGTCGAGTTCTTCCTTCAAGAGCTCTGACTGCACGAGCCAGGTGTCGAAGTCGAAGCCTTCGTCATGGACCTTGCCGACCGATTCGAACGCCGCCTTGATACCGAGCTTCGCGCTGGTACCAACGCCACCCGAGTCGGCGTACATCTTGGACTCGCCGAAGATGAGCTGATAGGAGTTCTCGGCCGTGCGAAGCAGATGAACCCCGTCCGACCCGTAGACATAGTGGTCGGGGTTTGTCTTGAGCTCCATTTTCGAGAGCACCTTTGGCGCACCGAGGTGTCCTTCTAGGAGCGAGTACAGGATGACCTCGCCGCCCTCACCAGCCTTCTCGTCCGGGATCCGAAACTGAGACTGGACCTTCGCCGCCACTTCCATCATGCGCCCGGGATCTTCCAGAGCCTTCTTGTAGTTGAGGCGGGACAAGACATAGGCGACGCTGTTGTTCTTCAGCTCCCGATAGAGACCTGGAAGATCGAAATTGCCGTTCTGCACCCGAAGCACGTGGACGTGCAGGTTGGTCTTGGTCTGCAGCGCAACGCTGACGGGCTCGTAGAAGAGCGCATTGAACTGGTCGCGATTCGACGCGAGAAGAGACAGCGGCAGCACCGGCTCGGGTACGTCGGTCACGCGGGTCCCCCTAGTTCACCCCAATAGACATCAAGACCCAGGATGGCCTGAGGTGAGAAGATCGCGACGATGACTCGGCGAGAGGCCCTCATTTGCGATTCATTATGAAGGAGTCGCCGTCTGCGTCAAGCGTGAGCGAGTTCAGATTGCACTGCGCGTCGATGACCTCGCAGTGAATCGCGGTCCTGGTGTCGCTCAGACCCGCGTAGGGGTGTGTTGGTGGAGAATCCGCAAGAGAGTTTCCGCCCTCTTGGAGTCGCCATCAACACGCCGATATGTGAAGAGGTCGAGTCCGACCGAAACAAACCGCAGGGGCAGTCCTCCCCGTCCAGCGACGTCGTAGACGTGGACACCAGCGTCGTCGGGGTAGACGAGTACAGCAAGAGGTGAGTCAAGAGCGCCCGCAGCCGCCAGTGCTTGATAGATGTGAGCTTCGGCTGGGAGAACATCCGGATTGGTGTACTTGGCCTCGAATGTCGCTACAGCCGCCCCATCCTTGACGAGCACACCGTCAGGTATTACCGGCTGGACCATGCGCCCGTACTGAAGGAGCAGCGGGGCCTTCGCCTTCGGGGCTCGATTGAACTCTCCCAGTGACAGTCGCCCGACCTCGTTCAGCGAGCGTTCAAGGAGGGTCTCGAGCAGAGGCCACGGCTCGAGCGCGACTTCGAGTCCGACCGAGTGGCCAGGGTCGCCTACAACGGACCGATTTCGAAGCACCGCCGCAGCGATATCCCAGGCCGGTCGATAGCTCCTCCACTGCACCGGCAGTCGCCGACTGGCTACAGAGGGATCCACGTAGTTGGGGAGCGGCATGCCGGGGAGGACTGCCGACTCGAGTCGACGCAGTCTCGACCCAAGCGAGGCGTCGAGAGATGAGCGCCTGAAGTAGCCAGCCACGATTGAGAGGCCGCGGGTGAAGTCGTTGTCCACCGTGAACTCATCCCGCGTGACAGGAAACATGGCGGGGTCGAGATGCGAGAGTCGAGCCCAACGCCCTACGTCCAGCCGGCCGTTCAGCCTCCGTGCGATGTGCGACTGACGTTCGTAGATCTGAATCGGCCCCTCTTTCCCAAGGGCTGCCTCCAGACGCCGCGCGTACTCGACTGCGATCGCCGATGTGAGGTCGTTCCTCGGCCGGCTCTGGCGCGTTCGCTGGGATCCGGTCACTGAGACGCGCGAATCGTCCGTGAGCAGCTGAACGACGGACTCAGCCCAAGACGCGGTCGCTGGCACCTTCGGTTCTACCTCGAGGATTCGCCCACTCGGCAGTCGGGCAGATCCGACGAGGTTCCGGATCACAAGCGTCTGGCCAGAAAGCTCCAACTGAGCGAGCTGAGGTCGCAGTGACTGCCGGAGTGCTTCTATCCCCGCAGCGACGTCCTCAGCCGTCTCTCGACTGACGAGCTGCGGCTGGTTCTCGACGAACCTCAGCCGCTCGCTCACGCGAGCTCGCCCAGGCGCTTCAGCTCGGCGAGGGCCTTTTCCTCGTCCCACTCACTAAGCAGATTGAAGCGGAGACGCGCTCTCGCGAAGGACCCGAGCTTCACCGCGTCGGCCGCCTTCCACCAGGCCGCCCGGCTCTCGTCAGCGTCAACAGCCTGCGTCGACTCCCCTGCGATGAGGATGGCGGCCAAGGCGTCGTCATCATCCTGCATCGCGAGCCGCAGCGTGGGGACGATCCGTTCATCCCACGCACGCGCAAGCGACTTGATCGCATCTGCTGCCGTCTCCCCCGACACATGCCAGAAGTTGGACTGCCCGAGTTCGAAGTCGTGGCCGAGGACGGCTCCAATGCGCTCGTTCAAAGCGGAAAGGAGTCTCACCGCGAGCGCTGAAACATGACTGCCTTCCCACTCCTCGTAAGCCTCATCGAAATCGGCGCTCGTGTCGGCCGCGAGTTGTTTGCTTAGCGCCTCATAGTCCGGGGGCATCTCGACAATGGTGAAGCGGCGTCGCAACGCCGCGTCCAGTGGGGCGACGCTGCGGTCGCTCGAGTTCATCGCGGCTACGATCCACAACGATGGAGGGAGCGTTAGCGGTGACACGACGTTTGTGCCGTTGTCGTTCGCGAAGTCAACAGGGACCTCGAGGCCAAGGTGAGCATAGGGAAGGTAGACGTGCGCTGTGCCGCGCTTGTCCCTATCGAGCAGCGCGATAGTGTCCCCGAGGACTGCGGCCGCGTTGCCGCGGTTGAATTCGTCGAGCACAAGGAGCGCCCGCCGTCCGCCCGACGCGTAATGGGCCAGGTTCACGAGAGCTCCGGGAACGGCCTTCACGCTGACGCCGCCGCCTTCTGCGGGTTCGGGAAGCAGCCCCACCACAAGGTTGTCGTAGGCGTAGCTGGGGTGCAGCACGACGGTGTGAGCCTTGCCGGGCGCCTCCGCTGGACCAGCTTCACTCCATGCATCGTGCTGCTCGTCAGGGTCAAACTCGATACCGGCGCCGGGATCGGTCACATATCGGGCGAGCTTCTCCAGCAGCACGGTCTTTCCGGTGCCGGGAGGCCCAACCAGAAGGAGGTTGGGGTTCTCTTCGAGCTTGGCGATGAGGCCTTGGACGTCCGGCGTAGCCATGAATCCTCCAGAGTCGAAAGAAGCCGCGGCACAGGTGGGTGTTGTGCCGATTTGAGCGATGAGTGCGCGTACTCCGGAGGGCAGCAGCGATGAGTCAGCGAACTCGAGGTTCTCGGGCGCCGAGTCAAGATAAGAGCGGATGTGAAGTACGTCGGGCTCGCCGACCAACTTGACGGCCACGAGGTAGCCATTGAGTCCTAGCGCGTTGTAGTCCGCAATCGCAGCCTTGGCGCCGTCCAGCGTCGTTGCATCGGGATCACCCGGGAGCACCCCTGGTCCTTGAGCCGACGGGGTCGCCGACAGGCGCCACGGCGTGGGCGCTTTGTGAACACCGCCGAGCCACCCGAGGTTGTAGCGCCCGGCCGAGAAGGTAATACGACCCCGCGTCGATCCGCCTGGCCACTTCAGAGTCAACCGGTAGGTATCCCGGCCCGGAGCGTAAGAGAAGGTGCTCGCGAGAAGGCGCCCTGCGTCTTGAGGCGTCTGGAGATGGTCTTTGGTGAATGAATCGGCGCCGTATCGACCGTAAGTCCACTTCTGATTCGAGCCGCCGTAGTACCAAACCCAGACTGCCTCGACGGGCTGTGCGACCAATGCGGACTCTACCTTCCGATGACGACAGCCTCAGGCGACTCCCGAGACTCGACCTCGCGGCGACTCTGCGCCGAGAGTGAGCGACGGGTCGTGAAGCCGACGATATCGGCACCGGAGAACAGTTGGCGAACACCTTCAGTGTCACGATTCGACATGACCCACTTGACTCCTCGCGCCGACAGGTCTTCACAGATCGCAGCAAGTTCAATCAGGTCGGGCAACTCGAAGACCCTGGCGGTGTACTTGTTGAACTTGGAGGTCGGCTCTTTCTCGAGTTCGGGATTCGTGTAGATCGGAAGGTAGGGCGGGTCCAGGTAGACAAAGTCTCCCGCCGTCGCGGTGCTGAGGACCTTGCGGAAATCAGCTGCCTCGATCGTCGCGTTCTGGAGCGCCGACCCGATCGCGGCGAGTGTCTCCGCGTCGAACCCCTTGAACCGCCTGTCTCCCCACGGCACGTTCATCGCGCCCGTGCGTGAGTTCTCACGCCACAAGTGATTCCACGAAGTGCCATTGAGGTAGAGGAACCGCGCAGCCCGGGCAAGCGGCTCGGTCGGCGACTCCGCACGAACCTCGTAGTAGAACTCCTTCGAGTCGCGCTCGCGGTACCAATCAAGGAGCGGCGCAAGCTGGTCGCGTTGGTCCCTGACCGCAACCCACGCCGCGACGAGATTCTCGTTGAGGTCTGCGAGATGCGCAGTTCCGTCGATCCGGTCCTGAACCGCCAGGAACACAGCGCCGCCGCCGAGGAACGGCTCGTAGTAATTGCCGATCCGCTCAGGCATGTGCGGAAGGATGTGTGGGAGAAGCTTGGACTTGCCGCCGGCCCAACGAATGAAAGGCTTGAGCGGGCTCGAGGTACGCTGCGATGGCTGCAACTCAGTCTGGTTCGAAGCAAGTGCGGTGCCGATTGTCATGGTGTTGCTCGCGCCTCACTGTTGCTGTCGTCCGTGCATGTCATGGTAGTCAACAAGCAACCCCCGACAGCGAATGGCTCGCCGTCCCGACGCCCAGCGAGGTACCCAGATAGATGTCCGACGTCCAGCTCGTGTGGCCGAACAAGCACCTCACGCTCCGAGCCTCGGGACGGATGGGGTACGAGTGGCTTGAGCCGTCCGATCGACGGCTAACCAAGCCTCTGAAGGTTCGCCCCATCAGTAAGGCCGAACTGTCTGCGACATCGAACGTCCTTGCAATCGGCGATGGACTCGACGTCCTTGAAGCGCTTGCGGAGACTCCTGCGCTGAACTCAGGGATTCGACTGGTCTACATCGATCCGCCTTTCAACACGCAGGTGAACTTCCGCCAGTACAACGATTCGATGCACCGCGCTCAGTGGTTGTCGATGATGCGCGACCGCCTCGTCGCGCTGAAAGCACATCTCACGGACGACGCTAGTGTCTGGGTTCATCTCGACGACGCGGAGGTGCACCGTGCCCGAGCAGTGATGGACGAGGTGTTTGGCGAGCAGGCGTTTGTGGCTTCCGTAATCTGGCAGAAGAAGATGACACGCGACTCTCGTGCCGCGTTCTCGTCGAACCACGACACGATCCTCGTGTATGCCCCAAGCGGGCCGAAGAAGTGGAAGACGTCGAGAAACCTGCTGGTTAAGGACGACGCGGTACTACGCAATCGCGACGACGACCCTCGAGGTCCGTGGGCTGACGCTCCCTTCACTGCTCCCGGCTACCGCCGCGCACAGCAGTACGACATCGTCACGCCTACGGGAGCTGTTCTCCGTCCACCTCGTGGGCGCTCTTGGTATGCGACAGAGCCGACCTATCGGGAGCTTCTTGCGGAGGATCGCATCTGGTTCCCAAAGGGCGGCGACGGATCCCCACGTCTCAAGTTGTTCGCACACCAGCTCCGCGGCCTCGTGCCGTTCACCGTATGGGGGTCTAGCGACACTGGCACGAACGACGACGCAAAACGGCATCTGCTGGCGCTGTTCCCTGACATAGAGGTGTTCGACACTCCTAAACCGGAGTCACTGCTGGAGCGCATCATTCACATCGCCACGAACCCTGGTGATCTCGTTGTCGATATCTTCGCCGGAAGTGGCACAACCGCCGCGGCGGCGCACAAGATGCGGAGGCGATGGATCACGGTCGAGCGGAACGCGCAGACCGTGGCGGACTTCACGCTCCCAAGGCTCAACTCCGTTGTCAGGGGCGACGATCAGGGCGGGATCTCGACTGCGGTGTCCTGGACCGGCGGAGGCGCGTTCAACGTGCTTGGTGTCGAACCCCGTTTCGGAAGCGTTCGCGCTGATGCGGCGATTGCATCCGTCACACGTCAAGTAGCGCTCACTGAGGAAGACCTATCCGAACGACAGTCGATCGCTTAGCCCGAGTCGGCCTGCGGTTAGCGGGCTAAATCTGAGCGACCACGACGATCGCAGCTGTCGATACGATCTGAGCGTGGCATCACCGACGCTCATCCTTCTAGACACGACAGCGTTCTCTCAGGACTCCATGATGCGCACCGCGGCTTGGGATTCTCTTGCGAGCGCCGCGAAGTCCGGCCTGATCAAGATCGCCATTTCCGAGGTGACGATCCTGGAGCTTGGTCGCCAAGTACTCGAGAAGGCCGAGAAGCTTCGCGAGGCGATCTCGTCGAATCTCGAGTATCTGGAGTCGCATGGTGTGGCCCTGGTCGAGCCGGAAGAACCGCGGACACAAGATTTCGAACCGGCGCTCCGCGCACGGCTGGCCACCCGTCACGTTCACGTGCTGCCGTTGCCGTCGGTCTCGCACGCTGACCTGGTCTCACGCGACATCGCGACGCGGCCGCCTTTCAATCGCTCAGGTAAGGGGTACCGTGACGCCTTGATCTGGCATTCGCTCCTCGAGTGGATCGGCGCCGAGACAGATGTGGAAGAAGTGCTCTTCGTCACCGCGAACACAACAGATTTCGCCGAGAAGGGGAAGAACGGGCTCGCGGCGGACCTTTCCGCGGAGCTACCAGCGGAAGTTGATGTGCAGCTCATAAAGGGCATGTCCGAAGCCGCGGCAAAGGTGCGCGAACTGAAGAAGCGACCAGTCACGAGTCCGGGCACGCCACCAGGGGAAGAGCTTCCCGAAGAAGCGACGGAGCCCGCGCGGAGCGCCGCCGAGAGGGCGGCGAAGCACGCCTTCCTCGCGCTCGCAGATCAAGAGTGGGAGAGCATCGACGCGTTCCCGTTCCAGCTCCAGCCGGTCGAGAGTGTCTCTGTCACGTGGGTCGAGATCGACGAAGGCACCCTCGAAGCCGAACTCGTCGACACAGTCTCCGAGACGATGATTTGGGACGTTAGGGCGTCGGCCAGGTTGTCCGTGGAAGGCATGGTGTACCGGGGCGAAGCTTTTGTCCTTGGAAAAGAATGGGACGTCTCCCCCGGCAGCTTTGAAGAGCACTACGTGGAGGCCACGCGGACCATCGAGTGCACACTCGTCGTAGACGTCCGCGTCGAGGCCGACAACGAGACCGCCGAAGCTGCAATCACCGACATCCTTGTCACCCGCGACGAGTACTGACCGCGCGCCTCACACAACTGAAGAAGGCGGCGACCACCGCCCGAAATCCTCGAAGGTTTGCTCAGATCGGTAGTCGCCGCCATACGACGAGGATCAGATTGTCGGGTTCGAGGTCGGCAGACCAATCGCCTCATCCCACGGAACAGGCACGATCCGCACGTCAACCGCGGGCTTCCAGCGCTCGAGCGTGACCATCGCCCAGACGAGTGCCTCCCAGTAGTCCTGGTAGGTCATCTGGTTGCGGAACCAGATTGGTCCGTCGGTGGTCTGCACCTCGACGCGCCACACGCCAGGACGGAGGAACAGCTCCGCGACCGTGTCAGGCACGTCGGTGCTCTCACCGCTGCGGTCCGGTAGCCCGACGACGAGCGCGTTGCCCACGAGCATCGTCTGGTGTCGCGCATCCGCTACACCAGAGGAAGGTCGCGCGCGGGTTGAACGGGAGCTGCCGGAGCAGTCCTTCCTCGTTGACGTAGATCGTGATGCCGACGTCAGGCAGATCAATGGCCTCGATCCAGCCGCCGACGGCTTTTTGGTAGTCCGGAAGGGACGCGAGCGTCCGTTCCTCGATCGGGTCTTCGCCCGATGGGATGAGTAGTCCTCTCACCACTTCAGTCCTCCTTGTCGTGAGCGGCCGAGAACTCAGTTGGTTCTCTTGATGGGAAGCCGCAGGCGGACAACGAGGTCTGCTTGGGCAGTCGCCCGGAGAGAGTGCGCTCACGCACTCGATCCCCGGGACGACCGCCCCTCTCCGTCCCCCAGCTACGGGGAGGGAGTCTTCCGAACCGACATGCCGTGCGTGACCTACGTCTGCGACGGCTTGCCGCGCGGCGTCGGAGTCTTCGCTCCAGTCGGTGCGCTGGCTCCGAAGATGGCCTCGATGGCGCTCTGCCTGGTCTGGGCCTCGCGTTCGATCTCGTCGCGGACCGTCTCGGCACGCTGGAGCACCTTCGGGTCGGACTTGCTGGTCTCGACCCAGGCTTCCAGGACCAGACGGATCTCTTCAGTGACGCTCGGTCGTTCAGCTGGGCGATCACATCCAGCTGGGCGCGCAGGCCATCCGTGATCCTGATGGACAACGGGCGGATCGGTCCGAGGGCCGTGGCCGGCACCTCAGGTGGTTCGTTCTCACTCATGGGTGAGCCCTCCTCATCGGAAGCGGCGGATGATCTCGGGATGGGATCCTCTACACCGCGCCCCGACGAGGAGCGGATGACTGAGTATGAACAGTCGGACAGAAATGTCAATGCTCGTTGTTCATTCCACAACGACGGGCAATCGGTGAAGCCCCGAATGTCGGAGGGATCCGCCACACTCAGGGCATGACCGAACTCGCATACATGATTCGCGAAGACTGGGGACAGCACGGCACGGCAATGGTGCCGCAGAGCGCGGTCATCCGCGATTGGCTTTGCGACCCGCCATACGTGTTCGCGACGTGGGACATGAAGAAGTACCAGTCCTCGAATAGCGCAGATCGAGAGTTCGTGGACTACGTCACCCCACTCGCCAGTGATCGCTCCGTGATCAACCTCTCCGAACTCGGGCAGCTTCGCGGCAGCGACAAGAAGCTAGAGCGACCGCTCGCAATTCTGCACCCGTATAAGGTGGCAGACTGCGATCTCCTTCGTGAGGTTGTCGAAGCGGGATCGGTCGGACGCGTCTTCGTGATCGTCTGGTCTCCACGCGACATGGTCCGCACATGGCTCGACGGGATGGGTGCGCTCAATCTACACACGGGCGAGGCGGTAGCCGCACCCGATCCGGTCCAGCTCGAGGCCGCAAAGTGCTGGGTAAATGAGCAGTACAACGGGCTCTCCAGCGGCAACGGCAAGGATGCGGTTGTGCAGCTCCTTCGGGTCTTCACCGCCGCTGGCTATGCTCTCGACGCCAACATCTGGCTCCGCGCATTCTTCGCGGCAGGTGGCGAGTTCGATGAAGCCGAGAAGGTCGCCAAGCTGATCAAGGAGATGCAGCAGGGCGTGAAGCACCGAATCAGAGAGCGCTATCGCCCAGAGATTCTCACGGTGCTCCGCGAGCGCGCTACCGAAGCCGCGTCAGCCGCACCGACGAGCTGAGCGGCAGACCAATGACGCTTCACCTCGCCATCGAAGAGGTGCTGACACGTGCCGGACGTCCGCTCACGCCACGGCAGATTGCGGATGAGGTGAACCGGCGCGGGCTGTACGTGCGCGGTGATGGCACGCCCCTCCCAGCAGGGCAGGTGAGCGCGCGCGTCCGAAAGTACCCAGCACTGTTCGTCGCAACGAGTGGCGGTATCTGGCTCGTCGACCGAGCAGTACCCGCCGATGTCGCCGTCGACATCACAGTCAATTCGCCACCACCAGCCGAGGAGGAGTCGCCGCACCGCCCAGTATTCGCGCCGAGCAGCGAACAACCAAGCGCTATTGCGGCTGCCCTCCTTGCTTCTGCGGGTTTCCGTTCTGCGCGCGATATCGACGACGACGTACCCGATCGATTCGGGCTTTACGCAATCCGTGTTCGAAGCATCGACGTGTTGCCGGAGCCGTACCGGTCGATCGCTCAAGAGCGTGACTCGGATCTCATCTACCTCGGCGAGGCCACCGGACAGACGCTCAGAGCGCGCTTCCTGCGCAACGAGATCCGGGGACGCGGGCACGGAACGTTCTTCCGAAGCATCGGCGCGGTGCTCGGCTACCGGCCCGCGGTCGGGTCGCTTGTTGCAAAGGGGAACCAGCGGAACTTCCGCTTCTCCCCCGCGGACACCGCTGCCGTCGTGGAGTGGATCAACGAGAATCTCGTCGTGTCCTGGGTCGCGTTCGATGAGGGCGTGCATGTCACAGAGGTTGCGCTCATCCGGTCCCACACGCCGCTGCTGAATCTTCGCGACAATCCGGCAGCGCTCCCCGAACTGTCCAAGCTCCGCGCGCTCTGCGTCGAGATTGCCACCTCGACGCCGTCCGCCTAGGCACCCCTGTACCCGCTACGTTCGGGACATGCCTCTCACGCTAGGACCGCTGCTCACTGACGCGGGCATCGATCCCACCAAGGCGCTCGTCGTTCGCCATGCCTTCGCACAGGAGACTGTGGAGAGCGGCCTGACCGGCCTACACACGGACTCGACGCACTCCGAGATCTTGGAGTACACCCAGAGGCAGTCGGCTGACACGAGGAGGTTCCCGGCGACGCCTCCTCCGCTGTGGGTTGTGTTCATCAAAGAGGGCGGTGACCAAGCGCGGTTGTGGTCAGTCCTCGAGAGTCGCGGCGAGGTAGAGAACAACGGGATCATTCGAACGTTCGACGCCATCGAGTCGGAGCACATGGCTGACCTTCGGAGGCGCCTCGTGATTGGGTGGCGGGCGCCGCGGAGCTGGTGGATCAACGCCATCACAGCAGCGGGCTATCCAGTCATGGGCATCGCTGATGCAGAGCCGATCCCGTTCCCGGGCTTCGATCGACTCGTGCTCAGTCACGTCCAACTCCAGGCGGTCATGCGGGAGCACCGCTACGCGTCGTGGCGTACGGCCCTCTCGTCCGTGTTTGGCATCTACCTCATCACCGACACCCGCGATGGGAGGCACTACGTCGGTAAGGCGGACGGAGCGGAGAGCATCCGTCAGCGCTGGACGGCGTACGCGACTAACGGGCACGGTGGCAACGTCGAATTGCGTGGTCTCAATCCTTCGAGCTTCCGCTTCTCGGTGCTGCGTGTCTTTGATCCGTCGACTCCGACGCGTGACATCGACCTCGCAGAGAGCCATTTCAAAGACGCACTGGACTCGCGACGACACGGGCTAAATCGGAACTGATGAGGCCTGCGGACCGCACTCCGAGCCCATTTCACCTGATTTTGGGCAGAGCTCTCCCCTCATAAGGGCGATTGGCGTTTTCGCGCGTGCTCTACTTGCGGCGTGCGCGAGCGAGTCGGACCGCGCGCTTGTTGGCGCGCTCCGACACGAGCGGCAGCAGCTTCAGCACGAACGTGCTGATGACCGCGAGCAGAGGGGACGCGAGACCGAGGGCCTGAAAGACCTCGAGCATGACGCAACCTCCTCATGAGGTGGAGCCCGGCCGGTGGCCGAGCGGGCGACCGTGACTAAACGAATCACGGAGTCGAGAGATGCCGGGAGGGCATGAAAAAAGCCGGTCGATGACCGGCTGAATCTAGGGCGCGAACTACCGCACAGCGTCAGCGTAGCCCCAGGGGGTGACACTACTTGTCAAGCACACGCCGGCAAAGAGAAAGGGCGGCCCGGAGGCTCGCCCTGATTTTGGCCGCACTTATGTGCGTGATCCCACCTTCGCAGATTTCGCGACTTGGAGTCGGGAGACACGCCGAGGCACCGAGTCAGACCGAACTTGCTCCCCCGAGCCGACGAAACGACCCCGCCCTACGCTGGAGCCATGGACGAGAAGACCGACGCGCTCATCTCCGGTGAACAGCCGCGGTGTCCGGAGTGCGGCGTCCTGATGCGTGGCAACCCGGCCGGTTACGCCTGCCCTGCGTGCGGGCATCACGACGTCATCACAGACGTCGAGAACCCGGGCGAGGGAAGCGGACTACTGGACTTTCGCCGCAGGAGATAACCATGGGATTCATCGGGGCGTACGAGACCGCGAAAGGGCGCCGGTACCGAGCACGGTACGCGAAGCCTGACGGGACACCGACGGAGAAGCGCGGCTTTGTCACCAAGCGCGAAGCGGAGCTGTTCCTCTCGACGGTTACGGTGTCGAAGGCCATGGGTAACTACATCGATCCCGCACTCTCGAAGATGCGCATCGGTGATCTCGCCACTGGGTGGCTCGAGTCGAAGCAGCCGCCGATGCTGAAGCCCGCCTCGTTTCAGCCACTCGTCACGTCCTGGAACGCGCACGTTGCACCGGTGTGGGGTGACCGCGAGCTCTCCTCGATCCACAAGTCAGAGGTGCAGGCGTGGGTGTCCGATATGGCGACGCGGAGGTCACGATCGGTGGTCATGCGCGCCCTCGGTGTGCTGGCCGGGATTATCGACGTCGCGGTGGACGACAACCGGATCGCCGTGAACCCGGCACGGAACCTCCGGACGCTGCCGCAGCGCGGGCTGAGCAAGCCGCGGGTATACCTGTCGCACGAGCAGGTGAGCACGCTCGCCGCCAACTCCGCCCATCCGACGCTCGTGCTGGTGCTGGCGTACACCGGGCTGCGCTGGGGCGAGGCGACGGCGCTCCGCGTCCGTCACGTCAGTCCGGCGCGGCATCGCTTCAATGTCGAAGAGAATGCGGTGCTCGTGAAGTGGCAGATCCATGTCGGCACGCCCAAGTCGCACGAGCGTCGCTCCGTGCCGTACCCGGAGCGGCTCGCTCCGCTGATCAAGGCTGCGTGCGCAGACAAGGGGCCGGATGGTCTGCTGTTCGGCAACGGTGTGACGCACATGAAGCACGAGAGCGACGACCGCAGCTGGTTCGCGACGTCGGTGAGGCGAGCCCGCAAGGAAGATCCGTCGATACCGCGACTCACACCGCACGACCTTCGGCACACGGCTGCGTCGCTCGCGATCAGCGCCGGGGCGAACGTCAAGGCGGTGCAACGGATGCTCGGGCATGCGTCTGCCGCGATGACACTCGATACCTACCCCGATCTATTCGACGACGACCTCGACGGAGTCGCGCAACGACTCAACGCTGCGATGAGTGAGATCCCTGCGTCGTTGGAACGCGAGCGGAAGTCACCGCCGCTATCAAGGAAGGAGCGCGCGCTGATTCGTCAGATAAATACCTGATGAGAGACGAAAAATGTGCCCCTGGAGGGATTCGAACCCCCGACCCTCTCCTTAGGACGGAGTGGCTCTTCCACTGAGCTACAGAGGCCAGCGCTACAAGCGTATCGCGCCGAGCGCGCCGCGATTCGAAGCAGGGGTGCCGCAGCAAGGCTAACTCGGTGAGTAGCCGCGATGCGTGTTCTCGCGGATGAAGGACATCAGCGACTCGCGTGAGATGTACTTGCGCGAGCCGATGCGGGTGTACTCGATGTCACCGCGGTTGCTCTGCTCGTAGAGCGCCGAGTACGGGATGCCGAGCGCGGCAGCCGCATCCTTTAGCGTGAGCATCATCGGGCCGGACTCGTCGAGGAGGTTCGGCTTGATGATAGTGGTTTGCTCCGCCTCGACGATCTCGATCTCCGAGCCCCTCGTCTCCCAGTGCCCGAAGTATGCGTAGGGCTTCTCGAACTCTTCACGGACCTTGCGTGCCGCGTCCTCTTCGTCCGTCGCGCGTATCCAGCGCTCCGCGACCTGCACGCGTGTCACGACGACTTTGTAGCGCATGTAGCTCTCCTGCTTGTTGACCTGCTTGACGGGGACGGGCTTACGTGGGCGGGCGCGATTCGGCAGCCTGGGCTTGATCGACTTCCCAGGCGCGGGAGGAGACTTGTCGATCGCCACGTTGCTGCGCAGTGCGGCGGCGTGACGGGCTGCGTGTTCGCGCCGGTCGGCGTCGACGGCCGCCGGCCAAACACTGCCGCGTTCAGTTGGAGTCGCACGCCACGACTCGCCATGACCGGAGATCTCGACGAGCCCGCGATTCTTGAGCGCTCGCGCGGTGATCCGGTGCCCGAACGAGTCGTCGGGATAGACGCCGGACGGACAGCCCTCAACGATCCACGCGAGCACTTCTGTCTGCGCAGGGTTGAGCTGGATGAGGCTCGTGTCCGGGTCGCTGCCCTCTCCCGGATCCATGCCAACAATCCTCGCGCTGCCTAACGCGAGACGCTAGGCCGGACCGCCACCACGTGCCCTCGGCAGCGCGAACGTTGTGGCTTCTACGGCAAGCGAAGGCTTGTCAGCATCGCGCTCATGGTTCATTGTTAGGGGCAAATTGCGGGAGGAGCTATGGCGAAGACAACCGGGGGTGACAAGCAACATCGCGGAGGACGTGCCTGATGGTCGCGCCACGCTTGCCGAACGTTGGCGGTGACGACGGGAACTGGGGAACGATCCTCAACGAGTATCTGTCACAGTCTCGGGCGGCGGATGGATCGTTAGATGTGGGCGCGGTCCGAGCGATGCAGCTCAATTCGAACACCGTGACGAGCGATGCAATCGCCCGTCGTCGCGGGGCGGACGCGACGCCCGTCCTGATCCCGATATGTGTATGGGGATCCGCCCGCGGGACCGGTGCAGTCACATGAACGGTGAGCGGACGACTATCGAATCAGCAAAGCAGGCTGAGGTCGGTGCGTCGTCGCGTAGATCTCAGCCAGTCGGCATTGTTTCGTCCATGACCACGCCTGCGTCGTGCTGGCGCCGTTCGATTGCCCGCACGCGCGCCAGACGCAGGAGCGTGACTGGCCCATTCACCACGAACTTGAGCGCGTTCCAGAGGCACACGAGCACGAGCAGGTTGATCCAACCCGGCGCGCCGCCGGCCACCCATTGCGCCAGCGCCGAGGCGATCACGATGTAGACGACGGCGAGAAGCATCGCGGGCACGCCCCACTTGAGGCCGCGGCGGGTGTGCGTGGCGCGGATCAGGATGTTCGTCGGCATGCTCCGCTGGAAGAACGCGTAGATGCGACTCACGAGGGCGATCAGAAGTTGGAACATCGGCCAGGCCTCTCCGTCAGACGTGGGGCTTGCGTTGCGCTTAGGCTACGCGCGCCCCTCCTGCGTCGATAGGACCACCCGCTACAGGCTGTGGACAGCGCCCGCGCGGCCGAGTGCCCGACGCGGCTGGGTAGGAGGGTCAGTGCGCGACAGCCAGATCGCGCGATCCCGCGCCACGGCCGCGGCCGCGGCATCCATCCGCTGGTTCGGCGACGTAGCGGTAGTGCCGAGCGCGTCATCCTCGAAAACGCCGTACCGGTCACGATAGGCGGCAACGATGCGCGCCTGGTGCCGCCAGGCACCTGCTCGCGTTGGATCGATGGGGATGCGTCCGAGCGAAGCGACCCACCTCTCCCCCGACGCCACCGCAGAATCGACGAGAGCCGACGCACGCTCCTCGATGAGATGTGCCCGTTCGTCGAGGGCACGCCGCATGTCAGCATCCATTTCCCCCATTGCCGCAGGGATGAGGCCGGCGATCAACCGGCGTCCGCTCCCCCGCGAGCTGCCACTCGACGGCTGAGCCAGAACTCGCTCGAGACGTTCGTGGAGCACGGCCGCGGCATCCTGAGCATCTTCGAATCCACGCGCAGCCGCGATGCGTGGGAGCAGCGCGTCGACGTTGTGCCCGAGCGACTCTGCGCGTCGAAGGCCGGCAGTCAGTGCACCGAACGCGTCCGAAGCGATCGCGGCCTCGGCCAGCGCGGCTGGAAGCCCACATGCGTGAATGAGGTTCGTCCACCGTGGCCGCTGTGCGGACGACGCGATCGTGTCGTACTCGGCAGCGAGTTGTGCGATCGAACCCCAACTCTCCTGCTCGGTGGCGAGCGTCTCGTGTGCCGACAACTCGGCTCCCACATGGCCAAGTACGCCGACGAGGACGTCGCGGGCCGTCGCATCCGGGCGATTGCCGGGGTATCGCGCGGAGTGATTCTCGTCGGGACGCGATGTAACCACGTAGGCAGTGTTCGAGACTCTCCCCCGCGTCATCGCGACGTACAGGTTCTCGCGCGTCGTTCCAGGCTCGACGACTGCATGCGCAGTGTCGGTCGTGATCCCCTGCGCGCGGTAGGCGGTCACCGCGTAACCGAGGTCGACATTCTCAGCCACATACTCGGCAGGCAGCCAGAGCGGTCGAGCCGCGATGCGATCCAGGTTTCGCACGCGCAAAGAGCCGTCGCGACGAACCGCGACGACCCGCCACCGCGAACCGTTGCGCACCCAGTTGCTGCCTGATCGCAGGCGGCGGTCGTTCTTCCGGGTGATGACGACGTCGCCGACGGATGCTGCCATGTCATCGCGCAGCGGCGCTTCGGCGCTGGCATTCACGACGCCCGAGAGGATCAGTTCGGCACGCGCACGCCGGTTGAGTGCGCCGGCCGCTTCCCCCGTGTCGGCGACGAGCACTGACGACATGCCGGAGGCCATGTCTCGTAGCCACGCGCTGTAGGCCGCATCGGACATTGCATCGGAATCGCCGCCAATGATCCGGTCGTGCGCGCCGTATGCATCCAGTGCCTGAAGGCGCCCGTTGCGCAGGTCGAGGGACGCGTCCTTCTCCCATGCGTGCCGGAAGCGATGGACGTCTGCGAGCTCGGGAGCATCGGGACGTGCTTCGACCAGCATCCGGAACGCGCCGCCTGCATCGACCGACTGCAGCTGCGCCCAGTCCCCCACGAGGAGGACTTTCGCACCCGCGCGCATCGCGACACTGCAGATGCGATCAAGCGTCAGCGTGCCGGCGAGGGATGCTTCGTCGATGATGACGAGTTGATCCGCGCGCAGCGGCGCGTGCCCTTGGCGATTGTCGTGCAACCACTTGGCCGTGTTCTCGGTGGCGATGCCGAGGTCGTCGGCAAGTTCGCGAGCGGCGGCAGCGGAAGGCGCGAGCCCGATGACCGAGCCGCGCCCGTGCTCGTGCTCCCACGCGAGTCGCAGGGCATGCATCGCTGTCGTCTTGCCGGCACCGGCCGGGCCGATCAAGACATCGAGCTTGCGCGATGAGGTTGCGATCGAATGCAGGGCGTTGCGCTGATCCTCTCCGAGGATGATCCCGTGATTGCGGCGCGCTCGCTCGGCGTGCTCGAGGGTTGCCCCGCCGACCACCGGTCCGGCGGTTGATTGCGACGCGGCGAGCAGGCGCTCCTCCGCATCCAGGAGAGTGATCGACGAGTAGCGCTCGGAGTTCCTTGGACGGAAGACGCTCGTGCCATCCGCACGTCGGAACTCGGCGGGCGAGAGTGCAAGCTCGGGCGGCGTGAGCCGAACGGAGCGTTGCTCCGCGGCATCCGTGATCATTCCCACGATCGCCTCCCGGTCTTCGGTTGCGATGAAGCGCCATCCCATCGTCTGCCGCGCGGCTTCGGCGTAGAGGTTCCAGTGAGTCCAAGTGCTCCGACGCTCGCTTGCGGCCTCGACCACGCGCGCCGCGAGTTGGTTCAGGATGCTGTGCGACACGTCTTCCGCGCGTAACGGCGTCGGGGCTTCCGCGTCTCGGATGACGTCTCGCGCCCATGTTGTCGCATCGCGTCCGAGCAGTCGAGCGGCGCGGGTGCGCCATTCGTGCGTGAGTTCCGCGAGTGATCGGAGTTGTTTCTCGGGACGCGTCGACAGCGTCGCCTGCTGACGTAGCCGGATGACCGTGACCTTCGACGGTGCGCGCCCGTGCGCAGCGATGTACTCGTCGATGAGGCGATCCTTCTCAATGTCGATGTGACGCGAGCGCGACGAGAACTCGGCTAGGAGCTCCTCGGGAACGGCTGCGATCGCCCAGACGGGGTTGCGATCCGCTTCGCGCTCGCGCCGCTCCCACCCAACGCCGAGCGCACGCGTCAGGTGATCGGCGAACACGGCGTTGTGCAACTCCGAGATCGCCACCGTTGCCGCGTGCAGCGGTCTCCCGTCAAGCGAGCGCCACTTGCCGTCGAACACCGTGCGCACTTTGTTGCTCACCACGACGTGCGTGTGCAACTGCGGGTCGCCCGCGCGCGAGTCGAAGTGATCGAAGGCGGCGGCGATCAACCCAGTGACCTCGACTTGTGCGACGGCACCGTCGCGCCCCGCTTCGCCAGCACGCGTGGCGGCGAGTTCGCGCTCCAGGAAGGCGAGCACATCGTCGATGGCCTTGTGATGAGCTACGGCGATCTTCGCTTGCGTGTCGGCGTCCGCGATCGCCCAGAAGACGGAGGCAGACTTGGGCAGGGAGAAGGTGAAGTCGTAGCCGGCGACAGCACGGCGGCGGGTCCGCTGTGAGGTCGTCGACCCAGGTGAAGTCACACCATCCGGCCCGGATTCAGAGGCCGCGTAGTCGGGATACGCCCGCCCAAGAGGAGCACCAGTGCCAGGGTCTCGCCCCATCCCCAGCAGCAGCTCGAGTTGTGCTTCGGAGACCCGCGATCCCGCGTCGATCCGCCCGTCGGCAACGGCCGGCAGCCCGCTCCCGAGCCACCGCCCAGGTGGCGTCCCCGCCTCTGCGTAGTAGCGTGTCAGCGGGGTGGAAAGCGGCCGTTCCCCATCGGCCGCGGCAACCGTGCGGAGAAGGTACTTGTAACCATCCCCGGCGCTCATCACCCGCATCGACACCGACACCAGGCACCGCCTCGCCTCTGCCAGAGAGGTGCGCCGTCGTGCCCGCGGCAGCGGGCACGGCCCTCGATCTGCAAGACGTGTGGGCTCCTGGTGGGATCGACAATCGCGGTTTGGGGCGGTTGTCGATCGCTGTCCACAGACCTCATTGAGTTCTGCGAAGCCTTGCAGCGCCCTCGGATTGTGGCGGTCCCCGGCAGGGTGGTGCTACATGGGAGCACTGGCTACATGCCTGGAACAGCTATCGCTTGATGAATCTGGATCGTGCCGATGCGCAGGTGAGGGTGCCCCTCCATCAGCGCGGCAGCTGTGCTCAGGTCGGGCGCTTCGAGAATCGAGTAACCCACCGCGGTGCTCGCGGTCGAGCCTCCGCCGGTGGCGGGTACTGTGGCGGTTTCGCCCAGTGGTGCACCCATGTCGACGAGCGCCGGCCCGACTTTCTGCGCCCACGCCATCCAGGCCTGCATTTCGGCCTGGCCGGCGTCCTCGGATTTCTGCATCTGCTCTGATGCGCTGATAGCCGCGTGGTCGAGCACAACGAATCGGCTCATGATGTCCTCCTCGGGGGATCGGACTGACCGGCGGATCCGGCGTGTCGTGACGGTTCCGCTTCAGGTTCCACCCCCGGAACCGCGCTGTCTAGGCTGCCGCGGGCATGGTCGCGGCGAGGTTCGTACTCACCACCACCGAGCCCTCGAGCGTGCGGTGAACGGGGCACCGGTCGGCGATCGACAGCAGTGCGCCGCGTTGCTCGTCGGTGAGTGGCCCGTCGATGGAGATTGTTCGTTTCGACATGGTCGACCCATCCGGTCCTGCCTTGGCAGTTGGCGCAGTCTTCCTGTCGCCGACACTTCCGCGTGAATCCTGGAGTGGCTCAACGTTACTGCGATCCGGCCCACAGGCCATTCCTTCCGTTGGGCGTACATCCGCAACGTCATGGACGTGCACGACCCGAAAGCCGCCAGCAGATGCTAATTGCAGCGATGGACCAGAGTTCATGCCGACCGGTTCCGGCTCATCAGCGGAGAGCGGGTGGTGCGCGGGTGGTGACGAGCTGACCGTAGGGTCCGCGGCCACTCTCCGACACCCATTCTCAACCGCCGGCGACAATCCCACCGCGAGTGGCGTTGTACTCTCGCACCCGCTTGGCAGATCGAGCAACGCCAAGTGCTCCCGTCACGGTGAAGAACACACCTACCAGTGCGATGAAGATGACGCCGAAGACATTGGCTTCCGGATCTGGGAATAGCATCAGCAAGGCGATCAGCAAGAAGTAAAGCCCAAACCCGAGCCCGGCGAGTGCAATACCTCGCCCGTTGCTGCAGGCCCTTTCATCTCTAGTCACGGAGGGTGGCGCTGCGTTGCGAAGCGAAGGTGCGACTGCGCTCATCATGCTTCAATGTTGCCACCTTTCGAGGGCATCGCTGAGGACGTGAGAGCATCTCGGAAAGTTGCTATCGTGCGCGGCAATGACCGCTTGGCTTCTAGCGAAGCCGACGTTGTCACTTCGCTGTGAGAACGCAGTTGCTGAAAGGGGTCACGCTGACGTGATGGCCCGGTTCGCGGCGGTCATCTGCCGAAGAGGTTTCCCCAGTGTGGGATCTCGATGTTGGTGAGTTGTTCCCCGAAGCCGCTGATGTTTTCTCCCCAGCCGGCGATGTTGTCTGTGGCTCCGGCCGTGAGGTCGCTCGCTCCGCCGGCTAGGTCGGCGGCGCCGGCGGTGACGTCCTCGAGGCCGGCGACACTGTCTGCGGCTCCGGCCGTGAAGTCGGCGGCCCCGGCGGTGACGCCCTCGAGTCCCGTGGCGAGCCCTGACAGGTCGATCGTGCTGGCAAGAGCGTCGAAATCGACGCCCGCGGCGAGTGCTTCGTTGAGGAGCGGTGCGGCGATGGTGGTGCCGATCGCGCCGGCGGCGACGATGACCAGGAGCCCGCCGGCCGCACTGGCAGCGGTCATCCCGATCCTCTGCCCGGTCGTGGCGGCACCGGTTCGGGGGGTGCGAGCGAGGATCCCGGCCAGGAGACCGGGGTGAGCTGCCTCGGCGCGGGTAGCGGTGCGGGCAAGATCAGCCGGCTGGGATGTGCGGGGCTGTTCGGCGGGGGGAAGTTCGGTCCGCAGTTGCGCCTGGAGCTCGTTGCGTTCCGCGGGCGCGAGTCGGCTGAACGCGTCCGCGTGGATCCGCTCCAGTTGGGCAGGCTCGGCGGTGCGCAGTAGATATTCGTACCGGGCGACTGCGGCACGCTCGGACGCCTGATCGTCCGCCGGCGGTGGGGTCAGACCCACGGTTTTCGGGGGCGCCGTCGCGGTGTCGGCGGGTGGGGCGAGCGGATTTCCGGCTAGGGGCGGTGGGGCGGGCGTCGCCGGCGCGCTGTCCGGGGCGGGCGCGGCGGCCGCGCTGCCGGTAATGCCGTCCACCGCACTACGAAGTGTGCTCTTCCAGTCGCGCGGTTCACTGTCGGGGGTGTGTGCGGGCGGGGGTGTCTTGTTGAGGGCCCGGTGGGCCAGGGCGGTGAGGCGGTCGAACATGCTCATGAGCGTTTCCTTTGGGATGGGTGAGTGATGTCGGGCGTCAGTGGACAATCACGACAGGTGAGCCGCGCTTGCGGGGCATGACACGCGGATGGGTGCGGTGAAACGCGCGTGCGCCTCTTCCCCGCCCCCGGACGTGTCTTCGTGCTGCGCGCGTTGGCCGGTCATGTGTAAGGCCAGGCGAGCGGGAGCCAGGCCACGGACATCACTCCCCACGCCCGGGCACGGCCAGCTGATGGGGGGAGGCGGAGGGAAGATCGCGTGGCGGAGTAGCTCTCGACGCGCACCTGCTCTGGGGTCAACTCAACGCCCGCAGCCCTGGCATCTGCGAGGACCATAGTGCGGATCTCGCGGTGCCGTCGAGTGCGAGAATGCAGCAGGACGGCCGGGTCGAGACTGAAGCCTGCCCGCTCTGGCTGGACATGTGCTACCAGATGGGCGGTGCGGTCTGCGAGGACTCGAACCGCGGTGAACAGCACTCTCCATCGGGCACGTTCCCGCGGTAAGGCGACGTGCACACACAGATCACCTTCCCCGACGAACGAGCGAAGATCATTGGGCCAAACGGGCGCTTCGAGGACGACGCGATCGATCGGGGTGGTGAGCTGACGGTAGCGCAGCAAGCATAGATCGTGCTCTTTCGTGATCACGGTCAGCTCCATTCCGGGCAGGCATCGTGGTGCAGCTGCACGCGCGCGCCCCAGTCAACTATCGGATGCGACATCCCGGTGGTCTCAGCGGTCCGGTCGATCACGGTCCGGGCGTCCCAGAACGGGCCTCCCTCGACGAGGAGGCACTGGCCGGCTTCCACGTGCAGCTCGTTGCTCGAGCCGCCGAGCAAGACCCGCTGCCCCGCCGGGACGATAACGTGCGTCACGGTTTGATCGGTGACCTCACGCACCGTGACCGGATTGTCTCCTGCGTTGCGCAGGCTCCCGCACCCCGGCAGAGGTCCGCCGCAGCGGTCGCCGACACCGACAGTCCACGCGACTGAGAGAATCCCGGTCACTGCAAGCAGCGGCAGAACGAGCACCGCCACTGTCGAACCTCGGCGGCCCCTCCTCACCAGCTGGGGATCGGGGGCCAGGGCCGCCGAGGCGGCACGGTCAGTCATCGGAACCCACCTTCCGGCCTGCGGGCACTCGGCCGCGGCGGCGGAAGACCGGCTCGGCCGCAGCGAGCTCCTCGTCGCTGGCGAGCCGGAACGCTCCGGCAGCTTCGGTCTGCACCTCCCGGCGGCCTTGACCGCGGGTAGCGCGGAGGCTCGCGATAATCGAGACGGTGATGATGGTGGCGACCACGGCGAGACTGATGGTGGTGGGGATGTAGAGCACGTCCAGAAGCAACATCTTGATCCCGACCCAGATCAGGACGAACGCGAGTCCGACCTTGAGGTAGATGAACCGGTGGATGAGGTCGGCGAGGAGGAAGTACATGGCCCTCAGCCCCAGGATCGCGAACGCGTTGGCAGTGAAGACCAGGAACGGTTCGGACGTGACGGCGAAGATCGCGGGGATGGAGTCGACGGCG
The DNA here is from genome assembly GCF_031844425.1 of Microbacterium sp. ARD31. Classification (NCBI taxonomy): domain Bacteria; kingdom Bacillati; phylum Actinomycetota; class Actinomycetes; order Micrococcales; family Microbacteriaceae; genus Microbacterium; species Microbacterium sp. ARD31. The sequence continues at coordinate 279,159 of NZ_JAUZVE010000004.1, forward strand.
AAGATGATGTCGGTGATCTCCACCAGCACCAGCACTGCTAGCAGCGGGGTGGCCACGACGATCCCGGCCTTGCGGATAAGGAACTTCTGCCCGTGGTACGCGTCGGTCATCGGCACGAACCGGCGGAACACCTTCAGAATCTTGGACTTCTCCGGGTGAATGTGGTCGTTGCGGGAGCGGAACATCCGCCATCCGGTGTAGATCAGGAACGCGGCGAACACGTAAAGGATCCAGGAGAAGTTCTCGATCAGCGCGGCACCGGCGGCGATGAAGATGCCGCGGAAGATCAGCGCACCCAGGACACCGAGGAACAGTACCCGGTGCTGGTACTCGCGGGGCACGGCGAACGCGGCGAAGATGATCGCCCAGACGAACACGTTGTCCACCGCGAGGGATTTCTCGATCAGGTAGCCGGCGAAGTACTGCTGCCCGTACTCCGCCCCCCACAGCGACCAGACCAGCACACCGAACGCGACACCGAGCGTCACCCAGACGATCGACCAAACCGCGGCTTCCCGCACCCCGATCACATGCGCCTTACGGTGCGCGACCAGATCAACGGCGAGCATGACCAGGATCACACCCAGAACGGCGAACCAGGCCCACAAAGGGACAGTCATGACAAAGACCTCCACGAAAGATTCGTGAAGGTCTCATCGGCCTGGCGGGCCCCTGCGCACCGGATCCCGCGGAGGGAACGTATTGACGATGCGGAGCGAGGATTACTCCCCTTCTCGAGCCATCAAACAGGAGAAGTATGCTTCATGTCAAGTCTGCTCGCGAAACAGGTCCGGAGCCACGCTCTGCACATGGACGAGTTCCGGCCGCCGTGACGGCCGTCTGACGCGACTACGCTGAATCCCGGTTGCTCGTCAGCTACGCGGCGAAATAGGGTGGGTGGGTGAAGGGTTCAGGATTCGACCTCGATGCGGGGCTCCGACGCTACCCGTGGGTGTCTCGGGCAATGAACGCGGAGGCCGTTTACGGGACCGTGCTGACCGCGGGTCTCATTTCCGCGTACTCTCTCTACAACCCGACACTGCCGGTCCTCATCGCCCGCACCATCGGGACCGTCCTCGTGTTCTGGGGTGCACACGTCTACGCCGAGATCGTCGGAAACCGTGCGATGAGCTGGCGGGAAGCGGTCCGCGAAGGACTGCAGCGCTCCGCAGGACTCCTGTGGGCACTCATCGTCCCGGTCGCCTGTCTGACCGTAGCCGTGTTCCTCGGACTCTCGATGAATGTCGCCGTGGACATTTCTCTGTGGGGAGGTGTCGTCAGCCTCGCCATATTGGGATGGTGGGCGGCCCGGCAACGCAATGCCTCCACGGTGGTGAAGGTGGCAACCGCCGCCGCAACGGCAGGAATGGGACTCGCTCTGATCGCCCTCAAGGCACTCGTGCACTGACCGCGTCCGGGTGCCCGTTCAGCCGAGCGACAACGAGCGGGTCTAGTGGATGGCCAGCAGTGCGCGGATCAGGTCGTCCACGGTATGCGCGGCGTTCGCGGGATGCCGCAGCGGACGGTCCTGATACAGGACGTAGTGGTTGCGTCGTCCGCGCTTCTCCCGCTCCAGATACCCAGCGTTCTCGAGATCGTTGAGGATCGTGAGCGCCGAGCGTGTAGAGATTCCGACCACCGCAGCGATATCACGGACGGTCGCGTCTGGGTTACCCGCAATCGCGAGCAATACGTGCGCGTGATGCGTCAAGAACGTCCACTCGGCCATCGCTCCCCTCCTCCTGCGTAGCGCCTACCGGCGAGCCCTTGCGAACGCGCGGCTGAGATCAGGCTGCGCTGGGCGCGTGTTCTGATGCATCCGACGCCGAGAAGACGGCCAGGAGTTCGCCGATGTGATGGCCCCGATCCAGGGGGTGCCGCAACGGACGGTCCGGGTTGAGCCGGTAGGTGTTGCGCCGCCCGACCCTCTCCCGGGTCAGGTACCCCTCCTGCTCAAGCTCACTGACGATGCGTTGCGCCGCACGCTCGGTCACCCCCACCAGGCTCGCGACGTCCCGCAACAGAATCTGCGGGTTGGCTGCCACGCACAGCAGAACATGGGCGTGATTGGTGAGAAAGGTCCACTGCGCCATCACCCCATCTTACCGTTCCACCCCACTCGTTTCCGCATACGCATTTACCGAATCACAATACGTGCTATGTTTTTCGTGTTTCCAGTGTCAGGTGAAAGCGGGTGTGGTTGATGGGGAGTGTGGTCTTCACGATCGCGATAGCGGCACCGTGGGTCGGTGTCGTGGTCGCCGCCTTGCTCCCGGCATCGGCCGGGACCGTGGCGCGGGCCGCTGCATGGGCGACGGGAACAGGCGCCCTCGCTGCTATCGCCGCCCGGCTGCTGGCGGTACTAGCTGGGCAGCAGCCGCCGTCCGGGGGCCTCTGGGCCGGCGACGCGGTGGCGGTGCTGATGCTGACGCTGGTCTTGTGGTTGAGCGCGGTGATCCAGATGTTCGCGCTCCGCTACCTGCGCGGCGACCTACGGCAACGATGGTTCGCAGTGTGGGCGAACGCGTTGACGGGCAGCACCGTGGTGATGGTGTGTGCGGGGACGGTGGTCACCTTCACCATCGGCTGGATCGCGGCGGGCGTTTCCCTGGTCTTCCTGTTGCACACCTATGGGTCGCTGCCACAGGCCCGTCAAGGGGTCCGGCGGACTGGGCTGAGCTTCCTGATCGCGGACGCCCCCCTGGTGGTGGCGGTGTTGGTCCTGACGCTGGCCGCCGGGAGAGATATTCGCCTCGCAGAGGTGGGATCGGTGTCAGCGACACTGCCGGAGGGCATCGTCGTCGCGGTGGCTCTGCTGTTGGTGGTCGCGGCACTTGGCCGGTCCGCCCAGATCCCCTTCCACCGGTGGCTTCCCGCGACACTGTCGGCCCCGACCCCCGTCTCTGCGCTGCTGCACGCCGGGGTCGTGAACGCCGGCGCCATCCTGGTCATCCGGTTCTCCCCGCTGATCGCGCCCGTGGCTGCGGCGATGCTGGTCATCTTCGCAGCCGGCGCGGCGACGCTGGTGTACGCCACGGCGGTTCGGCTGGTCAAACCTGACGTGAAGGGCCGGCTGGTGTTCTCCACCGCCGGTCAAATGGGCTTCATGATGATGGCTGTCGGGCTGGGCGCGTTCGCTGCGGCCATCTTCCACCTGATCGCCCACGCGCTTTACAAGTCCGCCCTGTTCCTTTCCGCCGGCACCGGAGTGGCCAACCACGCCGAGCAGCGGACCTGGCCCGCCCCGGAACCATCCCCCCGCTCCCGAACGGTCGCAGCGGTCCTGCTCGCCACCGCCCTGCCTGTGGCGGTGCTCGTGGCAGCGAAGGGAATGCTCGCCCCCCAGGCAACCCCCGCGAGCCTGGCCCTGCTCGGATTCGTCGCCTTTACCGCCGCCGTTGCCGTCGCAGCCGGGCTGCGCCGCTCGATGACAGCGGCCACTCTCACGGCCGCGGCGATCGGACTCACTGTCCTGGGATTCTCGTACGTCGCCTTCCTCGGCATTTTCGAACACCTGATCACTCCCGCTGCGTCAATCCAGCCGGCATCGCCTTGGTGGCTGCTGATCCCCGCCGCCCTATTGCTTGGTCTGGAGCTGCTCGTTAACTCCCCGCGCACGGCCAGCCGGATGCACAGCGCCCTGTATGCGCGGACCCTCGCCGAATCGACGGTCTCCGCGCCCACCCGGATCGGCCCTGCCCGTGCCCGTCAGAAGGAGGCCGTGTGATGAGTCTGCTGGTCCAGGCCCATGTCGCCCAAGCCGCCCACGACGTCATGGCCAGCTGGCCGATCGGATCGTTCATCGCGCTCAACCCGCTCGCTGCACACGAGAGCACCCGATTCGAGAACATCGCCGAACCCGGAGTCGCGCTCACCCAGACTCTCCCGCGGTACCACGCCCAGTTCGCGTCAGGCCGCATCACGCGCGCCGACCTGATCACCGCTCTGCGGGAGCGGATCGGGGAACTCGCCGGGCTACCTGTCATCGAGCTCGGCGGGATGGCCTGGTCGGCAGAAGAGATCCTGGTCGCGGAATTGCTCCGTCCCGACACCCGCCCGCCGACTCCGAGGACATCGCCGCCGGCGGATCCGCTCGAGCAGCACATCACAAAGTGGGTGGCCGCATTCGTGGACCCCGACCCGCAGTGGCCGATACCCGGACGGCAGCACGGGTTCTACCGCGCCTGGCACGCCCTGGCCGTCCACGACCCGCACCTGACCAGGCTGGCACGACGGCGGATCCGCTCCCTCCCCGACCGGGCTCTGCCCGCGCTGACGGCAACCCTCACTCATCTCGGGGTCGGAGACACGACCACCGTGGAGACCCTCACAGCAGAGCTGGCTGCGCTTCCGGGGTGGACCAGCTACCTGAAATGGCGGTCCGAGCACAACAGCGACATCGACTTGACCGAATATCTCGCCGTCCGCCTCGCCCTCCGCCATGCCCTCGACCTGCCCCTGCCACCCTCCGCGGCCCACCCCACACCGGCAGGCGAGGAGACCCCAGCCCCGGGGAGGGAATTGTGGGAGCGCGCCGAACAGATCTCCGCCACCCTGGCGACCGCGCCCACCCGTGCCGAGGTGGCGATGGTGGCCCGGATCCTGATCCTGCATGCCCCTACCGATCATCCGTTCACCTGGCAAGCCGCCTACGACGGCCACTATCGGGCCGCATTGCTTCAGTCGATCACCCAGAGCAGCACCGCACCGGACCGGCCGGCGGTGCAGGTGGTGATGTGTATCGACCCGCGCTCCGAAGGGGTACGCCGTCACTTGGAAACGCAACCGGGGGTGGAGACGCTCGGCTTCGCCGGGTTCTTCGGCGTCCCCGTCCGGTTCACGTCCCACCAGGGCCGCGGGGCGGTGGACTCGCTTCCCGCCCTGTTGCGTCCCCGCCACGCCGTCACCGAATCACCCACGAGCCCCCAACGCGCCCACCGACGCGGCCAGGGGCTCCGATTCATCGACGCCGCCGCACACGCCCTGCACACCACCGAGAACGCAACAGCGACCCCGTTCGCGCTGGCCGAAACCGCAGGCTGGTTCTACGGCGCCGCCACCTTCACCCGCACCCTCACCCCCGGCCTGCACCACACCCTCACCCGCACGTGGCGGACCCTCATCGCGCCGCCCTCCTCCAGCGAGGTCACCGTTTCGGATGCCTTCAGCCTCGAAGAGCGTGCGACGCTGGCCGAAGCTGCGGTCACGATGATGGGACTGCACCAGTTCGCGCCGCTCATCGTCCTCACCGGACACGGATCCACCAGCACCAACAACCTCTACCAATCAGCGTTGGACTGCGGCGCCTGCGGCGGAAACCCAGGCGCAGTCAACGCCCGAGCAGCCGCAGCGATCTTCAACGACCCCACCGTCCGGGCAGCGCTCGCCCCCCGCGGGATCACAATCCCGCAGGACACCATCTTCGTCGCCGCACTGCACAACACCGTCGCCGACACCATCACCGTGCTGGACCCGCACCTGGTCCCGAGCACCCACGCCGCCGAACTGGCCAAGTTCAGCACGCGCGCACGTGACGCCGCCGATCTCCTCGTCCGCGAGCGAGCCACTGGCCTCCCCGGCGCACACCCGCACCAGTCCCTGGCGCGGCTGAGAGCCCGCGCACACGACTGGGCAGAGGTCTACCCAGAGCTGGGACTGGCCGGCAACGCCGCCATGATCATCGGACCCCGGGAAATGACCGCCAGTGTGAACCTGCATCGCCGGGTGTTCCTGCATTCCTACCGCGCCGAGATGGACCCCGGCGGGACGGGGCTGGAAACCATCCTGACCGCCCCGATGATCGTGGCGCAGTGGATCAACCACCAGTACTACTTCTCCACCCTCAACCCCGACCTGCTCTCCGCCGGCACCAAAACCATCCACAACGCCATCGGCGGCATCGGCGTCCTCGCCGGCCACAGCGGCGACCTGCGCCGCGGACTGCCCTGGCAATCCGTCGCCGTCGGCGACAACTACCTGCACGAACCGTTGCGCCTGAGCGTGATCATCCAAGCCCCGCTGGAAAGGATCGGCGACATCATCTCCGGCAACCAGGTCCTGCGCGACCTGTTCGACAACGACTGGATCACCCTCACTGCCCGCCCCTCCCCCAACACCCCCTGGCACCGGTACACCCGCTACGGCTGGTCGAGCCCACCCGCCCACACACACAGCAAGGAGAACCGCTCATGCACGGACTGACCCAAATGACGAAGGTGGAGTTCGTCGTCCCCGGCCGCGACGCCCCCTCGGTCCGCGCCCTGATCACCGCTGCCGGCGCCACCGGTTACACCGCCGTCTCCGGCGTCTCCGGCATCGGCCACCACGGCCAACACTCCGGTGCGCTGCTGTTCAACGACTACGACACCCTCACCATGCTGATCACCGTCCTCCCCACCGACCGCGCCGAAGAGCTCATCACCGCAGCACGGGAATTGTTCACCAGCTGCAGCGGCGTCATGTTCGCCACCGACACCTACGTCAGCCGACCTGACTACTTCCAATGACACCCACCCCGCACCCCTACCGCGGTGCCGTCATCGCGTTCGCCACCATGCACGGCAAAGAACATCTCGCCCGTGGCCCGTTCCACACAATCCTCGGCGCCACAGTTCTCGGCGTGGCCGGAATCGACACTGACCAGTTCGGAACCTTCGCCGGCGACATTCCTCGCACCCTCCCCCCACGAGAAACCGCGCGCGCCAAAGCGCGCCTCGGAATCCGCACCGCAGGCCTCACAGCAGGCTTGGCCAGCGAAGGCAGCTTCACCACCGAATACGGGTGGAGTACCCGACACAACGAACTCGTCCTCTTCCTCGACGAGGACCGCGGGATCGAGGTTGTCGAATCCCGCACCGCCAGCTTCCCCCTGCCCCCGGGCCGGCACATCCTCACCAGCGCGCAAGCCCTCTCCTACGCCACCAGCCTCGGCTTTCCCCACCAAGGCGTCATCGTGCAAGCCCACCACGACCACGGATCCCACGCCCACAAAGACACCCACAGCCCGGCCGAACTTGAGATCACCGTCAACCGGCTCCTCGACCAGAACGTGCCCGTGTCGGTGCTGCCGGACTATCGTGCGCATCGCTCACCCGCCCGCGCCGACATCCTCCGAGATCTCTGCTCCCGCATGGCCAGGCGGCTCTCCACCCCTTGCCCCGGCTGCCGCAGCCCCGGATACGGGCGAGTAAAGACCATCCCCGGACTCCCCTGCGGCACGTGCGGTCAACCCACGCATCTGCCCGCCGCCGACATCCACGCCTGCAGCACCTGCGACACCACCCACACCCGACCACGCACCTCAACCCTCGCCGACCCGCAATGGTGCGAGACCTGCAATCCTTGACCACCTCGCAGCCCAACCTCGATCCCGCCGGCCGTGCTCGACCGGAACAGCTGGAGGCCCCGCCAACAGGACCTCCGGCCCTACGTGCGCCGGGCTGGCCCCCGGATAGTAGAAGAAGGAGGCAGAGACCCATGAGCACTGCACACGGACAACCCCTCCGATCGCGTTCTGAAGATGGCTGTCCGACTCGTCCCATGGATGCCGGGGCCGTCGTGCTGTTGACCGGAGAGAGCGAACCGCCGGAGACCGTTCGGGACGCCTGGGCTGGCGCTGCTCGCACAAGCGGTGGCGTCCGTATCATTCGCGTCGTCGAAGACCGAGCATGGGAGACCATCGCCGAACGGAATTGCCACGCCTCCCAGGCCAGGGAGCAGCTTTGCCGGCTGGTCGGCGAGATTCGCGCGAAGGATCCGTCCACTCGTGTCTCGGGTCAGCTCCACAGAGGCCCGCTGCACACAGTGCTCCGCAGCCTCGGCGGCGCCCCGATTCTTCATTTCGACCGCGCAGCAGCCTCTTTGTCCAGCCCGGAGCCCGACGTGACGGAGGATGCGGCGTCGGGCCGATCTGCCGTTGACGCAGGGCTGAGAACCCGTTCGATGAGAAGGAGTGCAACATGAATGAGAAGTTGGTTGTCGGTGTGACGGATGCGTCTGCGTCTCGTCGGGCCGTGGACTGGGCCGTGGAGAGAGCTGCAGCGCGTGGTGACCGGCTCGAGCTGGTATCGATCATTGGCCGCGCGAAAGGTGTCCGCGGGGAGGGACCAGTCATCGAGGAGGCCCTCCAGCTCACACGAAGCCTTCTCGATCGGGAGGCTGAGCGCGTCCGAGCGCACGGCGTGCCCGTCGAGACGCGGATCGGGCGGGGCAAACCGGTGGAACAGCTCATCGACGCCTCCAAGGGAGCTGCTCTGCTGGTCATCGGAAGCGACTACCGCGGCCCAGAGACCGGGCCAGCGCGCGGCCCGCACGGGATCCGCATCACCGCCGGTGCACACTGTCCGGTCGCCGTCGTACCCGACCTGGACCTGACTGGCAGAACCGGGGTCGTCGTCGGCATCGACGGAGCAGATGTGTCCGAGGCCGCCATCGCGTTCGCCGCCGCCGAGGCGGACCGGTCCGCAGAGGTGCTCACCGCCGTCAGCGCTTGGTCGCCAGTCACGGTACCTCTCGGTCTCAGGTCCTACCCCGACGACTACCTGGGCATCATGCACCGCATGGCCGCGGAAACGCTAGCCGGCTCTGTTGGTGGGCTTCCCTCGAAGTACCCGGACTTGGGACTGGAACTGGTCGTTGAACGGGGCGAACCGGCCCTCCTCATCAACCGTGTCGCGGCGCACGCGCGCCTCACCATAGTCGGATCGCACCGCCGCGGGGCGATGGCACGGTTCCTCCTCGGCTCCACCAGTGAACAGGTTCTCGCCCGGCTCGCGACAACCACCATCGTCGTGCGATGAGCGGGATCGCAAACGAGATGGCGAGGTGCTCGAGGCGCGCGAGCCGTCACGGCGGCTTGCGCAGCCTTGCCAAGAAGAGGTGGTCACGCTGTCTGTGACAACCTGAGTGGAGACCAGGGTGACGGTCTCATTCGGACCCACCTGATCGGCTGTCGGTGTGTTGTGACAACTACCTAATCTGGAGAACGATCTAGACAGAACGGTCCGCGCGGTCGGACGGGTCAGAGCCCACAAGCCACACCGCTGTGACTCGGTCCGACCCGCGGATGTCGGCTGAAAGGGACCAGGCCTCACGAAAGTTCGCGCGCGCCCAGTCGATAGTCTCAACCAGGCTGGCGCCCTCCATCTCATACACTGCGACCGCGCCATCGCCATTCAGATGGCCCCACACGCGGAACACCGCGTCATGGATCTCCTCCGTGACATCCCGCTCATCAATCAAAGTTGCGCGCATGGGTTCAGGCTATGACGTCCAGAGCTGCTGAGCAGCCTTAGTGAGCTCTAGACAAGTCCTATTGCACCTGATCAGATGAGCGTTCTCGGTTTGACGAGCCGTCAGAATCTCACGTCGACCGGTGGATACAGGCTTAGCGTCAAGCCCGATGCGTCGCGTTTCCTGCGGGCAGTGCTCCCTGCTCTCGCGGCGTGCGGTTTCCAATCCGTCGGATGACGGCCTTGGCACCTTCCATCACCACGAAAACGCCGACGGCCAGGCCAGCTGTCAGTGCCCAACTGTGGAAACCGATGGGGGTTGAGTCGAACCAGTCGTTCATGAACGGCGCGTAGGTGAACATGATCTGCAGAGCCATCAGCAGGCCGGCCGAGATCCACAGGTTGCGGTTCCCGGTAAGTACCCGAACAGTGAACGCGGAACCGTTGAGCAGACGGCAGTTCAAAAGGAAAGCGAGCTGGCCGAGGGCGAGCATCAGGACTGCGGACGTCTGCGCCACGGCGTAATCGCCGGTGCGGTCGCGCTCGAGAAGGTAAACGACGAAGGTCGCGACGCCGATGACGACCGAGGCGGTGAGGACGACGGCGATCGCCCGCGACGACAGGACCTGCTCCGTCGCTGAGCGCGGCATGCGCCGCATGATGCCTGGCTCTGCGGGCTCTCTCGCCAAGGTCAACGACAACGTGAGCGCGGTGACCAAGTTGATCCAAAGGATTTGCACCGGGGAAAGCGGCAGAGCAATCCCCGCCAGGACCGCAGCGATGATCACAAGGGCCTGCGCGCCGTTGGTTGGCAACAGGAAGACTACGGACTTGCGGATGTTGTCATAGATCCGCCGGCCTTCCTCGACAGCGCGTTCGATAGTCGCGAAGTTGTCGTCGGCGAGAACGATGTCCGCCGCTTCCTTGGTCGCTTCGGTTCCCTTGATGCCCATGGCCACGCCAACGTCCGCGAGCGTGATCGAAGGGGCGTCGTTGACGCCGTCGCCGGTCATGGCGACGACCTCGCCGTGAGACTGCAGGGCGCGCACGATCCGCAGCTTGTGCTCCGGGGAGGTACGAGCGTAAACGTCCACGTCACGTACGACCCGGCGGAGTTCGTCGTCGTCCATCGCTTGGAGGTCGGCGCCGGTCAGGGCGAGAACTTCGCCCTCCGCTGGGGCGATGCCCAGCTCACGGGCGATCGCCGTCGCAGTCCCGCGGTGGTCGCCGGTGATCATCTTCACGCGGATACCTGCAGCGTGGGCCTCGGCGATCGCCGCAGTTGCCTCGGGGCGTGGTGGGTCGACGATGCCGATGATGCCGAGGAAAGTCAGGCCGCCATCGAGGTCGCCCAGCACGATATTGTCGACACCGTCGGCCGGGCGTGTGGCTGCGGCCAGCACGCGCAGTCCTTTGGCCGAGAGTGCGTCGATCCGCTCCTCCCACGCCGCCCGGTTGAGCGGTGCGGTGCCGCCGTCGGCAGAGCGCTCGGTGTCGGCTCGGTCGAGAAGGCGGTCCGGGGCGCCGACCACGTGGACGAATCGGGTCACGCCGTCGGGGGTTGAGCCGGTCGGGAGCTCGTCGAGGGTGGCTGCGAACTTGTGGGTTGACTCGAACGGCACCGCGCCGACGCGGGTCACGGCGCCGGTGGCTGCGCCGGCTTTCGCCGCCAGGACGTCGAGGGCTCCCTCGGTCGGCACGCCGACAACCCGCCAGCGGTCTTCCGTCTGTTCGACATGGGCGTCGTTGGTGAGACCGGCGGCCAGCACGAGATCGGAGAGGTCGGGGTGGACGGCGAGGTCGGCGGTCTGGCCGTCGGAGTTGACGACCCGACCCACGGGGTCATAGCCGGTGCCCTCGACTGTGTATGTGCTTACTGCCGTGACGACCGTCCGGGCGGTCATCTCGTTCTGAGTGAGCGTCCCAGTCTTGTCAGAGCAGATGGTCGTCGTGGAGCCGAGGGTCTCAACCGCCTCCATCTTGCGTGTGATTGCGTGGCGTTTAGCCATCTGCTGCACGCCGAGCGCTAGCGTGATCGTCACCAGGGCGGGCAGTCCCTCTGGCACCGCAGCCACGGCGAACCCGATGGCCGCCGAGATGAGCTCATCAACATCCAGGCCGTGCACGAACCAGCCGATGAGCAACATGACAACGGCGAGCACGCCGATGAGGATCGACAGCTGCTTACCCAGGTGGGCGAGCTGTCGGGCGAGCGGGGTGTCCATCTGGTCCTGCTCGGACACGAGCACCGAGATACGGCCGATCTCAGTGTCCCGCCCCGTAGCCACCACCACGCCCTCGCCGTTGCCCGCCGTGACGATCGTCCCTGAGAAGAGCATCGACGTTCGGTCCCCGATGCCCGCATCCGCAGCCACGATCTCATCGCTCTTGTCGGCGGCCACCGACTCGCCTGTCAACGCAGACTCGTCGATCTGCAGCCGCCCGGAGGTTAACAGCCGGACGTCCGCCGGCACCCGGTCGCCGCTACGAACGCGGACGACGTCACCGACGACGATGGTCGCGGAGTCGACCACTCCCCAGGTCCCGTCGCGCCGTACCTGCGCGCTCAACGACTGCATCTTGCGCAATCCCGCGAGCGCCGACGCCGCACGACCTTCCTGGATGAAGCCGATCAGCCCAGTAGCCACGATCACAACAGCGATCACGGTGAAGTCGACCCAGTCACCCCTAATCGCCTTCAGCACGGCCGCCACGATGAGGATGTAGATCAAAACGTCAGCGTAGTGGGCCAGCAGACGCTTGAAGACGGACGGCTCGGGCGGAGTCGGCAATTCGTTGCGACCGTCGCGCGCGAGACGGGATTCGGACTCGCCTTCCGTCAGGCCTTCTGGCCCGCTAGCGACAGCGCGCAACACCTCCCCCCCAGTGATGGCCCAGGACGCTGCGGGCGCCTCGGCGCGGGAGCGGTCGGTCTCAGAAATATTCATCTGGCGTGCTCCTTGGCAGGGTGCGGTTACGCATGATCGCCCGTCCAGCGCACGCTGCGCTACCGCAGTGAGCGAGCGACTGCACTGCTGTCGGCCTCCAGCTCATTTTTGCTTTGTGACCTGTGCGCCGCCGACGCGATTGCAATCCTCTGATTGTAGACACCCGTTTCGATAGTCACAATGCGTCCGTCAGAGGCAATTCGGTGCGTCACGCAAAGAAGCGTGCTGGAGTGCAACGAGGTCGTCGCCAGCGCTCTGAATCCGGCGTTGCGGGCTTCCCGAGTGCATACGCACTTCGATCCGGTCTCGCGCGCCGCCAGCTCGGAACGCCGTCATCCTTGCGCGAGGTTGAGAAGTGAAGTCGCTGAACCCGTCGGTGGGCGGCGTCACTTTTTTGGCGGGTGAAACCGTGACGGGGTGCACTCCTCGGCGGGCGCGTGGTGTCGGTCAGAAGGGGAGGACGAGGGGCACCATGAACACGCTGACGAGGAGGACGACGATGGTGAAGGGTGCTCCGACTTTGAAGAAGTCGAGAAAGCTGTAGCGGCCGGGTTCGACCACGAGGGTGTTCACCGGCGAAGACACGGGTGTCATGAACGCGGCGGAAGCCGCCAGAGCGACAACCATCGCGAACGGATAGGGCGAGACCCCCAGCTGTGTTGCGATGCCGATCGCAATCGGACCCATCAGCACGGCCGTCGCAGTGTTCGACACGAAGAGCCCGATGACGGCGGTCAGCACGAAGACGCCGCCAAGCAGGATCGTCGGGTTCGCGTCGCCGAGCCCGCCGAGCAGGCCATCGACGACGAGGTCCACGCCGCCGGTGCGCTGAAGGGCGAGCGCGAACGGCAGCATTCCGACGATGAGCAGGATCGTCGGCCAGTGGATCGATCGGTAGGCGCTGGGCATGTTGACACAGCGGAAGAGCCCCATCAGCAGGCACGCGATGAGCGCGGCGATCACGTTGGGGACGATGCCTGTCATCATCAGCGCAACCATCACGAGCACCGCGCCGATCGCAAAGGGGGCCTGGTTGGCGGCGGGGGCCACTTCCTTCACTTCGGCCGGGAGGTCGAGCATGATGAAATCCTGGCGCTGCGCCTGGAGCCGGTGGATGGAATCCCAGCCGCCGGCGACGAGCAGTGTGTCGCCGGCGGCGAGGCGGATCACGGGGAATGCCGGCCCGGCGGCCTCGCGCCGATGACGGACGCCAAGCACGACGAGATCGTGCTTCTCCCGGAACCGGATGCTCCGCACGCTGAGGCCGCGCGCGGACGAGTCTGGCGCGATCATGACCTCGGCCATACCCACCTGACGTGAGTACGATTCGAAGAAGTCGGGTGTCAATGCCAGCTCTTCGAGCCGGAGACGACGTCTCTCCGCGCTGGGCACCTCCAGGTCCACCACCACGATGTCGCCCTCCGTGAGGATCGTGTCGTCGTCGGAGGTGCGTACGGTCTTACGCCAAAGGCGGGTGCGCTCGAGCACCAGGACTCCGACCATCGCGCCGCCGCCGAACTCGGCATCCGCCAGTCGTTGGCCGATCAGCGGCGATCCTGCATTGATTCGATATCGGCGGGTGCGGGCGTCCACACCGTAGTCGAGGATCAGGCTCCCGAAGGAGGTGCGCGAACCGGCATCCGCGATCGCCTCCGCGCCGAGGAACCGACGAGCGACCAGCATGTAGCCGATGCCCAGGGCGAGGATGACAAGCCCGAACGGGGTGGGGGCGAAGAAGCCGAAACCGCTCAGACCGTGCCGCCGCAGCTCAGCGTCGATCACTAGGTTCGGCGTCGTGGCGATCAGCGTAAGCATGCCACTGATGAGACCGGCGAAGCTGATCGGCATCAACAGCTGCCTGACCGAGATGCCCGTTCGGGATGCCACGCTCAACGCGACCGGAATGAAGATCGCGACGACGCCCGTCGAGCTCATCACCGCGCCGAGCAGCGCGACGCAGAGCATGAGCAGCACGATCACCCGCGTCGCACTCGCACCCGCCGTACGCGCCAGCCAATCCCCGAGCCGGTACGTGACCCCCGTGCGGGAGAGCCCCTCACCCACGACAAAGAGCGCGGCGATCAGCACGACGTTCGGATCGGCGAAACCCGCGAGAGTCTCCGGGACGGAGAGAATGCCGGTCAACGGCAGCGCGACGATCATCAATAGCGCAACCACATCCATGCGCGGCCGGCCGATCGCGAACATCACGATCGCCGCGATCAGAAGTGCGAGGACCACCGCCAGCTCCAGGTTCACGCCGTCCTCCCTCCCTCAGGAGACTCCTGAAGCGTACCCACCTTCGGCTGGCGATGATGATTCGGCTACCGTGCCAACGCCGCCGCACGGGTGATGGACATCCTGGCGCTGTAAGACGTCGCCGAACTCCTGCTGAAGCCGCTGTTCGGATCCCTGTCGGATCGGATCGGGGCCAAACCCGTGATCGTCGGCGGTCTCCTCGCGTTTGCGGGACTGTCGCCGTTCGGGCTTGGCGCTGACAACACCATCATGCTGGCGGTTGCACGACTGGGGGCAGGGCGCCGCCACCGCAGCGTTCTCGCCAGCGTCGTCTGCCACGGTTGCCCGCCTGGCCGGCGCTGGTCGCACGGGGCGCTACTTCGGTCGCTATGGGTCGTGGAAGAGCCTCGGCTACACGCTCGGACCATTGCTCGCTGGGCGACTAATCGGCGTTGGCGGGCTGCCTTCTAGGTTGGCGTCCTGGCGGTTCTGGCAGAAGCAAATGCGATCTGGGTCGCTGTCCCTCCACAAGCTCCACATAGGAGCCGAGCTGGCCGGCATACTCCGGCTTGAACTTACCTGCCTTGAGCTCCACTACGACGTAGCGCAGCTGTTCGAGATGGAAGAACAGCAGGTCGACGAAGAACTCATCGCCGTCCACGTCGAACGGGACCTGCCGGCCGACGAAGCTGAATCCGCTGCCCAACTCTCCGAGGGTCTTTATGGCGCGTTCCACCAGCGCCTGCTCGAGTTCCCGCTCCGCGTGGCCCGGCTCGATGCGAAGGAAGTCGAAGACGTACGGATCCTTCGTGATCTGCTTTGCGAGCTCGGACGCACCCGGGTCCAGGATGCGATCGAAGTTCGTCGGCGCCCCGCCGAACCGCAGGTGAGCGGTGGTCTTGATGGGGTGCTCGAGCGTGGCACCGGTCCATCCGTGCGTCAGGGTTTGGCCGGCGTACCAGTCCCGCAGTTCGGGACCGAGGAGCTTGTCCAGGAGCACGGTGATGTTGCCCTACGGCAATTGCGCAACAGGCTGTTGCGCAATCTCGGTAGGTCCTGGCCCGGTCCGGGCAAAAGAGGGCTACACCACGCTAAGGGGCACTACTCCAGCATCAGTCAGTTTGTAACCTCGGCGATAAGCCAGGCAGCAACAGTGGACCGCCAACGCTCTTGGTCAGAGTTCCACGTCATCGTGTGATCCGCGTCGAAGACTTTGAGATGAACGAGATCTGGACGCAGCGCTGCAAGCCTGCGAGAGACGGCTGGCGGCGCCGAGTCGTCATCCGCTCCGTGGCAGATCAGCGTAGGTACTGCCAGCTCCTGCGCGCGCGAGATCCAGTTGAGATCCCCGAGAGGGATACTGCCAGGCAGGCCGACTGCGCGTGCGAGCAAAGGCGATATGAGCCACGGGAGCGCAAGGAGCCCCGCCGCGGCAGGCAGCCCGGCGCGAGCGCAGTTCGCCTTGATCGTCGCTACCCAGTCGAGAACGGGCGACTCAAGGACGAGCCCGGCTATCAGCCTCCTGTAACGCGGCCCCGCAGCGAGTTGGAGCGCGACCTGTGCTCCCATCGACCAACCGAAGAGAACGACCTGACGCGCGCCCTGATTGATGGCGTACCGGATCGCAGCGTCCACGTCGTCGACTTCGGTGGCGCCGAGGGTTGACCGACCAGTTCCGCGTCTCGGGCCCTCGCCATCGTTCCTGTAGCTGACGACGAGGGACGTGTAGCCCAGTTCGGTGGTGACTCGCACACCTCGCAGCGTTCCGGCTCGCGGGCTGCCGAGCCCATGGATGTGGATAGCCCACCTCGTTGACTGCGAGTCGCTGCCATCGATGCGCCACGCTGGCGCAGGCCCCGACGGAGTGGGGATGGCGATGTCGTATGCGCTGAGGCCCGCATCGATGGGCGTCAGGAAGTAGATGCCGCTCCACGAGGCGCGCTCTTCGGCTAGCGGTGTGAAGCCCGGTGCGGTTGCCGTCACTTGACGCGCGATGCGCCCAGGCCCGCGATCGAGGACTTCGGCAGCCAGCTGTACCCACTGGCCACCTGGAAACAGCAGAGTGAACTCACCTTGGGACTCAGTTTGGTGCGTTCGATCGAGCACGATCGAACGCCGGTCGCCATCCTGTTCGACGGCACAGATGGTCAGATCGAATCGGCGCGAGTTCGGAGCGGCGGTCAGTCGCCGCGCGATCACAAACCCGAGGCCCAACGTCATTGACGCGACGGCCGTCATAACGCCTGCCAGCGCGATCGGGCCTCTCATCTCGCTCCTCGTTGAGACATGCGCCGAGTGGCCGGCGCAACCGACGCGCGAGGTTGAGCGCCGTCAGTTCCGAGGAGATGCCGCTCCGCACGTTCAAGGATGTGACGGTCGCCCGCGTTGAGAGAAAACGACACGCGCGGGTCGATCATCGCGTCGCGGATCTCTACTACATGTCGATGCAACTGTGCCTCGAGGCCATCGGATTGCGCGGATGCGGCATCCGTCTGACTCAATCCCGGGCGAACGATTGTCGCCGCTCGCCATGCGGGCGACAGTTCCCCAATGAGCGTGCGTGTTCGCGCCACCCTCCGGCGCGCGCTCAGGTAGCGCACGGTCGGCTGCCCAGCGAGTCCGATACAGAGAAACAGGAATGTCGATATGTAAAGCGGCCCATACGCGATCGACACGTCGGCCATTACGTCTACTCGCCCGACAACGTGCGCGATGTCCATAATGAGCACGACGACACAGAAAACGACTCCGAGGAGCGCACCGACGACGAGAGAGCCGGCTGGCAGACGCTGGACACCAGTACTCAGCCGATACTGGCGACTCGCGAGGACTGCCATGGTGCCGACGACGATTCCGTAGTAGGTGAACTGGATCATTGAGTACGCAGCTGCTGCAGGTTGCGCTCCGAGATCGATCATGAAGTTGGTCGTCGTGGCACCACGGTCGATGAGCAAGAAGGCGACCCCGACGCCGCTCAGCGCAACAAGGAGGGCAGCGGGGCCCAGCGCAATGCGGACAGCGCCGGGCTGATACTCCCCCGCTTTCATGATCCCTCGGCCAAGGAAGAAGATCCCGACCATAAGCGCACAGTCCCCGATGAGGGTGGCGACATTCGAGCCGCCGAGGAGTGCATCGATGAAGCGGTAGACCGCATCGACGTTGATCGTCATAGCGACAGCGATCGTGATCGCCGCGTAGGTGATGCTCCGCTCGGCTCGTCCGCGGCGCAAGATGAGCAGGCTCGCCACGAGCAGCCACATCAGCACCGCGACGAAGGTCTGCATCACCCGAAGATCTCGAGATAGCGCGATTCGCCGTACACCGAGCCTCTGATCGCCGCAGCGAGATGATCAGCCAAGGCCTCCGCCGCGATCTCGGTGTGAGAGTCCAAATCTTGACGAGTGAGTAGTCGACGCCGAGTCCGGGCGGGGATGTCGGGAAGCAGGAAGCTTTCCGTCGAACATTCGTCGTCTTCTCCATGCCCGAGGATCATGTGGGCGAACTCGTGCAGGACGAACTGCTGGCGATGGAGGACGGAGTCGCTGTGCGCGTGAAGGACGAGGTCTTCGCACTCGGTGATGAGCCACACCGCGCAGATGCCATCGTGGTCGCCGAGATCCGCAAGTTCCACGATTCTGAGTGTGCGCTGCCGGTGATCCTGGATTGCCCCAACGAGATCGTCAAAGGTGAAGGTGCTACCCAGCGCAAGGTCTGCGACGGCCGTCGACACGGTCTGCTCGATATTCACGATGTCACTCCCGTCTGGGGAGCATGTGCCGGTGGGGGCCACAACGGACCGGCAAGGGCACTGCTCAGTTATGTGTCATTTCCTCATCCAGGAATCTGCTGATCGCCTGAAGAGCCTTCGGGGAGATGTCCCCCAGCGTGCGCGCGGCGTACGACTTCACCTTCGCTGCCCGCATCGCCCGCACGAGATCCAGTTGCGCGGTGACCTTGTCCGGAATCGCTACCCCGTCCTCGCCCAGCAGGAACGCGGTATCCACGTCGAAGAACGCAGCCAGCCCTTCGAACAGCGCGGGATCTTGCACGTAGCGATGGCCGTTGACCATGTATGTCCATCGAGATCTCGAGAGGTTGATGCCGCGCCTCTCGAGGAACGCGGCGATCTGGGCGTAGGTCGGTTCGGAACCCGACTCGGTGATCGCGACGTCGAGGAGCAGCCTGAGGCGTTTCGCGAGGTCTTCCGCGGCCACTTTGCTCTCGTCTTCTGTCATTTCGGTGGACCACCCTTCCCCTCGGGTGAGGCAAGGCTTGTCGGTTGTGAGCGCCCGTCGACTGGCGTTGAGAATGCTCAATGTACTCGTTGGTCATGCTCAAATCAATCATTGCGCATGATCAATGTCGGTGCTAGAAACAACTCCTAAGCAATTTGAGCATGCTCAAAGAGGAGGTCATCGCCCAGGACGGATCAGCGGAGTTGCCGGCACTCCACCCCCGCACAGCCGGCTCGCGGGTGCGCCCGAATTTCGTGAGGCCGCCCCGCGCGAGCGTGAACCGCTATGCGACCATCTCGGGTCGGTCGTTCGCGCCCGCTGTTCGGCTCCGGTGAGATCGCGCGTACCTCCCACAGGAAGCCGCTCTGTCGGCTGATCAGAAGGAGGTGCCCCCGCCATGACTCACCAACTCCACGCCGTCGGTTCCACTGAGGCGAAGCTCGAACGGCTGCACGCTCAGCTGGCGGATGCCGTGGCCACGCTGGTGACGAGCGATGACTGGGTGCGAGCTCTTGAGTTCGCCGCGCGATTCCGCTCTCGTTCGTTCAACAACACCATGCTCATCTGGCTGCAACACCTCGCTGCGTTCGAGCAGGGCAGGGTGGCTGAGCCCACGCCGACGTACGTCGCGGGGTTCCGGCAATGGCACGCGCTTGGGAGGTCGGTCGATCGCGGCCAGACCGGGTACATGATCTTTGCGCCCATCCACGCGCGGTTCACCTCGTCCACCCCAGAGGTCGCCGAGTCATGGCGTCGTCTTGCGCCTCGCGAGTCCCCGAGACGCAACGACGAAGTGCGCACTCGAATGGTCGGGGTGCGGCCCGCATACGTGTGGGATGCCTCGCAGACGAGCGGTGTCCCGATCCCCCATGCCCCCACTCCGCAGTTGCTCGCGGGCGAGGCGCCAAAAGGTCTCTGGGATGGTCTTGCATCCCTCGTACGCGAACACGGGTACACGCTGCGCACTGTTGGGAGCGATCGCGATCTCGGCGGAGCCAACGGCATGACTGACTACCTCACTCGGAGCGTTGCCATTCGAGGCGACATAGACCCCGCGGCGCGTACGAAGACCTTGGCGCACGAGCTGGCGCACGTGATGCTGCACGGCCCTGACAACGCCGATGCCGTTTTCCATCGCGGGATCGGAGAGGTCGAAGCGGAGTCCGTTGCTCTGATGATCGGAGCGGCCCACGGCCTCGACACATCGGGGTACACGATCCCGTATGTGGCGACCTGGGCAACATCCGTCGAGGGCAAGACGCCGGTGGAAGTGGTGCAAGCCACTGGTGAGCGAGTGCGGACGACAGCGGTCACGATCCTCACGGAATTGCCGACGTTGCAAGCCGGCTCGGGCGACCCGCCAGGTCTGACGAGGGCAGCGCAGCGGGGTGCACTTCAGCCTCTCGTCGCTGGTCCGGTGGCACGATTCGATGATGTCCGCAGGGTGAGGGTTCGGCACTCGTCCGCCGATTCCGCGATCTCCGCCCGGGATTTGTGATGGACACCGTCGCCCTGTTCGCCGGAATGATCGGCCTCTCGCCGCGGGAAGGCGCCGCTCGATTCGCTGCGGCAGGAGTCCCGATCTTCCCCTGCAAGCCAGCGGAGAAGCGGCCGCTCACAGAGCACGGGTTCCGCGACGCAACCTCCGACGACCGGCAGATCGCCCGATGGTGGTCTCGATGGCCCGAAGCGAACATCGGCATGCCGACCGGGCGAGCGTCCGGCGTCGAGGTCGTCGACATCGATGTGCACGGGCGGGTGCGCGGATTCGCTGCCTTCGAACTCTCTCGCCGGGAAGGTCTCGTGGATCGCTGGCAGGCGCTGGTGAAGACGGCATCCGGTGGGATGCACGCCTACTACCCCGCAGACCCTGGCCGCGTTCAGGCATCGTGGCAGGCCGCCCGCGCCGGCATCGACTTCCGGGGTGAGGGCGGCTACGTCATCGTGCCGCCGTCGCAAGTGCTGTTCGAAGGCAACAGGTCTGCCTATGAGCTGATCGGCGCCGGACGCGGGGAGGCCGTGTCTATCGACGGATCGGCGCTTCGACAGTTCCTTGACCCGAGGCCGACTCCAACTGCGACGATACCCGGGGAGGCCCGCCGCGATGTTGACGCGGAGCGTATCGCGGCGTGGCTGGCCGCACGGGCTGAGGGCGAGCGGAACCGCGCCCTGTACTGGGCCGCATGCCGGCTCGCCGAGAACGGCGTCACTGATCAGAGCGCGCGCAATGTACTCGGGCCTGCTGCGGAGCACGCGGGGCTGCATCAGGCCGAGATCCTGACGACCATCCGCTCTGCGTACCGAACGGTGGTGGGGCCGACGCCACCCTTTCGCATCAGTGGCGGCAGTTCAGCATCCCGCTCGCTCAGCGGGCAGGTGATCTCGTGATCCCCGCTACGACGCACCCGCGGTCAGGACGGATTGCCGTATGGACCGCGGTCGTCGGCACCGTGTTCATCGCTGTCGGCGCGTTCTGGTTGTCGTTCACCGCTCTCGCGGATCTCGCCCACGCGTCCGGCATCGCGGCGACGCAGGCGTGGGCGTGGCCGCTCATTGTGGACGGAATCATCGTCGTCGGAACCGTTGCCGTCGTCGCGCTCGCCGGACAGCGGAGTGCGTGGTATCCGTGGATGCTGCTCATGATCGGTGCGGCCGTATCGGTCGCCGCAAACTCGATCCATGCCGTCGTCGCGGCCGATGCCGATGTTCGTCCCGTGCTTGCAGCGTCGGTTGCCGCAGTACCGCCGCTGGTGCTTCTCGCGATCACTCACCTGACGGTCGTTCTCACCCAGCG
This sequence comes from Microbacterium sp. ARD31, assembly GCF_031844425.1. Taxonomy (NCBI): domain Bacteria; kingdom Bacillati; phylum Actinomycetota; class Actinomycetes; order Micrococcales; family Microbacteriaceae; genus Microbacterium; species Microbacterium sp. ARD31. Next base: position 300,604 of record NZ_JAUZVE010000004.1, read on the forward strand.
ATTCCGGCTTCACGTCTCCTCCACAGCAGAGACGTCACGAGACCTGTCCACAGAAGTCGTTCCGATTCGCTCGCTGGTCGAGGTTCCGGAGAAGGGTGCCCGTAGAAGCGTTGCCGCGCTGATGCGTCAGCGCGGGATGTCGAACAAGGAGATTGCGAGCGCCACGGGAGTTCATCCGTCGACAGTCGGTCGGTGGTTCGCGGGGACGATCGGCACACCTGAGGTTCAGAAGGAGGTTACGTCATGAACGAATACGAGCGAGTCGAGCGACCCGGCCTGCCGCTTCGGGTGGACGCGTCCGAGCGTGAACGTGAACTCGTCGACAAGCGGTCACCCGAAGAGGTATCCGAGTTGGCGCGGCACGGCGATCCTTCGCTTGCGAGGCAGCCGCTGTCCCTCTCCGGCGCTGAGCGGGTTCGAAGCGAGGTGGTCTGGATGCGACCTACGGAACTCGTTCCTGCCGTCACCGGGCGCGTCGCAGGCCAAGGAATCGACCTCGAGTCCTCGCTCGCCCGGCGAGCGCGCGCTTTCCCGACGCAGGGGTTTGCGGCTACTCGCCGCGCAATCCGTGAACGGGCCCTTCACCTCCCGCCGGTGGAGGCGTTCGGAAACGGCCGCGCTGATCACGGGTCTGTCCGTCGTTCTGGAATCGGTCGGTAGCGAGGTTGCCATGTCGAGCCAGGGTTCCCACTCAGCTGCCGCCGCATCGGTGCACTCTCAGCGCATTCCGGGCTCCTCCGAGTCGGCGAGCGTGCCCGCCGCGTTTGAGAGTTCGGAGGGCCTGCGCGAAGTGCTCGAACGCCTCGCCGCGCAGGACCACGGTGCCTGGCGTCGCGACGCCGAAGCCGCAGCGCTCATGGAGTATGTCGTTCGGCGTTACGCAAAGCTGGCGCGCAAGCACGGACTCGATCCATGGGATGCCGCCGCGGCCGCATTCGACGCAATGCGCTCGTCGGCCGTGCGCAATGCCGACGACCCCTGGGCGGTGGTCACTCGGGCCGTGCAGGTGACGCTGATCGCGGAGGAACGCGCGAACGGCCTGCTGTGCTCCGTGTACCAGGCGCGCCGACCCGAGTTCTCGTCGTTTCATGACCCCGAGCGATTCAGTGACCGAGAGAACCCCCTGAGCGACTATCACCCGTCACTGCGTGTCCAGGGCGCCGGGGACGCGCTCGATGACGGGTGCTCTCCGGACGGCGCCGGGATTGGAGAGGCAGTCGAGAATGCGATCGCCTTCATGACCTTGCTTGGCTGGCCGCGCACGCCCGCGCGCACCGCGATGGAGTACATCTGTGCACGACTCAGTGAGGTTCCCTCCCGTGCGACCGCCTGGGAATCGCTCCGGCGCGACGTTCACGGAAGAACCCTCCTCGACCTGTCGTCCGCATCGTGGAACGGATTGCTCCGCGCTGTCCTCGGCAACCCGGAACCGGAGGTCGCCCGGACGACAGCCGGACGCGGCATCCTGCTCCGCCTGCTGATCGGTGAACCCCTGCGTTCGCTGCTGACGGATGACGATCTCGTCCTCGCGGTGAGTCTCGCAGCCCCCGCCGAGCGATCGAGGCGGTGACCGTGGGAACCAGAGTCGGCCACATCGAGCTCGAACGATCGATCGAGTCGATCGTCGTCGGGAAGCGGCACCGTACCGAGTTCGGAGACATCGATGAGCTCGCCGCGTCAATCACCCGCGATGGACTGCTACAGCCGGTCACCGTGACACCGGAAGGCGTCCTGGTGTGCGGCGCTCGTCGGCTCGAAGCGCTGAAGCGGCTGGGCGAGAAGACGATCAAGGTGTGGGTGAGGTCCGGGATCTCGGATCGGCTCGCCGAACTGTTGGCAGAGCAGGCCGAGAACCTCCTCCACAAGCCGCTCACGCCGACAGAGGCGGCCGCCCTTTACACCGAACTGAAGGACCACATCGCCGACGACGCGGCTCGCCGGCAGTCCGCGACGCGTTTCAGCCGTCCGGATGCTCGGGATGGAATTGACGGTGGTGCCACCGTGGCACCACCGCAGTTCAAGTCAGGCAAGAGTCGCACCCAGGCGGCCCAGTTGGTCACCGGAAAGGCGTCATACACCACGCTGGAACGCATCGCCGAGCTGCAGCGCTTTGTCGCTGACCCCGCCGCCGACCCTGCACTAAAGGAGAGAGCCAGCGAAGAACTGCGGCTCATTGACGATGGCGGAAGTGTCGCCGCGTCACACGCGCGAATCAGGCAACTCCTCGAGCCGGGGCCGCCACAGCAGTTCGAGGACTTCGAAGCACCCGAGGACTTCGAGCCGCCCGACGAACTCGAACAATTGGCAAACGCGGCTCTCGCGCGAGTCAAGGAGGCGAAGCGCCGCCGGCGACCATCCAGGTCTCGCGCTGCGACGGCGCACGTCTTTCCCGTCCGTGCGTTCGTGCGTGTGTGGGAGGACCTGGACCTCTGGTGGACCCATTTCGATGTCGCGGCTGTGGCTACTGAACTGACGGATGAGCAACTCGAGCAGTTCGAAGCGACACTCGCTTCGACCGTGGAGTTCTTCGCGGCGCTCCGCAGCGCACGTGTCCAGCTGGGACGGGAGATCGCGTGATGGCCGCGTATATGAGCCCAGGGCGACGCATCGTCCTTCTCCTCTCGATCGGATTCGGCGTGCTGGCCGCACTTATCGGCGTCGGCTTGTACGGCCTTGTACTGGCACCGTCGCCCAGCGAGCCGACGACCTCCGTCGAGCCGAAGGCCCCGACCACCGCCGGCATCGACCCTGAACCGAGAGCCTCAGGTGAAACGCTTCCCCCGATCCGCTCGACAATGGGTGCCGAGGCCTTCGCGCGCGACGCGGCTTACGCGCTCATCAACTGGGACACCGCCAGGGATTTCGACCCGGCAGACTATGCCCAGGTCATCGTCGACGCAGGGGATCCCTCAGGTACCGAGACGGCCGGGCTAGCCTCCGACGTTCGCACTTACCTGCCGACGGCGGACGCCTGGGTGACGTTGCGCACCTATGGCACGCGCCAGTGGCTCACCGTCGATGAGGCGTTCGTGCCGGCATCCTGGAACGAGGCGATCGATCAAGCGACACCTGGGCAGTTGCTCCCAGGAACGATCGCATACACGATCACGGGAACACGCCATCGCGCCGGCATCGTGGGGACGCAGGCTCAGGAGACATCTCGACCGATAGCTTTCACCCTCTTCATCGCGTGTGAGCCGAGTTTCGACGAATGCCGCCTGCTCCGGCTCTCCGAGGTCGACAACCCGCTCCGGTGACGGACGTCGCGCATGAAGAAGCTCGTCATCGCTCTCGCCGTCGTTCTGTTCACCCTGCCGTTCGCCGGCTTGATCGCGCTCCCCCTCGTCCTCTCCCCCGCCGCGCTCGCTGCCTGCCAGACATCCGGCCAGCTCGTCGTGACCGACGTGCCCGACAGGTTGACTGCGAAACGGAGCGACGGCGTGTCGGTGACCCTCGGGCAGTCACAACTCACCCGTGCCGCGACGATCATCACTGTCGGTAGCGGTATTGAGGGTGTGGGGCGGCAGGGCGTTCTGATCGGGCTGATGGCCGCGCTCACAGAGTCGACCCTGCGGATGCTGGCAAACGCCGCCCACCCCACTTCGCTCGGCATGCCCAACGACGGCGTCGGCAGCGACCACGACTCACTCGGCCTGTTTCAGATGCGCCCGACCTCCGGCTGGGGCACTGTCGAAGAGCTCATGGATCCGGACTACCAGGTGCGCGCATTCTTCGGCGGACCAGAGGGACCCAACTTTCCCTCGCCCGCTGGGCTCCTCGAGATCGCGGGCTGGCAGTCAGCTGATCCCGGCTCGGCTGCGCAAGCTGTCGAGCGCTCGGCTTTCCCCGACCGCTACCAGGATTATCAACCCGTCGCGGAAGCCATCCTCGTCGCGCTGACCCGGCCGATCGCGTCGGTGACGGGAGGTGGCGCACCTCTGGATTCCGTCCCCGAGACGACCCGCATCGTCTTTCCCCTCCCGAGCAACACGTGGGTGTGGGCCAGCGGCTATGGCGGGCGAACCGACCCCATGACGGGTCGACCTGCGTTCCATGCAGGAACCGACTTCTCCGCTGCAGACGGCACACCCATCTTCTCGATCGCTGACGGGCTCGTCAGCTGGGCGGGGCCGTATGGGGGTTACGGACAGCTGATCGTCATCGAGCACACGGTCAACGGAGAGCGGGTGGCGTCGGCGTACGCGCACATGTGGACGACCGGCGTACACGTGACGGTCGGCGAGCGCGTCACCGCTGGCCAGCACATCGGAGACGTAGGGTCATCCGGCAAGTCCACGGGATCTCACCTTCACTTCGAGATCCGTCTCGGCGGAGCGTTCGAGCCGGCAATCGACGCAGACCCGTGGCTCGCCGAGCACGGCGCCGAAGGATTGGATGCCGCGACCGGAGGCAGGACGGCGTGCGCGGCAGGCGCATGAGGTTTGACCGAAATGGACATCTTCCCGGACTTCGGAGCGGTCGGAGGAGCGGGTGACCTCCGCGTGATCGTCGGCGCGCTCCTCATGTATGTCCTGGTCTTCGCGGTACTCGCGATCCTCATCTGCGCCGCCACATGGGCGATCGCGTCGACGAGCGGGAACTACCAGTCGGCCATGCGAGCCCGTACCGGCCTTCTCGTTGCTGTCGGCGCAGCGGCACTTGCCGGCGCGGCGGTCGCCTGGATGAACTTCCTCATTGGGGTCGGCCAACAGCTCTAGCCAGAGTGCGAGCACGGACTGCGCGGGTCGACGGATCTCGGGGACGCCGCACGCACCTTGTACGCAGGTTCGTTTCTGCGCAGACAAGGAGCACGACCGTGATCGACATCGTTCCCAACGGGTCAGGACTTCCCGGCATCGAGCAACTCCGCGTCATCGTCGGCGCAGTGATGACAGTCGGGCTCATTCTCGCCGTGCTCGCCCTCATCATCGCCGCAGTCGCGTGGGGGTATGGAGCCAACTCATCGAACCCCCATCTCGCCTCACGGGGCAAGCTCGGCGTTCTGGTGGCGTGTGGCGCGGCACTCATCTGCGGGGCGTCGGTCACGCTCGTGAACTTCTTCTGGGGTGTCGGCCAGTCCGTCTGAGCGAGACGCGGCCGATTGAGAGGAACGACGCGAGTGGGCGGGGTCTGCGATATCCCGGCGATCGCCGAGGTATGCCAGACCGTCGGGTCGGGTGTCACTTCGCTCGTTGCCGCGCCCTTCGATTGGCTCGCCCACACGCTCGCCGCAGCCGCCGCGTGGTTCTTCGAAGCCGTCTGGGCGGTGTTCGACACGACCACCCTCGTCGACGTCACCGGTGACCAGTACACCCAGGTGTACAACCTGCTCTTCGGCGTCGCGCTGTTCGTCATGCTCGTGTTCTTCTGCCTGCAACTGATAACCGGGTTGGCGCATCGCGATCCAACCGCGCTCTCACGGGCTGCTGTGGGGCTCGGCAAGTCCGTGCTCGGCTCGTTCGTCGCAATCGCCCTGACGGCGACGCTGCTGGAGATCACGGATCAGCTGGCCATCGGGATCGTCCAGGCAACAGGAAACACGATGGAGGGAATGGGCGACAGAATCGCCCTGATGGCCGCCGGGCTGGTCGCGATCAACATCGCGAGCCCCGGCGTCGGCGCGATCATGACGATCTTCCTCGCAGGACTCGCGATCGCAGCCACCGCGATTGTGTGGTTATCGCTCCTCATCCGTAAAGCCCTGCTCCTGGTGGCGATCGTGTTCGCGCCGATCGCACTGGCCGGATTCTCCTGGGATGCTACCCGCGGCTGGTTCGGCAAGTGGGTGGCGTTCGTTGTGGCCCTCGTGTTCTCGAAGCTCGTGCTTGTCGTCCTCTTCCTCGTCGCGATCAACCAGACCGCGGCGCCGATCGACCTTGATCTCGCCTCCATCAGCGATCCGGTGGCCGGAGTCGTACTCATGCTCGTCGCAGCGTTCGCGCCATACATGACCTACAAGTTCATCTCGTTCGTCGGCGTCGATATGTACCACGCGATGTCGACCGAACAGGAGGCTAAGGGAGCGCTGAATCGGCCCGTCCCGGTGCCGGTTAGCCCCGCGAGTGCGAAGTCGGCGAAGTCGATCCTCGACGGAGGTGGCACCAAAAGCGGGTCGGCGCCCCCGGTGGCGACGAGCGCCGCCGGGAGCAGCGCCGGATCGGGTGCCAGCGCGGGAGCGTCTGGTGCAGCAGCGTCAGGCGCAGGAACTTCAGGAGCTGCGGCCGCCGGCCCGGCCGCCGCAGTCATCGTCGGCGGTCAGGTGGTCGGCAAGGCTGCCTCCGCCGGACCCAAGCTCGGCAACGCCACCGGATCAGCAGCCATGGGACATGCCGAGGGTGCCATTCCGGCAGACATACCACCGTCACCGACAGCCTCCCCGGCTGCCGGGCAACCGATCCCACAGCCGCGCACACCGACCCCGCCCGCGCGACCGATCCCCACTCCGCGCGAAAGGACGACAGCATGACAGCGAACAACGCCCCGCGCGCGAACCAGCTGCACCCGGTTCAGTTCTCTCGTCTGTCCAAGCGAGGCGTGATGCTTGGCCTCTCCCTGGCGCAGCTCGTGACGCTCGCCATCGGCCTGATCGCCTTCACCAGCGCCGTGTACCTGGGCGGCGGCATCCTCTTCGGCCTCACGTCACCGATCTGGGTGACAAGCGTCGCACTTGCCTTCGTGCCCGTGGGTGGCCGGAAGCTCATTGAATGGGTGCCGATCTCAATCCGCTGGGCATGGCGAAGCGTCGGCGGCCAGCTGCGATTCCGCGCGGACTTGATCAAGCCGCGCCCAGCGGGCACGCTCGCACTCCCCGGCGACGCCGCCGCGCTCCGAGAGTGGGTCGACCCCGAGACGGGCGCCGCCATGATCCAAGACCCTCACGCTCAGACCCTAACGGCGATCGCTGGCATCACGCATCCGGCTTTCGTTCTTCTCGACAGCGGCGAACAGGAGCGGCGGGTGGCCGGCTGGGGGCGAGTGCTCGCGACGGTCTGCCGGTCGGGCCGCATCGCGCGCGTGCAGATCTCCGAGCGCACAGTGCCGAGCTCCGGAAGCGGGCTCGCCGAATGGTGGGCACGGCATGGCGTCGACGATGACTCTTGGCCCGCGGTCACGTACAAGGAGCTCATTGAGCGCGCCGGCCCTGCCGGCGAACGGCATGAGACGACAATCGCCCTCGCGCTCGACATGCGCGCGGCGGCCCGCCAGATCCGCGCCGCCGGGGGTGGCATGAAGGGGGCCGCGAGCGTACTGCGTCAGGAGATGACGACGTTCGTGGCAGCACTGCGGGCAGCCGACCTAACGCCCACAGGATGGCTGAGCCCAGGCGAGGTCGCGGTCGTGCTGCGCTCCGCATATGATCCCGCAGCCGCTCCCGCGCTCGAGAGACACGGGGACATCGGTCGATCTCTCGCAACGGCCGGCCCCGTCGCAGTTTCCGAAACCTGGGACCGGCTGCATACCGACTCGGCCCACCACGCGGTTCTCTGGATCTCGGAGTGGCCGAGGTCACAGGTGTACCCAGGCTTCCTCTCCCCCTTGCTGCTGACCTCGGGTATCCAACGCACATTCACTCTGACGTGCACGCCGGTCCGTGCCGACCTCGCCGCGAGGGACATCAGGAGAAAGAAGGTGGGGCTTCTCTCGGATGCCGCACAGCGGGCGAAGGTTGGGCAGATCGAGGATGCCGCGCGCACCGCGGAATACAACGACGTCGTGCAGCAAGAGTCAGACCTTACGGCTGGTCACGGCGTGCTGCGTTTCACCGGTCTCGTCGCAGTGTCGGCGCCGAGCGTCGACGAGCTGGATGCCGCAGTCGCCGCGATCGAGCAGGCCGCCGTGCAAGCTGCCTGCGAAACACGCAGGCTCGTGGGTCAGCAGGCGCAAGCGTTCACCGTCGCCGCGCTGCCCCTGTGCCGAACCGTATGACGCGCGGGGACACCTCGCGCACCTGACTGACGACTTCTGTCGCAAGGGGACACACAATGCCTACATTCCAGGATCCTGTCGTCGACGGCATGGAAGCGTCTCACGCATTGCGCGCTCTCGCGCACGCAACGCGCACGTTCGATAACCCCGCGCAGACGTACGAGGTGGTCCGGGATCTGCTGGGCGGCCTGAGATCGCTCGAACAGGTGCTCGATCAGCTCGCGTTCGCGCACACCAGCTCGGACGCGATCGCCCGAACTGACGACGGCGATCACTGGGCCGGGGTGGAGGAAGCCCATGCAGCCGCCCTCGCACTGCGCCGTGCGTCGACCCTCGTCGCTCGGGCCGGCCTGGCCCTGGATCGGGCATCTCAGCACTCAGGCCGAATTGCATGGGGCCCATCCGCCGTCGCCGCGTCGCCGGTCTCGGAATCGATCGCGCCCCTCGTCAATCCGAACGACTCGTTTCAGCGGCCTGGCCCCTTCGCCTTCCAGGGGTCTGGTGCGAGAGTTCACCGCCGCAACGGGATGTCGCTGTGAACGCGCAAGGAGGTGAGCGCATACACACCACAACGCTCGTGGACCCGGCAGGCGAACGCAGGAAGGAGCGTCGCGCCCGACGAAAGGCATCCCAGCGTCTCAGTGCCGCCACTCGCGCTGCCACCACCGAATTCGACCGTGCCGAGGCCGAAGCGCAGCGCGCGGATCGACGCGCGACGGCCTACCTGCCCGCGTCCGGGGAGTCCCGGCCCGCCGCGCTGCGAACCCCCGGCCGCCTGCGCATACCGCGCCACCAGGACACCAGTGCGACGCTCGCCGGAGCGTACCCGTTCCTCGCCGAAGGCGGACTCGGCTCGCAAGGCGTCTTCGTCGGCCAGGACCTCTACTCAGGTGCGTCATTCGTCTACGACCCGTGGGTGCTCTACTCACGCGGGATGATCACCGCGCCGAACATCGTCCTGGCAGGCATCGTGGGCTCCGGCAAGTCATCGCTCGTGAAGAGCCTCTACACGCGTTCGATTCCCTTCGGCCGTCGCGTCTACGTCCCCGGCGACCCGAAGGGGGAACACACGGCCGTCGCCGAAGCCGTGGGCGGGCAGGCAATCGTGCTCGGGCATGGCATGGCGAACCGACTCAATCCGCTCGACGAAGGGCATCGCCCATCCGGCGTTTCCGACGAGAGCTGGGCCGGTCAGGTCGCCTCTCGTCGTCGCGACCTCATCGGCGCCTTGACCGAAACGGTGCTCGAACGACCACTGAGCCCGCTGGAGCACACTGCGATCGATCTCGCTCTCGCGGACACTGTCCGCTCATGTGAGATCCCGATTCTGCCGATGATCGTGGAACGCATCCTCTCTCCGGACGCATCTCAGCAATCCGATCGCCGCCTCGTCGAGGATGGCAGGGTCGTCGGGCACGCACTGCGTCGGCTGGTCGCGGGAGATCTCGCTGGACTGTTCGACGGTCCGAGCACCGTCACCTTCGACCCGAGCCTGCCGATGATCTCGCTCGATCTGTCGCGTGTTGCCGAGAATACGACGCTCGTGTCCGTCCTCATGACCTGCTCCTCCGCTTGGATGGAGTCCGCGCTCCTCGACCCTCACGGTGGGCAGCGTTGGGTCATCTATGACGAGGCCTGGCGGCTCATGTCTCATCCCGCCCTCCTGCGACGGATGGATGCTCAGTGGCGGCTCGCCCGCCACTACGGAATCGCGAACCTGCTCGTCTTCCACAAGCTCTCCGACCTCGACAACGTGGGCGACCAGGGCTCTGCGATGCGCGCGATCGCGTCATCCCTCCTCGCCAACGCGGAAACCCGAATCATCTACCGGCAGGAAGCGGACCAGCTCGGAGCGACTGCGACCGCGCTGGGCCTCACCGGCACCGAGCAGAGCCTGCTGCCCGGATTGGCAACGGGTCAAGGTCTCTGGCGGATCAAGGACCGCAGCTTCGCGGTCCAGCACCAACTGCATCCCGCGGAGCTTGCAGCATTCGACACGACGAGCCGGATGACGGAGGGCGTGAAATGACGACAGCGCACGCAGCGCGACGATCCACCGACGCGATCCGGCTACCGCCGGTCCTTCCCGTGATCACCATGACGATCTCGGCGGACGGCACGATGACTGTCGCCGTCGATGGGACGCCGTTTGAACCGCCTCGGTTCGGGGCACCGTGGGCCCGCGCGTCCTTTGCGGAGATCATTGACACGGTGCTGCTCGCTCACGGCGCGCCGGTGAGGGTTGTCGTCCACGAAGCAGACGGCACGGTCTTCACCGACCTCATCACCCGGCCGCTGCAGGGCTCAGTCGCCCCGAGTGCGCCGCCGCAGGTTCGGGACGGAGGGTCTAGCGCTCCGGCGGAGCCGTCAGCCGTTCCCGCAGCAGTCATCGATGCGACGCCCTTGATCGAGCCGCCTCGCGTTGTCTTCGGCGAAGAGGGTTTCCTCCCGGGCGAAGAGGTAGCCCTAGCGATCATCGTGCGTCACATCAAGGCCTCTGCGAACGGGTCCGCACGAGCGTTGCTGGAACCGGCGCTCTGCCGGGTGAGCGCCGATGGCGAGGTCGTCCTCGTGGGGAGAATCTCTGGCACGTGTGTCTTCGGGATCGTCACATGACGCGGCCCCACGGTGTCGGTGTGTCCGGTCCCGACGGGCTGACCAACGTCGCGCTGCTCGCTCTCGGCGGGGCCGTTGCGGTCGCCGGCATCCTGCGTGTGGGCGGCAACCTCGCCGCCATCCTGTCGGGAGCGGAGCAGCCGACAGGTGGTCTGGCAGCGGGGCTCGGTGTCTTCGGCTCCCCCGCTGACCCAGGGACGGCACTCGGATCTCCTGGGCTCAATGCCGTGGCGTACTGGGCTGTCGTCGTGGCGTTCGTGGCGCTGCTCAGCGTTTCGGGGTGGTGGGTGTGGCGCGTCATCCGGAACCAAACTCGTCACGCCAGGTCCGACCCGAACCGGATTGCCGGCATCGCGACGTCGGTCGACGTGCGTCGCGCTGCCTCCGATCGCGCGTTGCTGTCGCGCGCTGCCCATCTCCGCGCCTCCGTCGATAAGCCGCGATCCGAGGACGTCGGCTATCTCGTGGGCGTGGCACGAGGAACGAAGGTGTGGACGTCGGTCGAGGATTCGATCCTCGTGATCGGCCCTCCCCGGTCAGGCAAGGGCGCCCACATCGTCATCAACGCGATCCTCGATGCACCTGGCACCGTCGTCACGACCTCCACCAGGCCGGACAACCTCACGACCACCATTCGCTCGCGCATGAGACGGGGGCCGGTCGCCGTGTTCGATCCGCAACATCTTGCTCCGGGCGTACCGGCGGGCTTGCGGTGGTCGCCGGTACGCGGCTGCGAGCTCCCACTCACCGCGATGATTCGCGCCGCGGGACTCGCAGCCGGTACAGGCCTGTCCAGCGTTGGGGTGGAGAACGGCGGCTTCTGGGAGGGCAAAACTCGTACAGCCCTTCAGTCGTTGCTGCACGCTGCGGCGCTCGACGGACGCTCGCCTGGTGAGCTCTTTCGCTGGACGCTCGATCCGGCCGCGGCGAAGGATGCCGTCGCGATCCTCACGTCCAACCCTGCCGCCGCGACGGGATGGGCCGACTCGCTTGAGGCGATGATCGACGCCGACCCACGCACGCGCGACTCGATCTGGCAGGGTGTATCTCTGGCGTTGGCGGCTCTGGCTGACCCTCGTGTCCTCGATGCAGTCAGCCCGAGCGAGGACGAGCAGTTCGATCCGGAGACCTTTCTCCGACGCAACGGCACCCTGTACCTTCTCGCGACGGGCGCTGGCGCCGGCGCATCCTCCTCCCTCGTCGCCGCGCTGGTCGAAGACCTCGTCGAAACCGCGAGGCGCGTTGCCGCGAGATCCCCAGGCGCCCGCCTCGACCCGCCGCTGCTTCTCGCGCTGGATGAGATCGGCAACCTTGCCCCTCTGCCGTCGCTGCCTGTCCTGATGGCGGAGGGCGGTGGCACCGGCATCACCACGATGCCGGTGCTCCAGTCCCTGGCGCAGGCCCGGCAACGGTGGGGCGACAACGCAGCCACCGCGATCTGGGACGCGAGCATCGCCAAGATCGTGCTCGGCGGTGCCTCAGGATCCCGAGATCTCCAAGACATCGCCACCCTGATCGGCGACCGCGACGAGGCCACCGACTCGATCACAATCGGTGAACGCGGCATGCGCTCCAACCAGCGATCAACGCGCCGGGTTCCGATCATGCCGCCCGACGTGATTCGCACGCTGCCGTACGGCACGGCGCTGGTACTGCTGAGGTCGGCGCCACCTATCGTCACGCGCATGCGCGAATGGACTGCCCGCCCCGACGCCGCGGACCTCCGTGCCGATCGGGCTCGTGTCGAAGAGCAACTACGGCGGGGATAGGCAACGCACCTACCAGGTGATGGCCGACCTGCGGCCCTTTGGTAGGAGCATCCGATGACTATGAACACCCAGCAGTCTCTCTCCGGTTTCATCGCGTCGCAGCCTCAGCTCGCATTCAACGCGAAAGGCGAAGCCCGCTTCTGGGTGCGCATCGGGCAGGAGCACTTCGAGCGCAATGAGGACGGAACGTTCACTCAGACCGAGACCACTTACCACGACCTCGTGATGTTCCGGCGCAACGCGGAGCGGGCCTACGCGATGTTCAACAAGGGCGACGTATTCATCGCCGAGGGCTACACGCACACCGCGACGCGGGAACGCGACGGCGAAACGGTCGAGACCGAGGAGTTCGTCGCCAAGCGCATCGGCCACGACTCCGCGCGCACGAACTACATCTTGCAACGCCGCCGCAACCAGCTTCCGTCGGTAGCGGCATCCGCCCCGTCGACGGCAAAGCCCGCCGTCCGTCCCGTGGCCATCTGAGCACTTGATGACCGCCGACGAGCCTCTGCATTTTCCGGGGTACGAGTTCGAGCCACCGACGCCCGACGGCCCCGAACGTGCGGCGGATGGCCTGCCGAGTGTTCCCCGCCCGGTGAACTGGAACGTGCTCAGCTCGGATCAAGCGGCATTCGAGTGGGTCGAGCTCGACAGGTGGGTGAGCTGGCTACGACGCACCTATGGCCTCGGACCGTCGATCATCCCGCCGCTGTGGCATCGACACTCCGAACTCGTCTGGGAGCTCTCCGCTCTCCACCTGCACTGGCTATGCGCCTACGACGAAGAGCAGCACGGCTCCGCACCCCTCGGCTGGCACCAGGACTTCGCCGAGGCCCGAGAGCGCCTGCACGACTGGGTCGCCGCCTGCGGCTCGCGCCTCGACCGCGACAGAGCGACACGACAGACCGCGTGGCCAGGCGAAGGTCCTGCGCCGGCAGTCGAAGATGTCACGATCCAGGACCGCGTCGCCGACTTCCGCAAATTCGTCATCGAAGACGTCGCACGCAGGCGAGCTGTTGAGGATGCCTACTTGGCATCAGCGTCGGAAAAATCGACGTAGCCTCTGCACGGCCATGCCGTTGGACACTTGCGAGACATGCACCGCGACCGCAAAGGCATATTCGCGCACCATCGGTACGTTCGCCTTCACATTGGGAGACTCGCGAAGGCGTGATGGCCAAGCATTCGGCGTCAAAGAGCAACCATTGGGTCGTAAATCTTCGTCCAGCGATAGAGACTGAGGATCCTGCCTAGCCAGACCGATGCCCGCGCCTGGACCTCGCGTCTACCTTCAAGCGCATCTTCGATCGCAGCTGCGTCGAGTGCCTCGGCGAGCCACCAGTCGTCGTCTTGCAGGCATGTCATGACCGCGTCGCGTAGGTACTTTGCGTGGCCATCGCCGCCAAGGGTCGGGTACGATGCCTTCCGTCTTCGCTGGATCTTGTCGGGCAAGTATCCACTGACGGCTTCTCGGAGGAGGTGCTTCTCAGTTCCTCCAACAAGCTTGTATGACGTCGGCAGCTGCCAAACGTACTGCACCAGCACCTGGTCGCAGAACGGCACTCGCGCCTCGACTCCGTTGGCCATAGATGCGCGATCCATTCGTTCGAGCTGGCCCGGCAGGAATTGGCTCAGGTCGAGGAACGTCATGCTCCGAAGAGTTCGCAGCTCCTCGGGTTCCCCTTCCATCACGGGCGCCCGTTCCATGGCGGCACGGAAAGACTCGGCCACGTAGCCCTCAAGATCGATCGTCCGCCTAAACTCCTCCGTAATTGCGCCCGACCACATAGATAGATGGTTACGCCACGGGAACGCTGTGAGACCATCGCGGGCGTTCCGGAACCAGGGGTACCCGCCAAATAGTTCATCGGCGCCTTCGCCGACTAGCGCGACCGGTCGCCGCTCCTGGGATATCCGCTCGAATAGGAGCAGAAGGGAAGCGTCCATGTCGCCCATGCTCGGTAGATCCCGACATCGGATTGCGTCGTCGAGGCGGCTGTGAATGTCTGACTCGGTCAGCAACAGATGTTGATGGTCGAGGCCGAGGGCCTGGACAATAACGTCGATATACGGCTCATCGGGTTCAGGTCGAAACGCGGTCGGCGAGAATCGAGAGGTCGGGTCGACATATCCGAGGCTGAATGAGGACAGACTCCCAGTGAACATCGTCTGCGCTATCGCGGCAATCGAGCTTGAGTCCACACCGCCCGAAACCGCAGCACATAGGGGTACGTCGGAACGGAGTTGAAGTCGAACGGTCTCCTCCAGAATGTCGCGTACATCCGCGACAGCATCGTCGAATGAGGTGGTGTCGTTGAGCTGGGCGCTCAGCTCCCAGTATCGGGATCTCACCACCCGGCCCGGCGACCAAGTGACGATCTCCCCGGGGCACACTTCGTCGACTCCGTCGTAAATCGGTGATCCCGGCGTCCTGTAGGGCCACATCCCGAGCAACTCGCAGATGCCTGAGCGGCTCAGCGTGGGGCCGAGACGCCCACTAGCGAAGAGAGCCTTTGGCTCCGAGGCGAACTGAACCGATGACCGATCGTGCGAAAAGTAGAGAGGCTTGATGCCGAGAGGATCCCTGGCAAGGTGAAGGACTTGGTGTTCGCTGTCCCAGATGGCGATAGAGAACATTCCGCGGACCAGAGCAAAGATGTTCGTGCCCCACTCGCGGTACCCACGCGCAATCACTTCAGTGTCCGAGTTCGTCAAGAACATATGCCCCCGACCTTGGAGAGTCGCGCGAAGTTCTCGATAGTTGTAGATCTCTCCTCCGAACACAAGTACCGACTCCTCGCGCGGCAAACCTGCGGTCCATGGCTGAGTTCCGCCAACTGGGTCGATGACTGCCAAGCGTGTATGCCCGAACGTCGTGGGTCCGTGACTCGAGACGCGAAGCCCGTCGGGACCTCGCGGCGCGAGAGCTTGTGTCATACGTTCGACCTGCACCTGACGAGCCTCACGAGGCTGCGACACGTCAATCAAACCAGCGATCCCGCACACAATTACTCCCGGATTTCGTACGGGTGTTCAATACGCTCGTAGCCCATCAGCGATCGAATCGGGCTAGGCAACTCAGTCAAGTATTCTCCGGCCCTGAGCTTTGGAACTCCTCGATGATGTCGACTATCTCGGCGCTCAGCTTCGACGTGGAGAACGGCTCCGAGTTTGCTGAAGCCAGGACACCTCGCATCAGCTTCCTGTGCCAGGATGTCCGAACGTCGATCGGGGAGTCGAGCATCGGACGCAATGCCGCGATCGCACCATCCAAGTCCTGCAGTTGCATGCGCGCGTGCGCCAGATGGCCCTGCGCGATCAGCAGGTCCGGGTGGGAACGTTCCTCGCTCTTCGGATCCGAGAAGATGTTCACGGCCAATTGTGACTGCGTCTCCGATTGACGCGCGGTCGCAGCGTCCTTGTTCAACTCGACAAGCGCCGTCCCTGCATAGAGCTTGACCTTCCCTTCGGGAAAGCCGAAGATCCCTGGGAGATCAAGGGATCCGGCGCTGTCGGCCTCTTCCGCTTCATCGTTGCCCTTCGCGAGGTACTCCATCGTGGCTTCCGACCTGCCGAGCTTCGCGGCAGACTCCGCCGCCGCGCTGTACAACCGCGACCGGATCTGTCCGGTTGCGGAAGTAGTTAGCAGTCCTCGCTCTGCCACTAGCAGTGCTTCGCGATTGAGATCCTCGAATCGGTAGAGCATCGATAGAGTGCCGGATGCCCAAGCGCTCATGTAGTCGGAGTTCGCCAGCTCTGCCAAATCCAAGCTGTTCTGAGCGAATGCCCTCGCATGTCTCGTCTCGTCGAGGTACAGGGAAGCATAGGAAAGCAACCCCTGTACTTGAGCGGCAAGGTTGAAGAGCGCGGACTCGGCGTTCGGGTGCCGGTCCTTCTGCAAGCTCGGAGCTAGTTCGTGCCATACAGGCAGAACAGTCTCCACCACCTTCGCGGGCGGGGTCCAGTTGTACGACCGGGCGATGTCCGCGATCTCGGTGTGAATCCCCGCGATGTAATCATCTCGGAAATTGCCGCGTTTGATTCGGTTGATTAGTTCGCCAGCCTCAGCGCGATTGGATGCCAGTTGCTCATTGAGCGCCGAGACCGAGCGCCCAGCGCCTCCAGCGGCAACCCCCTCAGCGGCAGTCGTTGAGACTCGTCGGACAGCCGCCTTGAGCAAGTCAGAAGCTGGGTGCGCGGGATGCTCATCGACCAGAGTACGGAGAACCCTCGTCTGGGCGTCCGGGCGGGCCTCCAGCCATCGCAGGAACTCGGCCGTAACGACAGGCATCGGTTTCAACGACGACGAGAACTCCGAGATCCGGTAATTTCCCGCTCTCGCGAGAAGCGCGTCGAAAGCAGTCTGCTCATAGGTTGACAGCAGTCCCGTGACCGCCCTTGCCTCGCCGCTCGTCAGAAACACGGGCTAATCGCCGCCGATCCGAATGCTTTTCGCGCCTAAATCCTCAAGAATCGCATCAATCCTGATCGCCTGATTGAACGGCATCGTGCCCCCCGGCCCGTCGAACCCGGCGTGGTGGAGCGCAACAAGGGTCAGGTTCGCATCAAAGACTGGGGCCCCCGATGACCCACCCTCCGTGTTGACGCTGTGACGAACTCTTGCCGCGCCGACCGAGAGAACTGAGCCGATATCGATCTTCATCGGCTGCGCGCGCGGATGCTGAACCACTAAGAGCCCGTCATGCGGCCTCAGCACACGCTCTATGGGCGCGAGACGGATCGATCCTCTGGGGTTCCCGCCATCAACCACTGCCCTACCTGCAAAGCCATCCGCTATCTGCAGTAGGGCGTAGTCCAAAGCCTTCGGACCGGAATCGATAGTCATGTCAGCATGCATGACAGGGCAGGGACTCCATGCGAGCACCCGGTCGATCGCCACAGTCACCATCGGCGTGGCGTATTGCTCAGGACCAACCTTGAAGTCGAACTGGCACTCAATTGATGCGATTGGCGCGCCGTCCCCATCAACGCAATCAGCAACCACATGATGATTGGTCAGCACGTAGCGCGACCCGACCAAAAATCCGGTTCCGAAAGAACGGGGGGTCTCTATCCGACAGACCGCTGCCTCGATGCGCGCGACCTCGCTGCGGAATGAAGCCACGTCTTTGAAGCTCCCACGGCCCGTTCGGACCAACACTTCCAAGAGGTCGCCGGGCGGCATCTGGACGAAGCCAGCCTCGTCGAGAATCTCGACGAAGATGTTCACGTCTGGCCGAGCGTCACGCAGCGCCAGAATCAGCTCCTCGACACGGTTACGCTGATCGAAGTAGCGGAGAACATCAACTGACTGTTGCGAGAAGTTCTTCATCACCGAAGTCACGTTCGCGATCGGCAACCCGAAACGTGTTTCGAGCAATCGATCCATGGCGAACGGATCGAAGTGACTCTCCATGGCGGAAAGCACCCGCTCGACTTCATTCCGCCCAAGTTGCATAACACGTATGTTAGAGGGCTCATGTGGGCGTCCTAGCGTTGCGACACTTGCCCTGAGGGTTGGACGAGTTGATTCCGGTGCGGCTAATCGGGATGGAGAAGTCCGGCGATGTCCAGCAACTGCCACTCCATGGGCAAAATCGCTTACCGCGCTAGGTTGATGTCGTGAAATGGCCCTGGCGACGTGCCGCGCGTGAACCCGTCGACTTCGCTCCGAACATGGGCG
Organism: Microbacterium sp. ARD31; assembly: GCF_031844425.1. Lineage (NCBI taxonomy): Bacteria > Bacillati > Actinomycetota > Actinomycetes > Micrococcales > Microbacteriaceae > Microbacterium > Microbacterium sp. ARD31. The sequence goes on from NZ_JAUZVE010000004.1 coordinate 318,598, forward strand.
ACCTCGTTCCGAGTCAGCTCGATCTTCTGGAGGCCCAATTGGACCGACAGGATGCAGCGATGACTGGTCGGGTTTCAAACTCGAACACTCGCGCCGCAATCTTGATCGGGGCGAGTGGGGTTCTTGGCGGCACCGACCTTGTTTCGGCGTCCGGAAACTCGTGGATCAGCGGCGGAACACTATTCCTCTACTTGCTCGCCGCGCTTTGCGGGCTTCGCGTTATGCGCTCGCGTCTTGGGATGCAACCGGATCTCCCCGCGGCACTCGTTGAGTACGCCACGGTGAAGACGATCTGGTTACGGCGTTCCCTTCTCGCGAGTCGTCTTGCTTCTCACGAGCGCTCTCGCGTCCAACTCAATCAGCGACAGGTCTGGCTGACCTCCGGCTTCGTCCTGCTCGTCCTCGCTTGGACAGCTTCCGGTTTGGGCACTATATATGGGGTTACACATCCGCGACCCGCGGACTCCACAGTCGTTCGAATCGAAGGAATCTCAAATGCGGCAGAGCACCCCTGACGACGACGGCCGCGGCGACGGCGAGGTGAAGATAATCACGCAGGAGGTGATCGAACACGCGAAGCCCGTGGAGCCACACCCGAAGGGTTGACGCCCGCTGCGGGATCGATCAGAGCGGGATGTCGCGGTCTCCCTTCCTGAGATCCGCCGTCAGCCACCGGAACGTGGTGAAGGATGAGGTCGGGGAGGCTGCGGCGCGACGGAGATAGCCGGTAGTCGCGACATCGAGAGCGCGGCGGCGCGGCTCGGTATACACGTCAAGCGGAAGGAGGCCCGCGCGGAAGCGCGTCCGCGAAATCTCGGCGACACGCGCTCGGAGTTCGACTTCGTGATGGGCGAAGTATTCGTCCGCGACGGCCAGAATCTCACGGACCACGCGACGGATCTCAGACCGCTCCTGCCACGCGTGCACCAGATCCGGAGGAGTCGGCTCGTCCTGAGCTTTGATTCGGGCGATGTCCTCACGGGTCCGGCCCTGCGCGAAGAAGGCGTCTGCCGCAGCATCGTTGTGACGTCGCTCCGGCGCGTGAACCCGGTGAAGCTGTCGGTCGGGCAGTCCTGCACGTGCGCGGCGACGCTGCAGACGCCTTGCTTCGTTCTCACGCTCACGATATGTCGCGCGTTGTTCAGGAGTGGGCGACCATGCAGGGTCGCGGTCGGCAGCCCGGGCGCGGTCGACCGCGCGGCGTCGCGCCTCGTTCGCCTTGTCTGGGTCAGCAGCCTCACGTGCCCGCCGACGCTCGGCGATCGCGTCGCGATTGCGGTGGTAGTAATCGCGCTGCGCCTGCTTGTAAGTCTCCGGGTGCTTCTGCTTGTAGCGCTCGCGCGCTTGCTGACGCTCCTCCGGGTGCTCCGCTGCCCACGCTCTTGCGCGATCGATCCCCTTCTTGCGGTGCGCCTTCTCCTCCCGTTCGCGTTGAGCACGAACCCGCTCCCGCTCGCGGTTCTTTCGGCGGATGTCCTCGCGATTCCGCTCACGGTAGTCCGCGTAATACGTCGGGTGGGCGTCGTTCCATGCCTTCCGCTGTGCGGCCAGTCGCGCTGCCCGCTCGTCATCGCTCGTCTGCGCGTCATCCATGGTGGTCTACTGCGAGAAGGCGGTCGAGCTCAACAAGAGCGGTGAACAGCTCCTCGCGCGTCGCGGTCGGATCGGTGATCGCTCGGGCGAATAGCGCACGCATCCGTTCTCGCTCGGCGTCGGACACGCCACCGAGCCGGGCGAGACACCATTCGATGTCTTCGGTGAGGCTGTAGCTGGGATCATCCACCTCGATGCCGGGGTAGTACAGGAACGCGAGCACAGCCACGTGCTCCAGGACAGCGTCAGCGCGCTCACGATCGCTCATGGCAGGAAGGTGCGCACCCCGCGCCCAACAGCCCGCGCGGCGATGTCTGTTGGTCGTTCTACTCTCATGCGTGTTCGGCCGGAGGAGGGTGGCGCGATGGCCGAACCGCGCCGACGGCACCCGCTGCTCGCAGCGCAGGAAGGTCCCACTGGCACGTGAGCATGGTCGACGGGTTGGACCCCGTGTACGGCACCATCCAGATCCGCCGACTGAACGCCACTGAAGTTCGCTACCGTGCCGGCTTCCGGGGCGAGGTCATCGTCTGGTCATCAGCCCTCCCCCTGGCGTGTGAGCGGGTTCACGGCGAGTTCCTGCGGAACCACGGCCCGAACGGCGGGCCAATCGCGAGTTGGGGCACGAACGATCGAGGGCAACCGATCGAGTACCTGTTAGGCCGCTTCGATGTCTTCCTCGTCGAGGAAGTCCAGCACCGGATCATCACCCGCTCGGTCGTCAGTCGAGAGCAGCGAGGTGTCAGCGTTTACGCGCCGTAGTGTCCGTTCGAGGAGTCCCGCGGGCCCCCGATCCACGCTGCGATCCGGCTCGATGTAGTGACCTTCTGTGATCGCGGTCGATCCGTGGCCGAGGAAGGTGGCGGCAGCGTCGGCGCTCGCCCCGCGCGCGATGACGGTCGCGCCGGTGCGCCGATACCAGCGCAACGTGATCCCCTCCCCCGCGAGATCTGCCAGCTCGAGGAACGCTCGGAAGGTACGTCGCACATTGAACGGGCTCAGTGGCCTGCCCGCGCGATTGGCGAAGATGGTCCGTTGCGGGTCGGTGGTCGGGATGCTGGTGAGCCGTGCTCGAAGGACGTTCGCCGCGAAGTCGGGGACCGCGATTCGGCGGATAGAGTGCTCGGTCTTCGGGTGGTCTTGACGGACGGCGCCGCTGCCGGTGCGCAACACAACCGTCCCTGTGACCGAGATCGTCATCCCGCTGGGACCGTCCTCAACATCGCACACGCGGAGAGCGAGGCACTCGCCGATGCGCAGCGCGGTTCCGAGGAGCACTTCGATGATGTCGCGTACCTGGCCGTCGGGCTTGGGTCCCTTGACGTCGGGGCCGGTCCGCCAGCGAGTCGCGGCATCGCGGATCGCGCTGATCTGCTCGACGGTCAACGCCTGACGCTCACCCTTGGGGCGGCGCAATGGACTTGTTCCCTGCACCGGATTCCTCGGGATCGCGTCGTGGCGAAGAGCAAAACCGAAGAGCTGGTTGAGAACAGTCCGCGAGTGGTGCGCGCGTGAGGGTGACACCGCATTCTCAGAGCGCAGGAACCATTCCACGCGGCCCGTGGTGATCTCACCGAGTGAGAAGTGCTGGAACTGCGGCCGCACGCGGAGGCGGAGATCGTCACGGTAGTTCTTCTTCGTCCCGTCGGACAGCTCGCGCATCTCCAGATCCTCGAGCCACAGGTCAGCGAGGTCACGGAAGGAGCTGCTGAGATCGAGCAAGCCGCCGGACCCGAAGCCCGGCCTGTCCAGGAGGCGCTCCTTCAAACGGGCTCGGGCGGCCGACTCCGTACGTGCAGCGCCCGTCACTCTGCGCAGACGTCCGTCGGCGTCACGGATCCGCGCAAGGGCCACATACGAGGTGCCGCGCCTGCTGACGCTGATGGTCCCGTACGAGCCGATCAGGGTGCGTGGCCGCCCGCCGTTCACGACGCACCGCCGGCGTGACGTCGCTCGTCTGCCAGCTCCATGCGCTGGACCCATGCGTCGATCTCGCTCTTGCGAAACCGCAACTGCGTGCCGACGCGGAATCCACGGGGTCCACGGCCCTTGCTCCGCAGGTCGTAGATCGTCTGGACGGAAACCTTCAGCTCGGCGGCAAGCTCGGCCAACGAGACGTAGTTTCCGTGTCCCGACTCTGTTGCGCCAACCGCGTCCATACAGCGAAGGTGCGCGGGCGGTGCCGCGTACCTTCCAGATACTTCGAGAAGGTCCGAGAGCGCACTGCGGCGACCCGGCGAAGTGTCCAGTAAACGACTACCAAACATTCAAGCTCCCTGATCAGGGAGTAAAGATTTGGGGCTCTACCGGGAGTTTTGGTGGACCTGAGGGGACTCGAACCCCTGACCCCCTGCATGCCATGCAGGTGCGCTACCAGCTGCGCCACAGGCCCTGACTGTCACCCGCGCGGGGCAACCCCACTAGATTACTACATCCGCGGGCGTGCTCCGAACCACGACAGCACCCGCGTCGTCACTCCAGCGGGGTGTGGGCCGGCAGCTCGAACGGCACGACAGGGCAGTCCTTCCACAGCCGCTCGAGGCCGTAATACATGCGCTCCTGCTCATGGAAGACGTGGACGACCAGGTCGCCGAAGTCCAGCAGGATCCACCGCGATTCCTGACGCCCTTCGCGCCGAAGACGCTTGTGTCCCTCCTGCAGGAGTCTGTCCTCGACCTCGTCGGCGATGGCTGCCACGTTCCGCTCGTTGCGGCCGGTGACGAGGAGGAAGACGTCGACCAGCGGCAGCGGACCCGACACGTCCAGCGCGACGAGGTCCTCCCCGCCCTTGGCATCAGCGGCCTCTGCCGCGATCTGCAGCATCCGGTGGGCCTGCTCGGTGGCGGTCATGCGAAAACTCCAGTCACGAAGGCGAGGATGAGCACGCCCACGAGCGCGAGGGCCAGCGCACCGGCGGTGATCGCGAGGGTGAGCATGAGGCGGCTGCCCTTCTCGGGCGCCGGGGGCTTGATGATGTCGCCCGCGGACTTCGACGTGCTGATCGCCGCGCTCGCAGCGATCGGGGTCGGCGACGAGTGGGCGGGCAGCTCACCGTCGACCAGGACCGCGTCCACCTCTTTGCCGTCGGCTGTGCCCAGCGCGTGACCGGTGGATCCCAGTCCCTCCGGCAGGTTGAACGTCCCGGTGATGAGCACGTCGCCGGTCGAGGTGATCGGTGCAACGAGGGGTGCCGCGGCGGGAGCCTGCGACACGATGAGGGCGTTCGGAGTACTGGTCGACCCCGCCGATGACCGCGAGAGGAGCTGATCGAACGAGGGCGGCAGCTCCACCGGCGCGGCGTCGCCGGCGAGCAGGTCGGCGCCGAGCGCGGGGTTCACGACGCGCTCGGCCTCGGGCTCCTCCCCCGCACGGTCGTCGTCGTCCTCGCGCGGAGCCGGCGCCCCGCCTTCGCCGAGCCAGGTCTCCTCCGCTTCGACCTTCTGGTCGTCGGCCTCGGTGGTCACGTCCTCGGACGGCCGATCGGCGGGGCGCTCGGACTCGAGGACGGGACGAGCCGCCGTCTTCTGCGCGGCGCCCCCCGCGGAGGCGTGCGCGGCGACGAGGTCCGGGGTGATCACCGGGACGGACGCGGTGCGGATCCGCTCCTGCTGTCGCGCCTGACGGCGGGTCAGCGGCGACGCTCCGAGGTCGACGGAGGCATCGGGCGCGGGGCGCTCGGCGACGACGGCGGGCTCGGCCGCGCGTGGCAGCGGAGCGACGGGCGTCGGTTCGGCCGTCTCGGCCGTGGTGTCGTCCGAGGGCGCGGGCTCTTCGACCGCGACGGCCTCCTGCTGGCCGCCGGCGGCAGCCGCATCGATCGCGGCGGTCGTGACAATCGGATTGGCCCCGGTGTTGCGGATCTCCCGCAGCTGCTTGCGGGTGAGCGGTGGGGTGGCCGGCTGCTCGGGTTCAGTCATTCCTTGCTCCGGTAGAGGTGGTGCTTGGCAATGTATTGGACGACGCCGTCGGGAACGAGATACCACACCGGGTTCCCGCTCTCCACGCGCTCGCGGCAATCCGTCGACGAGATGGCGAGGGCGGGGATCTCGAGCTGGCTGACGTCCTCGGTCGGCAGGCCCTCGGTGCTCAGAACGTGGCCAGGGCGCGAGACGGCCACGAAATGGGCGAGGTCCCAGAGTTCATCATGGTCCCTCCAACTGAGAATCTGCGCCAAGGCATCCGCCCCGGTGATGAAGAACAGGTCCGCGTCGGGGCGAAGTCCCTTCAGATCGCGGAGGGTGTCGATCGTGTACGTGGGCCCGTCGCGGTCGATGTCGACGCGACTCACGGTGAATCGCGGGTTGGATGCCGTCGCGATCACGGTCATGAGGTAGCGGTGCTCGCTCGGCGACACATCGATCTTCTGCCAGGGACGCCCGGTGGGCACGAAGACCACCTCGTCCAGATCGAACGACTGCGCGACCTCGCTCGCTGCGACGAGGTGGCCGTGATGGATGGGATCGAAGGTCCCACCCATCACCCCGATCCTCGGGGATCTCGTCGCCGACATTCAGGCGGCCCTAGTGGCCGTGCCCCGCCCGCTGGACGTCGTTGGCGTGGGCACGCGCGTAGGCATCGGCCTTGTGCGAGTGGCGGTTGGCCACGTTGCGGTACGAGACGGTGACCAGCGCAAGCGCCCCGAACACGACGAGGGCGACGGCGCCGTACCAGAAGGTCTCGAGCGCGACGTTGCCGTGGTGCTCGGCCTCTTCCGCGGCGAGGGCGATCATCGTGGCGAAGGTCATTCGTACTCCGTTCCGTCCGCCCCGGACACGGGGCGGATCCAGTTTATGCCGTCAGGCCCGGACCTGCCCGGCGCCGCGCGCGAGCCACTTGGTGCTGGTGAGCTCGGCGAGCCCCATGGGACCGCGAGCGTGGAGCTTCTGGGTGGAGATCCCCACTTCGGCACCGAAGCCGAACTCTCCCCCGTCGGTGAAGCGCGTGGAGGCGTTGACCGCGACGACGGCGGAGTCCACCTCGGCGAGGAAGCGCTGGGCACTGGCGTCGTCTCGGGTGATGATGGCCTCGGTGTGATGGGTGGAGTACTGCCGGATGTGGTCGAGGGCCTCATCCAGGTCGTCCACCACGCGCATCGCCAGATCGAGGCCGAGGTACTCCGTCGACCAGTCGTCTGCGGTGGCGGGGACGGTCCCGGCGGCGATCGCCGCGACCGCGGCGTCGGCGTGAACCGTCACACCCTGAGCCTGCAGCGCCTCCACCACAGGACCGACCAGCCGGTCCGCTGCCTCGCGGTGCACGAGCACCGTCTCCACCGCGTTGCACACGCTCGGCCGCTGGACCTTGGCGTTGACGACGATGTCGGTCGCCCAGTCCACAGGCGCCGTCGCATCGAGCAGGATGTGCACGACGCCCGCGCCGGTCTCGATCACCGGCACCTGCGACTCGGTGACCACCGTCTCGATGAGCTGGGCGCTGCCCCGGGGAACCAGGACGTCCACGATTCCGCGCGCCCGCATGAGCTCGCGGGCACCCTCGCGGCCGAACTCGTCGACGCTCTGCACGGCCTCGGGGTCGATTCCGCAGTCCGCCAGTGCTCCGCGGATCGCCGTCACGAGCGCGGCGTTCGTGCGCTCTGCCGCCGAACCGCCGCGCAGCACCACCGCGTTGCCGGAACGCAGAGCGAGGGCGGCGATGTCGACGGTCACATTCGGACGCGCCTCGTAGATGGAGCCGACCACGCCGAACGGGACGGAGACCTTGGTCAGACGCAGCCCGTTGTCCAGCACCCGCTCGTCCAGCACGCGACCGACCGGGTCGGGCAGTGCGGCGATGTCGCGGACCGCGCCGGCCAGAGCGCGCACCCGCGGCGCGTCCAGGCGCAGGCGATCACGAAGGGCGACGGACAGACCGGTCGCCTCGCCGCGCCGCAGGTCGTCGACGTTCGCGGCCACGATCCGGTCGGTCGCCGCTTCGATGCCGGCCGCGATCGCCTCGAGCGCCAGGCGCTTGGCATCGTCGGAGAGCAGAGCGATCGATCGCGACGCGTCCTTGGCCCGCAGCATCCGCTCTCGGGCGCTCGTGAGGGTCGTGGTCATCGGGCCAGTGTACCGACGCCGGTGCGGACGGGCCCGGTGAGCGCGGGCGCCGCGGGCTCGGGGTTCGGCTGGAACCAGGTGCCGATCTCGCCGCCTTCCAGCGCTTGGGAGACCAGATCCGCGCTCGTGACGAGGACCCCGACTCCGGCCGCCGTCGCCAGGCGCGCGGCCGACACCTTGGTGGCCGCTCCCCCGGTGCCGACCGAGTTGACCACGACCGAGCCGAACTCGTACCCGTGGAGGTCGTCACCGTAGGCGACGCGGTGGATCGGCTCTGCGCCCGGCTGACCGGGCGGGCGGGTGTACAGGCACTCGATGTCGCTGAGCAGGACGAGGGCGTCCGCCCCGATCAGCTCGGCCACCAGGGCGGCCAGGCGGTCGTTGTCGCCGAAGCGGATCTCGTGGGTGGCCACGGTGTCGTTCTCGTTGACGATCGGAAGGATGCGAAGGCCCAGCAGACGCTCCATCGCGCGTCGCGCGTTCGAGCGGTGCGTCGCGTTCTCGAGGTCGCCTGCGGTGAGCAGCACCTGCCCGGCCACGATGCGGAACGGCCGCAGGGCCTCCTGATAGCGGTAGATGAGCACGTTCTGCCCGACCGCCGCCGCCGCCTGCTGAGTGGCGAGATCGGCGGGACGGGCGTCGAGGGACAGGAAGGGCATCCCGGTGGCGATCGCGCCGGATGAGACCAGGACGACCTCGATGCCCCGGCCGTGGGCGCTGGAGAGAGCCTCGACGATGGGCTGGATCTTGGCGGAGTTCTCGCCGCTGATCGACGACGATCCCACCTTCACCACGATGCGGCGTGCGGCGGCGATGTCGCCGCGCTCGCGTGCGCTCACCCTTCCTCCTCGTCGTCCCGTCCGCGCTGCGCGAGGCGCTCTGCCTCCAGCTCCGCGCGGGCCTGCGCTTTGGCGTCCATCATGTCGTGGTAGCGCTCGCGGCGCTGCGACGTCGTGCGACGGGGGTTCATGTCCAGCCGCGGATCCGTTCCGCGCGGAGCGGTCATCAGCTCCGCCACCGAGCTGAGCGCCGGCTGCCAGTCGAACACGACTCCGTCGCCTTCGCCGATGACGACCGTCGAGCCCGGCTGCGCGCCGGATCGGAGCAGCTCGTCCTCGACGCCGAGCTTCTCGAGGCGGTCGGCGAGATAGCCCACCGCCTCTTCGTTCTGGAAGTCGGTCTGCTGAACCCACCGCACCGGCTTCTCGCCGAGCACGCGGTAGATGTTGCCGTACGTGCCGCCTTCGACACGGACGGTGAACTCGCGAACCGACCCCTTCGGGCGGATGACGATCCGCTCGGGAGCCGGCGTCGCCGCGGCCGCCGCACGATGCTCTTCCACGATCCCGCCCAGCGCGAAGGTGAGCTGTCGCAGACCCTCGTGGCTGACGGTGGAGATCTCGAACACCCGGAAGCCTCGCGCCTCGAGGTCGGGCCGGACCAGGTCGGCCAGTTCCTTGGCCTCGGGGACGTCGACCTTGTTCAGCGCCACGAGCTGCGGCCGCTCGAGGAGCGGTGTCTGTCCGTCCGGCACGGGGTACGCGGCGAGTTCCGCCAGGATGACCTCGAGATCGGTGAGCGGGTCGCGGCCCGGATCCAGCGTCGCGCAGTCGAGCACATGCACCAGCGCGGTGCAGCGCTCGACGTGCCGCAGGAACTCCAGCCCGAGGCCCCGTCCTTCGCTGGCGCCCTCGATGAGGCCGGGCACGTCGGCGACTGTGAAGCGCACGTCCCCGGCCTGCACCACACCGAGGTTCGGGTGCAGCGTCGTGAACGGGTACTCGGCGATCTTGGGCCGGGCCGCCGAGACCGCGGCGATGAGGCTGCTCTTGCCCGCGGAGGGGAATCCCACCAGGGCCACGTCGGCGACGGTCTTCAGCTCCAGGTGGACGTCGCCCTCCCAGCCGGGCGTGCCCAGCAGGGCGAACCCGGGAGCCTTCCGCTTCGGCGACGACAGCGCGGCGTTTCCGAGGCCACCGAGGCCACCGGGGGCGACGACGACGCGCATCCCGGGGTCGATCATGTCGGCGAGGACCGATCCGTCGTCGTCCTTCACCACGGTGCCGACCGGAACGGGCAGCTCGAGCGACTCGCCTGCCGCGCCCGAGCGATGGTCCCCCATGCCGAAGCCACCGTTGCCCGCGGTGCGATGCGGCGAGTGGTGGTACGACAGAAGCGTGGTGACCTGCGGGTCGGCGACGAGCACGACGTCCCCGCCGTGACCGCCGTTGCCGCCGTCGGGTCCGGCGAGCGGCTTGAACTTCTCACGACGGACCGACACGCAGCCGTTCCCGCCCTTGCCGGCGCGCAGATGCAGTGTCACGCGATCGACGAACGTGACCATGCGCTCCCCCTCGGGTCGGTGTGGATATGTGTACGAGTGCAGGGAGGGGGCGAGCCGAAGCCCGCCCCCTCCCGAGGTGTGTGGACCGAGCGGATTACTCCGCGGCCGCCACGATGTTGACGACCTTGCGGCCACCCTTCTGACCGAACTCGACCGCTCCGGCCGACAGGGCGAACAGGGTGTCGTCGCCACCGCGGCCGACGTTGGCGCCGGGGTGGAAGTGCGTGCCGCGCTGGCGGACGATGATCTCGCCGGCGAGAACCTGCTGACCGCCGAAGCGCTTCACGCCGAGGCGCTGAGCGTTGGAGTCACGACCGTTACGGGTGGAGCTTGCGCCCTTTTTGTGTGCCATCTCTGCGTCTCCTGTGGCTTACTTGATGCCGGTGACCTTGACGCGCGTGAGATCCTGACGGTGCCCCTGGCGCTTCTTGTAACCGGTCTTGTTCTTGAACTTCTGGATCACGATCTTCGGGCCGCGCTCCTCGCCGAGGACCTCGGCGGTGACGGTCACCTTGGCGAGCTTGTCGGCGTCGGTCGTGACGGCGTCGCCGTCGACGAGCAGGACGGCGGGCAGCTCGATGTTGTCGCCGATCTTGGCGGCCTGGCGATCCAGGACGACGATCGTGCCGACCTCGACCTTCTCCTGACGGCCGCCGGCGCGCACTACTGCGTAAACCACTTCACACCTGTTTTTCTTCTGGGAGCGCACGCGCTCGGATGTCAGACAAAGACGCGGTGCGGATTTCTCGACGCACCAAAGGGATACTTTACCGGATGCCGCGACCACAGGCAAAAGCCGAGGGCCGCGTGTCCGGCCCTGCCCTTAGGATCGGCCCGTGGCGATTCTGATCGACGACCCTCGCTGGCCCGCGCACGGCCGATTGTGGGCTCACCTGGTCAGCGATTCCGACCTCGGAGAACTGCACGCGTTCGCCGCGGCCCACGGCATTCCTCTCCGCGGCTTCGACCTCGACCACTACGACGTCCCCGAGGACGCGCACGCGCGTCTCGTCGCCGCGGGAGCGCAGCACGTCACCGGCCACGAGCTGGTCCGCCGGCTCATCGCATCGGGGCTGCGGGTCCGCGCGCGGGACCGCCGCTGAGCTCGCGCCCAGCGGCGGTGAGGATCAGCCCTCGTCCGGCGTGTGGGCGACCGGAGTGCCCGTCAGCGCGGCCGTGGTCACGCGGCGTCGACCGCGCCCCTGGCCGGGCGCCTTCGGCTCAGGAAGCGCGTTGAGCACCGAGTCGAGCAGAAGGTCGGCCTCCGTCTTCGGAGCGCGCGAGCCGGCATCCTGTCGCTTCTTGCGCTTCTTCGGACGCTCGGCGCTCCGAGGCTCCTCGGCCGGCTCGGCCGCCGCCTCGGGCACGGGGGCGACCTCCGCCGCAGGAACCTCGTCGTGGTGGTGGATGGTCGAGGCCGCGATCTGGGCGAGCGCGGACTTCACGCCCTCGGTGATCACGTGGGTGCCGCCGCCGTTTCCGTTGCCGTTGGACGGCGCGGGGCTACCGCCACCGCGGGGGCGACGACCGGAAGGCGCCGAACCGCCGCTGGAGCGGTGCTTGACCACGGGATCGTGGTGCACGATGACGCCGCGGCCGGCGCACACGTCGCACGCCTCGCTGAAGGTCTCCAGCAGGCCCAGTCCCAGCTTCTTGCGTGTCATCTGCACGAGTCCGAGCGAGGTGACCTCGGCGACCTGGTGCTTGGTGCGGTCACGGCTGAGGCACTCGACGAGACGCCGCAGGACGAGATCGCGATTGGACTCCAGGACCATGTCGATGAAGTCGACGACGATGATGCCGCCGATGTCCCGCAGCCGCAGCTGACGGACGATCTCCTCGGCCGCCTCGAGGTTGTTCTTGGTGACGGTCTCTTCGAGGTTTCCACCGGAACCGACGAACTTGCCCGTGTTGACGTCGATGACCGTCATCGCCTCGGTCCGGTCGATGACCAGCGATCCGCCGGACGGCAGCCAGACCTTGCGGTCGAGGGCCTTCTCGATCTGCTCGGTGATGCGGAACTCGTCGAACGGATCGTGGTCGCCCTCGTAGGCCTGAACACGCTCGAGAAGATCGGGCGCGACGGACTCGAGGTACTTCGAGATCGTGTGGTGCGCGTCCTCGCCCTGGATGAGCATCCTCGTGAAGTCCTCGTTGAAGACATCGCGCACGATCTTCACGAGAAGATCCGGCTCGGAGTGCAGGAGGGCAGGCGCCTGGATGCTCTCGACCTGAGTGCCGATGTGCTCCCACTGGGTGGTGAGGCGCTGGACGTCGCGCGTCAGCTGCTCCTCGGTCGCGCCCTCGGCCGCCGTGCGGACGATGACGCCGCTGGACTCCGGGAGCACCTCCTTGAGGATCTTCTTCAGCCGTGCTCGTTCGGTGTCGGGAAGCTTGCGGGAGATGCCGTTCATGGCGCCTCCGGGCACGTAGACCAGGTACCGCCCGGGCAACGAGATCTGGCTGGTCAGGCGCGCGCCCTTGTGTCCGACAGGATCCTTCGTCACCTGCACGAGCACCTTGTCGCCGCTCTTGAGGGCGAGCTCGATGCGTCGCGGCTGGTTGCCGGTCTCGACGGCGTCCCAGTCCACCTCGCCCGAGTACAGGACGGCGTTGCGTCCGCGTCCGATGTCGACGAACGCCGCCTCCATGCTGGGCAGGACGTTCTGCACGCGGCCGAGGTAGACGTTGCCGATCAGCGACGCGTCCTGGCTGCGGGCGACGTAGTGCTCGACGAGGACGTTGTCTTCAAGGACGGCGATCTGCACGCGGCCGTTCTTCGAGCGGACGACCATCTCGCGGTCGACGGCCTCGCGGCGCGCGAGGAACTCGGCCTCGGTCACCACCGCCCGGCGACGCCCGGCCTCGCGGCCGTCGCGACGGCGCTGCTTCTTCGCCTCCAGGCGTGTCGAGCCCTTGATGCGCTGCGGCTCGGTGATCAGTTCGACGGCGCGCTTGCGCGGCTCGCGTTCGACGGCCTCGGGGGTCTCGTCGCCGCCGGATCCGCCGCGGCGGCGACCGCGTCGGCGGGAGCTCGACCCGCTCCCGGCCGCGCCGGACTGCGGCTCGTCGTCCTGCGCGCGATCATGTCCGCGGTGCTGGCCCCGGTCCTGGCCCGGACGCGCGGGGAGCGGCGTGATCTCGGGGGCGTAGAACACGAGCTGCGTGGACACCGCCGACACGAACGTCTCGGGAAGCAGTCCCAAGCTCACCGCGGTGGGCGAGCCGGACTCAGGGGCGGGTTCCGCGTCCGTCGGCTCGGCGTGCGCGGGGATCGCCGTGGACGGCTCCGATGCGGTCGCCTCCGTGGGAGCGGGCTCGGCAGGGGCCGGCTCAGCGGCAATCGGCTCAGCGGCAACCGGCTCGGCGGCGGTCGGCTCAGCGACGGTCGACTCGGAGGCGGCCTGCTCCGAGAGTGCGTCCGTCGAGCTCTCCGCGGAGGGTGCGTCCGTGAGGCTCGCCTCGGGCTCAGCGGCCTCGCCGTCTGCCTCGGCCGTTTCAGGAGCGCCGGGGGCGGCGTCCGTGTCGCCGACGCCCGGCTCCGTCTCGGCGTCGGCGGCAACGGCCGGCGCCTCGCCGGCGGCGGCGATCGGGTCGGATCCCCCGCTCGTCGGGGATTCCCCGGGGGCCGCCGAAGCGGCATCCGTCATCGGTTCCGGCGTCGCCTCAGCGTCGTGGTTCTGGTCTCGGTCGGTTGTCTCATCGGCCATCACTGGCTTACTCCTTGCGGGCGCACCGCGCGTCGCCCGGCGAAATCTCGTGCGGCGCCGCACCTGCGGTGCCGCGAACTCACTCGGTGTGGAGGCGATCCCGGCGCGTGTCGCGGGGATGCTCCCTGCAAGGGCGGTCGTCGCCCTGAAGTCTTCGGTGATGCGGTGGCGGCGCGGCCGCGACCGATCAGCCCCCATTATCGCACTATCCCGCCCGAATTGCGTGCCGACGCGTCCCCACACCCGCGCGGACCACGTGATCGGGGCGAAAACACCCGCTCCGCCCGCACGCAGCCCGTCGTCTCGGCGAGGTCACGTGATCCGGACGACGCTCACGGGCGGGAGGGCAGTCCAGAGTCGGCAGGAGGGGCACAGCACGCGATGCCATAATCCGAGGCATGCCGAACGCCCGCACGCACACCCGCCCCGCAGCGCTCGCCGTCTGGCTGATCATCGCGGGGACCGTGGGCTGGTGGGCGGCGTTCTCGCTGACCATGGAGCGCTTCCACCTCCTGCAGGATCCGGACTCGATCGCGTCGTGCGACTTCAGCGTCCTCGTCCAGTGCACGAAGAACCTCGAGGCGTGGCAGGGCAGCGTGTTCGGCTTCCCCAACCCGGTGATCGGGCTGGCGGGGTGGGTGGCACCCATCGTGGTCGGGATGGCGATCCTCGCCGGCGCACGATTCGCCCGCTGGTTCTGGTGGCTGTTCGCCGCCGGGATGACGTTCGCCTTCGGCTTCGTACTTTGGCTCATCAGCCAGAGCATCTACGTGCTGGGCACGCTCTGTCCGTGGTGCATGGTGACCTGGGCGGTGACGATTCCGACGTTCTACGCGGTCCTGCTGCACCTCGTGAGGTCGGGACTGGTCCCGGCGCCCGCGCCGATCCGGCGGGGCGCCGAGACGCTGATGGGGTGGATGCCGCTGCTGGCGGTCATCTCCTACGCGATCGTCGCCGTGCTCGCACAGCTGCAGCTGGACGTCCTGGGCTCGCTGTTCTGACGGACAGCGGCCCGAAGATCAGCCGAACCAGATCTGAAGCTCTCGGACTGCGGATTCGGGGCTGTCGGAGCCGTGGACGAGATTCTGCTGAACCTTCAGCCCCCAGTCCCGGCCGAGGTCGCCGCGGATCGTCCCCGGAGCGGCCGTGGTCGGGTCGGTCGTGCCGGCGAGGGAACGGAACCCCTCGATCACACGGTTGCCCGCGAGGCGGATCGCCACCGACGGGCCCGACATCATGAACTCCACGAGCGGCTCGTAGAACGGCTTGCCGGCGTGCTCGGCGTAGTGCTGCTCCAGACGGGCGCGATCGGGTTCGACCAGGCGCAGGTCGACGAGCGAGTAGCCCTTCGCCTCGACGCGGGCGAGGATCGCCCCGGTCAGTCCTCGGGCGACCCCGTCGGGCTTGATGAGGACGAGGGTCTCTTCGGTGGCCATGTCAGTCTCCGTTCGGCTGGTCTGCGGCGAGCCCGGCATTGCGCCGGTCGAGCGCGCCTCCCTTGATCGTCGCATACGCGTACATGCCCCCGAAAATGAGGGCGACCAGCAGCAGGGCCGGCACGAGCAGTCCGCCGAGGGCGACGATCACCTGAAGCACCCAGCCGACGGCGATCCCCCACGGGTAGCGCACCAGGCGGCCGGTGACGATCATCAGCGCCGCGAGCACCGCTCCCCCGACGATGCCCCACCAGGGCTCGATGCCCTCCGGCAGGGCACGCAGTCCGTAGACGGTCATGCCGCCGAGGAAGACGATCACCGACTCGAAGGCCAGCACGATGGACGCCAGCGACTCCCGGGCTCCGCGACGGCGACGCGGGGGGCGTGCGGCCGGGGCTGTCACGACGTCCACCCCGCCTTCCAGTCCTCGGATTCGGCGAGCGACAGGGCTTCGCCGGCCAGGACCACCGACCCGGCGATGACGACGGCCCGGCGATCGGATGCCGCAGCCCACGCGCGCGCCTCATCCGCGGCATCCGCAAGGGAGGTGTGCACGGTGACACGGCCGCCGCGGGCCTCCACGAGGTCGGCGACGAGTTCCGCGTCGGCCGCGCGGTCCGAGTCGGGCACGGTGGCGAACACGTGCGTCGCGACGGGGACCAGGGCGTCCACGATCCCGGCTGCGTCCTTATCCCCGAGGACCCCGAGCACCACGCCCCACTCGTCGAAGTCGAAGGACTCGCGCAGAGCGACGACGAGTGCGCGGGCTCCGTGCGGATTGTGCGCGGCATCCACCAGGACGGTGGGGGCGGCGCCCACGAGCTGGAGCCGGCCGGGCGAGGTCGCCTGACCGAGCCCCTCGGCCAGCACGTCGCCGGCGATCGGACGCTGAGCACCCAGGAGCGACTCGACGGCGGCGATCGCCAGCGCCGCGTTGAAACCCTGGTGTCCGCCGTACACCGGCAGGTACTCGTCGGCGTACGAGCCGCCGAGTCCCTGGACGGTGATCAGCTGACCACCCACGGCCAGCCGCTGCTCGGCAAGTCGGAAATCCTCGCCCTCGAAGGCGATGGTGGCGCCGTGTCGCGCCGCCGCGTCCCTGAGCACCCGCGCGGCGGCGGCGTCCTGACGTGCCGAGACGACGGCTGCTCCGTCTTTGATGATGCCCGCCTTCACGCCGGCGATCTCGGTGATCGTGGATCCGAGCCGGTCGACGTGGTCGATGTCGATCGGCGCGAAGACGGCCACATCGCCGTCCGCGGTGTTGGTGGAGTCCCACGCACCGCCCATTCCCACCTCGAGCACGAGAACGTCGATCGGAGCATCGGCGAACGCGACGAACGCCAGGACGGTGAGCAGCTCGAAGAAGGTGAGCGCGGCGTCCCCGGCGGCTGCCAGCTCCGCGTCGACCAGGTCGACGAACGGCGCGATCTCATCCCACGCGTCGGCGATCCCGGCATCCGAGATCGGCTCGCCGTCGATCATGACGCGTTCGGTGAACCGCTCCAGGTGGGGGCTGGTGAACAGCCCGGTGCGCAGACCGTGCGCCCGCACCAGGCTCTCGATGATGCGGCTGGTCGAGGTCTTGCCGTTGGTCCCCGTGACGTGGATGACGCGATACGTCCGCTGCGGGTCGTCGAGCAGCTCCAGCAGACGACGCGTGCGCTCCACACGCGGCTGCACCCAGCGCTCCCCCTGGCGCTCGAGCAGGGCCTCGTAGACGCGGTCGGCGCGCGCCCGATCGTCGCTCATCGGGCCGCCTCCGTCGCGCGCTCGACGGTCACGGTGAAGGCGCCCTGGTTCGCGAACGCTCCAGCGGAGAAGGTCGCTGCGTGCCCCGGGGTGCCGTCCGGCCGCGCCCCGACGACGACGGCGTGCGTGGTGGCGAGCGTCTCGCCCGCCACGTCGGCGACGTCGAAGGCCGACGACACCGCGGCCGCATCGGCCTGGTCGTCGAAGCGCAGCTCCAGGCGGATGCGGTCGCTGACGTCGAATCCGGCGGCCTTCCGGGTGTCCTGAACGGCTCGGATGACATCGCGTGCGAGACCCTCGGCTTCGAGTTCGGACGTGGTGGCGGTGTCCAGCAGGACGAAGCCGCCGCCGGGCAGGAGCGCGAGCGCCTCCCCCTCGGGTCGGCCCGTCGTCTCGAGCACGAGGTCGTACTCGCCCGGTTCCAGCGGGATGCCGCCTGCGGTCACCACGCCGTCGGCCTCCGACCACTCGCCGCTCTTCGCAGCGCGGATCGCCACCTGCACCTGCTTTCCGAGTCGGGGACCCGCCGCGCGGGCGTTCACCGACAGCCGGTGGCTGATGCCGTACTGCGCCGCCGTGCCCGGCCCCTGCTCCACCAGCTCCACGGCCTTGACGTTCAGCTCGTCGCGGAGGATGTCATCGAACTGGGCGAGGGATGCCGCGGCGGGCCGCACCACGGTGAGCCGCGCGAGCGGCAGACGAACCCGCTTGCCCTCCTTCTTGCGCAGCGCGTTGGCGACGCTGGAGACCTCGCGGACAGCATCCATCGCCGAGCGGATGTCGTCGGCGGCAGGGAACCCGTCGGCGTCGGGCCAGTCGGCGAGGTGCACGCTGCGCCCGCCGGTCAGCCCCTGCCACACCCGCTCCGAGACCAGCGGCAGCAGCGGAGCCGCCACCCGCGTCAGCGTCTCGAGCACGGTGTAGAGCGTGTCGAACGCCTCGCGGCTGGCGGGGTCGTCCGACACCCCCACCCAGAACCGGTCGCGGGAGCGGCGGATGAACCAGTTGGTCAGCGCCTCGGCGAAGTCGCGCAGCTTCGCCGCGGCCATCGTCGAATCCAGGCCCTCGAGGTCTTCGGCGACGCCGCGGACGAGATCGCCCAGCAGCGCCAGGATGTACCGGTCGAGCACGTTCGTCGAGTCGGTGCGCCACGTCGCCGCATATCCCGAACCGTCCGGCCCGCCCGCCGCGTTGGCGTACGTGGCGAAGAAGTACCACGCGTTCCACAGCGGGAGCATGAATTCTCGGACGCCCGCGCGGATCCCCTCCTCGGTGACGACGAGGTTGCCGCCGCGAAGGACCGACGACGACATGAGGAACCATCGCATCGCGTCGGATCCGTCGCGATCGAACACTTCGCGCACATCGGGGTAGTTGCGCAGCGACTTCGACATCTTCTGGCCGTCGCTGCCGAGGACGATGCCGTGACAGGACACACCGGCGAACGCCGGCCGATCGAACAGCGCCGTCGACAGGACGTGCATCACGTAGAACCAGCCGCGCGTCTGGCCGATGTACTCCACGATGAAATCCGCCGGAGCGTGGGTGTCGAACCACTCGCGGTTCTCGAACGGATAGTGGACCTGTGCGTAGGGCATCGACGCGGAGTCGAACCACACGTCGAGCACGTCCTCGATGCGGCGCATCGTGCTCGTCCCGGTCGGGTCGTCAGGGTTGGGGCGGGTGAGCTCGTCGATGAACGGGCGGTGCAGGTCGACCTGACCGGCCTCGTCGACGGGCAGACGTCCGAAGTCGCGCTCGAGCTCTTCGAGGGAGCCGTACACGTCCACTCGCGGGTACGCGGGGTCGTCGCTCTTCCACACCGGGATCGGCGACCCCCAGTAGCGGTTGCGGCTGATCGACCAGTCCCGCGCGCCCTCGAGCCACTTGCCGAACTGTCCGTGCTTGACGTTGTCGGGAACCCAGGTGATCTGCTCGTTGTTCTCGAGCAGCCGGTCCTTGAGGTCGGTGACGCGCACGAACCAGCTCGAGACCGCCTTGTAGATGAGCGGATTCCGGCAGCGCCAGCAGTGCGGATACGAGTGGTCGTAACTGGCCAGCCGCAGCAGCCGCCCGTTCTGCCGGAGCAGTCGGATGAGCGGCGTGTTCGCGTCCATCCAGAGCTGACCGGCGACGTCGGCGACCTGCGGGAGGAAGCGGCCGCCGTCGTCGAGACTCATGATGAGCGGGATGCCGGCCGCTTCGGTGATGCGCTGGTCGTCCTCGCCGTATGCGGGAGCCTGATGGACGATGCCCGTCCCGTCCGCCGTCGAGACATAGTCGTCGACGAGGATCCGCCATGCGTCGCGCGTCCCCCAGACATCGGCATCCGCGTAGTAATCGAACAGGCGGTCGTACGACACATCGGCCAGTTCCGACCCCAGGACCGTCTGCACGACGGCCTCACGAGCCGCCTCGGCCGAGTCGTAGCCCAGATCCTTCGCGTAGCCGGCCAGCAGCTCCTCGGCCAGCAGGTACCGGTGCGCGTACGCCTCGGCCGGCTCGTCGGCGTGGCCGTCGGGCGCGTGGTGCACGTCGGCCGCGCCGGCGGGACCGCCGGGGACCACCACGTAGCGGATGTCGGGACCGACGGCCAGCGCGAGGTTGGTCGGCAGGGTCCAGGGCGTCGTCGTCCACGCCAGCGCCCGCACACCGGTCAGTCCGAGCGCCTCGGCCTTGAGCCCGACGAGCGGGAAGGTGACGGTGACGGACGGGTCCTGCCGCATCTTGTAGACGTCGTCGTCCATGCGCAGCTCGTGGCTCGACAGCGGCGTCTCGTCGCGCCAGCAATACGGCAGAACGCGATGACCCTCATAGGCCAGACCCTTGTCGTGCAGAGACTTGAAGGCCCACAGCACCGACTCCATGTACGTGGTGTCGAGGGTCTTGTACCCCCGTTCGAAGTCGACCCATCGGGCCTGCCGGGTGACGTAGTCCTCCCACTCCCGGGTGTACTCCAACACCGACGCGCGGGCCTTCGCGTTGAAGGTGGCCACGCCCATGCGCTCGATCTCGTCCTTCTCGGTGATCCCGAGCTGCTTCATCGCCTCGAGCTCGGCAGGGAGCCCATGGGTGTCCCAGCCGAACACGCGGTCGACCTTCTTGCCGCGCATCGTCTGGAACCGGGGGAAGACGTCCTTCGCGTACCCGGTGAGCAGATGACCGTAATGGGGCAGGCCGTTGGCGAACGGCGGGCCGTCGTAGAAGACCCACTCGGGTGAGCCCTCGCGCTGGGCGATCGAGGCGCGGAAGGTGTCGTCGGCCTCCCAGAAAGCCAGAGTGTCGCTTTCGATGGC
This sequence comes from Microbacterium sp. ARD31, assembly GCF_031844425.1. Taxonomy (NCBI): domain Bacteria; kingdom Bacillati; phylum Actinomycetota; class Actinomycetes; order Micrococcales; family Microbacteriaceae; genus Microbacterium; species Microbacterium sp. ARD31. Next base: position 338,785 of record NZ_JAUZVE010000004.1, read on the forward strand.
GGGGAACCGGGGGCTCGGCACGACGGAGTCGGCCGCGGGGCCGAACGAGGACTTCGGGTAGGTCATGTCACTCCAGCAGGTTGCGATGCTTCCTGCGAGGACGACTCTTCGAAGCCGCGGTACCACCCCGCATTGACCCTCCCGTGCCCTGATGCCGCCGGCAGCGCCATCTCGAGAAGCAGGAGTGCCCTCTCTCACTGCGGCTGTGACGGGCCTGCCCCGCTCGGTTCTAGTGGTCGAGGGTGTCGGCCCCGATGTTCTTCCGAGTGCTCCCCGGTGATGGCCGGATCGATGCGTGTGCGTCGATTCTAACGCCCCGGCGGATAGAATCGACCGTCACCCCACACTCAGGCACGCTCACACAGTGCCGCACATATCGCGCGAGGAGAACCCATGGCCGCCATTCCCGACAAGCCGGCGCTCGAAGGCCTGGAGGCCGCATGGGACGCCCGCTGGAGCGCGCAGGGCACGTACCTCTTCGACCGTGACCGCGCACGCCAGGTCGGGCGCGACGGCATCTACTCGGTCGACACGCCGCCGCCGACCGCTTCGGGAAGTCTCCACATCGGACACGTGTTCAGCTACACGCACACCGATGTCAAGGTCCGCTTCGAGCGGATGCGCGGCAAGACCGTCTTCTACCCGATGGGATGGGACGACAACGGACTGCCGACCGAGCGCCGCGTGCAGAACTACTACGGCGTCCGCTGCGACCCGGCGCTCCCCTACGACCCCGATTTCACTCCCCCGTACGAGGGCGGCGACAACAAGAGCAGCCGCGCGGCTGATCAGATCCCGATCAGCCGCCGCAACTTCATCGAGCTGTGCGAGCGCCTGACCGTCGAGGACGAGAAGCACTTCGAGAACCTGTGGCGGTCCCTGGGCCTCAGCGTCGACTGGACGCAGACGTACCGGACGATCTCGGACGACACCATGCGCAGCAGCCAGCAGGCCTTCCTGCGCAACCTCGAGCGCGGCGAGGCGTACCAGGCGCTCGCGCCCACCCTGTGGGACATCGACTTCCGCTCGGCGATCGCGCAGGCCGAGCTCGAGGATCGCGAGCAGCCGGCGGCGTACCACCGCGTGTCCTTCGCCTTCTCGGACGGCTCCGGCGACATCCAGATCGAGACGACCCGTCCCGAGCTCCTCCCCGCCTGCGTCGCTCTGGTAGCCCATCCCGACGACGAGCGGTACCGCGCCCACTTCGGCTCGACCGTGCGCACGCCGCTGTTCGACGTCGAGGTGCCCATCCTGGCCCACCCCCTGGCCCAGCAGGACAAGGGATCCGGCATCGCGATGATCTGCACCTTCGGCGATGTGACCGACATCATCTGGTGGCGTGAGCTCGACCTTCCCAACCGCACGATCCTGGGTCAGGACGGCCGCGTGATGCCCGAGGCCCCCGACGTAATCGTCTCCGAGCGCGGTCGCGAGGCCTACGCCCAGCTTGCGGGGAAGACGGTCTTCAGCGCGAAGAAGCAGATCGTCGAGCTGCTGCGCGACTCCGGGGATCTGATCGGCGAGCCCCGTTCCTTCACCCACCCTGTGAAGTTCTACGAGAAGGGCGATCGGCCGCTCGAGATCGTGTCGACCCGCCAGTGGTACGTCCGCAACGGCGCGCGGGACGAGCAGCTCCGCGAGCGGTTGATCGGTCTCGGTCGTGAGATGCGATGGTTCCCCGACTTCATGCGGGTCCGATTCGAGAACTGGACCAACGGTCTCACCGGCGACTGGCTGGTCTCGCGTCAGCGGTTCTTCGGGGTGCCGATTCCGGTCTGGTACGGCCTCGACGCCGACGGGGAACGGGACTACGACCGCGTAATCGTGCCCGATGCCGCGCAGCTTCCGGTGGATCCCACCACGGACGTTCCGCCCGGTTTCAGCGCGGACCAGCGCGGCGTGCCCGGCGGGTTCGAGGGCGAGAGCGACATCTTCGACACCTGGGCGACCTCTTCGCTCACTCCGCAGCTGGCGGGCGGATGGCAGCGCGACGAGGAACTGTGGCAGCTGGTGTCACCCTTCGACCTGCGCCCGCAGGGTCAGGACATCATCCGCACGTGGCTCTTCTCGACGATGCTGCGCAGCGCCCTGGAGGATGCTCGCGCGCCGTGGCGGGATGCCGCCATCTCCGGCTTCATCGTCGACCCCGACCGCAAGAAAATGTCGAAGTCCAAAGGCAACGTCGTCACGCCCGCGGACATCCTGACCCAGCACGGTTCGGACGCTGTCCGCTACTGGGCGGCGTCGAGCCGCCTCGGAACCGACGCCGCGTTCGATCCGCAGAACCCGACGCAGATCAAGATCGGCCGGCGCCTGGCGATCAAGGTGCTGAACGCCGCCAAGTTCGTCTTGTCGTTCCCCGCCGCCGACGCCGCCGAAGTGACCCATCCTCTCGACGCGTCCATGCTCGCGACGCTCGACGGCGTCGTCCGTGAGGCCACGAAGGCCATGGAAGGCTACGACCACGCGCGGGCGCTCGAAGTCACCGAGTCGTTCTTCTGGACGTTCTGCGACGACTACCTCGAGCTGGTGAAGGAGCGCGCCTACGACCAGGCAGATCCGGGACAGGCATCCGCCGCCCTCGCGCTCCGCAGCGCGATGTCGACCATGCTCCGGCTGTTCGCCCCCGTGCTCGCGTTCGCGTCCGAGGAAGCCTGGTCGTGGTTCAACGACGGCTCGATCCACTCGTCCGCGTGGCCCGAGCCGCTGGGTATCGACGGAGACGCCGCCATCCTCTCCACCGCGAGCGAAGCGCTCATCGGCGTCCGCCGCGCCAAGACCGAGGCCAAGGCATCGCAGAAGACCCCCGTCGCCGCGCTCACGCTGCGCGCGGACGACCGCAGGATCGAGGCCCTGCGTCTGGCCGTCGACGATCTCAAGGCGGTCGGCCGGATCGCGTCACTGGAGCTCGTGCCGGGCGGTGACGGCCTCGCCGTCGACCACATCGAACTCGCACCACAGGAGGTCTGACATGCAACTCGGAACCCGATGGACGTCCGGAGACGAACCGCCGCGCGCGGTGCCGGACAGCCTTGCTCGCGGCATCCGCGATGTGGACTCCGTCATCCCCGGCGACCAGCTGGGGCAGCCGCGCCCGCGCTGGACGCTCACCTGGCTCGAGGGCAAGCCCATCGCCGAGCTGGACAGCGGCGTGCTGGTGTCACTCGACGACGACGGCAACGCGGTCGTCTCGCACGTCGGGGACGAGTCCCCGCTCAGCTGACGGTCGCCGGCGCGGTGGCCCCGTGCTCCGTCTGCTGCGACGCCTGAAGCAGCAGACGGGCAGCGACGACGACGGCTGTCAACGTCACGATCGCGGCGATCAGGTAGGGCAGCCGAAGATCCGTGCGGGCGACGAGCCCGCCCAGGAGCGTCGCGAAGGGGAAGACACCCCACGTGACGGTGCGGATCGTCCCGAGCACGCGACCGAACATCTGCGGAGGCACGAGGGCCTGGCGCAGCGACGCCCACGGAACGTTCCAGCACGATACCGCGCAGGCCATCACCGCGTACGAGACGATTCCCGCGGCGATTCCGGGCGCCGCCCACACCCCTGCGAGGCCGATCGCCGCGACGACGTTGGCGCCGAGCATGACCGGGCCACGGCCGAAGCGCGCCACCAGCCGCGGGGCGATGAGCGACCCGCCGAGCGCGCCCAGACCGATTCCGGCCGTGACCAGTCCGATCGCAACCGGCGCCACCGCGAGCTCGTCGAGGAAGTACAGCACGGTGGGCGCCTGCGCGAAGGCGAACGCCGAGCCGACGACCGCGGTGAAGCCCACGAGCGAGCGCAGGAATCGGTGGCGGCGGAGATAGTCCAGTGCCTCCCGGGTGGTCGGCTGTCGTTCCCGATCGCCCCGCGCGCCGCCCTCCCCGCCCAGGTGAGCCTGCAGCGCCCGTGACGCGCTCAGTGGCAGCAGCACGGCCAGGACGACCGGCACGAGGTATCCGCCGGCCCCGACCCACAGCGGAAGGGCGAGTGATACGGCGAAGAGCACGCCCCCGATCGGCGTCGCGATGAAGCTGTCGATCGTCACCTGTGCAGCCTGCATCCACCCGTTGGCCCGGTCCAGCGAGCGGCGCTCCACGATCGCGGGCACGATCGCATTCGCGGCGTTGTCGAAGAGCGTTTCGCCCAGACCGAAAACCAGGACCGCGAGGAACAGCCACCAGATCGTCAAGGTGCTGCTGACGGTCAGAACGGCGAGCACCAGAGCGACACCCGCGCGCAGGACGTTGGCGACCGCCATCATCCGGCGCCGATCGAACCGGTCCACGAGCATGCCCGCGGGAAGGCCGAACACGAGCCAGGGGACGAACGCGAGCGCCCCGATGGCGGCGATGGCCACCGGATCCCGCGTCAACGTCGTCGCGATCAACGGGACCGCGGTACGGCCGATGCCGTCTGCGAGGTTGCTGAAGGCGGCTGCGGTCCAGAGCTTTCGGAAGTCGCGGCCGAGCGGCGATCGCACCGTGTCGTCTCGGACCGCGTCGGAGGCGACCGTTCCGGTCATCGTGGAAGCATCCCGAGGGCACCGAGCGCCTGCGCGCGACGCCGTGCGTCGTCGGCGCGCTCCCACGCGCGGGCGGCGTCGATCGCGTCCACTCGGCGGACGATGCGGGCGGCGACGAGCCGGTCGATTCCGGATGCCGCCCGCAGGAGCATCCGATCGAGCGAGGTCGTGCCGAGGACGGTGTGGGTTGCGGTGAGCGTGCTCATGACGCGTCTCCTAGTTGGGGAAGGGGGAAGACGTCCGCGCGGATGGTGACGGGGCGGACGTCTTCCCCCGTCTGGTCGCGATACCGGTCGACGGTCTCGTCGATGATCGCCATGATGCGGTGCGTGAGCTCGTTGCTCTGCTCGGGCGTGAGCCGCGCCGTCGCGGTGGACACCATGCTGCCCTCGTGCCAGTCGCCGCCCTCCTCGGCCATACCCGAGCGCAAGAACCGCATCAACTGCTCCTGTCGATTGCGCAGGAACTCGCTCATGATCAACTGCGTGGCGGAGCGGCCGGCGGGCGTCTTCATGGCCTCGGGGTTCGCGAACGACACCCCGCCCACGGGCCGCTCCCACCAGCGCTCCCGAGCGGTGCCGCGCCCCTCGACCTCCCTGATGAGATCGTGCTTGGCGAGCGCCCGCAGGTGGTAGCTGGTCGAGCCGCTCGACTCTCCCAACCGCTCTGCGAGGGAACTGGCCGTCTGCGGTCCGTACTGGCTGAGGATGTCGTAGATCTGCACGCGCAGCGGGTGCGCCAGGGCGCGGAGAGCGCCGGTATCGAGCACGCGGTCGCCACGGTGACGCTCTTCCACGCGGGCGATCGCGTCGTGCACGTCAGCGGCGGCGCCTGGTTCTTCGCTCATGGTCACAGAGTATTACTACAAAGGGACCTTTGCAAGCATTCCTTTGCAATATTTTCTCTGCATGCCGGCTTGATCGGCGGAGTCGGCACCATAGGCTGGCTCGCATGCTCGACGACAACCCGCTTCTCACTCCGTCACCCCTCCCCTATCTCCTGCCCGACTACCCCGCCATCCGCGCCCATCACTACCTTCCGGCCTTCGAGCGCGCGTTCGCAGAGCAGACCGCCGAGGTGGCCGCGATCGTCGGTTCGCCGGACCCCGCGGACTTCGAGAACACCATCGAGGCGCTCGAACGCAGCGGGCGGCTTCTCGGCGATGTCGCGCGGACCTTCTACACGGTGTCTTCCGCGGACGCCACGACAGAGATCCAGGCGGTGGAGCAGGAACTCGCGCCGCTCATGTCCGCGCACCATGATTCGATCCAGCTCGACGCGGGGCTCTACGCGCGGGTGTCGGCGGTGCACGCGGCACGGGAGGATCTCGCGCTGACCCCCGAGCAGCGCTATCTCGTCGAGCGCCTCCACCGCGAGATGACTCAGGCCGGCGCGGGACTCGACGCGGAGGCGAAGGCTCGTCTCACCGAGATCAACCAGCGTCTGTCAACGCTGACGACCGCGTTCGAGAAGAACCTCCTGGCCGACACCAATGACCTGGCGGTGGTGTTCGAGGATGCGACCGAACTCGAGGGCCTCGGCGAAGGCGAGTTGTCCGCAGCTTCGCGCGCGGCCGCAGACCGAGGTCTGGACGGGGCATTCGTGGTCACGCTGACCCTGTTCACCGGTCACCCCTACCTCGCGTCGCTGACGCGGCGCGAAAGCCGCCGCCGGATCCTCGACGCCTCACGAGCACGGGGAGCCCGCGGCAACGAGCATGACAACCGCGACACCCTGCGTGAGATCGTCCGGCTCCGCGCCGAGCGCGCCGCGCTGCTCGGACACGACTCGCACGCGGCCTACGTCACATCCGACCAGACGGCGGGATCCCCCGCGGCCGTCCACGATCTGCTGCGCCGGCTCGCGGCACCGGCGGCGGCGAATGCACATGCCGAGCAGTCTGCCCTGCAGCGCATCATCGACGCCGAGGACGAGCCCTTCGCCCTGGAAGCGCACGACTGGGCCTACTACACCGAGAAGGTGCGCGCCGCGGAGTACGACCTCGACCGGGCTGCTCTGCGTCCGTGGTTCGAGGCCGAGCGCGTGCTGCACGACGGTGTCTTCCGCGCTGCGACCGCACTGTACGGCGTCACGTTCAGCGAGCGGCCGGACCTGCCGGCGTATCACCCCGATGCCCGGGTGTTCGAGGTTCACGAAGCTGACGGATCCGCGCTGGGGCTCTTCATCCTCGACCTCTACACGCGGGACACCAAGCGCGGTGGCGCCTGGATGAACTCGATCGTGTCGCAGTCCCGCCTGCGCGGCACCGCTCCCGTCGTGGTCAACAACCTCAACGTCTCACGTCCCGGTCCCGGAAAACCGACCCTGCTCACGCTGGACGAGGTGACCACCCTCTTCCACGAGTTCGGCCACGCCCTGCACGGGCTCTTCGCCACCGTCACCTACCCCCACTTCGCCGGCACCAACGTCTTCCGCGACTTCGTCGAGTTCCCCAGTCAGGTCAATGAGATGTGGATCTTCTGGCCGGAGGTCCTCGCGGCCTACGCCCGCCACGTCGAGACGGACGAGCCGCTCCCCGCGGACGTGGTCGACCGGCTCCACGCATCGGAGCGCTTCAACCAGGGCTTCGCCACCAGCGAGTACCTGGCTGCCGCATGGCTCGATCAGGTGTGGCACTCGCTCTCGGTCGAGGAGGCGTCGACCGACATCGACGTCACGGCATTCGAGGCTGCGGCACTGCGCGACATCGGCTTGGACAACCCTGTGGTCCCGACGCGGTACTCGTCGTCCTACTTCGCCCATGTCTTCTCCGGCGGGTACAGCGCCGGCTACTACTCGTACATCTGGAGCGAGGTGCTCGATGCGGACACGGTCGAGTGGTTCCGCGAGAACGGCGGACTCACCCGCGAGAACGGCGAGCGATTCCGTGAGCGGCTGCTCGGCGTGGGCGGATCGAAGGACCCCCTCGAGGCCTACCGCGACTTCCGCGGTCGCGATGCCGACATCGCCCCGCTGCTGGATCGCCGCGGGTTGAACGCCTGACGCCGGGAGCGCCCGACGGCCTCCGGCCGTCGGGCGCTCCCGGCTGTCGGTCGCGGAGAGCGTCAGGCGCTCTTGCGCTTCTGGCGCAGGACCAGTGTGGGGGCTGCGCCGTCCTGCACCGCCGCGCGGGTGATGACCACCTTGTCGACATCATCGGTCGACGGGATCTCGAACATGATCGGCCCGAGCACGTCTTCGAGGATCGCGCGCAGGCCACGGGCGCCGGTCTTGCGTGCCACGGCGAGGTCGGCGATCGCCTCGAGCGCTTCGATGTCGAACTCCAGCGCCACGCCATCGAGCTCGAACATGCGCTGGTACTGCTTCACGAGGGCGTTCTTGGGCTCGGTGAGGATCTCCATGAGCGCGGCGCGGTCCAGCGGCGAGACGGATGCGACGATGGGAAGGCGACCGATGAACTCCGGGATGAGGCCGAACTTGTGCAGGTCCTCGGGCTGAACCTCGCTGAAGAGGTTGAGGTCGTCGCCTTTGCTGTGCAGCGGTGCACCGAATCCGATGCCGTGCTTGCCCACGCGCGACGAGATGATGTCCTCGAGGCCGGCGAACGCCCCTGCGACGATGAACAGCACGTTCGTCGTGTCGATCTGGATGAACTCCTGATGCGGGTGCTTCCGGCCCCCCTGGGGCGGAACGGATGCGACCGTGCCTTCGAGGATCTTCAGCAGCGCCTGCTGCACGCCCTCGCCGGACACGTCGCGGGTGATCGAGGGGTTTTCGGCCTTCCGGGCCACCTTGTCGACCTCGTCGATGTAGATGATGCCGGTCTCCGCGCGCTTGGTGTCGAAGTCCGCCGCCTGGAGCAGCTTGAGCAGGATGTTCTCGACGTCCTCCCCCACGTAGCCGGCCTCGGTGAGTGCCGTGGCATCGGCGACCGCGAACGGGACGTTCAGCCGCTTCGCGAGCGTCTGAGCGAGGTAGGTCTTGCCGCAGCCGGTCGGTCCGAGCAGGAGGATGTTGCTCTTGGCGACCTCGATGTCGTCCGCCCGCTGTTCAGCGGTCTGCAGGGTGCCGTGGGCGCGGATCCGCTTGTAGTGGTTGTACACCGCCACCGACAGGGCCCGCTTGGCGTATTCCTGTCCGACGACGTACTCCTCGAGGAACGCGTAGATCTCGCGGGGCTTGGGGAGATCGAACTCTGCGACCTCGCCGGTGGCGGACTCCGCCATGCGCTCTTCGATGATCTCGTTGCACAGCTCCACGCACTCGTCGCAGATGTAGACGCCGGGCCCCGCGATGAGCTGCTGGACCTGCTTCTGACTCTTGCCGCAGAAAGAGCACTTGAACAGGTCGGCGCTTTCACCGATGCGTGCCATTGCGCTCCTCCTTCTCCGCTCAGGGAGAGTGCTCCCCGAACCGTCCTCCGAGCCTAACCGGTGCCGCCGACAAGCGCGGGGATTGCGACGCCCCGTCGTCACACCCGCGTCGGATCCCGCCGGCTGCACGCCGAAGCCCCGCCCCGGATTGCGTCCGGAGCGGGGCTTCGAGGATCGGCATCCGCTGCTACGAGGTCAACGCCGCCGGCACGCGCTTGCGCGTCGTGAGCACCTGGTCGACGAGGCCGTAGGTGACGGCCTCCTCGCCCGAGAGGATCTTGTCGCGGTCGATGTCCTTGTGGACCTCCTCGACGGACCTGTTCGAGTGCTTCGACAGCGTCGCCTCGAGCCATGTGCGCATGCGCATGATCTCCGCCGCCTGGATCTCGATGTCCGACGCCTGACCGTGACCCGCCTCGCCCATCGCGGGCTGGTGGATGAGCACGCGAGCGTTGGGCAGAGCCAGACGCTTGCCCGGCGCGCCGGCCGCGAGGAGCACAGCGGCAGCGGAAGCCGCCTGTCCCAGCACGACCGTCTGGATCTGCGGCGAGATGTACTGCATCGTGTCGTAGATCGCCGTCATCGCGGTGAACGAGCCGCCGGGCGAGTTGATGTACATGATGATGTCGCGGTCGGGGTCCTGGCTCTCGAGAACCAGCAGCTGAGCCATGACATCGTCGGCGGATGCGTCGTCGACCTGCACGCCGAGGAAGATGACGCGGTCCTCGAACAGCTTGTTGTAGGGATCCTGACGCTTGTAGCCGTACGCCGTGCGCTCCTCGAACTGCGGGAGGATGTAGCGGCTTCCGGGCATCTGGACGCCCTGACCGGTCGACGGGCCGAAGGTGGGGGTGTGCATTCCGGGTTCTCTCTCTTTCGCCTTCGGATCGTCAGTTCGCGGTTCCGCCGCCGCCGATGACGTCGGTCGCGGATTCGCGGATGTGGTCGACGAAGCCGTATTCCAGGGCTTCCTGAGCGCTGAACCAGCGGTCCCGGTCACCGTCGGCGTTGATCTGCTCGACCGGCTTGCCGGTCTGCGACGCCGTGATCTCTGCGAGACGCCGCTTCATGTCGAGGATCAGCTGCGCCTGGGTCTGGATGTCGCTGGCGGTTCCGCCGAACCCGCCGTGGGGCTGGTGCAGCAGCACACGCGCATTCGGCGTGATGTAGCGCTTGCCCTTCGTCCCGCTGGTCAGCAGCAGCTGTCCCATCGAGGCGGCCATCCCGATGCCGACGGTGACGATGTCGTTCGGCACGAACTGCATCGTGTCGTAGATCGCCATGCCGGCCGTGATCGAGCCACCCGGGGAGTTGATGTACAGGTAGATGTCCTTCTGCGAGTCCTCCGCGGCGAGAAGAAGGATCTTCGCGCAGATCTCGTTGGCGTTCTCGTCGCGCACCTCCGACCCGAGCCAGATGATGCGGTCTCTCAGCAGCTTGTCGAAGACGCTCGTCGCGACAAGGGGTTCTGCGGCCATGTGTGCTCCTGTTTCCTCGGCTTCGCATCGAATCTACCGGCGCGGCACGGACGACCCGCCCGTGTTCGCCCTCGGCAGATCGGATGCCGGATACGACGAAGGACGGATGCCGGAGCACCCGTCCCTCATCGGTGACTTTCGCGATTACTCGGCGTCGGCCTTCTCGGCCGGAGCCTTCTTCGCGGGCGCCTTCTTGGCCGGAGCCTTCTTCGCCGGAGCCTTCTTCGCCGGAGCCTCGTCGGCCGAGGAGTCATCGGCTGCGGCATCGGCGTCGTCGGCCTCGGCAGCTGCCGCCTTCTTCTTCGCGGGGGCCTTCTTGGCGGGGGCCTTCTTCGCGGGCTTCTCCTCGACGGCGTCGGCCTCGGCGGCGTCGGCTGCGTCATCGGACTCGTCCTCGACCGCGACGAATCCGGTCAGGTCGACGGCCTTGCCGTTGGTGTCGACGACGGTGACCTTGCCCAGGGCGACCGCGAGGGCCTTGTTGCGAGCCACCTCGCCGACCATCGCGGGAAGCTGGTTGTTCTCCTGGACGGCGTTGACGAAGTCCTGCGGGGCCATGCCGTACTGAGCCGAGGACTGCACGAGGTACTGGGTGAGCTCCTCCTGCGAGACCTGGACCTTCACCTTCTCGGCGATCGCGTCCAGCAGCATCTGCGTCTTGAACTGCTTCTCGCTGGCCTCGGCGACCTCCGCGCGGTGGACGTCGTCCTCGAGACGCCCCTCGCCCTCGAGGTGGTTGTGCACCTCGTCCTCGATCAGCTGGGCCGGGACGGGGATCTCGACCTGCTCGAGCAGCTGCTCGATGAGCTTGTCGCGCGCAGCCGAGCCCTGTGTGAAGACGCTCTGCTGCGAGACGCGCTCGGACAGGCTCTCGCGCAGCTCGGCGATGGTGTCGAACTCGCTCGCGATCTGTGCGAAGTCGTCGTCGGCCTCGGGGAGCTCGCGCTCCTTCACCGCCTGGACGACGACCGCGACCTCAGCCTCTTCGCCGGCGTGGTCGCCTCCGACGAGCTTCGAACGGAACGTGGTCTCCTCACCCGCGGTGAGCGAGTCGATGGCCTCGTCGATGCCCTCGAGGAGCTCGCCGGAGCCGACCTCGTACGACACGCCCTCGGCGCGGTCGATCTCGGCACCGTCGATCGTCGCGACCAGGTCGAGCTCGACGAAGTCGCCCGAGGCCGCCGGACGGTCCACCGTCACGAGCGTGCCGAATCGGGCGCGCAGGCGGTCGAGCTCCTCGTCGATCGCAGCCTCGTCGACCTCGAGCGCCTCGACCTCGACGGTGGTGCCCTCGAACGCAGGGAGCTCGAACTCGGGGCGGACGTCCACCTCGACCTGGACCTCGAGGTCGCCCGAGAAGTCCTTCTCGTTCGGCCACTCGGTGACCTCGGCGTTGGGGCGGCCGAGCACGCGCAGCTCGTTGGCGGTGACGGCCTCACGATAGAAGGCGTCCAGCCCCTCGCTCACCGCGTGCTCCAGCACGGCCACGCGACCGATGCGCTGGTCGATGATCGGCGCGGGCACCTTGCCCTTGCGGAAGCCGGGGATCTGCACGTCCTGTGCGATGTGCTCGTACGCGTGGGTGATGCTCGGCTTCAGCTCTTCCGGGCTGACCGTGATGTGCAGCTTCACCCGGGTCGGGCTGAGCTTCTCGACGGTGCTGGTGACCATGCCTGTTCGTTCTCCTCGTCTGTTCCGCGCGCATGCGCGGTCGGTCGTAAGGTGTGGATGCCTGAATTCTCGGGGGCCGCGAAGTCGGGGCGACAGGATTTGAACCTGCGGCCTCCCGCTCCCAAAGCGGGCGCTCTACCAAGCTGAGCTACGCCCCGGGCGGGCTGCGCACGCGGACGCACGCCGAACGGCCCACGCAAGTCTAGCCGACACACCCGCCGCCTGCCCGCGCTGTCCGAGAAGCGGCTCCGGTGCCGCTAGACTTGACCAGCCGCAGTTCGCTGCTGCGGGGATGTAGCTCAATGGTAGAGCCTCAGTCTTCCAAACTGATGGTGCGGGTTCGATTCCCGTCATCCCCTCCATACCGCGATCAGCCCGCCTGCGGGCTCGATCGACGTCTCGCCTCGAGGTGTGTCGCCGTGTGGGCGCGATACGCGTCGGCGTTGCGCCGAAGCCTCTCCCGCTCCTCGGCGGTGAGCGAACGTCGCACCTTCGCCGGGACCCCGGCGACGAGTGAGCCGTCGGGGATCTCGGCTCCTTCGAGCACAACCGCTCCCCCGGCGACGAGGCACTCCACGCCGATGCGGGCCCCGTTGAGCACCACCGCCCCCATCCCGATCAGCGATCCGTCGCCGATCGCGCAGCCGTGGATGACCGCGTTGTGTCCCACCGATACGTCCGCCCCGATCACGGCGGGGAAGCCGCGGTCGACGTGCACGGCGACCCCGTCCTGCACGTTGCTGCCCTCGCCGACGGTGATCGTCGCAGCCTCTGCTCGGAGGACGGCGTTGTACCACACGCTGGCGGCGGGGCCGAGCGTCACGTCGCCGACGATGCGGGCACCGTCAGCGACGAACGACGTCGGGTCGAGCCGGGGATCCCTCCCGGGAAGGGACAGGATGCTGGCACCTTCGGCGACGGTCATGAGACCGCACTCTACGGCGCGCTCGAGCTCAGCGCCTCTTCGATGGCGGCGGTGTACCAGGGCGCGAGCGTGTCGGCGAAGGTGACCGTCAGATGATCCTGGTCACGATAGATGTTCGCGCCGCCCACGACAGTGCGGCACCTGTCGGCGTCGCAGAACACGTCGGTGAAGTCCAGCAGCGTGACCCCCGGCATCCCCTCGGCGGCTTCGCGGAGCGGGTCGTCGGCGACGAGCACCTCACCCCGGCCGGCATCGCACTCGGCCTGGTCGCGCGTGCGCAGGCACTTGTTCGGGTCGGTCTCCCACACCGGATTGTCGACCACCGTCACCACCGGGATGCCGCGATCGAGCACCTGGCTCCATGCCTCGCGGTAACCGGCGACCGCGGCCTCGGCGGTCGACCCGAAACCGGCGGACGCGTATGGCGTGGTCGCGATCGCCGCGGTGAAGACCGCGTCGATCTGCTGCTCCGACATCGCGGTCGTCACGCCCTCGCGCCATTCACTGCACGCGGCGCCGAACGCACCCGGAGTGGCCAGCGGCGTGTTGTTCCACGGGCACGCGCCCTTGAAGTAGGTGATCAGCCGCCAGCCGTTGTCGTCTGCCATGCGCTGGAACGTGCTCAGCAGCTGGAAGGCATGACTGTCGCCGACGAGCGCGACGGTGGGGGCGTCCTCGGCGTCGGAGCCGAATTCGCACGAGACCGGGCGGGCATCGTTCAGCTGAACGAAGCACTGCCCGTCGGCCGGTCGATCGACGCCGGCGAACCCGGGGGCGGGGAGGATCGAGTCCGACGGCGCGGCATCCGCGCACCCCTCCTCCAGCACGGCGGCGGCGCCGAAGCAGTCCGGCGGGTCGGCGCGGAGGTCCTCGATCGCCTGCACACCCTGGCGGTACGCCGGTGCATTGACCGCCCACGCGCCGCCGGCGACGCCCGCGACGAGGACCATCGCGCCGAGAGAGGCCCACAGCGTGACCCGCGACGGACGCGAGGTGAGCACCCGCCACGATCTCACCGGGTCCTCGACGAAGCGTTTGGTGAGCCACGCGAGGACGAAGCACAGGGCGAGAAGGGCGACACGGTGGTAGATCGTCAGACCCCAGAAGGGCACGGACGGCGCGATGATGATGAGCGGCCAATGCCACAGGTACAGCGAGTACGAGATGTCGCCCACGAACTGCGCCGGACGCAGCGCGAGCACGCGCGTCGGGTACCACCACCGGTCGGTGTTGGACGCGGCGATGATCGCGGCCGCGCCGAGCGTCGGGGCCAGGGCCGCGTATCCGGGGAAAGGCGTCTGGCCGTCGAAGCGGAACAGCACCGCCAGCAGCGTCAGCACCCCACCCCAGCCGAGGACGAAGCTGATCAGCGGGTGGCGCACCCGCAGCAGCGGGATGAGGGCGACGAACGCCCCTACGCCGAACTGCCACATGCGGGTGAACGTCACGAAGTACGCCGGCGCCGGATCGGTCAGCGTGAAGACGACGCAGAAGACGAAGGATGCCGCCGTCACGACACCGAGGGCAACGAGGACGGCACGTCGGCGGGTGGCCCGGAAGTGCTTCACGCCGAGCCACGCGGCGAAGAGCAGGATCAGCGGCCACAGGACGTAGAACTGCTCCTCGAGCGACAGCGACCAGTAGTGCTGCACCGTCGTGGGGTCACCCGAGTGATTGAGGTAGTCCGCCGAGGTGAAGGCGAGATACCAGTTCTCGACGTAGAACGTCGCCGCGATGATCTCGCTGACCTCGTTCGGCAGCGCCGACAGCGGCATCAGGTAGGGCGAGCCCGCCACGACCGCGCAGAACAGCAGGACCAGGAGCGACGCGGGCAGCAGCCGGCGGGCGCGTCGGGCCCAGAACTGCGTCAGCCGGACCGTGCCCGTCTGCATCAGCTCGCGCGTCAGGTGCGCCGTGATGAGGAACCCCGAGATGACGAAGAACACGTCGACGCCGACGTACCCGCCGGGGAAGCGCCCCGGCCAGAAGTGATAGAGCACCACGAACAGCACGGCGATGGCGCGCAGTCCCTGGACGTGCGGGATGAACCGCGACGACGTCGCGTGCTCGGGAGACTGTTCGGAGCGCTTCGGCGAAGCCAGGGCATGATCGGCGGACGGCACCCCTCGACGTTAGTGCCTGATCCCGGTCGGCCCGTTCAGCGAACCACGGCTGCGGCACGTCGTTAGCCGAGCCTTCGCTTGCTTGCGGAATGGGAAGCGCTGAGTAGCGTTGCACCCAACGTGGCCGGCGCATCTCCGTCGGCCGAGAGGGAGGCAACCGTCATGACCGATATCACCACCACCCCCGCGACCGCCGCCGACCCCACCGTCGCCGCCGGCGTCGCACAGTTCCTCACCCCGGTCGTCATCGGACTCCAGGCACTCGCCGTGAACGGCAAGCAGGCGCACTGGAACGTCCGCGGCGCGAACTTCATCGCGATCCACGAACTCCTCGACACCATCGTCGAGAACGCTCAGAGCGGTGCCGACACCGCCGCGGAGCGCATCGTCGCTCTGGGTCTCCCCGTGGACGCGCGCGTGTCCACGGTCGCGGCCAAGGCGCAGGCGACCGCCGTCGCCGCCGGCTTCTCGCCCTGGACCGACACCGTGCGCGCCGTGATCGCCGACATGGACCGCGTCATCGTCGATGTGAAGGCCGCGATCGAGGGGCTCGACGAGATCGATCTGACCAGTCAGGACCTCGCGATCTCGATCATGCACGCCCTCGAGAAGGACCGCTGGTTCCTCTTCGCGCACGTCGCGGAGTGACGCTCAGACGCTGACGTGCGTCACGCGGCCGCCCACGATGGTCGCCGCGACGCGCTGACCCCGCAGCTCGGCGTCGTCCGCGATCAGCGGGTTCCGCTCGCACAGGACGAGGTCCGCCGCCGCGCCCGGCTCGATGCGATCCGGTTCCGACGAGCCGCCGTGGGTGGATGCCGCGAGTGCGGTGGCGGCATCCACGCGCTGGTCGGGCTGCCAGGGCGCGCGACCGTCACGGGTGCGATGCACGGCGGCCGAGATGGCGGCCCAGGGATCCAGCGGCGACACCGGTGCGTCCGAGCCGAAGAGCAGGTTGGCGCCGGAGTCGGCCAGCGCCCGCAGCGGGTACGGGCGCGCGGGCTGATCCGCCCACAGCGCGTCGGTCAGGTCACGGTCATCGACCGCGTGCTCGGGCTGGACGCTGGCCCCCACTCCCAGTCGCGCGAACCGCGGGATGTCGGTGTGGGCGACGAGCTGTGCGTGCTCGATCGTGCCCCATGCCCCTGTCGCCGCGAAGGCGTCGAGGGCGTGGGTGTTCGCGATGTCGCCGATGGCGTGGATGGCGCACGACAGCCCGGCCCCTGCGGCTCGCGCCATGAGATCGCGGAGCTCGTGCGGAGGCACGGTCAGCAGACCGTGTGGATCGCTTCCGCCGGCGTAGGCGTGGGAGCACGCGGCGGTGCGGGTACCGAGCGAGCCGTCGGTGATGACCTTGAGGGGTCCCACCCGGACCAGATCCGAGTCGGCGCCGCGCACCGGATCGCCGGATCTGAGCCCCTCGGCGATCGCGCGGTCGAGCATCGCCGGGTAGATCCCGAACTCGACGCGGAGGACGTCGAACCCGGCCTCCAGGCGCCGCGCCCACGCTTCTTCGTTCCATGCCATGTCGAGGTCGACGAGGCCGACCACGCCCCGTGCCGCCGCCTCACGAGACATGCGCTGGACGGCACGATCCGCCGCCTCGGGAGCGACGGCGTTCAGGCGACGTGAGATCTCGAAGGCGGGTTCTTCGCGGAGCACGCCTGTGGGGGACGGGTCCAAGCCCTCACGGCGCAGCGCCGCGGAATTCAGCCAGACGCTGTGGACGTCGGCGTTGATCAGGTAGGTGGGGGTCTCCCCCGTCCGCGCGTCCAGCACAGCGAGTGTGGGTTCGTCCGGCCAGAGCGCGTCGCGGAACCCCGTTCCCACCCGGATGCCGGTGTCACGCGGGTCCGCCTCGCCCATGATCGCAGCGGCATGCGCCGCGGACTCGGCGTGACCGAGCTTCACCCGCTCGGCCGCCAGCGCCCACTGCACGACGTGGACGTGGTGGTCCCACAGTCCCGGCACGAGCCAGCACCCGTCACCGTCGAGGACCGGCCCGTCGAGCGTGAGGAACCCGGCCGGCGCGATATCGAGGATCCGGCCCTGCGCGAGCACCAGGTCCATCGGGCCGGGCTCGGGCAGCAGCTCGCTGCCAGGGCCGACGATCCGGACGTTGCGCAGGCCCGAGACCGCGTCGCCGACGGCGTGCCTCATCGGCGTCCCCTCGCCTCTTCCGCCCGGCGCATCTCGTCGGCGAGGGCGGAGTCGAGCGGCAGGCCGCGCGCAGCCACTTCGCGCGCGATGGTCTCGACGGTCTCGACGGGCTTGTTCTGGCTGAGCTTGCGCTTGGCCACCACGCGCGACGGGGTGAGCCGGAACCCGACGGTGCCGCGCTCGAGACGGGTGACGAACTCCTCGTCGTTGGGGAGCTCCCACAGACCGCGCGGCTGCGGCATCCCCCGCTCGAAGCGATCGACGAGGCGCTCGAGGACACGGAGGTTCTCGTCGGCCGAAAGGATCTCGGGCACGCCCGACAGGTGCGCCGACACGAAGTTCCAGGTCGGTACCGCCGCGACGTCGCCGTACCATCCGGGCGAGATGTATCCATGGGGGCCCTGGACGACGACCAGCAGTTCGCGTACGCCCAGACCGTGGACGAGATCGTCGGGCTTGCCGACGTGACCGACGATCGTGAGGTCGTCCCGCTCGCCGTCGAGCATGACGGCGTAGTGCGAGGCGACCAGGCCGTCCTCGGCATGACTGACGAGGGTGACCCACGGATTCTCGTCGATCAGCCGTCGAAGCTCGGCGACGTCGGTCATGGCGAAGCTGGGGTTCTGCCGCATGGAGTCAGCCCTTCTGACAGTTCGGGCACCAGTACAGCTTGCGCCCGGCGGCCTCCTCGACGACCACCTCGGTCCCGCACACGCGGCACGGCAGTCCTGCACGGTGGTACACCCAGTGGCGGTCGTCGCGGTGAGCCATCGCCCGACGGTAGTCCTCGGGCGAGAGATCGTCCATGGTCATCATCTGACCCGTCTCGACACCGATCGACAGCAGGCGAACCCAATCGCGCCAGATTCCGCGGAGCACGTCGACGGGGACGTCCTTGCCGGGAGAATGAGGATCGAGCCGGGCGCGGAAGAGGAGCTCTGCGCGGTACACGTTCCCGATGCCGCTCACCACAGCCGGGTCCATCAACTGGAGGCCGATCGCCGTTCGCTTGGCGCGCACGGTGTCGACGAAGCGCGCCTCGCCCTCCTCGACGTCGTCCACGAGGGGATCCGGACCCAGCCGGGCGATGGCGGCGGCGACCTCGTCCGGCGTCTGCAGCTCGCACGCGGTCGGCCCGCGCAGGTCGGCGCACGTCGTCTCG
Source organism: Microbacterium sp. ARD31 (assembly GCF_031844425.1). Classification (NCBI taxonomy): domain Bacteria; kingdom Bacillati; phylum Actinomycetota; class Actinomycetes; order Micrococcales; family Microbacteriaceae; genus Microbacterium; species Microbacterium sp. ARD31. Next base: position 357,152 of record NZ_JAUZVE010000004.1, read on the forward strand.
GTGAGCAGCCGGAGCCGGACCTGTCCCACGACCGGCGGCGGCCACGTGCCGTCGTCATCCTGAAGGCCCGTGGTCTGCTCCGACATCCGGACGTGACCGCGTGCCCGACGGGGCGCGCCGATCGAGGTCAGCGAGTTCTCGCCGGCGGTGTCGAACACGGCATCGCCGGGGACGACGGCGCCGCGCTGGTTCGTCTGCCCCATCCGGCCGTTCGCCGCGGCGATCGTGGCGTCGATCGATATGTCGCCGGCGAAGTCCCACGCGCCGTACATGCCCAGGTGCACGCGGAGCCAGATGTCACCGTCGAACTCGAGGAACATCTGCTTGCCCACGGCCCGGACCGAGGTGGCCGTCCGCCCGTCCACGACCGAGGCGCCCTCGGCGAACCGGCCCTGCGGGCTGGAGGCCGACACGGCACGACCCACGATGTTGCGGTCGAACTGTCGGGCGATGCGGTGGACCGAATGCCCTTCGGGCATCGGGTCAGCCCGCTTCGGGGTCGAACGAGCTGTCGTCGGCGTCGAGGACGTCGGGCACACCCGTGACCGCACGCGGGTCGGGCTCCAACGTGCCGTCGGTCTCGTAAGCCGCAAGCTGCCGGATCCGCCTCGCGTGGCGCTCCTCGCCCGAGAACGGGGTGGCGATGAACCGGTCGATGAATGACAGCGCCTCATCGAAGGTGTGCTGGCGCGCGCCGATCGCGATGACGTTGGCGTCGTTGTGCTCGCGCGCGAGTTCCGCGGTCGCCACACTCCACACGAGGGCGGCACGCACCCCGCTCACCTTGTTCGCCGCGATCTGCTCGCCGTTGCCCGACCCCCCGAACACCACCCCGAGCGCCTCGACACCGGCCCGCTGGTCGGTCACGACCGCCTGCGCCGCGCGGATGCAGAAAGCGGGGTAATCGTCCAGCGGGTCGTACTCGACGGGTCCGTGGTCGCGGACCTCGTGGCCCTGCGTGGCGAGGTGATGCTGCAGCTGCGTCGAGAACTCGAGGCCGGCGTGATCGGTCGCGATGTGGATGCGCATGAGCCCAATCCTAGAGTCGCCTAGGGGGCGATCCCGGCCGCCGCCGGCTTGAAGCCGGCCCGGATGTTCTCGCAGCAGCCCGGCCGGCACACGTCGTACCAGGGGCCGAGCGCGGTGCGGTGAGGACGCTCCGCCGCCGGGGTTCCCCGAAGCCGCTCCTCGACGAGATCGATCAGCCCGCTGACGAAGGCCGGATCGATCCCGGGCGTGGGCGTGCGCACCGCGCGAAGGCCGGCGTCGGCCGCCGCCTCCATCGCCTCGGTGTCGAGATCCCACAGCACTTCCATGTGGTCGCTGACGAACCCGAGGGGCACGATCACGACGCTGGTGACGCCCGCGTCGGGGAGGGTCTCGATCACGTCGCAGACATCGGGCTCGAGCCACGGCTGGGTGGGCGGACCGGACCGCGACTGGTACACGAGATCCCACGCGATGCCGAGGGCTCCGTCGACCTCGGCGGCGACGGTGTCCATGACGACGTGCGCGACGGCCATGTGCTGTGCGGCATAGGCGCCGCCCTCGCCGAGCTCGAGATCGCGTGGACCAGATCGCTCCGCGTCCGCGAGGGGGATGCTGTGCGTGGAGAAGAGCACGCGGATCTCCGCGGCAGGCACACCCTCGGCCAGCAGCCCGGCGATCGCATCGCGCACGCCGTCGACGAAGGGGGCGACGAAGCCGGGGTGGTCGAAGAACTGGCGGACCTTGTCGATGGTCACCGTCTCGCCCAGGCCCGTGGCGGTCAGGACGCGGGCATAATCCTCGCGGTACTGCCGGCAGCTCGAGAACGACGAGTACGCGCTCGTGGCCAGCCCCAGCAGCGTGGTGTGCCCGGCCTCGGCGGCGTCGGCCACGGCCTCCTCGAGGTACGGCGCCCAGTTGCGGTTGCCCCAGTACACCGGCAGGTCGATGCCGCGGCGTGCGAGCTCGGCCTCAAGGGCCTGCTTGAGCGCGCGGTTCTGGGCATTGATCGGGCTCACGCCGCCGAAGTGCCGATAGTGATGGGCGACTTCTTCCAGGCGCTCATCGGGGATGCCGCGGCCGCGCGTCACGTTGCGCAGGAACGGGATCACGTCGTCCTGCCCTTCCGGGCCTCCGAATCCCGCCAGCAGCAGCGCGTCGTAGGCGACCGGGACCTCGACGTGGCGAGGACCGCCGGATGCGGCATCCGAAGAGAACAGGACGCGGTCGGAGGTGGCGGCGGGGGGCTCGGGATGCTGGTTCGCACTCACCCCACCATCCTGACACCGTTCCGGAGGGGCTGGCGTAGGCTTGAGCGGTTGCCGCCGGCGCCAGCAGCGCCCGCGTGCGGCACCAGAGCTCAGCTCATCGAAGCATCCACCCTCACCCATGGGAGCAAATGCAGTGCCTGGAGAGAACCTCACCCGCATCGAGGCGCAGGAGCGCCGCGCGATCATCGACCCGACCGCCGGTTCCGGCCTCACGTACGAGGTGGCCCTCGATCTGAACCGCGGGGCCGAGGTCTTCGGATCCCGCACCGTCGTGCGCTTCGCCGCGACCGAGGGAGCGTCGACATTCATCGACCTCATCGCCGGCGACGTGCGCGAGATCGTGCTCAACGGCCGCGCCCTCGACCCCGCCACCGTTTTCGCGGACTCGCGGATCGCCCTCGACGGCCTGGCTGCCCACAACGAGCTCGTCGTGGACGCCGACTGCCTCTACACCAACAGCGGTGAGGGCCTGCACCGATTCGTCGACCCCGTCGACGGCGAGGTCTACCTGTACTCCCAGTTCGAGGTGCCCGACTCCCGTCGCGTCTTCGCGGTGTTCGAGCAGCCCGATCTGAAGGCGACCTTCCGCTTCACGGTGAACGCGCCGGCGGCGTGGAAGGTCGTGTCGAACTCCCCCACGCCCGACCCGGTCGAGCACGGCGACGGCACCGCGACGTGGTCGTTCGCGCCGACCCCGGTGATCTCGTCGTACATCACCGCCCTCATCGCCGGCCCGTACCAGGCGACCTTCTCCGAGCTCACGAGCGCGTCGGGTCGTGTCATCCCGCTCGGCGTGTACGCCCGCAAGAGCCTGTGGCAGCACCTCGACGCCGACTACGTCTTCGACAAGACCCGCGAGGGGTTCGCCTACTTCGAGGACAAGTTCGACTACCCGTACCCGTTCGCCAAGTACGACCAGCTCTTCGTCCCGGAGTTCAACGCCGGTGCGATGGAGAACGCCGGAGCGGTGACCTTCACCGAGACGTACGTGTTCCGCAGCAAGGTGACCGACGCCGTGCGCGAGCGCCGCGTCGTCACGATCCTGCACGAGCTCGCGCACATGTGGTTCGGCGACCTCGTCACGATGAAGTGGTGGAACGACCTCTGGCTGAACGAGTCGTTCGCCGAATGGGCGTCGACGATCGCCACGGCCGAAGCCACCGAGTGGACCGAAGCCTGGACCACCTTCAACGCGATGGAGAAGACCTGGGCATACCGCCAGGACCAGCTGCCGTCGACGCACCCCGTGGTCGCCGAGATCAACGACCTCGAGGACGTGCAGGTCAACTTCGACGGCATCACCTATGCCAAGGGCGGCTCGGTACTCAAGCAGCTGGCGGCCTGGGTGGGGACCGACGCCTTCTTCGCCGGCGTCGCCGCGTACTTCAAGAAGCACGAATGGTCGAACACCGAGCTGGTGGACCTCCTCACCGAGCTCGAGACCACCAGCGGTCGCGAGCTGTCGGGCTGGTCGCGCAAATGGCTCGAGACCGCGGGTGTGAACACGCTGTCGCCCGAGGTCAGGGAGGACGCGAACGGCACCATCACCCGGTTCGCCGTCGTCCAGACCGCGCCTGCGGACTACCCCACGATCCGGCCCCACCGGCTCGGCATCGGCCTGTTCAACCTCGAGGGCGACGCCCTCGTGCGCGTTCACCACATCGAGCTCGACGTGGACGGCGACCTCACCGAGGTCGCCGAGCTGAAGGGTCACGCCCGTCCCGACCTCATCCTGCTGAACGACCACGACCTCGCCTATGCGAAGATCCGGCTCGACGAGCGCTCGCTCGCGACCGCGATCGCGCATCTCGGCAAGATCGCCGATCCCCTCGCCCGCTCGCTGGTGTGGGGTGCGGCGTGGGATCAGACCCGAGACGCGGAGGCCGCGGCATCCGACTACGTCGATCTGGTGCTGGGGAACATCGGCGCCGAGACCGAGTCGACCACGGTGCGCACGACGCTCGCTCAGCTGCTGCTGGCGGCGAACGCGTACGTGGCTCCGGAGCGACGCGATGCCACCCGCGCGAAGGTGGCCGACGGCCTGTGGGCGCTCGCCCAGAGCGCGGATGCCGGCAGCGACAGTCAGCTGCAGTTCGTGACCTCCTTCGCGGCGGCCTCGGCCACCGCGGCGCACGCCGAGACGGTGCGGGGCCTCCGCGACGGCGAGATCACCCTGCCCGGGCTGGAGATCGACACCGACCTGTCGTGGCAGCTGCTGGTGTCGCTCGCCGCGTCGGGCGCCGTGACCGCTGACGACATCGACGCCGCCCTCGCGGCGGACAACACCGCCAAGGGCGGCGAGTTCGCCGCGCAGGCGAAGGCCGCACTGCCCACTGCCGAGGCCAAGTCGCTCGCCTGGGAGTCCCTGATCGACAACGACGATCAGCCGAACACGATCGTGCGCTCGACCGCGCTGGGCTTCGTGCACCCGGCGGGGCTCGCGCAGCTCGAGGCGTTCGTTCCGCGATACTTCGACATGCTGCTGCCGGTGTGGGAGTCGCGCTCCTACCAGATCGCGCAGTACCTCATCGTCGGCCTGTACCCCGCGCCGCTGGCGAACGTCGAACTGCGCGAGGCCACTCGCGGCTGGCTCAAGGCGAACGCGGACGCACCTGCCGCGCTGCGGCGCCTCGTCCACGAGAACCTCGCCGGCGTCGAACGGGCGCTCGCCGTCCAGGAGCGCGACGGGGGCTGACCCGCGACCACGCACGGCTCGGACGCCTCGGCTGCACACAGGTGCCGCCGAGGCGTCCGTCGTTAGGATCGACCCGATGATGCCCCTCGCCTTCGACACCGCGCTGACCGACCCCGCCCTCTGGCAGGGGGTCGGCGCCTTCTTCATGAGCGTCGGATGGAACGTGTTGACGATCGCAGCGATCATCGTCGGCGCGCTCGTCCTCAGCGCCGTCCTTCGCATCGTCATCCGCCGCGTCGTGGACCGCATCGTGAACGGGGCGAAGTCCAAGGCCAACGTCGATGACACGCAGGCGCTCGAACGTTCTCCGCTGGCGTCGGTGCGACTGGTGCAGCGCACCCGCACCCTCGGCTCCATCCTGCAGAACGTCGTGAACGTCGCGATCGTCATCGTCGCGCTACTGCTCATCGTCGACGTCATCGCCCCCACGGCGCTGGGGTCCCTCACGCTGCTGACGGCGGCGATCGGCGCCGGACTCGGATTCGGCGCCCAGAACATCGTCAAGGACGTCCTCAACGGCATCTTCATCGTCGCCGAGGACCAGATCGGCATCGGCGACGTCGTGGACCTCGGGCTCGCAACGGGCATCGTCGAGTATGTGAGCGTCCGGGTCACGCACGTCCGCGACGTGAACGGCACGCTGTGGTACGTCCGCAACGGCGAGGTGACGCGCATCGGCAACATGTCGCAGGGATGGTCGCGGGTGATCGTCGACCTCGGCGTCCCGCCGGACTCCGACATCGAAGAGGTGGAGTCGGCACTCCTCGAGGCCGCGACGGCGCTGGCGAAAGACCCGAAGTGGCGCACGCGGATCATCGACAAGCCGGAGATCTGGGGCCTGGAGTCCGTGAGCGGCGACGCGCTCGTCATCCGCGTCGTCATGAAGACGCGCGCCGCGGCCAAGGACGATGTCGCGCGGGAACTGCGCGTGCGCCTGCGCGCGGCCGTCGACGCCATCGGCGTGGCGCTCCCCCAGCTCGCATCCGTCACGCTGAGCGGCATCGAGGGAGCCCAGCGCGTCCGCGGCGCCAATCCCCCCAAGACCAGGCCCAACCCGACGACGCCGGCCACCGACGAGGTGCCCGTGCGCCCCGTATGGCGACCGAAGCGTCAGACGAAGAAGCCCGGCACCACCGAGCCGCCGGCCCGCGGCCCGGCCACCGGCGGCGCCGAGCCGGCGAAGGAGAGCGAATGACCCCCGCCCCCATGTCCTTCTACGACGAGATCGGCGGTCACGACACCTTCGTCCGCCTCGTCGACGCGTTCTACCGAGGGGTCGCCGACGACGAGGTCCTGCGGCCGATGTATCCCGAAGAGGATCTGGGGCCCGCCCGGGAGCGCCTGACGCTCTTCCTCGAGCAGTACTGGGGCGGTCCGACCACGTACAGCCAGCAGCGCGGTCATCCGCGCCTCCGCATGCGCCACGCACCCTTCCACGTCAATCCGGAGGCTCGCGATCGATGGCTCGCCCACATGCGGGCAGCCGTCGACGAGCTCGCCCTGCCGCCGGTGCACGAAGCCACGCTGTGGGACTATCTCGAACGCGCGGCGTACGCGATGGTCAACACCTTCGAGCCCACCGGCATCGGCCCGTCGGCGGGGGCACGATCGAATTCATCGCTGCCGCTGCGCGCGGCGCCCGAGTCGCCGGCCTCAGGCCGGTGACGATCCTCCGGTCGCCCGGACAGCGGTGAGGCCGGACCTGACCGGGCCTCGCACCAGCACGTGGCCGCGGTCGAGGGTGAGCCGCCTCCAGGCGGGTGCGGTGAACACCCGGGCCTGCTCCTCGCCGGCGACGAAGCCCAGCGCGAACGCGGCGAAGGCCGCGCCCAGCGGGAGCTGATCGAGGGCGTCGTCGGCGACGCCCCACACCGATGCCCGGATGCTGCGCACGACGTCCTCGCCCGGATTCTGCGGCATCGCCTGGGCCACCGAGGCTATCCCCCACTGCGCCCGCTGCGCGAGGACTGATGCGGGGATGGGCGCGCCGGTCTGCCAGCCGGACCGCGGCGGAGAGACCCCCGCCCACGAGGCGGTCACCGCCGTCTCGGGGAGCACCAGAGCCGTGGCGTCATCGCCCGCACCGGCCACCTGGGCCGCGTCGACGACGAAGTCGCACTGCAGCTCGGGATCGATGGCCAGTGTCCGCATGCCGATGATGGTCGGGGTGGTGTCGAACAGTCCGCGCGGTGCGAGCGGGGCGCACGTCATGGCGAGCACGCCGCGCTCCGCCCGAAGGCGTACGGTTCCCTCGCCGAGAGACGCGGATCGCGCACAGAAGGTGAGGGCGTCCGCGGCGCCCGCGGCATCGGGGAAGAGAAGGCGCTGCGACATCCGCCCTAAACTACCAAGCGATCCGGGGACCACCGGACCGCGCGATACGAGAGGCGGACATTCTGTGACCGACGAGCATCCGATCGATACCCCGGTGTCGTCGAGCGACAGCGATCCCGTCGCGTCCATGCTCGCCGTGCTCGACCTCGCCGGATCGGACGCCCGCACCACAGAGGACATCTTCACGGGAGTGTCGCAGTCCATGCCGCTCGGCCGCGTGTTCGGCGGGCAGGTCCTCGCACAGGCCATCGTCGCCGCGGAGCGGACGCTGCCCGACGAGCGCATCGTCCACTCCATGCACGGATACTTCCTCCGCCCCGGCGACTCTGCGAAGGGCATCACCTTCGCGGTGGATCGGATCCACGACGGACGTTCCTTCTCGACCCGTCGGACCCAGGCGTTCCAGGACGGGGTCCCGATCTTCTCGATGATCGCGTCGTTCCAGGACGAGGACCCCGGCGTCGATCATCAGGCGGACATGCCCGCCGGCATTCCGGGTCCCGACGAACTGCCCGACATCGAATCGCACCTGAAGGGCCTGCATCCGATGTCCAAGCGGCTGTTCACGGATCGCCCGATCGACCTGCGCCACGTGCCCGGGCCGATCTACCTCGCCGCTGACGACACTCGTCGGCCCCATCAGGCGGTCTGGGTGAAGGTGCGCCGGCCGATCACCGACGATCCGGCCGTCCACCGTGCCGCACTCGCCTATCTCAGCGACCTCACCATCCAGGAGTCGATCCTGCGGGCCCACGGTCTGTCCTGGGCCACACCCGGACTGAAGGTGGCGAGCCTGGACCACGCGATGTGGTGGCATCGCTTCGGCCGCGCCGACGAGTGGATGCTGTACGCGCAGGAATCGCCCAGCGCCCGCGGCGGGCGGGGTCTCGCGACCGGGCGGATCTACTCGGCTGAGGGCACGCTTCTGGCGAGCGTCGCGCAGGAGATCATGGTGCGCACCCCGGCCGACGGCGGTGGCCGTCCGGCGTGACCGGCCGGCTAACCGCGGTGCGCGTAGTCGATCGCGGGCCCGAGGTACGGCTCCCAGGCGGCGCGCTCCTGCGCCGAAAGCCGCATCGGGCGTCCCGATCCGGCATCCACCTTGACCACGACGGTCGTGGCGCGCGCGTACAGGGTCTGCGCACGGCCGACGGGGCTCATCACGTCGTAGCAGACCTCGATGCTCGACCCGCCGAGCTTGCCGAACCACATCTGCACGTCGAGCGGGTCCCGCTGATACGGCACCGGGGCGAGGTACTCGATCTCCTGGCGCGCGATGAGGGTGAGCACTCCACTGTGGATGCCGGACTCCAGCACCGCCGTGGGCGGGGCCTGTTCGCCCAGGCCCGGGAGCCAGAACGCCCGCACCCGCGCCTCTTCGAGGAGCTTCAGCATCGCGGTGTTGTTGACGTGGTTGAACGCGTCCAGGTCACCCCATCGCAGGTGGATGGGGATGTGCAGCCGCCGCGCGCGAGGCTCGGCGGCTGCAGGCGCGGACGCGTCAGTCACGAGTGAGCTTGCGGTACGCGGAGCGGTGGGGCGTGGCCGCATCCGGTCCGAGGCGCTCGATCTTGTTCTCCTCATAGGCCTCGAAGTTGCCCTCGAACCAGTGCCAGCGGTCGGGGTCCTCGTCGGTCCCCTCGTAGGCGAGGATGTGCGTGGCGATGCGGTCGAGGAACCACCGGTCGTGCGTGATGACCACCGCGCAGCCGGGGAACTCCAACAGGGCGTTCTCGAGGGACTGCAGGGTCTCGACGTCCAGGTCGTTCGTCGGCTCGTCGAGCAGGAGGAGGTTGCCGCCCTCCTTCAGGGTCAGCGCGAGGTTGAGGCGGTTGCGCTCGCCGCCCGACAGCACACCGGCCTTCTTCTGCTGGTCGGGGCCCTTGAAGCCGAACTTCGAGACATAGGCGCGCGAGGGGATCTCGGTCTTGCCGACGGTGATGATGTCGAGCCCGTCGGACACGACCTCCCACAGCGTCTTGTTGGGATCGATGTTCGCGCGGGACTGGTCTACGTAGCTGATCTTGACGGTCTCGCCGATCTTCAGATCGCCGCCGTCGAGCGGCTCGAGTCCGACGATCGTCTTGAACAGCGTGGTCTTTCCCACACCGTTGGGGCCGATCACACCGACGATGCCGTTCGGCGGCAGACTGAAGCTCAGCCCGTCCATGAGCGATCGGTCGCCGAAGCCCTTCTTGAGATTCTTCGCCTCGATCACGATGCTCCCGAGCCGCGGACCCGGCGGGATCGTGATCTCCTCGAAGTCGAGCTTGCGAGTGCGGTCCGCCTCGGCGGCCATCTCCTCGTAGCGCGCGAGGCGCGCTTTGGACTTGGCCTGGCGGCCCTTGGCGTTGGAGCGCACCCACTCCAGTTCCTCGGCGAGGCGCTTGGCGAGCTTCGCGTCCTTCTTGCCCTGGATCGCGAGGCGCTCGGACTTCTTCTCGAGATACGTCGAGTAGTTGCCCTCGTATCCGATGAGGCGCCCGCGGTCGACCTCGGCGATCCACTCGGCCACGTTGTCGAGGAAGTACCTGTCGTGCGTGATGGCGATGACGGCACCGGGGTACTTCTGCAGGTGCTGTTCCAGCCACAGCACGCTCTCCGCGTCGAGGTGGTTGGTCGGCTCGTCCAGCAGCAGCAGGTCGGGCTTCTGGAGCAGCAGCTTGGTCAGCGCGACGCGCCGCTTCTCGCCGCCCGAGAGGGGGGCGATCTCCGCATCCCCGGGAGGAGTGCGCAGCGCGTCCATCGCCTGCTCGAGCTGGGAGTCCAGGTCCCACGCGTCGGCGGCGTCGATCTCCTCCTGGAGCGTCCCCATCTCGGACAGAAGCGTGTCGAAGTCCGCGTCCGGATCGCTCATGAGTGCGGAGATCTCGTTGAAGCGGTCCAGCTTGGCCTTGATGGCGATCCCGTCCTGGATGTTCTCCAGAACGGTCTTGGTCTCGTCCAACTCGGGCTCCTGCATGAGGATGCCGACGCTGAACCCGGGGCTGAGCTTGGCCTCGCCGTTGGAGGGTGTGTCCAAGCCCGCCATGATCTTGAGGATCGTCGACTTTCCGGCGCCGTTGGGGCCCACCATGCCGATCTTGGCGCCCGGGAGGAATGCCATCGTGACGTCGTCGAGGATCAGCTTGTCGCCGACCGCCTTACGAGCGCGGACCATCGAGTAGATGTACTCAGCCATGCGGGTTTCTGCTTTCGTCGGTCTTCACACGTCAGCCCCCCAGCCTACCGGCCGTGCTGTGGACCGACGTTCGACCGATCGCGGCAACGGTCGGCGGGCGCGGCTACCAGTCGATCGGACGGGTCTCGCCGACGAGGCAGCGCCCCTCGACGAGGACGGGCACGACGGTAGACAGCGGCTCGCCGGTGGCCGGGCCCACCTGGCCGATGAGGCAGTCATCTCCCCACCGCACCGAGAACTGGATGCTCTCGGCGGGATTTCCCACCGTCGAGGTGTCGGGCGTGAGCTCCATCTGCGTCTTGTCGAAGCCCGCCGTGACCAGCGCGTCGATGTAGGCCCGTCCCGCAGCCCGGTCACCGCTCCCCCACACGTCTTCCACCACCCCGCGGAACACCGGCAGGTTCGCTTCGGCCGACGCCTCCGGGTCAACCGTCGTCGGCTCCGGAACCGGCGTGGTCCCCGGTGAGGCCGACGGTGCCGGACCGGCGCTCGACGAGGCGGTCGTGGGCTCGGGTTCAGGCGTCGCAGCGCACCCGCTGAGGACGATCAGCACCGCCAGCGCGGCGACCGCCCGGCCCGCAGCCCGGGGTCGTGGACGATGATGCTCGAGGAATCGGACCACGGGGCGAGTCTAAAGCGCTCCGCGAAAGGGCTCCGACACCGCCCGCCTCGACGTTCAGAACGGCACCGGATCGGCGGACGTGCTCTCCGGCTCGGCGATGGCGTCGAGAGAGTCCGGCAGGGAGGTGGTCTCCCACGCGTCGGTCGACTCCGGTGCGGATCCGGGCACCGCCCATGCCTGCGGGCCCGCCCCGCCGTCGGATGCGCCGGCGTGCGGACGGGAGCGCTTCACGAACGCGCTCGTGCCGAAGCGCAGGTCGTGGCCGATCGACTCGGCATCGATGTCGACGGACGTCCCGCGCTTGGAGTCGTTCTCCCACTCCCGAACGAGCGGGCGGCCGGTGACGAGAACGCTCTCTCCCTTCTGCAGCGACGCCGCTGCGTGCTCGCCCAGTTGACGGTACGCCGATACCGAGTACCAGGACGTACCGGTGTCGATCCACTGACCGCTGTCGCGGTCGAGTCGACGCCGATTGCTCGCCAGTCGGAAAGAGGTGACCGTCACCCCGCTGGGCAGCGTCCTCTGCACCGGCGGCGTGGCGACGTTTCCGGTGATCGTGATCGTGTCGTACATGTCATCTCCCGTTCGTTGATCCGGGGACCGTCCCCGGTGGCATCGGTGGCCGGGTGCCCGCCGGTCACCGATGCCACGATCAGACTGTCCTGCCCGACGGGCGAACCCGACGCGGGAGCCGGCGCTGTGGAGGATCGCGACCGGGATCGGGGCTGGGGAGGACAGGGGGCGACACGGCCGGCCGCGAATGTCGGAGCCTGCCCATAGCGTGGGCGGACACGACAGGAAACGGGGCAGCCGATGCACACGCCACCCGCCCTCGCCGAGCCACGCACGCCGCCGGCGCTCGGGCGCCCCCGTCCGGTTCGCCTGATCGGCGCCGGCCCTTCGCTATGGCGCGTCGTCGACGGACGCGGGGTGGTGATCGGCCACCTGCAGCGCCTCGACGACGACCGTTACCGCGCGCGACGACTGCGTTTCGCGGCGCACGGATTCGTCGACATCGGCGATTTCTGGTCCGCCGACGACGCCGTCTCGGCGTTGCACGACAGCCGCTGACCCGTCGACGTCAGATGACCGGCTCCATCTGGCGGTGGACCGAGGTGGGGGCGCTGTCGCGCACGCGGGGCCACGCCTCGGCGAGGATCTCGACCGCGCGGACGAGGTCGCCGCCCGGCGCCGTGAACGGAATGCGCAGGTGACGCTCGTGTCCGCCGTCGACGGAGAACCTCGGCCCCGCCGAGAGCAGCAGTCCGCGTGTGCGCACATCCATGACGAGCGCCGGGCTGAGGGGAGCATCCAGCTCCGTCCACAACGACACACCCCCATGGACCTCCGGCACCCGCCACTGGGGCAGCGCCGCGCTCAGCGCGGTCACGAGCGTGTCCCGCCCCGCGCCGAGAAGCTGGGCTCGCTGCATGACGATGTCCTCGAACCGTTCCAGCAGGGACACGGCTACCGCCTGCTCGAACTCCGGAGTCCCCAGCTCGTGCGCGGGCCGCGCCGCAGCGAGCCGACGGATGAGTTCCGCATCGGCGCGGATCCAGCCCACACGGAGCCCGCCCCACACGGTCTTGCCGAGCGACCCGATCCGCACGATCCGTCTGTCGTTGAGCGGATCGCCCGCCCCCATAGGCGGCCGGTCGATGTCGAGCTCGGACGTGGTCTCGTCCACGACGATCACGGTGCCCGCGCCGTCGGCGGCGCTGCGGATCGTCGCCCGTTCGAGCGGAGACATCGACCGGCCCGTCGGGTTCTGGAAATCGGGCATCAGGTACGCCAGCACCGGGAGCGTGCGGGCGAACGCCTGCTGCGCACGATCGAGATCCCAGCCGTCGTCCGTCGTCACGGGGACCCCGACCAGCCGGGCCCCGGCGCGACGGAGCGCCTCAGCCGCGTGCGGATAGGTCGGAGTCTCCACGAGCACGCGGTCACCCCGACCGAGGAGGACCGCCGCCAGGAGGTGGATGGCGCTCTGCGCCCCGGTCGTGATGAGGATGTTCTCCGCACGTGTGTCGATCCCGCGCCGTGCGTAGCGCTCGGCCACGGCCGCGCGGAGCCCCGCGTTGCCGACGACGTCGTAGCCGACGCGGGCAACAAGCGCGGCGGCACCGCTCGCGGCCTCGGACATCACCCCCGCCAGGCCTGGCCACGCGGAGGGACTGGCCTGCTGCAGGTCGATCGCACCGACCCCGGGCTCGACGAGCGCGGGGTCGTGGCGACGAAGCGGCAGAGTGACGCTCCCCGACCCGCGCAGACTCGCGATGTGACCTGTGGAGCGCAGGCTCCCATACGCGGCGGCCACCGTGCTGCGACTGAGCTGCAGGATCGCCGCGAGCTCGCGCTCGGCGGGCAGCGTCGTCCTCGGGGGCAGACGATTGTCCAGACACAGCAGGCGGATGCCGTCCGCGAGCGCCTCGTACGCGGGTTCTCGCGTCCGCCAGCCCCCCAACGCCGACGCCAGCGCGCGAGCCGAGATGCGAGAGTCCATCCGGCCACGATATCTGAATTGGACTGCCGCGCAGCATCCAATAGTGGAGTTGGATCGACCTGTGACGAGAAGGATTCTGCAGCTGGTGGTCGGGCTCGCCCTCTACGGCGCCGGATGCGCACTCACGGTGCGCGCCGGACTGGGTGTGGACCCGTGGACCGTCCTCGCGGAGGGGATGTCGGCACTGACAGGCGTCGGTGTCGGGTGGGTCACCAACATCATCGGACTCGCCGTCCTGGCGGCGTGGATCCCGCTTCGGCAGCGACCCGGGATCGGCACCATCGCCAACATCCTGCTCGTCGGAACGTCCATGCAGCTCACGCTCGGCGCCCTGCCGCTGGCTCAGGGTCTCGTCGGGCAAGGGGCGATGCTTCTGGCGGGGATCGTGATGGTCGCGATCGCGTCGGGCCTGTACATCGGGGCGCGTTTCGGGCCGGGTCCGAGAGACGGGCTGATGACGGGCCTGCACACCCGCTTCGGATGGCCCATCTGGGCGTGCCGCGCCGGCGTCGAGCTGTCCGTGCTCGCGCTCGGATGGTCGCTCGGCGGCACGGTCGGCGTCGGAACCGTGCTGTTCGCGGTGCTGATCGGCCCGCTCGTGCACGTCGCGCTGCGCGCGCTCGACACCAGGCGCCCATGGCGGACTGCCGGCCGGAGCGGCGGATCCGATCGATCGCGCCGACGCATCGCCCCGGTCCGGTGATCCTGCGGCCGGCTGCCGGGACGGGTGGGGTCAGTGCTCCCGGAACTGAGGCCAATCGCTGCCCGGCGTCATGTGGGAATGCAGCGCGCCCTTGGCGATCTCCATCGTGGGATAGGTGCCGGCGGCCTCGTCGGCCCCGGCCATCGTGACGGTGTATCCCTCGTCGCTCTTGCGGATCGTGCCGACGACGCCGGACGCCCCGTAGGCGACCCAGAGGGCGTGGTGGGTTTCCGTGGTGCTCATGGGAGAACTCCTTCCGATGCTCCTGACACGAACGCTACGCCAGCTCACGGGTGGGCGGAAGACCCGATCCGCGATGTGCGAACCGGTAATCTGGAACGCGACCCCCAGTAGCTCAGTGGATAGAGCAGCGGCCTTCTAATCCGCCGGTCAGGTGTTCGAATCACCTCTGGGGGACGCGCGGACGGCGACCGTGTCCCGCCCCGTGGCTAGGATGGTCCCCATGGTGGGGGGCTCCGACAACGATCGTCTCGTATGGATCGACTGCGAGATGACGGGACTCGACCTCGCGGTCGACGAACTCGTCGAGATCGCCGTCGTGGTGACCGATTTCGAGCTTCGACCACTCGACCCGGGATTCCAGATCGTGATCCGCCCCGACGCCTCGGCGCTCGAGCACATGAACGACTTCGTGACGAAGATGCATGCCTCGTCCGGGCTGCTCGATGAGATCCCGCATGGCGTGACGGTCGCCGACGCCGAGTTCCAGGTCCTCGAGTACATCCAGCGGTTCGCCCCCATCGAGGGAAAGGCTCCGCTGGCCGGGAACACCATCGGCACCGACCGCATGTTCCTCGCCAAGTACATGCCGCGCGTCGACCGCTGGCTCCACTATCGGAACGTGGATGTCTCGAGCATCAAGGAGCTCTCGCGACGCTGGTACCCGCGTGCGTACATCCATGCGCCGGCCAAGGACGGCGGCCATCGCGCGCTCGCCGACATCCTCGAGTCCATCCGCGAACTCGCCTACTA
This sequence comes from Microbacterium sp. ARD31, assembly GCF_031844425.1. Classification (NCBI taxonomy): domain Bacteria; kingdom Bacillati; phylum Actinomycetota; class Actinomycetes; order Micrococcales; family Microbacteriaceae; genus Microbacterium; species Microbacterium sp. ARD31. The sequence continues at coordinate 372,441 of NZ_JAUZVE010000004.1, forward strand.
CCGGCAGGCCGTTTTCGTGCCCGAACCCGGTCCCACGAGCGACGGCGCACGCGCGGCCGCGGCCTCGGTCGTGTCGTCATTCGCGTCCGGAATATGAGAGAATCGTCTGGTTGCCCACGCGAGTGGGAGACATGGTGGGTATAGCTCAGTTGGTAGAGCACCTGGTTGTGGTCCAGGGGGCCGCGGGTTCAAGTCCCGTTACTCACCCCAATGCTTGAGATGGATGCCGTCGCGTTCGAACAGCTGGTCGTCGCCGAACTGGATGCGCTTCCGGACGACATGGTCGACGGACTGGACAACGTCGTGTTCGTCGTCGAAGACCGTCCCGACGACGGCAGTCTCGACCTGCTCGGGCTGTACGACGGATGGTCGCTCACCGAGCGCGACCGCTACGGCTCCGCGGGAGAACTGCCCGACCGGATCATCGTCTACCGCGAATCGCACCTGGCCGCATGCACCGATGAGGACGAGCTGCGCGACGAGGTCCATACGACCCTCGTTCACGAGATCGCCCACTACTACGGGATCGACGACGCCCGCCTGCACGAACTGGGCTGGGCGTGATGTCCCGCATCGCAGCTCCCCTCACCGACCTCGACCTCGACCTCGAGCGGGTCGTCGACCCGGACGTGCCGTGGCAGACCGTCGTCTGGGACGACCCGGTCAATCTGATGAGCTACGTCACCCACGTCTTCCAGGAGTACTTCGGCTTCCCCAAGGACGTCGCCGAGCGGCTCATGCTGGCGGTTCACCGAGAAGGCCGCGCCGTCGTGGCCGAGGGCGCGCGCGAGCAGATGGAGCTGCACGCGCAGGCGATGCACGACTACGGGCTGTGGGCCACGGTGAACCGGGTGTCGACGTGACGGGGCGCATCGTCGTCGTCGACATCACCCGTCTCGAAGCACGGCACCTGCGGCTCCTCGTGAAGCAGTTCCGCGACCTCGTGGCCGAGACGGACGCCGGCGGCGACGACCCCGCCCTGCGCCGCCTGTCACCCCCCGCCTACCCCGACGACGCCCGAGCCGCAGCCGAGTTCCGCTCGCTCACCGCGTCCGATCTCCTCGAACGGCGTCGCGCGGACGCCGAGACCGTCATGGAGTCGCTGACAGGTGCGGCGACCGTTGCGGACGACGATGCGGACGCGACCGACACCGTCGGGCTGGTGCTCGACGAAACCGAGACGCAAGCGTGGCTTCGCACCCTCGCAGCCGTGAGGCTGGTGCTCGCGACTCGTCTCGGCGTCGAGGAGGGCACCGCCCATGACGACGACGACCCTCGCTTCGGCGTCTACGAGTGGCTCGGCTACCGCCTCGAAGGGCTCGTCCGCGCCGTCGACGGCGCGAACTGAGTCACGGCACCTCGAAGACGTGGGTCGCTCGTGCCCGCGGGTCGTCCCGGTCGATGTGCACGCTCTCCTGATGCGCCCAGCGCTCCCAGTGGGGCCGGTACGCCTCCCCGTCGCGGTCGAGCGCACGGCGCCGTCGTGCGGCAGCCGGCGCGTCGAGCCACACGCTGACGTCGGCCAGCCTGGCCGTCTTCTCGGTCAGGATGCCCGCACCCTCGACGATCAGCGGAAGCGACGGATCGATGGCGTGGGCCTCCGCATGCTCGCTCCGCTCCCAGTCCCACCGCTGCCAGACCCCGATGAGCCCTCGCGCGTGCGGATGCAGGATCGAGGCGAAGGCGGCCTCGACCCCTGCGTCGAGGCCGTCCCAGCCCGGATAGATCGAATCCATGGCCACGGATTGCACGCGTCCCCGCCCAGGCCAGCGCGCCACGAGCCGGCGGGCGAGCGAGGACTTGCCGGCGCCGCTGCGACCGTCGATCAAGATGACCGGATTCGCGGCGGACAACCTGACGACGTCCGCCAGCACCTGCGTCGCGGCGGTGTCCAGCGCGCGGGCGAGGGGGTCCGGCTTACTTCTTGAGGGCGCGGATGACACGGCTGAGAGCACGTCCGGCGACCCAGACGAACGGGATGCCGACGGCCAGCAGCGATACCAGGTTGGGCTCGAAGCGCAGGTCATCGCCCCGGCGCACGTAGGCGCCGACCGGGAACGTGTATCCCCCTCCCCCGCCGCCGCCGTTGCCGGACTCGTCGGAGCCGCCGCCGAATCCTGTCCACGTAAGGGCGACAGGGATGAGCTTCACCCCATCCACGTCCTGCTGCTCTCCATAGGCGCTGGTGACTCCGAGCGCGGCGGACTGCTTGGCGAGTTCGAGTGCGATGTTGGGCATGTGTCCACGCTACTCGTCAGAGGCGCGCCTGCCCAGGCGCGCGCGATCGGTGTCCGATCCGTTCTCCTCGGGGTGCGGCACGCGTGGGTGCGAAGGCAGCGTCCCACCGCCTCGGGCGGTGCCGAGCAACGCTGCACGCGTCACAGCCCCCCGCCCGAATCGCGCTGCCGCTCCGTCGAGGGCGTCCTCGACCCGCCGCCACTCCTCGTCATCGTCCCAGAGGGCCGGAGGCGCCGCTCCGGCCGGGACCAGCCGTTCGGCCCGTACACCGATCAGCCGGACGGGAAGGGCCTGGTCCACGGCGGCGAACAGATCCAGAGCGGCCCGACCGATGCGTTGTCCGACTGCGGTCGGCTCGGACAGCGTCAGTGACCGGGAGATGGTGGTGAAGTCGGAGAACCGCACCTTGACAGCCACCGACGAAGCCTCCCACCCGCCGTGACGCAGGCGGGCACCCACCCGATCGGCGAGCCGACGCAGTTCGGTACGCAGGACGACGGCGTCCGTCACGTCCTCGTCGAACGTCTCCTCATGGCCGACGCTCTTCTCGACGCGAAGGGTGTCGACCTGTCGAGGGTCGATTCCGCGGGCGAGATGCCAGATCCGCTCGCCCATCGCGGGGCCGAGCGCCCGCTCGAGCACCGGCCGGGGAGTGGCGAGGACGTCGCTCACCGTCCGGATGCCGCGACTTTCCAGCGCCTCGGACGCCTTGGGGCCGACGCCCCAGAGGGCACGCACGGAGCGCGGCGCGAGGAATCGAGCGGTGTCCGCCTCCGCGACGATGAGGAGCCCGTCCGGCTTGCTGATCGTGGAGGCCATCTTGGCGACATGCTTCGTGGCCGCCGCGCCGATGCTGCACGTGAGTCCGGTCTCCTCCTTCACCCGGCGGCGAAGGTCACGGGCGATGACACCCGGGCTTCCCCACAGCCGTCGCACCCCCCGCACGTCGAGGAAGGCCTCGTCGATCGACAGCGGCTCCACCAGCGGCGTCACGTCTCGGAAGAGCTGCATGACCTGGCCCGAGAGCTCGACATACCTGGCGAAGTGCGGTGGCACCACGATCGCGGTCGGACAGAGGCGCAGAGCCTGTCCCACCGGCATCGCGGAGCGCACCCCGAACCGTCGAGCCTCGTACGACGCGCTCGAGACCACGCCCCGCCCCTCCGGGGCGCCGATGATGATCGGCTTGCCCCGCAGCGAGGGGTCGTCGAGCACTTCGACGGCGGCGTAGAACGCGTCCATATCGACGTGGAGGATGCCGGCGCCGGTGTCGTCGGCATCGGCCGCCGACACGAGCCGACCGGTTCCGTCTCCTCGTCCCATAGGCCGATTCTCTCCCGGACCGCCGACTCGCGCCGGGTGGACCGCGGCTACGCCGAGGCGCGCTCCAGCACGAGCTCCCGCACACGGGCGGCATCAGCCTGCCCGCGCATCGCCTTCATGACCGCACCGATGATGGCTCCGGCCGCCTGAACCTTGCCGTCGCGGATCTTGGCGAGGACGTCCGGCTGGGCGGCGAGGGCTTCATCGATCGCGGCGAGGAGCGGACCGTCGTCCGAGACCACGGCGAGTCCCCGGGCATCGACCACCTCCTGCGGAGTGCCCTCGCCCGCGATGACGCCCTCGAGCACTTGCCGGGCGAGCTTGTCGGTGAGCGTCCCGGTGTCGATGAGGCCCTGCAGGGCCGCGACATCCGCCGGAGACACGAGCTCGGCGGCTTCGCGTCCGGACGCATTGGCGAGTCGTGTGATCTCGCCCGTCCACCATTTGCGCGCGGAAGCGGGCGCGGCGCCGGCGGCGATCGTGGACTCGACCTCGGTCAGCAGACCTCCGTTGACCACATCCTGGAACTCCAGGTCGGTGTATCCCCACTCCGCCTTCAGACGGCGACGGCGGGCGGCCGGCGGCTCCGGCAGGGCTGCCCGGAGTTCTTCGATGAGATCGTCGGTCGGCTCGACGGGAAGGAGGTCGGGCTCGGGGAAGTAGCGGTAGTCGTCGGCGTCGGACTTCGGCCGGCCGGCACTGGTCGTGCCGGTGTCCTCATGCCAGTGACGCGTCTCCTGGATGATCGTCCCGCCCTCGGCGAGGATGGCCGCCTGACGCTGGATCTCGTAGCGGACAGCACGTTCGACCGAGCGCATCGAGTTGACGTTCTTCGTCTCGGTGCGGGTTCCCAGGGGTGCGGGTGCCTCTCCTTCGGGAGTGCGCGGTCGCAGTGACACGTTGGCATCGCATCGCAGATTGCCCCGTTCCATGCGCGCCTCGGATATGCCCAGCGACAGCACGATGTCGCGGATGGTCTGCACGTACGCCTTGGCGATCTCGGGAGCGCGGTGCTCGGCGCCGAAGATCGGCTTGGTCACGATCTCGACCAGAGGCACACCGGCGCGGTTGTAGTCCACGAGGGAGTACTCGGCCCCTTGGATGCGGCCGGTCGACCCGCCGACGTGCGTGAGCTTGCCGGCATCCTCCTCCATATGGGCGCGCTCGATCGGGACTTCCACGATCGAGCCGTCGGTCAGCTCCACCTCGATCCGACCCTCGAACGCGATCGGCTCGTCGTACTGGGAGATCTGGTAGTTCTTGCCGAGGTCCGGGTAGAAGTAGTTCTTGCGCGCGAACCGGCTGGAGGGCGCGATGGAGCATCCCAGCGCGAGGCCGAGGCTGATCGAGGATCGCACCGCATCGGCGTTGACGACGGGGAGCGCACCCGGAAGCCCCATGTCGACCGGCGCCACGAGCGTGTTGGGGCCGGCGCCGTGGTTGTCGGCGTGGGCGGGGTTCGCCGCCGCCGAGAACATCTTCGTCCGGGTGTTCAGTTCGACGTGGACTTCGAATCCGAGGACGGGCTCGAACAGTTCCAGTGCCTTGTCGAAGTCCATGAGATCGGCCTTGGCCATCAGCGGGCACCTCCCAGCGCCGGAGCGCGGTCGAGAAGACCGCCGCCCCATGAGTCGACGAGAAGAGCCTCCAGCGCGGCTCCGACGCGGTACAGGCGCGCGTCCTCGCGAGCGGGGGCGAGGAACTGGATGCCCACGGGCAGACCGTCTTCCTCGGCGAGGCCGGAGGGGATCGAGATACCCGGCACTCCCGCGAGGTTCGCCGGAATGGTGGTGACGTCGTTGAGGTACATCTGCATCGGGTCCTCGAGCTGTTCACCCAACCGGAAAGCCGTCGTCGGCGCCGACGGCGTCGCGATCACGTCCACCTCGGCGAACGCACGGTCGAAGTCGCGCTGGATGAGGGTTCGGACCTTCTGCGCCGAGCCGTAGTAGGCGTCGTAGTATCCGGCGCTGAGCGCATAGGTGCCGAGGATGATGCGGCGCTTCACCTCGTCGCCGAAGCCGGAGTCGCGGGTCGCCGCCATGACGTCCTCGACGGTGCCGCCCGGCACGTCCACCCGCATGCCGAAGCGCACCGAGTCGAACTTCGCGAGGTTGCTCGATGCCTCCGCGGGGAGAATGAGGTAATAGGCGGCGACTCCATACTCGAAGTGCGGCGCGCTGACGTCGACGAGTTCGGCGCCCTGCGCCTGCATGAGTTCCAGCGCGGCCCGGAAGGATGCCGCGACGCCCGGCTGGAAGCCGCTGTCAGGCAGCTCCGAGATGACGCCGACGCGAAGCCCCTTGAGGACGTCGCCTCGGGCACCCTCGCGCGCGGCGGCGGCGAAGGAGGGCCAGACGTCGGTGAGCGAGGTGGAGTCGTGAGGATCGTGACCGCCGATGACATCGTGCAGGATGCCGGCATCCAGCACGGTGCGGGTGACGGGCCCCACCTGGTCGAGGCTGGAGGCGAGCGCGATGGCGCCGTATCGGCTGACACCGCCGTAGGTCGGCTTGAGCCCGACGGTGCCCGTGACGTGCGCGGGCTGACGGATCGACCCGCCGGTGTCGGAACCGAGGGCCAAAGGCGCTTCGAACGCGGCGACCGCCGCGGCCGAGCCTCCTCCGGAGCCGCCGGGGATGCGATCCAGATCCCACGGGTTGCGCGTGGGTCCGTAGGCCGAATGCTCCGTGGAGGAGCCCATGGCGAACTCGTCCATGTTCGTCTTGCCCAGCGGAACCAGGCCGGCCTCGCGCGCACGCCGCACGACGGTGGCGTCGTAGGGCGACATGTAGCCCTCGAGGATCTTCGATCCGCTCGTTGAGGGCATGTCGGTGGTGACGAGCACGTCCTTGATGGCGAGAGGCACACCGGCGACCGGCCCCAGCGCCTCGCCTGCGGCACGTCGGCGATCGATGTCGGCCGCGACCTCGAGGGCGTGCTCGCTCACGTGGAGGAACGCGTGGATGTCGCCGTCGACGGCGGCGATTCGGTCGAGGTGCGCCCGGGTGGCCTCGACACTCGAGACGTCCCGCGCGGCGAGTCGGTCGGCGAGGTCGGCCGCGGTCAGCTTGGTCAGATCCGTCATCGTCATCCTTACTGCTCCTCACCGAGGATGGCGGTCACCCGGAAGCGTCCGTCGGCGGCATCCGGGGCGTTGGCCAGCACCTCGGCCTGGCTGAGCTGGTCGCCGACGGCGTCGGCGCGGAAGACATTCGTCAGCGCGATCGGGTGGCTGGTCGCCGGCACGTCGGGCGTGGCGACCTCGGACACCTTGGCGATGTTGTCGACGATGACATCGAGTTGACCGGTCAGGCGCTCGACCTCCTCGTCGCTCAGCTGGATCCGGGCGAGCACGCCGAGGTGGCGCACGAGATCTGGGGTGATTTCCGACACCCCACCATCCTACGAGCGCCCGCGGCGCACCCTGGACCGTGCCGGTGTGCTCACCCGGCATCCGGGGCGGGCTCAGCCAGCGCGGCGGGGCCTTCGGTCACCAGGCGATGGAACTGGTCGGCATCGATGATGCGGACGCCGAGCTCTTCGGCCTTGGCCAGTTTGGATCCGGCGCCCGGGCCCGCCGCGACGAAGTCGGTCTTCTTCGACACGCTCGAACCCGCCTTGCCGCCTGCACGGATGATGGCCTCCTGCGCGCCTTCGCGGGTGTACCCCTCGAGGCTCCCGGTCGCGACGACGGTGACCCCGTCGAGGACACCGCCGCTCGCGGCGGCGGCTCCGGGCCCGGGGTGGCCGGGCGTGCTCAGCTGCGCGCCGGCGGCAGCCCAGCGTTCCACGATGTCGCGATGCCAGTCGACCTCGAACCACTCCGTCACCGCGTCCGCGATGATCCCTCCCACGCCGTCGACCGCCGCCAGCTCGTCGCGCCCGGCTGCACGGATAGCGTCGAGCGAGCCGAACCACTGCGCGAGCGCGCGGGCGGCGACCGGGCCGACGTGCCGGATGTTCAGGGCGACGAGGAAGCGCCAGAGCTCTTTCGTCTTGGCCGTCTGCAGGTTGGCGAGCAGTTCGACAGCCGACTTCGACAGCACCGATGTCGCGTCCCCGTCGAACGGCAGGGACTCGTCGAAGGGAGGATCGGACTTCTTCCGCTGCCGCCGGAAGGGCGATCGGGTGTCGGGCGTCCCGTCTGCCAGCAGGCGCGGCAGACCGGTCTCGGCGTCGCGGACGACCACGTCGATGCCGAACAGGTCCTCGGCCCGGAGATCGAACAGGCCCGCCTCGGTGACCAGCGGCGGGGTGTCGGGGCGGACCGGCTGGGTGAGGGCGGCGGCCGAGACCTCCCCCAGACCCTCGATGTCGAGCGCCCCTCGGGAGCCTATGTGCTCGACGCGACCACGCACCTGCGCCGGACACGAGCGCGCGTTGGGACAGCGCAGATCGATGTCGCCCTCTTTGGCGGGGCGGAGCGGCGACCCGCACTCGGGGCACTCCCGAGGCATGACGAACGCGCGCTCGGTGCCGTCGCGCAGCTCGACGACGGGCCCGAGCACTTCGGGGATGACGTCGCCGGCCTTGCGGAGCACGACCGTGTCGCCGATGAGCACGCCCTTCGCCTTCACGACGTCCTGATTGTGGAGTGTGGCCTGCCGAACCACAGAACCGGCCACGCGCGCCGGTTCCATCACGGCGAAAGGCGTCGCACGACCGGTCCGCCCGACCGAGACGACGATGTCGAGCAGAATGGTGTTGACCTGTTCGGGCGGGTACTTGTAAGCGATCGCCCACCGCGGCGCGCGGCTGGTCTGTCCGAGTTCGGCCTGCAGAGCCAGCTCGTCCACCTTGACGACGATGCCGTCGATCTCGTGCTCCACGTCGTGCCGATGCTGCCCGTAATGGCGGATGAAGTCCGCGGCCTCCTCGGCGCCGGCTGCCACACGGAAGTACGGACTCGTGGGAAGGCCCCAGGAGCCCAGCAACCCGTACACCTCGCTCTGGGTCGTCACGGGCGGGTTCGGCCACGCGCCGATGCCGTGCACCGTCATCCGCAGGCGCGAAAGGCGCTCGCGCATCGCGTGCAGCTGGCGTTCGTTCTTGCCCTCGGTCTTCTGCCGGAGCGAACCGGATGCGGCGTTGCGCGGGTTGGCGAAGAGGCGGTCCCCCTGCTCCTGCTGGAACTCGTTGAGCGCCGCGAAGTCCGCGACGGTGAAGAACACCTCGCCGCGCACCTCGACGAGGTCGGGATGACCGTCGCCCGCAAGCGTCTCGGGTATCCCCGCGATACGCACGACGTTCTCCGTCACGTCCTCCCCCACGCGCCCATCACCACGGGTCGCCGCCGAGACCAGCCGGCCGCGCCGATACCGCAGCGACAAGGCCAGGCCGTCGATCTTCAGCTCGCACAGGAACGGCACATCCCGTCCCGCCGCCTTCTGCACGCGCGCGGCCCAAGCCGCGAACTCCTCGTCGCTGAAGACGTTGTCGAGGCTGAGCATGCGCTGCGCGTGCTCGACGGGCGCGAACAGCGTCTGCGTCGCGGCGCCGACGGTGAGGGTCGGGGAATCCTGCCCCTGGAGCTCGGGGTGGAGTCTTTCGAGCGCTTCGAGCCGCAGCATCCATCCGTCGTAGGTGGCATCGTCGACCAGCACCGTATCGGAGCCGTAATACGCCTCGCGGGCGTCGAGGATCCTGTCGGTCAGCAGCCGCGCCTGCGCGCGTGCGTCGTCGAGGCCCAGCGCCTCGAGCTCGGATGCGTCGATAGATTCGCCAGCCACCCGGCAAGTGTAGGCGCGGGCGCCGACATCACGCGGGGAGGGCCTCCGCGGAGACCGTCGTGTCGATCGTGAACTGGCCGATCACGCGTGTGCCGTCGTAGAGCACCGCGGTCTGCCCCGGGGCGACACCGTCGAACGGGACATCGGGGACCACGGCCAGGATGCCGTCCGCGAGGGTGGCGACCGCGGGGACGGGGTCGGCGTGCGCGCGGATCTGCACGTCGCAGACGAAGACGCCGTCGGGCTGCGGCCGACCCGCCCATGAGTAACGGGCGCCGGAGATGCGAGAGGTGGCCAGCGCCTCCTTGGGGCCGACCACCACGGTGTTGGTGATCGGGCGCACCTCCAGCACGAACCTCGGCTTGCCGTCCGGTGCGGGCACACCGAGCTGCAGGCCGCGACGCTGGCCGACGGTGAACGCGTGCGCCCCCGGGTGCGACCCCACCACCGCTCCCGTGCGGTCCACGATCTCGCCCGTCTCGGCCCCCACGCGCTCCGCCAGCCAGCCGCGCGTGTCGCCGTCCGGGATGAAGCAGATGTCGTGACTGTCGGGCTTCTGCGCGACCGTCAGGCCGCGCTCCTGCGCCTCGGCGCGCACCAGGGCCTTGCTGGGCGTGTCGCCCAGCGGGAACAGCGTGTGGGCGAGCTGCTCGGCGGTGAGGACGCCGAGGACATAGGACTGGTCCTTCGCGGCGTCGGACGCCCGGTGGAGCTCCCGCCCGTCGGGTCCGTCCACGAGCGCGGCGTAGTGACCCGTGCAGACCGCGTCGAAACCCAGTTCGAGCGCACGTTCGAGCAGTGCGGCGAACTTGATCCGCTCGTTGCAGCGCATGCAGGGGTTCGGCGTGCGGCCGGCCCGGTACTCCGCGACGAAGTCCTCGATGACGTCGTCGCGGAAGCGCTCCGAGAAATCCCACACGTAGAAGGGCATTCCGAGTCGGTCGGCGGCACGGCGGGCGTCCATCGCGTCCTCGATCGTGCAGCATCCGCGGCTGCCGGTGCGCAGGGTCCCGCCCGCGCGCGACAGCGCGAGGTGCACCCCGACGACATCGTGTCCGGCATCGACGGCACGCGCGGCGGCGACCGCGGAATCCACTCCACCGCTCATGGCCGCCAGTACACGCATCCGCCCAGTCTACGAATGCCCGGCTGAACGGGGGCCGGATGCACTCCCCCGGGCCCGCGCGACCGCGTCCGGGAGCGCGGCCGCCAGGGCAGCCACGTCGGCCTCGGTGGTCGTGCGCCCCAGAGAGATGCGCAGCACCTGGCGGGCCTCCTCTTCGGAGCGGCCCAGCGCCCGCACCACGTGCGAGGGCTCCGGCACGCCCGCCTGGCAGGCCGAACCCGTCGACACGCTGATCCCGGCCATGTCCAGGAGGAAGAGCAGCGACTCGCCTCGCGCTCCGGCGAACAGCAGATGCGCGTTTCCGGGAATGCGCTCCTCGGGGTCGCCCAGCAGCTCGACCCCGGGGATCGACGTGGCGGACGTCACGAGTCTGCGACGCAGCGCGGCCAGCCGCACCGCCTCCTGCGCGCGCTCCCGCTCGGCGAGTTCCGCCGCCACGGCGAAGGCTGCGGCCCCGGCGACATCCTGAGTGCCGGCGCGGAGCCCGCGCTGCTGTCCCCCGCCGCGGATCAGCGGTGCGAGGACCACCCGCCGCGACACCACGAGCGCGCCCACACCGGTGGGTCCGCCGACCTTGTGCGCCGACACGCTCATCGCCACCAGCCCCCCGCGGCCGGCGGGATCCCCCCGCCAGTCGGCGAAGTCGACGGGAACGTGTCCGAAGGCGGCGACGGCGTCGACATGGAGGGGGACGGCGGCCGCGGCTGCGGCGGCGGCGAGCGCGGCCACGTCGTTCACGGTGCCGACTTCGTTGTTGGCGGCGAGCGCGGTCGCGAGGCGCGCCTCGCCCAGCGAGGCTTCGAACGCGTCGACCGGGATGCGTCCCCGCCGGTCGAGACCGACCGGCCGGACCTCGGCCCCCTCGCTCTCGGCGAGGCCGGCGACGGTGTCGAGCGTGGCATGGTGCTCGCCGTCCGGGAGCACGATCGCCTGCCCTCGTGCCGCGGGAGCTCGCCACAGCCCGGTGACACCGAGATTGACCGCTTCGGTCCCGCCGGATGTGAACACGATCTCGATCGGGTCGCAGCCGAGGACGCCGGCCAAGCGCTCCCTCGCGTCCTCCAGCACGCGCCGCGCGGCCTGTCCGGACCCGTGGATCGACGACGCGTTGCCGGTCGTCTCGGCCGCGGCGATCCATGCCTCACGCGCCTCGGCCCGCAGAGGCGAGGTCGCCGCATGATCGAGGTAGATCACGGCCTTCACCCCCGTTCCGCCGGTACCCGAGCGACTCTTGGCGTCACTACTGTAGATCGCATGTCCCGACCCGAGCTGTCGGCCCTGGCAGCACCGGGCCTCCTCGCCGCCGATCTGGACGACCTCGGCGTCGTCCTCGGTCCTGCCGGCGGCACCCTGCGTGTGTGGTCCGGGCACGCCCAGGCGCTGGAACTCGTCGTCTTCGACGACAGCGACATCGATTGGGCCGTGGACGTCATACCGCTGGAACCGGACGCCGGCGGCGTCTGGACCGTGACGACGCCGCTCCTTCGTCCGGGCACCCGCTACGCCATCCGGGTGGACGGCCCGACCGGTCCGGGGAACGCGTTCAATCGCGGCGCACTGCTGGTCGAGCCGTATGCGAGGGGCCTCGTCGGCGACGGCATCGCCGACTGGCGCGCGGTGGTGGTCGACGGCGGCTTCGATTGGGGCGGCGTCCGCAAACCCGCCACCCCCATGGATCGCACCGTGATCTACGAGGGCCACCTGAAGGGTCTGTCCAAGCGGCACCCCGATGTCCCCCCGGCCCTGCACGGCACCTACGCGGGGCTGGCTCACCCGGCGATGATCGAGCACTTCCTCTCGTTGGGCGTGACGGCGGTCGAACTCCTCCCCGTCCACGCCTTCGCGACGGAGCCGCGCCTGCTCCAGCACGGGCTGTCGAACTACTGGGGCTACAACAGCGTCAACTTCTTCACCCCGCATGCTCCGTACGCGACGGAGAACGCGCGCCGCGAGGGCCCGGAGGCCGTGCTGCGGGAGTTCAAGGGCATGGTGCGGCTGCTCCACGAAGCCGGGCTCGAGGTCATCCTCGACGTCGTGTACAACCACACCGCGGAAGAGGGCTTCGGCGGGCCGCGCACCAGCCTTCGCGGCATCGACAACCGGTCGTACTACCGGCAGCAGGACGACGGGGCGTATGTGGACGTCACCGGGTGCGGGAACTCGGTGAACACCGCGACGGATGCCGCCGCGCGGCTCATTCTGGATTCCTTGCGGTACTGGGCGAACGACGTGCAGGTGGACGGCTTCCGATTCGACCTGGCCACCACGCTCGGGCGGGACGGTGCCCACCACTTCACTCCGGAGCATCCGCTGCTGCGGGCCATCCGCGAGGACCCCGCACTCGCGGACGTCAAGAAGATCGCCGAGCCCTGGGACGTCGGCATGGGCGGCTGGCAGACAGGCAACTTCGGTCCGGGCTGGCACGAGTGGAACGACCGGTACCGCGACCGCGTGCGCAATTTCTGGCTGAGCGATGTCGACTACGCCCGGCGGGCCTCGACGGCCCCCGTCGGCATCGGCGGCTTCGCCACACGTCTGGCGGGATCGTCCAACACCTTCACCCACGAGCGCGGCCCCCTGGCCAGCATCAATTTCGTCACCGCCCACGACGGCTTCACGCTGCGCGATCTCGTCTCGTACGACGTCAAGCACAACCTCGGCAACGGCGAGCAGAATCGCGACGGAGCCGACACCAACCGCTCCTTCAACCACGGCGCCGAGGGGCGCACGGACGACGAGGGCATCCTCGCCACCCGCAGGAAGGCGATGCGCAACCTCCTCGGCACCCTGCTGCTGTCGGCGGGCGTGCCGATGCTGACCGCCGGCGACGAGTTCGGACGCACTCAGCGAGGGAACAACAACGCCTACTGCCACGACTCCGCGCTCACCTGGCTGTCGTGGGACCACGCGCCGTGGCAGCGGGAACTCCACTCGCACGTGCGCCGCCTGATCCGGCTGCGTCAGGAGAACCCCGCACTGCGCCCGAGCCGGTTCGCCCGCGACGACGAGTACACGCCCTCGGCATCCGTGATGGATTGGTACGACGAGCACGGCGAGACGATGTCGATCGAGCGGTGGACCAACCCCGCCCACCGCACACTGCAGTACGTGGCGGCGTCCACCCCCGAGAACGAGGACTTCAACCGCATCCTGCTGATGATCCACGGCAACGAGACCCCGATCGAGGTGACCCTGCCCGCCATCGACGGCGTGAAGCGCTACGTGTCGCTGTGGTCCAGCGCGGACGAGATTCCGGACGAATCCTGCCCGGTTTTCGACCCGGGTGACATCGTCACCCTCACGGGTACGACGATGCGCCTGTTCCGCGCCGAGTGAGCCCGCACCCGGCCGGGCGGGTTCCGACCTGGCCCGACGGACGATAGGTTCGGAACGTGGCCAGCACCTCACGCACCGCGCATCCCCAGCCTTGGAAGAGCGCCTCGTCCATTCCCGTCCGCGATACCCGAGACCAGCAGCCCGTCCGGCAGACCCGCTCCTCGCGCATACCGATGGCCAAACCCGTTCCCTCGGTCCCCTGGGGCGATTTCCGGCCCAAGGCCTTCAGCGGCGAGGTCGTCCCGTTCCGCGTCACCGCCTTCCGCGAGGGACACGATCGCATCGGCGTGCAGCTGAGGTTGACCTCCCCCGGCGGAGACGTGTCGCTGCACCGTCTGACCTCGCTGGAGAACGGGCTCGACCAGTGGCAGACGCTCGTCGCCCTGTACGAGCAAGGCGTCTGGCGCTTCCGCTTCGAGGCCTTCGCCGACGACTTCGGCACCTGGAAGCACGCCGCCGCGCTGAAGATCGCGGCCGGCGTCGACGCGCCCCTCATGCGTGAGATCGGTGCACGGCTGTTCGATCAGGCGGCTCGGGAGCGGACCCGGCCGGCCCCGCAGCGCCGACTGCTTCAGGACGCGGCCGAGCGCCTGCGGGACGCCGGCGTGGATGACGCCGCGGCGCTCGACATCGTCGCGGATCCGGCCATCGCCGCGTCCTTTCACGATCGGCCCCTCACCTCGCTCATGACCTTCGGCGACGAGCTCGAGCTCCTGGTGGAACGCGAGCGGGCCGGAGTGGGCGCGTGGTACGAGTTCTTCCCGCGCTCCGAGGGAGCCAAGCTCATGAAGGACGGGTCGATCAAGAGCGGCACGTTCCGCACGGCCACCCGTCGCCTGCCCGAGGTCGCGCGGATGGGGTTCGACGTCCTTTACCTGCCCCCGATCCACCCCATCGGCCGCATCAATCGCAAGGGCCGCAACAACACGCTCGACCCGCAGCCATCGGATCCGGGCTCTCCCTGGGCCATCGGAGCCGCCGAGGGCGGTCACGACGCCGTCCACCCGGATCTCGGAACGCTCGCGGACTTCCGCGCGTTCGTCCGCGCGGCGCGCGCCGAGGGCATCGAGGTCGCTCTCGACTTCGCCCTCCAGGCCGCACCGGACCATCCCTGGGTGGCCGAGCACCCGGAATGGTTCACGACGCTTCCCGACGGGTCGATCGCATACGCCGAGAACCCGCCCAAGAAGTATCAGGACATCTATCCGATCAACTTCGACAACGACCCGGAGGGCATCCGCGCCGAAGCCCTGCGCGTGGTGAGGCACTGGATCGCCCAGGGAGTCAAGATCTTCCGTGTCGACAACCCCCACACCAAGCCGTTGCAGTTCTGGGAGTGGCTGATCGGCACGATCAACGCCGAAGACCCCGATGTCGTGTTCCTCGCCGAGGCCTTCACGCGTCCCGCACCGCTGCAGAGTCTCGCCTCGGCGGGCTTCCAGCAGAGCTACACCTATTTCACGTGGCGCAACACCAAGACCGAGCTCGAGGAGTTCCTCAGCGGACTCGCCCACGACACCGCGGACTTCCTGCGCCCGAATCTCTTCGTCAACACGCCTGACATCCTCACGGAGTACCTTCAGTTCGGAGGGCGACCCGCGTACCGGATCCGTGCGGCGATCGCCGCGACCGCCGCCCCCACCTACGGGGTGTACGCCGGCTACGAGCTCTACGAGAATGTCGCCCGCCCGGGCTCGGAAGAGAACATCGACAACGAGAAGTACGAGTACAAGCTGCGGGACTGGGCCGGAGCCGAGGCGCACGGCGATTCGCTCGCGCCGTATCTCGCGCGACTCAACGAGATCCGTCGCGCTCATCCGGCGCTGCGCCAGCTGCGCAACCTCAGCGTGCATTGGAGCGACGACGACGCGATCCTCGTCTATGCCAAGCACATCGACGCGGCGCTGTCGCCCGAGGGCAGAAGCGACACGATCATCGTCGTGGTCAATGTCGATCCCCACTCGGTGCGGCAGACGATGGTCCACCTCGACTCGCGTGTGTGGGGTGTGCCCCTCGGCGAGCCGTTCGAGGTCGAAGACCTCGTCACAGGCGAGCAGTGGACCTGGTCCGATCACAACTACGTCCAGCTCGACGCCTTCCGCGAGCCCGTCCACATCCTGCATGTCAAGGAGTCCCGATGACCATCGCACCAGAGCTGCTCGACGAGATCGCAGCCGGCGCCCATCACGACCCCCACGCCGTGCTGGGCCTGCACCCCATGACGGTCGACGGCGCCCCGGCGTGGACCGTCCGCACCCGCCGGCCGCTGGCGCGAACGGTCACCGCCGTGTTCGCAGACGGCACGCGCGTGCCGCTCGAGCATCTGCACGCCGGCATCTGGGAGGGCGTGAAGAAGGGGACCGGCGGACGTTACGAGATCGAGACGACCTACGAGGACGGCTCCGACTACGTCGCCGACGACCCGTACCGCCACCCGCCGCTGCTCGGCGACCTCGACCTCCATCTCATCGCCGAGGGCCGTCACGAGCAGCTCTGGCAGGTTCTGGGCGCGCACGTGCGCGAGCACGACGGCGCCACGGGCACCGCGTTCGCCGTCTGGGCCCCCAACGCGCGCTCGGCACGCATCGTGGGCGACTTCAACGGGTGGGACGGCTCCGGCCACGCGATGCGTTCGATGGGCGCCAGCGGAATCTGGGAGCTCTTCATCCCGGGCGTCACCGCCGGCCAGAACTACAAGTTCGAGTTCCGCACGCGCCACGGGCACTGGGTCGTCAAGGCCGACCCCATGGCGCGCTTCGCCGAGGTCCCGCCCGCCACGGCATCCGTCGTCGTCGACGATTCGTCGTACCGCTGGCAGGACGACGAGTGGATGACCCGTCGCGCCCGCTCGACGCCCCTCTCCCAGCCCATGTCCGTGTACGAGCTCCATCTCGGATCGTGGCGCCCGGGCCTCGGCTACCGCGAGGCCGCCGACGCCATCGTCGACTACGTCACCGACCTCGGCTTCACCCACGTGGAGTTCCTGCCACTGGCCGAGCACCCCTTCGGCGGCTCGTGGGGGTACCAGGTGACCGGGTACTACGCGCCCACCAGCCGCTTCGGCAACCCCGATGATCTGCGTTACCTGATCGACCGGCTGCACCAGGCGGGCATCGGCGTGATCATGGACTGGGTGCCGGGTCACTTCCCGAAGGACGACTTCGCCCTCGCCCGATTCGACGGCGACCCGCTCTACGAGCACGCCGACCCGCGTCGCGGCGAGCATCGCGACTGGGGCACCTACATCTTCGACTACGGCCGCCGCGAAGTGCGCAACTTCCTCGTCGCCAACGCCCTCTACTGGTTCGAGGAGTTCCACGTCGACGGGCTGCGCGTGGACGCGGTGGCGTCCATGCTCTACCTGGACTACTCCCGCGAAGACGGCGAGTGGGTGCCGAACGTGCACGGCGGCCGTGAGAACCTCGAGGCCATCTCGTTCCTGCAGGAGGTCAACGCCACCGCCTACAAGCGCTATCCCGGCATCGCCATGATCGCCGAGGAGTCGACGAGCTTCCCCGGCGTCACCGCCCCCACCGACCACGCCGGACTCGGCTTCGGGTTCAAGTGGAACATGGGGTGGATGAACGACTCGCTGCAGTACATCTCGCGCGACCCGATGTATCGCTCGCACCACGAGGGTGAACTGTCGTTCTCGTTCGTGTACGCGTTCAGCGAGAACTACCTCCTGCCCATCAGCCACGACGAGGTCGTGCACGGCAAGGGGAGCCTGTTCACCCGGATGCCGGGCGATCACTGGCAGAAGCTGGCGAACATGCGGGCGTTCCTGGCCTACATGTGGGGTCATCCCGGCAAGCAGCTGCTGTTCATGGGCCAGGAGTTCGGGCAGCTCTCCGAGTGGTCGGAAGGACGCGGCCTCGACTGGTGGATCCTCGACCAGCCGTCCCACGCCCAGCTGCACAGCTTCGTCGGGACGCTGAACAGCACCTACCGCTCCCTCTCCGCGCTGTGGGCGCGCGACACCGACGGCGCCGCCTTCGCACGCCTGGGCTCGCCCTCGTGGAATCCCAACGTCCAGGCCTTCGCCCGCCGCGACTGGCACGGAAACGCCGTCGTGGTGGTGTGCAACTTCTCCGGAGTGCCGATCCACGGGTTCGAGCTCGACATGCCCGAGCAGGGCGCGTGGCACGAAGTCCTCAACTCGGACGCCCAGGAGTACGGCGGATCGGGAGTCGGCAACCTCGGCATGGTCCACACCGACGCCGCCGGGCGGGCCCACATGGTCCTGCCGCCACTCGGAGTGCTGTGGCTGCGGCACGATCCGCAGGCGCACATCCCCTCGCCGACGCGCGGCTGATCATTCCGGCCCGGCGTCTGAGGCGCCGGGCCGGAATGATCAGAACATCAGCGAAGCCAGGCGAGCCCGGGCACGGACGACACGGGGGTCGGTGTCGCCGACGACCCCGAACAGCTCGAGCAGTCGCTCGCGGACCGGCCCGCGCTCATCGGTGGGGAGTGCGCCGAAGAGGTCGAGCAGTCGCCCGAAGGCGTCGTCGATGTGCCCACCCGCGACATCGAGATCCGCAACGGCCAGCTGCGCGTCCGCGTCGGCGGGATTCTGCGCGGCCGCAGCGCGGACATCGCTGAGGCCGGCCTGCCGCACCCGCTCGAGAAGGCGCACCTGGCCGAGCCCGGCACGAGCATCCGCGTCTCGGGGATTCTCTGCGAGGGCCTTCTCGAACGCCGCGATGGCACGGGGATAGTCCCCCGCCTCGATCGCATCGTGCGCCTCCGCATGAAGCGGGGGCAGCGGAGGCTCCTCTGGAGCCGCCTCGTCCGCGGCCGGCGCATCGCCGACGGGAACGACGCCGGTGACCCCGTGCTGGCCTGCGAGCTGGAGCAGCTGAGCGAACACGTCGCGGACCTGCTGCTCCGGGACCGCGCCGTTGAACAGCGGGACCGGCTGACCGGCGACCAGGGCGACCACCATCGGGATGGACTGGGCGCGGAAGGCCTGAGAGATCTGCGGATTCGCGTCGACGTCGACCTTCGCCAGAACCAGACGGCCGCCGAGCTCCTGCACCACACGCTCGAGGACGGGACTCAGCTGCTTGCACGGGCCGCACCACTCCGCCCACAGGTCGAGGACGACCGGCACGGTCCGCGACAGCTCCATGACCTGGGGGAAGGACTCGTCCGTGACGTCCATCACGAGCGAGACGTCGGGCGCGCCCGGCGACGCGCCCTGAGCCACCGCCGGGTCGGGGCGGTTGCGGAGAGCGGAGAGGTCCACGGCGCCGCGCATCGCGGCCCCGGCGGCTACATCGGTCACTTGATCACCTTCGCGTCGAGGATGTCGGATGCATAGCCGAGAAGACGGATCTTCTCGGTCGAGCCCTGTCCGGGCACGTAGAAGAAGAGCTGGTCGCTGAATGTCGTCGTGAACCCGGTGGCCGACTGCTCTGCCCCGGCGAGCGTGCGCACTGTCGCGTTTCCGTCGAGCTTGATCACGGCTTCTTCGTTCGTCGGCCTCACCGTGTCGGTCTCGTTGATGGTGACGGCCACGACGGCGCCGCTCTCGAGAGTGGCGATCGCGAACGGGTCGTACGCCCCGGGCTCGGACGAGAACGTCAGGCGACCGGTACGGGATGCCGTCTCGTTGAACTCCTCGAGTCGGCGTTCGCGGTCGGCGGTGATGCTCGCGCGGAACTGATCGGTCTCGGCGTCGAACATCGCCGCGAACTCGCTCTCCTCGCCGTTGTTGATGACGTCCGAATAGGCCGCTGCGATCTGCTCGGGGGGCATCACGAGGAATGGGGAGTCCGGCGCCACCTGGGTCGCCCCGATGTAATAGGGGGCGAGATCCGGCATGAGCGTGTCGGCTTCGAGGCTGGCGAGATAGCTGAGCTTGTAGCTCGACCACGGATCGTCCTGCGTGAGGACCATGATGCTCGACGTGCGCGTCTCGGCGTCGTCCACCACGGTCAGGACCGATCGAGGCCAGCTGTCGGAGGCCTGAGGGAGGACGAGCGACAGGTCGCCGTCGAGGATCGCCGCCGGCGCCGCGTAGTCGTCGATCTCCGCTCGCAGCGTGTAGTTGGTCTCTCGGGCGGCCAGAGGGGCGCCGACGAGCCGGGTGGCGGCGAGGTCGATGTCGAGGTCCTCGTCCGCCTGCGCGACCGTGGTCGCGACCCGGGCGAGGATCCGCTCCGCCTGCACGGCCGTGACCGCGGGCGCCTGCTGGCCTTCGGGGACGATCACCGAGGCGCTCGGCGACGGGGTCGGCGAGGCGCCGAGCTGGGGCCAGGCATCGGCCGAGCAGCCCGAGACAGCCAGAGCCGACACCGCGATGACCGGGAGGGCCATGCCCACGCGGCGGCCGCGGGTGAGGGCGCGGCGGGCACGCGATGTGGAGCTGATCATGCCTTTGCCCTCGGCGTCGTCCGACACGTCTATGGGCTGCGTCTGCTGCAGCGGCAGCCCCTTGCGCCGCGGGCCGCGCGAGCGCCGGGCATGGCGGATGCCGAGGATGTAGAGCAGGACGCCGACGGCCATGACGACGCTTCCGGCGAGGATGAGCGGGCCGGCCCACGGCGTGGTGCTCGAGATCGGCCACGACACGCTCACGCTCGAGGGGGCGGGTGCCGTGCCGTCGGCGGCGAGGATGACGCTCATCTCCGAGGGCAGCTGCAAGGGTGCGACGAGTTCGTCCGCCTGGACGAACTCCTCGAGCCAGAGGTCCGACCCCGCCGGGTCGCGACCGGCGTCCGCGGCTGCGTCGTCGGCCGCGGCACCTTCGGACTCCTCCGGCGCATCGGTCGCGGTCGTCTCGGGCGTCGGCGTCGCAGCCGGCGCCTCCTCTTCCGGAGCCTCGGGCTCCACGAGGGCGACCGACACGGCACCTGCCTCATCAACGGTGACGGCGTTGTACGAGTCATCCGACAGCCAGGCGCGGACGTCGGCCGTGCGACCGTACGCGGCGAAGATCTCTCCGGTGCCCTCGGCGCGCAGCGACTGGGCACCGGGCAGCCGGTTCAGAACAGCGCCGTCGACCACCAGATACGGTGCCTCCTGCTCGGCCTCCACGGCCACCGTCTCGGTGTCGGGTCCTTGGAAGAGGGTGCGCTGGGCGATGCCCGCACCGATCATCAGAGCGGCGAGGACGAATGCCGCAACGGCCCACACGAAACGCACTCGAACACCTCTCATGAGTCCGCGCATAGGCGGCGCGGACCCTCGACTCGACGTTCCAGCGTAGCGAAAACGACCTGAAAGCGCCGTGGGAGGAGCCATTGCCGGGCTCGACGACTTCCCCTGCGTATCCTGACACCATCGAGTCGGCGCATCGCCGAGAAGGGCTGCGCGCCGATGAAGATCCACAACCCGTTCCGGGTCGCCCTGGTCGCGACTCTGGGCGTCGGCCTGGGACTGCTGCTGATCGGAAGCGTCCAGACGCTGTCGACGATCCTGCTGTACGTCGGCACCGCGCTCTTCCTCTCACTGGGCCTGGATCCGGTGGTCGGCTGGCTGGAGCGGCGGAAGCTGCCGCGCTGGGCCGCGGTGCTGGTGACGATCCTCGGCGTGCTCGCCGCCTTCGCGGGCATCATCCTCATGATCGTGCCGATCATCGTGCAGCAGATCTCCCAGCTCGTGGCGCAGATCACCGAGCTCGTCGAGGACGGGTCCTGGGACCCGGTGTCGGAGCTGCGGCAGTGGATGACCGAGAACTTCCCCCAGCTCGCCGTCGACGACGTCTTCGAGTACGTGCAGGAATGGCTGAACTCGCTGGACTACAGCCAGATCGGCGAACAGGTGGGCGGCAGCATCATCGTGATCGGCGGCGCGATCCTGGGTGGGCTGGCCGGGGCGTTCATCGTGCTCATCCTCACGATCTACTTCACCGCCTCCACGCCGAGCCTGAAGCGCGCGGTCTATCAGCTCGTGCCCGCCTCCAAGCGCGAGAGGTTCATCGATCTCGGCGAGCAGATCACCGACTCGGTGGGATATTTCGTCATCGGGCAGCTGAGCCTCGGGGTGATCAACGGCGTGCTGAGCGCGATCTTCCTCTCCATCATCCAGGCACCGTTCCCGGCGGTCCTGGCCGTGATCGCGTTCTTCTTCTCGATCATCCCGCTGGTGGGAACGCTCACCGGATCGACGATCATCGTGCTGACGTGCCTCATCCCCGGTCTCGGATCGCCGCAGACGGCGCTCATCGCCGCGATCTACTACCTCATCTACATGCAGATCGAGGCGTACGTCATCGCTCCCCGGATCATGGGCCGTGCGGTCTCGGTGCCCGGCGCCGTCGTGGTGATCGCCGCTCTCGCCGGCGGCTCGCTGCTCGGGCTCCTGGGCGCGCTCGTGGCTATCCCGGTGGCGGCCAGCATCCTGATCATCTACCGCCAGGTGATCATCCCTCGGCAGAACGAGCGCTGACTCAGTCCCGGTGCGCCGCGCCGCCGTGCCACTCCACGGGCAGCGGCAGCGCCTCGGGATGCACCGCGCCGACGATCTCGGTGAGCACTCGCCGCGTCTGGTGCTCGCCGACCCACAGGTGCTTTCCGCCCTCGACGGGGATGAGCGTCGCGTGTGGGACGGTCGAGAAACGGCGCATCGCGGCATCCGGGCGCAAGTAGTCGTCGAACTCGGGCACCAGCACCACCATGGGCCGCGTGTCCCCCGCCCACGCCGCCACGTCGTCGTCCGTCGCCCGATGCAGGGGCGGCGAGAGCAGGATGGTTCCCTCGATCTCGTGATCGCGCCCGTACTTCAGCGCCAGCTCGGTCCCGAAGGACCAGCCCACCAGCCACGGTCGCGGGAGTCCGCGCTCCCGGACGAAGTCGACAGCCGCGGCCAGGTCGAACGCCTCGGCCCGGCCGCCGTCGAACTCGCCGTCACTGCGCCCGCGCGGAGACTCGGTACCGCGGGTGTTGAAGCGCAGCACGCCGATGTCAGCCAGTGCGGGAAGGCGAGCCGCCGCCTTGCGCAGGATGTGGGAGTCCATGAATCCGCCGGCGGTCGGCAGCGGATGCAGGGTCACGAGCATCGCCCGCGGTTCACCGTTCTCGGGCAGCGCGAGCTCGCCGACCAGCCGCAGACCGTCGATGGTCTCGAGCTCGATGTCCTCCCGCCGCGCAGGGAGCATGAGGGGTCCGCGTATCTCCATATCAGCCGATCCTCCAGCAGTGTCCGTGCCAATGCCGCCGCGCCGCCAGGTCGGCCTCGTCTCCGAGCACGCCGTCCGCTCGCCAGGTCACCACATGCGCGACCCCGACGTCGATGGATCGACCGCATCCCGGACAGATGTAGGACTTCTGCGCCTGAGCCGCCGAGACGGGCTGCACGGTCCATTCGACACCGCGGCGCAGTTCCGTCCGCTTCCACCCGGCGAGCAGCCGCTCGAAGGAGTCGTCGCCGGCCGGTTCGGGCCGGCGACGGTGAGATCGCGGCATCGGATCAGTACCAGCCGACCGACTGCGAGTGCGCCCACGCGCCGCAGGGAGCGCCGTAGCGGCCACTGATGTAGCCCAGACCCCACGTGATCTGCGTGGCGGGGTTCGTCTCCCAGTCCGCACCGGCGGTGGCCATCTTGCTGCCGGGAAGGGACTGAGGGATGCCGTAGGCACCGCTCGAGGCGTTGTAGGCGTTCACACGCCAGCCCGACTCCTTGTTCCACAGCGCGACGAGGCAGGAGAACTCGTCGTCGCCCCAGCCGCGGGCCTTGACCATGTCGTACGCGATCGCCTGCGCTGATCCGGGATCCGGCGTCACGAACGGGGGCGTCCACACGACCGGTTCGGCGGGAGCGACAGGCTCGGCCGGCGCGGCAGCGTCGACGGCCGTGATGACGGGCTCGGGCTCCGGCTCGGGAGTGGGGGTGGGCTTCGGTTCGACGTAAACCGTGTACCCGCCGCGATCGAGGTCGCGCGGCTCCGCCGGCTCGGCATCGCCGGCGACGACCCGGGTCTGGATGTCGGCCATCGAGCTGGCGTACAGCGACATCGGGGGCGCCTCCTCGGCGCTCGCCTGCGATATCGCGAGGCCCGTGGGTCCGGCGTACGCGGCGACGAATCCGAAGGCGGCGAAGGCGGCGAACACGCCCAGCACGCTGCGACGGCGTGACCACCGCTGCGGAGCCGAACTGCTCGCCGGGACCTGCCGAGAGGAGGACCGCGTGACGCGCTCCGCGTGGGTGCGGAGCTCGCGTCGTGTCGGAAGGATCTCGTCGCCGGAAGTCACAGTGAGCCGAGTCTAGCGACCAAGTCCGACGCCTGCCATCCGGCAGGACGGGCTACCGGACGGCGAGCATCACTTCCACGACCGCGTCCAGAACCGCGTCGACCTGGAGCTCCCGGTAGCCCCCGCGCTGCATGCGGAACGCCACCGAACGCACCTGGTCGACGGTCACGGCGTCACCGCGCTCGAGGTAGCGTGCCAGCTTGTCCGCCACGAGGTCGACCTCGTCGACGCGGTAGCCGTAGTGGAGGGCGCCGACGCGGTCGAAGCGCTGCCCGCGGGGCCTGCTGAGACGGTCCAGCACCGTCTGGCCGGTCTGCTTCACGCGGCCGACCCACGCACGTGCACCCGCGGCGGACAGCGCGTGCTCGCGCTCCCGCGCCGCGAAGGCGTCTTCGATCCGGCTGAGCGCATTGTCGACTGCATCCACGACGTATCCGTGGCGGACGAGGGGGAAGGCGACGGAACGGACGTCCGCGGCGGTCAGCGGCGACGCCGTGCCCTCGAAGGCACCGCGTGCCCGCGCGAGGAACTCGTCGACGGCTGCGACGTCGTAGCCCTTGGAGCGCCCCACGGCGCGCGGAAAAGTCGCCGCGGCGGCGACGGTCTCTGCGGCGGTCACGACACCGCCAGCGGCGAGAGCACGTAGTACATGGCCAGAGCGGCGGTCACCGACGGGAGGATGGAGTCCAGCCGATCCAGGACGCCGCCGTGGCCGGGCAGCCACGAGCTCATGTCCTTGATGCCGAGGTCGCGCTTGATCATGGATTCGCCGAGGTCGCCCGCCGTCGCGGTGCCGAGGATGACCAGGCCGAAAACCACTCCGGTCCACCACGGCAGGCCCAGCATGAACAGCGCCAGCAGGACGCCGGCGACCGTGGCGGCCACTGCCGCCCCGGCGAATCCCTCCCACGTCTTCTTCGGGCTGATGTGTGGCGCCATGGGGTGGCGGCCGAGCGTGAGCCCGGCGATGTACGCGCCGGTGTCGGAGGCGACCGCGACGATGATGAACGCCAGCACCCACCACTCGCCGCCGTCCTGGCGGAGAAGGACGACGCACAGGCTGGCGAGGAAGGACACGTACATCTGGATGAAGCCGGCGACGAGCACGTCCCCCAGCACCTGGTCGTAGTCGCGTCCGTCCGCGGTCACCATCTGGGCGACCAGACGCCACACCACCACGAATGCCACCGCGACGAAGACCATCACCCAGACGAGCCACAGATCCAGCAGATAGCCGGACACCACCAGCACGACGGCGGCCGCAAGCTGCGGAATGACATCCACGCGTCGTCCGGCGCCGATGAGAGCTCGCGAGAACTCGAACACCCCCAGCAGTGCGGCGGCCAGTGCGAACAGCACGAAGAGCGCCTTCACGAACAGCAGGCTCGACAGCACCACCGCCCCGATGGCGAGACCGATCGCGATCGCGACGATGAGGTCGCGGCCGGTGCGGGCCTTGATGCGCTCGTTCGCCTCTTCGAACTCCGCGCGCGCGTGGGCGACCTGGTGCTCGAACTCGGAGCGGGCCGCCCGCACGTGCGACTGGAAAGCCTGCGAGGGGTCGGCCGCAGCATCCGCTCGACGCGCCTGCGCGAAAGCACGCCGAGTGGCCGGCGGTTCAGCCGGACTCGGTTCGGGCACTCCCCCGGGCACGTCGGACATGGACCTGCTCAGACTTCGAGGAGTTCGGCTTCTTTGCGCTTGAGCGCGTCGTCGATGGCGTCGACGTGAGCGCGCGTGAGGCTGTCGAGCTCCTTCTCGGCCCGCACCAGCTCGTCCTCCCCGACGTCGCTCTTGAGCGCGTCGAGGTCGTCCTTGGCCTTGCGTCGGATGCCGCGGACGTGGACCTTCGCGTCCTCGCCCTTGGTGCGCACGAGCTTGACGTACTCCTTGCGGCGCTCCTCGGTCAGCTCCGGCATCGTCACCCGGACCAGATTCCCGTCGTTGGTCGGGTTCGCCCCGAGATTGGGGGTGTCGCGGATCGCCTGCTCGATCGCCTTGAGGGCCGACTTGTCGTACGGGGTGACGACGATCGTGCGTGCTTCGATGTTGTTGAGCGACGCCAGCTGCGCCAACGGCGTCGGGGAGCCGTAGTAGTCCACCAGGATCTTCTGGAACAGCTGCGGGTTCGCCCGTCCCGTGCGCACCGTCGCGAAGTCCTCCTTCGCAGCCTCTACGGCGCGGTCCATGCGCGCTCCGGTATCGGCCAAGACGTCCGCGATCACTGTGTCTCCTTCGCGTTGATGAGCCCGTTCAGTCTACTCAGGCGGGCCGCGTCACGCCGTGACCAGCGTGCCGATGGTCTCGCCGCGCAGCGCCTTGGTCACGTTGCCCGCAGGCTCCATGCCGAACACCCGCATGTCCATCTTGTTGTCCATGCACAGGCTGAACGCCGTCGAATCGACGACCTTCAGTCCCCGCTGGAGGGCATCCCGGTAGGTGATGCGGTCGATGCGTGTGGCGGACGCGTCCTTCTTGGGGTCGGCGGTGTACACCCCATCGACGCCGTTCTTGGCGACCAGGACCTCCTGCGCGCCGATCTCGAGGGCACGCTGCGCGGCGACGGTGTCGGTCGAGAAGTACGGCAGACCCGCGCCCGCACCGAAGATGACTACGCGGCCCTTCTCCATGTGACGGGCCGCACGGCGCGGGATGTACGGCTCGGCCACCTGTGTCATCGAGATCGCCGACTGCACGCGCGTGGCTGCGCCGGCCTGCTCCAGGAAGTCCTGCAGGGCGAGCGCGTTCATGACCGTCCCGAGCATCCCCATGTAGTCGGCGCGCCCGCGGTCCATGCCGCGCTGGCTGAGTTCCGCGCCGCGGAAGAAGTTTCCGCCGCCCACCACGACCGCGATCTCCACGGTGTCGACGGCGGCGGCGATCTCGCGCGCCATCTGGCTCACCACGTCCGGGTTGACTCCGAGCTGGCCCCCGCCGAACGCCTCGCCGGAAAGCTTCAGAAGGACGCGACGGCGCCCGGTCGACTCACTGCTCACAATTGGTCCTCTCGTCACCTTGGAAACTACCGAACGCATGAGAAAAGGCCCGCATCGCGACTCGATGCGGGCCTTTCCGGAGTGTTACGCGCCGACCTTGAAGCGGGCGAACCCGGTGAGGGTCAGCCCCGCGTCCTTGGCGACCTGCGCGACGGAGAGCTTGTTGTCCTTCGCGTAGTCCTGGTCCAGGAGCGACACCTGCTTGAAGAACGCGTTCACGCGCCCCTCGACGATCTTGGGCAGCGCCGCTTCGGGCTTGCCCTCGCTGCGCGAGATCTCGGTCACGATCTCGCGCTCCTTGTCCACATCGGCCTCGGGGACCTCGTCGCGGTTCAGGTAGGACGGGTTGGCGAACGAGATGTGCTGCGCGAGGCTGCGCGCGGTCTCGGCGTCATCGCCCGAGTAGGCCAGCACGACGCCGACCTGCGGGGGAAGGTCCTTGCTGGTCTTGTGCAGGTAGACCTCGAACTTGTCGCCGGAGAGCGTGCGGACGCGTCGCAGCTCCACCTTCTCGCCGATGATGGCGGCCTCGTCGTCGATCAGCTGCGCGACGGTCTGGCTGCCGGCGGGGGCGGCGAGAGCGGCGTCGACCGAGTCGGCGGCCACGGCGGCGACAGCGTCGGCCACCTTGTCCGCGAGGGCGATGAAGCGGTCGTTCTTCGCGACGAAGTCGGTCTCGCACGCCAGCTCGATGAGGGTGACCTTGTCGCCCTGCTCGCGCGCGGCGATGAGGCCTTCGCTCGTCGAACGGTCAGCGCGCTTGGCGTTGCCCTTCGCGCCCTTCAGACGCAGGATCTCGACGGCCTTCTCGACATCGCCATCGGCCTCTTCGAGGGCCTTCTTCGTGTCGACCATGCCGGTGCCGAGCTGCTCGCGCAGCGCCTTGATGTCGGCGATCGTGAAGTTTGCCATGGGTGGCGGCTCCTATGTTGTGATGCGTTCTCGTGGATGCCTCGGCGGGATCCCGATCGGGAATCCCGCCGAGGCGATGATCGTGCGGAGTGCTTACTTCGCGGCGGTCTCGTCGGCGACCGCGGTCTCGGCCTCGGGCGCCTCGGCCTCGGGTGCCTGAGCTTCCTCCGTCTGGCCCTCGGCGACGATCTCCTCGGCCTCAGCCTGGGCGACGTTCTCGTCGGCGACCTTCTCGGTCTCAGCGGACGACTGCTCCGGCGTGGGCTGCTCGAGCAGCTCGCGCTCCCAGTCGGCGAGGGGCTCGGCGGCCTCGGCCTCGTCGGAGGGCTGGTGACGCTGGATCAGACCCTCGGCGGCGGCGTCGGCGATGATGCGGGTCAGCAGGCTGACCGAGCGGATCGCGTCGTCGTTGCCGGGGATCGGGTACTGGAACTCGTCCGGGTCGGCGTTGGTGTCGAGGATGCCGATCACGGGGATGCCGAGCTTGACCGCCTCGTCGATCGCGAGGTGCTCGCGCTTGGCGTCGACGACCCAGATCGCCGACGGCGTCTTCTGCAGGTTGCGGATGCCGCCCAGCGACTTGTGCAGCTTGTCGAGCTCGCGCTTCTTCAGCAGGAGCTCCTTCTTCGTGAAGCCGCTCGCCGCGGGGTCTTCGAAGTCGAGCTCCTCGAGCTCCTTCATGCGCTGGAGTCGCTTCGACACCGTCTGGAAGTTGGTGAGCAGTCCGCCGAGCCAGCGCTGGTTCACGTAGGGCTGGCCGACGCGCGTCGCCTGCTCGGCGATGATCTCCTGCGCCTGCTTCTTGGTGCCGACGAAGAGGACGGTGCCGCCGTGGGCGACGGTCTCCTTGACGAACTCGTACGCCTTGTCGATGTACGACAGCGACTGCTGCAGGTCGATGATGTGGATGCCGCTGCGCTCGGTGAGGATGAAGCGCTTGACCTTCGGGTTCCACCGGCGGGTCTGGTGTCCGAAGTGCACGCCGCTGTCGAGCAGCTGGCGAATGGTGACGACGGCCATGGCCGTTCTCCTTCTCTGGCGCACGGGGCGCCGTTCTTGCGGTTGATTCGCGTCGTCGTGTTCGACGACGTGCCTGGTGCCCGGCGCACGCCCGCCTCGAGGTTTCGAGGACCGATGGGGGTGGATGCCGCGCCGCACGCTTCTTTCGAAGGTGCCGCGCTCTGGGCACGCGGAGTCATCCCGACGAGCGGGATGCGGGGTCCAGTGTATCAGTCACCGGTTCCTCCACAGGCTCGCGCGGGCGACGGTTCGTCCACGGTGGCCGGGCGTCGGGTCGGGGACACGGCACGGGCCGTCACGCTGTGGAGATGTTCCTCCGTGGTACCCGGATCAGAGCCGCGCGCCGGGCGGCGGGCGTCGTCCTGGCTGTGGCCGTCGCGCTGCTTCCCACGAGCACGTGGTCGCGCGATCCGCCGGTGCCGACGCCGCCGGCGCCCGACGGCGGCGCGACCTCGTCTCGATGGTCGTGGCCGCTGGAGCCGTTCAGCCTGGAGCGACCCTTCGAGGCGCCGGCGCACCGGTACGCCAGCGGTCACCGCGGGGTCGACGTGCGGGCGATGGGCGTGCTCACGGTGCGCGCACCCGCCGGAGGCGTCGTCGCCTTCGCCGGTCGGGTCGTGGATCGCGACGTGCTCACGATCGATCACGGCGGCGGGCTCGTCACCACGCTCGAACCGGTGACATCCGCCCTGTCGCCCGGCGAACCCGTCGCCGCGGGCGACACCGTCGGGAAGCTCTCCGTCGGCGGACACACCGAGCCCGGCGCGCTCCACATCGGCGTGCGCATGGATGGGGAGTACATCAACCCGATGACTCTCTTCGGCGAGGTGCCGCGGGCGGTGCTTCTGCCCTGCTGCTGAGACTCCCCGTTCAGGCGCGCGGGTGCGCGAGCCGGTAGGCCGCGTTCAGTCGCTCGCTCGAGACGTGCGTGTAGATCTGCGTGGTGCCAAGGCTCGCGTGCCCGAGGATCTCCTGCACCGTGCGCAGGTCCGCGCCGCCGTCGAGCAGATGGGTCGCCGCCGAGTGCCGCAGCGAATGCGGGCCGGTGTCTCCGCCCACGAGCGGGCCGACCGTGCGGGCGACCAGGTCGTACACCGCGCGCGGGCCGATACGGCCGCCGCGGGCACCCAGGAAGACGGCGCCCGCCGGCACCGGACGTTCCACCGACGACCGTGGTCCACCGGCATCCCGAGCAGCACCCCGCGGGCCGACCTCGGCACGCGCCGCCAGGGCCGGACGCCCCCGCACCAGGTATGACTCGAGCGCGCGGGATGCGGGAGCCCCGTACGGCACCACGCGTTCCTTCGCGCCTTTGCCGGTGACCCGCACGGTTCGGCGCTCGCCGTCGACGTCATCGATGTCGAGCCCGCACAGTTCGCTCACACGGACACCGGACCCGTACAGGATCTCGAGGATCGCGTGATCCCGCAGAGCGACCGGGTCGCCGCCGGCGGCTCGCGTCGCCATGTCTTCCAGCAGGTTCCCGAGATTCGCTGCGGTTGCCACGGTGGGCAGCGTGCGACCGCGTTTGGGTGCCACGAGACGCAGGCTGGGGTCCTGCGCGACGTGGCCCTGCTCGAGTGCCCAGGCGAAGAAGCCGCGAGCGGTCGCGGTGCGGCGGGCGACCGTCGATCTGGCATCGCCGCGCTCGGTCGACCGCCACAGCCAGTCGCGCAGATCCTCGAGGTCGAGTGATGCGACGTCGCGGTCGTCGCGGGTGGCGGCCAGATCGGCGAGATCGGCGCGGTACGCGCGCACCGTCGCCGGCGAGAGCCGTCGCACCCGGGCGAGGTGCTCCGCGTACCGGTCGGCGGCTTCGGACAGGCGCATACCGTCAGTGTGCCAAGAAGGCCCGGGTGTGCTCGCGGGGCGCACCGCGGCGGCCGGATCGCGTCAGCGGGCCCGCGCGCCGTTGGGGCGGCGCCACCCGGCTGAGCCGTGCTCGGCCGTGCCTTCGAGTTGCAGGAGGCCGAGGACGGCCGTCACCTCGTCGAGGGGCATCCCGCAGCGTGCGGCGATCTCGTCGATGGAGCGGTGCGAGCGCGACGACAGCGCATCCCGCACGCGTGTGACGTCGTCGGTCCTGCCGTCGCCCGTGAGCGAGAGCGTCGGGCGGTCGACGCCCAGCATCTCGCGCACGTCCGCGGCGCCGGTGACGCACACGGCATCGTACTCGCGCAGCAGCCGATGCGTCCCCGCCGAAGCGGCGCTGGTCACCGGACCGGGAACCGCACCCAGCAGGCGGCCGAGGGCTGCAGCGTGCCCGGCCGTGTTGAGCGAGCCGCTGCGCCAGCCGGCCTCGACCACGACGGTGACATCGGAGAGCGCGGCGATCAGCCGATTCCGCTGGAGGAACCGCCATTTCGTCGGCGCACCGCCGCACGGCACCTCGCTCATCACCGCGCCTGAGCGGGCGATCCGGTCGGACAGCTGGGCATGACCCGACGGATAGGGGCGCTCCACCCCACCGGCCGAGAGCGCGACGGTCGTCCCCCCTGCGCCGAGTGCGGCCCGGTGCGCTGCGCCGTCGATGCCGTAGGCGGCACCCGACACCACCAGGATCCCGGCGCCGGCGAGCTCGGCGGCGAGTTCGCCCGCGACGAGCTCTCCGTACGAGGTCGCCGCGCGGGCACCCACGATCGCCACGCTCGCCGCGGCGCTCGCCGCGGCGGGGTCTCCCCGCACCCACAGGCAGGCCGGCCCGTGTATGCCGAGGTCGTCGAGCCGCCCGGGCCATTCCTCGTGCCCGGGGGTCAGCAGCCTGATCCCGGCGGCGCGGGCGGTGGCCAGCCCCGCAGCGATGGCGCGCTGATCGAGCCGGGGCTTCCAGCGCGCGCGGGCTCGATCGAACTCTTCGCGCGTGACGCCGGCCGACGCCGGCACCGCCTCTCCGTTCAGCCCGACGCGCAAGGCGGCCTCCGGCCCGAGCGCCAGGCGCAGGCACCCGGCGATCCCGTCGCCCGGCTCGGCGAGGAACGACCAGATCGCCCGCGCGTAATCGGCTACCGCGTCCGTCGACCGGCTGTCGGGAGTGAGCCCCCGCAGGGCCGCGCGTGCCGCGGTCTCGGTGAGATCGGTTCCGGCGTTCATGCGGCGATCCCCTTCTTCAGGTACAGCGCCCGGCCGATGTGGGCGGGCGTCAGCCGGCTCTCCTCTTCCAGATCGGCAAGGGTCCAGGCGACGCGCAGGACGCGGTCGTACCCGCGCAGCGTGAGCGCTCCGCTTCGCAGTGCCGTGTCCAGCGGACGCCGCACGTCGGGCGCGGGCGCCATCGGGCCCGTGCGCAGCCACGTGCCCTTCACATGCGCGTTGACCCGCCACGGCGTGTCCTTCAGCCGGCGGGCCGCGCGGGCGCGCGCCGCAGTGACGCGCACGCGCGAGCTCGCGGTCGTCGGGCGCGGGACGGAGTCATCCGCATGGGCGACGACGACGCGGGTCAGCGAGAGCTGGATGTCCATGCGATCCAGCAGCGGACCCGAGAGCCTCCCCAGATAGCGGCGGATCGCGGAGGGCGGGCAGGTGCAGTCGCCCCCGCGTATGCCGTAGTCGCCGCACGGGCAGGGGTTGGTCGCCAGGACCAGCTGGAAGCGGGCGGGGAAGGTCGCCGTGATCCCCGCGCGATCGATCGTGATCTCGCCCTTCTCGAGCGGCTGGCGGAGCGCGTCGAGGCAGTGCGCGGGGAACTCCCCCGCCTCGTCGAGGAAGAGCACCCCCTCGGACGCACGGGCGATGGCACCCGGCCGGACGATCCGCGAGCCACCGCCCACCAGTGCCGCGACGCTCGCGGTGTGATGCGGCGCCTCGAACGGCGGCGTGTGCGAGATGCTCGCGATCGGCTGGCCCGACAGCGATCTGATGGACGCCGCCGTCAGGGCGGCGGCGTCGTCGAGGTCGGGGAGGATGCCGGGGAGCCGACGCGCCAGCATGGTCTTCCCGGCCCCGGGCGGGCCGCACATCATCACGTGGTGGCCGCCCGCCGCGGCGGCCACCATCGCCTCGACCGCCTCCCGCTGTCCGATCACGTCGGCGAGGTCCACGTCGTCGCCCGACGCGGGCGCCGCCGCCTCGTGGGTGACCGGCTCCATCGGCACCGGAACCACATCCGCGCCGTGCCATGCGGCGACCTCGGCGAGGTTCACCGCGCCGAGCACCTCGACGCCCCGGATGAGCTCGGCTTCGGCGCGGTTCGCGTGCGGCACGACGACGCGGTGCACGCCGGCCTGCGCGGCGGCGTGCACCGCCGGAAGCACCCCCGGGACAGGACGCAGCCGCCCATCCAGCCCGAGTTCGCCGACGTGCATCGTCCGACTGAGCCGCAGCGCGTCCATGCGCATCTCGGTCGCGAGAGACGCGATCGCGATCGCCACGTCGAACGCAGAGCCCTGCTTGGGAACGCTCGCCGGCGACAGGTTCACCGTCAGCCTCCGTCGCGGAAGCGGCAGTCCGTTGTTCGCGCACGCGTTGTGCACCCGCTGCACGGCTTCGCCGAGCGCCTTGTCCGGCAGTCCGATGATGCGGAACCCCGGCGTCTGGTTCGACAGATCGGCCTCCACCGCGACGAGGCCGCCGTCCAGCCCGGTCAGTCCGGCCGCCCACGTGCGCGCGACGGTCACTGCAGATCCATATCGACCAGATGCTCGAGCGCGCCGGTGGCGGGATCGGGCCCGACCACTGCGATCGCGTCCAGCCTCAGCCTGCGCCCCTGCGCGAGGGGGCGATGAGCGGCGATCCATGCGACGGCCAGACGCCACAGCCGCTCTCGCTTCCGCTGATCGATCGCCTCGAGGGGATGGCCGAACGCCTCACCGCGACGGGTCTTGACCTCGACCACGACGAGGTCGCGCCCGCGGGCCACCACCAGATCGATCTCTCCGGCCGCGCACCGCCAGTTCCGATCCAGC
This sequence comes from Microbacterium sp. ARD31, assembly GCF_031844425.1. NCBI lineage: Bacteria > Bacillati > Actinomycetota > Actinomycetes > Micrococcales > Microbacteriaceae > Microbacterium > Microbacterium sp. ARD31. Next base: position 406,225 of record NZ_JAUZVE010000004.1, read on the forward strand.
ACGGTCCAGCCGTCGTCGGCGAAGTAGCGGGCCGCGCGGTCCTCACCGGCGCGCCCGAGCACATCCTTGTCTGCCATGCCGGCCATGCTCGCGCGCGGACGTGGTCGAGACGGCGCTGCGGGACCGTCCCGTGGACAGGTGAGCGGTTGCGACCGGCTGTGGGGTCGAGGATGACCCCGGAATGTCAGCTGTCGAGCGACAGCTCTTCCGGCAGCTGGAAGTCACGGCGGGACAGCTCTTCGACGTTGACGTCCTTGAACGTGAGGACGCGAACCGACTTGACGAAGCGATCCGCTCGGTAGATGTCCCACACCCACACGTCTGTCATCGAGATCTCGAAGTAGAAGTCGTGCTCGGTGTCGCGGCGGACCACGTTCACCTCGTTGGCGAGGTAGAAGCGTCGCTCGGTCTCGATCACGTACTGGAACTGCGATACGACGTCGCGGTACTCCCGATACAGGGCCAGCTCGAGCTCACGGTCGTAGTCTTCGAAGACGTCGTCATCCATGGTGAGTCCATCCTAGGGCGCGCTCAGAAGAGCGTCGGCGCGTCGGTGATCGCCCAGGACGCGCGGTGATGAGCCGAGATGCCGTGCTCGCGGATGGCAGCCCGGTGGTCCGGGCTGGCATAGCCCTTGTTGCGGCCCCACCCGTACGCGGGGAACTCGTCGTGGAGACCGGTCATGAGACAGTCCCGGGCCACCTTGGCGATGACGGATGCCGCCGCCGCACTCGCGCAGTCCCGGTCGGCCTTGATCACCGGACGTACGCGCAGGTCCGTGCCGCCGGCCGGCGTGATGTAGTCGTAGTTCCCGTCCAGGAGCACGATCCCGTCCTCGGCAGCGACGCCGTGGGCGCGGAGATCCGCGAGCGCACGCAGCGTGGCCAGGCCCAGTGCGCGGATGATGCCGATCTCGTCGATCTCGCGGGCGCTGGCCCACCCCACGGCGCTGGCGGCGACCCAGTCCGCCGCCCGCGCGGCGACCTCGGGGCGGCGGTGCTCCGGGACGAGCTTGGAATCGCGCAGGCCCACGGGGACGCGTTTGCGAGACCGCGGAGCGTCCACGGCCACGGCGCCCACGGCGACGGGCCCCGCCAGGGCGCCGCGTCCGACCTCGTCGCACGCGATGACCAGGGTGTGCTCCTTGAGCAGACGCCGTTCGAGCGTCAGCCGCGGCTCGACGACGGTCATGGGGACGCCTGGGGCTCCGTCACGACCGGCTCCGGCACACCCGCGAAATCGGCGCTGTGACTGTCGACCGTGCCGAAGCGGTTCAACGGCCAGGTGATGAGGAAGACCCGGCCGACGACGTTGTCGACCGGCACGAATCCTGCGCCGGGCTGATCGGTGTTGTACCGGGAGTCCTTCGAGCGATACCTGTTGTCGCCGAGGACCCAGAGGCTGTCGGCGGGAACGGTCACGTCGAACTGATCCGCGGATGCCGCGGAGTCGGCCGTCGGGGTCTTGATGTAATCGCTCTCGTCCACAGGGACGCCGTTGACGGTGATCTGCCCGATCGCGTTGCAGCACACCACGTTGTCGCCGGGGAGCCCGACGATCCGCTTGACGAGATGGTCGTCGCTGTCGGGGGCGGACAGCCCGACCAGGGAGAGCACCCAGTCGATCGCCTCGACGACGGGTGGCCGATCGGGTTCGGGCGTCACCGGGAGCCACCCGCCGGGGTCGCGGAACACCACGATCTCGCCCCGCTCGTAATCGGTGAATCGCGGGGTGATCTCATCGACGAGGATCCGATCGCGGATCTCGAGCGTGTCCTCCATCGACCCGGACGGGATGTAGAACGACCGCACCAGGAAGGTCTTGACCAGGAACGAGACGAGCACCGCGATGACGATGATGACGACGACGTCGCGCAGGAATCTGACCCAGCTGCGACGACGTCGGGCTCCCGCTGACGCGCGCCCGACGTTCGGCGGCGCCGGGGCGGTCTTCTCGCTCGTCATGCAGGTTCCTCCAGCGGGCTCGCCGCCGGTCGGAGGGCCACCATCCAAGGTTCGCACATTCCCGACGCGCCGCGGCAACGACGAAGCCCCGGTCCGACCGGACCGGGGCTTCGTCGGAAGAGCGTCAGTTGCCGCGCTTCTCCTTGATCTTGGCCTTCTTGCCGCGGAGGTTCCGCAGGTAGTAGAGCTTCGCGCGACGCACGTCACCACGGGTGACGACCTCGATGTGGTCGATCACCGGGCTGTGGACCGGGAAGGTGCGCTCGACGCCGACCTGGAAGCTGATCTTGCGGACGGTGAAGGTCTCGCGCACGCCGTCGCCGGAGCGGCCGATGACGACGCCCTGGAAAACCTGGATGCGGGAGCGGTTGCCCTCGGTGATGTTCACGTGCACCTTGACGGTGTCGCCGGGGCCGAAGGCGGGGATGTCGGAACGCAGGGATGCGGCGTCGACGGAGTCGAGGATCTGCATGATCGTATCTCTCTGCGGCCGCCACAGGTCGACCGCGGGATGGTGGGTGAAGGATGTCGTGTGCCCGGTGCCCGCCGGAGGCATCCGGTGGGCGGGCTCCCCTGAGGCAGAACCTGGTCAGGGCACAAACGCCCATTCTGCCACGGATGGCACGGCCGGCCAAACCGCGGTTCAGCGGCCGCCGGGCTCCTGCCTCTCGCTCACGACGATGATCTCCTGCGGGGGCGTCGGTTGCGCCTGCGGGCCGGACACGGTCATGTATCCGCGGATGTCCGCGGTGCGCAGAAGTCCCGTCGGACGCGCCTCGCGCCACAGCTGCCACAGCGTGGACCAGAAGAGCCCCAGGCCGGCGAGGATCGCGATGACGAACGTGGCTCCCCACCAGTCCTGGCTGAAGAAGCCGAGCGCGATGACGAGGCCGTGCCAGAGTGCGAGTCCCAGCACGTCCTGCCACGACACCGCCCGATGGGCGCGCACCGTTCCGCGAGCTCGAACGAGCAGAGTGATGAGCAGCTGCCAGACGATCACGCCCGGGATGGCGAGGAACAGGACCCAGAGGAAGGCCCACGCCCCCGCGCCGGTGACGGCCCAGCCGACCAGTAGCCACAGGGGCAGCACGACGGCGGCGGGAAGCATCCATCCGAAGAACACGCGACGCACCAGCATGGGTCGATGCTACGCCGCGCGAGCAGCGCCCGCCCGGCGGTGCGGTGACCCGGGGCATCCTCCCAGGTCGACGCCTTCGCATCCGACAGAATGGACTCCGACGAGAGGACGACACGCATGATCGAGTTGCGCACCCCGGCAGAGATCGAGGCGATGAGGCCCGCGGGACGTTTCGTCGCGGAGACGCTCGCAACGCTGCGCGACGAGACCACGGTCGGCACGAACCTGCTGGCGATCGACCGCCGCGCGCATGACCTGATCCGCCGCGCCGGGGCGACATCGTGCTACATCGACTATCACCCCTCCTTCGGGGCGAGCCCGTTCGGAAAGGTGCTCTGCACGTCGGTGAACGACGCCGTCCTCCACGGTCTTCCGCACGACTACGCGCTGAAGGACGGCGATCTGGTGTCGCTCGACTTCGCCGTCTCGATCGACGGCTGGGTGGCCGACTCCGCCATCTCGTTCGTCGTGGGCACGCCGCGCGACGAGGACCTCGCGCTCATCGACACGACCCGACGCGCACTGGATGCCGCCATCGCCGCCGCTGTCGTCGGCAACCGCATCGGCGACATCTCGCACGCCATCGCCGACGTCGCCCACGGCGACGGCTATGCGATCAACACCGACTTCGGCGGTCACGGCGTCGGACGCGTGATGCACGGCGACCCTCACGTGCCCAACGACGGCAAGGCCGGACGCGGCTATCCGCTGCGTGAAGGCCTGGTCGTGGCGCTCGAGCCCTGGTTCCTGCAGACCACGGACGAGCTCATCACCGATCCCGACGGCTGGACCCTGCGCAGCGCCGACGGCTCCCGCGGCGCCCACTCCGAGCACACCGTGGCGATCACGGCGGACGGCCCGCTCGTCCTCACCGATCGCTCGTTCCTCGGGGTCGACTGAGACCGGAGCCCTCAGCGCACGTCGCCGCCCTCCACGACGGCGGCGGCGACGGCCGGGAGCGTGAGCGACCCCGACACGATGACCGCGGCGGGGTCGGTGGCCACCAGCACGTCGCTCACCGCGTCGAAGGTCACCGGTTCGTCCGACAAGTTCACCAGGATCTCGAGGCGTCCGCGTGACAGGCGATAGACGCGCCCGTCCACCGTCGTGCCGCCGACGACGCGGCCCGAGAGCTGCGCCGCGTCGGGGTCGGTGAGTTCGGGTCGCTCGCGGCGCAGGTGCGCCAGTCGTCGATAGAGCTCGAGCAGGCGCGCGTGGTCGCCGGCCTCGGGCTCGCTCCAGTCCAGCTTGGACCGCTCGTAGGTGCGCGGATCCTGGGGGTCGGGGACGACCGACTCGTCCCATCCCATCCGCGCGAACTCCGCGACGCGCCCGCGAGCGGTGGCTTCGCCGAGCTCGGGCTCGGGATGGGACGTGAAGAACTGCCAGGGCGTCCGCGCGCCCCACTCCTCCCCCATGAAGAGCATCGGGGTCCCCGGCGCGGTCAGCGTGAGCACCGCGGTCACCGCGAGACGTTCGAGGCTCAGCGTCTGCGAAAGCCGGTCGCCGGTGGCGCGATTGCCGATCTGGTCGTGGTCCTGAGCGAAGGTGACCAGCCGCCAGGATGGCACGTCCGCGGGAATCGGCTTGCCGTGCGCCCGCTCGCGGAAGGACGAGAAGGTCCCATCGTGGTAGAACCCCCGCGTCCAGACCTTCACCAGCGCCTCGGGGTCGGCGAAGTCGGCGTAGTAGCCGGCGGTCTCACCGGTGACCGCGACGTGCACGGCGTGGTGCCAGTCGTCGCTCCACTGCGCTGTGAGGCCGTAGCCGCCGGCCTCGCGGGGAAGGATCAGCGTCGGGTCGTTCATGTCGGACTCGGCGATGAGCGTCAGCGGGCGGCCCACGTGGGCCGCGAGGGCGTCGGTCGCCACCGCCAGTTCCTGCAGGATGTGCACGTCGGCGTCGTCGACGAGCGCGTGGACGGCGTCCAGCCGCAGACCGTCGACGCGATAGTCCCGCATCCACATGAGCGCGTTCTCGACGATGAACGACCGAACGGCCGCTTCGTCTAGATTCACCGAGTCTCCCCACGTGTTGCGCTGCGCGCTCCGCAGGTACGGACCGTACTCGGGCAGGTAGTTCCCGCTCGGACCGAGGTGGTTGTGGACGACGTCCTGGATGACGGCGAGACCTGCACCGTGGGCGGCGTCGACGAAGCGCTGATAGGCGGCGGGCCCGCCGTAGGCCTCATGGACGGTGTACCAGAGGACGCCGTCGTAGCCCCAGTTCCACACCCCGTTGAAGCCGTTGACGGGGAGCAGCTCGATGTGCGTGACCCCCAGCGACACCAGGTGCTCGAGCCTGCCGATCGCAGCGTCCAGCGTCCCCTCAGGGGTGAACGTGCCGACGTGCAGCTCGTAGATGAGACCACCCGCGAGTTGCCGGCCGGTCCAGGCGGAGTCGGTCCAGGCGAACGTGCTCGGATCGAACCACGCCGACGCGCCGTGGACGCCGTGCGGCTGACGGCGCGAGCGGGGATCCGGACGCAGATCCTCTCCGTCGCCGAGCACGAATCCGTACTCGTCGCCGTCCGCCAGCTGGACGGGCGCACGCCACCATCCGGCATCCATCTTCTCGAGCTCGACATCGATCGCGCCGGGGCGGCGCAGCCGCACGCGCTCGGGACGGGGTGCCCAGACCTCGATCATGGATCCTCCTCAGTCGTGGTCGGCCGCCAGCAGCGCGACCGGGTAGGTCTCGAGCAGCGCGCTCATCGGCACCGCTCCTCCATCGAATCGTCGCCCGGTCAGCACGTCGGTCATCGTGCCGGGGGGCAGCATCAGCGCCGCGTCGCCCCAGCCCCCACGACGGACGAGGCCTTCCGGCAGCCGCGTCACCACAGCCACCGCCCCACCGCGATCGAAGGCGACCGCATGCTCCGCCGCCTGCCCGGCGACGGTCATGGGCGTGTAGCGGGTGAACAGCTGGGGCCGATCGCGTCGCAGACGAAGCGCTCGGGAGGTCAGCAGGAGCTTCGCGGCGCCGGATTCGTCGACAGGGGGCGTCCATCCGCCGTCCACCCGCGAGAGGAGCCCGCGACGCGCGCCGAAGTCCACCGGTCGCCGGTTGTCGGGATCGACGAGCGACGTCTCCCACAGCTCCGAACCCTGGTAGACGTCCGGCACCCCCGGGCCCGCCAGCTGCAGGAGCTTGGCCGCGAGGGAGTTGGACCACCCCGACGGCGCCACGCGCTCGACGAAGGACTCGACCTCGGCGCGGGCCGGACCGAACGCGGCATCCACCAGGGCGTGCATCCGCGCTTCGAAGACCTCATCGGGGTCCCACCATCCCGTGGACTCGGCGGCCTCGCGTGCCGCTTTCTCCGCGTACGCGTGCAGGCGCTCCGGCGTCGCGGGCCACGACCCGACGATGGCCTGCCACAGCAGGGCGTCGAAGGGCCCGTGGCCGGTGGACGCGATACGCCGCAGCCGCCCGAGCGTCTCGGACCACTCCCCCGGCACTTCGGCGAGCACCGAGAGACGCGCGCGCACGTCTTCTCCGCGCTTGGTGTCGTGCGTCGACAGCGAGGTGAGAGCGTGGGGCCACGCGGCCTGGCGCCGGGCGAAGGCCGTGTGGAACCCGTCGACGTCGAGGGCGAACACCGACGGGTCGCCGCCGACCTCGGTCAGCGTTCCGAGGCGCGTCGCACGGTAGAACGCGGTGTCCTCCACGCCCTTGGCCATGACCGGGCCCGTGGTCTGCTGGAACCGTCGCGCCAGCTCACTGCCGGCATCGAGCAGCAGCGGCGCGAGTTCGCTGATCGCGGCGGAGAGCTCCGGCCGGCGCTGCGTCGCCTCCCGCACCGCCCGGTCGAACCACTCCCGCCCTGCGGGAAGGTACGAGCGGTAGACGGGGTAGCAGGCCAGCAGCTCCGCGAGTGCGTCCTCCGCACGGTCCACCGGGTGCGCGAGGCAGCGGACGAGCCGGCTGATCTCCGCGACCTGGATCGTGTCGGCGATCATCCGCTTCGTCCCATGGATGAGGTCGGGCCATGTCGGCGCGGGCCCTCCCCGCAGCTCGGCGTCGAGCCTGTCCAGGCCCGCCTCACCGGCCGGGTCGACCAGGACGCGATCGATCTCGGCCATGGCGTCGTAGCCGGTGGTCCCGTCGGTCCGCCACCAGGCGGGCAGCATCTCGGGGTGCGCGGTCGCGCTGTGCTCGAGGATCTTCTCCACGAGCACGTACGCACCGCCGGTGGCGTCGGACAGCCGTTCGAGGTAGGCGCCCGGATCCGCCAGTCCGTCCGGGTGGTCGACGCGCAGCCCGTCGGCGAGTCCCTCGCGGAGCCAGCGGAGGATCTCGGCATGGGTCTCGTCGAACACCCACGGCACCTCCACCCGGACGCCGGCGAGTGTCGTCACGGCGAAGAAGCGCCGGTAGTTCAGCAGCGTCGCCTCGTCGCGCCAGAAGAGGAGCTCCCAGTGCTGGCGCGCGAGGACGGCACGGACGTCGACGCCCTCGCCGGCGTCGAGACCGTCCAGCGATCCCGGCGCCAGCGGCAGCTCGTGATCGAAGTACCGGACGACGCCCGCTGCCGCATCCACCTTCACATCTTTCAGGGCCTCGTCCAGCGACGATCCGAGGATCGGCACCCGCACCCGCCCTCGGCCGAACTCCCAGTCGATGTCGAATGCGTCGGCGTAGCGCGAAGCCCGCCCGTGCGTCAGCACATCCCACCACCACGGGTTCTGCCGCGGGTCCGCCACCCCCATGTGGTTGGGGACGACGTCGACCAGGATGCCGAGACCGGCCTCGCGGGCGTCGCGGGCGAACCGGCGCAGAGCCTCCGGCCCGCCGCGCGCGGCGTCCACACGGGTCGGTTCCACCACGTCGTAGCCGTGATCGGAGCCCGCGGTGGCCGCCAGCAGCGGCGACAGGTACGCCCAGTCGACCCCCAGGTCGCGCAGATACTCCACGACGCCGCGGGCGGCATCCAGGTCGAACGATTCGCGGATCTGCAGCCGATAGGTGGATACGGGTCGCCGGGACATGGGATCCCCTATCGCTCGAGCTCGGGCTTCGACGTGTGGGCGGGGGCCTCGGCGTCGGCGAGCGCGACCAGCGACGCCGCCACCGAGTGGTCGACCTCGGGTTCGGGCAGATCGTGCTGGCACAGCACCATCAGCGCCTTGGCCTCGAGCAGCACCGCGGCGCCGGGTTCGATCGCGGTCGCATCGGCCTGGACGCCCGCGGTGTCGACGAGCACGTCCCACTTGGGGCTGTACTCGTCGGTGGGGAGCGTGAAGTCCACCGCCTCGTCGCCCGCGTTGAACAGCACGATGAAGTGCTTGTCCGAGAGCGGCTCACCACGGCGATCCCGCTCGCGGATGCCGTCTCCGTTGAGGAAGACCCCGACGGCGCGGCCGAAGCCGGAGTCCCAGTCCTCGGGCTGCATGACGGAGCCGTCCGGGCGCAGCCACACGATGTCGGGGATCGGCGCGCCCTCTTCGCGGCGGACCGGGCGGCCGTTGAAGAATCGGCTGCGCCGGAAGGTGGGATGGTCGCGGCGGAGCCGGGCGACCGCCGCGGTGAACTCCAGCAGCGGCTGATCCACGGTCTCCCAGTTCACCCACGTGAGTTCGTTGTCCTGCGCGTAGCCGTTGTTGTTGCCCTGCTGGGTGCGTCCGAGCTCGTCGCCGTGCAGCAGCATCGGGACGCCCTGCGACAGCAGCAGCGTCGCGATGAAGTTCCGCTGCTGGCGCGCCCGCATGGTCAGCACCGCGGCGTCGTCGGTCGGGCCTTCGACGCCGTGGTTGTTCGACCGGTTGTGGGACTCCCCGTCGTTGTTGTCCTCGCCGTTCGCGTCGTTGTGCTTCTCGTTGTAGGAGACGAGGTCGCGCAGGGTGAAGCCGTCGTGCGCCGTGACGAAGTTGATCGAGGCGACCGGGCGGCGCCCGGAGTGCTCGTAGAGGTCGGCCGAGCCGGTCAGCCGCGAGGCGAACTCCCCCAGCGCCTGGGGCTCGCCGCGCCAGAAGTCGCGCACCGTGTCGCGGTACTTGCCGTTCCACTCGGTCCACTGCGGCGGGAAGTTGCCGACCTGGTAGCCGCCCGGGCCCACGTCCCACGGTTCGGCGATGAGCTTGACCTGCGAGACCACCGGATCCTGCTGCACGAGCTCGAAGAAGGTCGCCAGGCGGTCGACGTCATAGAACTCGCGCGCGAGGGTGGAGGCCAGGTCGAAGCGGAATCCGTCGACGTGCATGTCGAGCACCCAGTAGCGCAGCGAGTCCATGATGAGCTGCAGCGCATGGGGGTTTCCCACGTTCAGGCTGTTCCCCGTGCCGGTGTAGTCCGTGTAGTAGCGCTTGTCGTCGTCTTCGAGCCGGTAGTAGGCGGCGTTGTCGATGCCGCGCATCGACAGCATGGGGCCCAGGTGGTTGCCCTCTGCCGTGTGGTTGTAGACGACGTCGAGGATGACCTCGATGCCGGCGGCGTGGAGGGCCTTGACCATCCCCTTGAACTCCTGCACCTGCTGGGCGCGCTGCCCCGTCGAGGCGTAGGTGTTCTGGGGGGCGAAGAACGCGATGGTGTTGTAGCCCCAGTAGTTCGAGAGCCCCTTGTCCTGCAACGTCGAATCGTTGACGAACTGGTGCACCGGCATGAGCTCGATGGCGGTGACGCCGAGCTTCTTGAGGTGGTCGATGACCGCGGGGTGCGCGATGCCGCTGTAGCTGCCGCGCAGCTCTTCGGGGATCAGCGGGTGCAGCTGCGTCATGCCCTTGACGTGTGCTTCGTAGATGAAGGTCTCGGCGTACGGCGTCTTCGGAAGCCGGTCGCCCGCCCAGTCGAAGAAGGGGTTGATGACGACGCCCTTCATCATGGCGGCCGCGGAGTCCTCGTCGTTGCGGGAGTCCGGGTCGCCGAAGTCGTAGCTGAAGACCGACTGCCCCCAGCGCACCTGACCCTCGACGGCCTTGGCGTAGGGATCGAGCAGGAGCTTGTTCGGGTTGAAGCGCTGCCCGCTCTCGGGGTCGTAAGGGCCGTGCACGCGGTAGCCGTACCGCTGCCCGGGGCCGACGTTGGGCAGATAGACGTGCCACACGAACGCATCGACGTCGCGCAGCTCGACGCGGGTCTCCTTCCCGCGGTCGCCGAAGAGGCACAGCTCTACGCGTTCGGCTCCTTCGCTGAAGAGAGCGAAGTTCGTGCCGTTGCCGTCGAACGTCGCTCCCAGGGGATAGGCGGAACCGGGCCAGGTCTGCATGCAGCCTCCAAGTTGGCGGGAGTCTCACGATAGCGCCCGCTCCTGCACGGTCGTGGCGCGTTCTCACATCTGCTATAGGGGCGCAGTGAGGGAAACGTTCGCTGGGGGTAACGACGCGCGCAGGGGCGGTGAAACACCCCGCTCGTAGCGTGGCCGCCACACGACATCCCGACACCCTCAGGAGGCGTCATGACCGAGGCAGCATCCCGCCCGACCGGCGACCGCGCCGTCGAAAACTCGAAACATGGCGCTGACGCCCGCGCAACACCGGCCGCGTACGGTGACCCCATGAGCTCCACCCCCGCCACCGGACCCCACATCGTGGTGGTCGGGGCGGGGATGGTCGCCCACCGCTTCGTCGAGTCGCTGCTCTCGCGCGCCGACGATTCGTGGCGCGTGACCCTCATCGGCGAGGAGCAGCGTCACCCCTACGACCGTGTGGGGCTCACGGCGTTCTTCGCCGGCTCGACGCCCGACGACCTGACACTGGACCCGGCGGTCGTGGACGACGACCCGCGGGTGCGCTTCGTCCGCGGCGATGCGGTGGTGCGGATCGACCGCGAGGCACGGCGCGTGACGACGGCCTCGGGACTCAGCGTCGCCTACGACCGGCTGGTCCTGGCGACGGGGTCGTACGCGGCGCGCCTGGCCGTGGACGGTTTCGACCTGCCCGGATGCTTCGTCTACCGGACCCTGGACGATGTCGAGTCGCTGCGCACCTTCGTGACGCGGCGCTCGGCCGAGCTCGGCCGTCCCCTCACCGGAACCGTCATCGGCGGCGGTCTGCTCGGGCTCGAGGCGGCGGGCGCGCTGCAGGGCCTGGATGTGACGTGCACCGTGGTGCAGTCCTCGGATCGGCTCATGAGCGCACAGCTCGACCTCGCCGGGGGCAACGCCCTGCGCAGGCTCATCGAGGCGCGCGGGATCTCGGTGCGCACCGACACCGTGACCACGCGCCTGGACCCCGATCGCAGCGGGAGCGTCGCCGGTCTGGAGTTCCGCGACGGCTCGTACGGAGCCACCGACGTGGTGGTGTTCACCGTCGGCGTGCGTCCGCGGGACGAGCTCGCCCGGGCGGCGCGTCTGGACGTCCACCCGCGCGGCGGCGTGCTCATCGATGAGCACTGCGAGACGACCGATCCGCGCATCCTCGCGATCGGCGAGGTCGCGAACTTCGACGGGGCGTGCGTCGGGCTCGTCGCCCCCGGCTACGCGATGGCCGAAGTCGCCGCCAGCCGACTGCTGGGCGGGCTGGCGACGTTCCCGGGGTACGACCTCTCCACGAAGCTCAAGCTCAGCGGGGTCGACGTCGCGAGCTTCGGGGATGCGTTCGCCGAGACGCCGGGCGCCCTCGACGTCGTGTACGCCGACCCGGTCGCCGGGGTATACAAAAAGCTCGTCCTCTCGGACGACGCCAGGACGCTTCTCGGCGGGATCCTCGTCGGCGATGCGTCGGCCTACGGATCGCTGCGGCCGCTCGTGGGCGGTGCGCTCGGCGGGGATCCCGCCGCCTACCTGATGCCCGAGGGCGCGGTCGCTCCGCCCAGCGGCGACCTGCCCGACGCGGCGCTGGTGTGCTCGTGCAACAGCGTCACGGCCGGGGCCATCCGCGGCGCCGTCCACGACGACGGGTGCACCGACGTCGCGGCGGTGAAGGCCTGCACGAAGGCCGGCGCGGCGTGCGGATCGTGCCTCACCACGGTGAAGAAGATCGTCGGCAGCGAACTGACCAAGCTCGGGGCGTCCCTCAGCACCGCCATGTGCGAGCACTTCGACATGTCGCGCCGTCAGCTCTTCGACGCCGTGCGCGTCTCGCAGCTCACCACCTTCAGCGCGGTCATCGACCGGTTCGGGACCGGCCGCGGATGCGACATCTGCAAACCTGCGCTCGCCAGCATCCTCTCGACCCTCGTCCGCACGCACGTGCTCGACGGCGAGAACGCCACGCTGCAGGACACCAACGACCACGTGATGGCGAACCTGCAGAAGGACGGCAGCTACTCGGTGGTCCCCCGCATCCCCGGTGGGGAGATCACTCCGGAGGGCCTCGTGGTCATCGGGCAGGTCGCGCAGGACTACGGCCTCTACACGAAGATCACCGGCGGACAGCGGATCGACCTGTTCGGCGCACGCCTCGAACAGCTCCCCGAGATCTGGAAGCGCCTCGTCGACGCCGGCTTCGAGTCGGGGCATGCGTACGGCAAGTCGCTGCGGACGGTGAAGTCGTGCGTCGGCTCGACCTGGTGCCGCTACGGCGTCCAGGACTCCGTGGGCATGGCCGTGCAGCTCGAGCTGCGCTACCGGGGCCTGCGCTCGCCGCACAAGATCAAGCTCGGCGTCTCGGGCTGCGCACGCGAATGCGCGGAGGCGCGCGGGAAGGACGTCGGCGTCATCGCCACCGAAGCCGGGTGGAACATGTACGTCGGCGGCAACGGCGGATTCACGCCCCGCCACGCGGTGCTCCTTGCGGAAGGACTCAGCGACGACGAGCTGCTCACCGCCATCGACCGCTTCCTGATGTACTACATCTTCACCGCCGACCGGCTTCAGCGGACCGCACCGTGGTTCGAAGAGCTCGACGGCGGCGTCGAAGGACTGCGAGACGTGATCTTCGACGACAGCCTCGGCATCTGCGCCGATCTCGACGAGGCCATGGCCGCCCACATCGACGCGTACGAGGACGAGTGGAAGGCCACTCTGGAAGACCCCGACAAGCTCCGCCGCTTCGCCTCGTTCGTCAACGCCCCGCAGACGCCCGACCCCTCCCTGGCCTACACCGCCGAGCGCGGTCAGCCCCGCCCCGCGACCGAGAGCGAGCGCGCCGAGGGCCGCGTCCTCATCGCCGGAACCACCCTGGAGGTGCGCCGATGACCATCACCGACACGCAGCGCCCGGCGCAGCAGACGCCGCGCACGGACTGGGTGCGCATCTGCGCGCTCGCCGACCTCGAGACCGAGCGCGGGCGGGCGGCCCTCCTCGGGGACACCCAGATCGCCCTCTTCCTCCTTCCCGGCGGTCGCGTGCACGCGGTGTCGAACCTCGACCCGTACAGCGGCGCGCACGTCATCTCGCGCGGCATCGTCGGAACGCGCCAGGATGCGCCCACGGTGGCGTCGCCGATGTACAAGCAGGTGTTCGATCTGCGCACCGGCGCGTGCCTGGACACCCAGGGCAAGGAGTCGCGCACGCTGCGGGTCTGGCCGGTGGCGGTCTCGGACGGTCAGGTGCTCGTCCGGCAGGAGGCGGCGACGTGACGACGATGCTGGGTGTCTCGCTCGCCGGCCGAACCGTGGTCATGGTCGGCGCCGGGGCGGTCACCGCCCGGCGCCTGCGCCGATTCGTCGCGGACGGCGCGCGGATCCGGATCGTCGCCCCCGAGGCGGGGACGGACGTGCGGGCGCTGATCGCGGAGCACGACCTGGTGTGGATCCCCCGGCGCTTCCGCGCGGGCGACCTCGCCGGCGCGTGGCTGGTGCACACCGCCACCGGCGACGCCCGCACCGACGCGCGGGTCGCGGCGCTGTGCGAACGGCGTCGGATGCTGTGCGTGAACGCGTCGGACGGCGCGCACGGCTCGGCCCGGCTGACCGCGGAGGCACGCTCCGGCGACGTCGTCGTGGGTGTCGTGTCGGACGCCGCTGTCGATCCGTCCCGAGCTGCGCGGGTGCGCGACGCGGTCGCCGCGCTGCTGGACGAGGGACGCCTCCCCATCCGCCGACGGCGCCGGACCCCGCTCGGGCGGGTGGACCTCGTCGGCGGCGGTCCCGGACCCGTCGACCTCCTCACGGTCCGCGGTCGACGGCTCCTCGCCGAGGCGGACGTGGTCGTCGCCGATCGCCTGGGTCCCGTGGACGTCCTGCGCGAACTGGATCCCGACGTCGAGATCGTCGACGTCGGCAAGCGCCCCGGCGCACACACCGTGCCCCAGGAGGAGATCAATCGCATCATCGTCGAGCGCGCGCAAGCCGGGAAACGCGTCGTGCGGCTGAAGGGCGGCGACCCCTTCGTCTTCGGCCGGGGCGGCGAGGAAGTCGCCGCGTGCCTCGCCGCGGGCGTCCCCGTCGAGGTCGTCCCGGGGCTGACCAGTGTCGTCTCGGTGCCGCAGTCCGCCGGGATCCCCGTCACCCACCGCGGCACGGCGGCCACCCTGCACGTCATCAACGGCCAGGGCGAGATCGCCTCGGCCTCCTCACGCGCCGCGCTCGCCGATCCGGCCGTGACGACGGTGATCCTCATGGGGGTCGCCGCGCTGCCTCGTCTGGTCGCCGAGGCCCTCGCGGCGGGTGCGGCGCCCGAGCAGCCGGTCGCTGTCATCGAGCGCGGACACACCCCGTCGCAGCGCACCACGCGCTCCACCCTGGGTGCGGTGGTCGAGGACGCCCGCCGCGCCGCGGTGACGAACCCGGCGGTCATCGTCGTGGGCGACGTCGCCCGCGCGGGACTCCTCCTTCCCGACCGGCAGCTGGCGGGTGACGCGCTCCGTTGACCTCTCCAGCTCCACCCCCGCGCGCTCCCCTCTCGGCCGCTCTCGACGGCTGCACGGTCGTCATTGCCGTCGACCGCAGGTCGGGCGAGCTCGCCGCAGCTTTGGAGCGCCACGGCGCTCAGGTGCGGCACGCGCCCGCCCTCACGATCGTGCCGCACATCGACGACGAGGCGCTGCTGACCGCCACGCGAGAGCTCATCGCGCATCCACCCGACGTGGTGGTGGCCACCACCGGCGTGGGGTTCCGGGGGTGGATGGAGGCGGCCGACGAGGCCGGCGTGCTCGACGAGCTGCACACCGCCATCTCGGGCGCGCAGATCGTGGCGCGCGGGCCCAAGGCACGTGGTGCGATCCAGCAGGCCGGATTCACCGCCGACTGGGTCGCCGAATCCGAGACGTCCGCCGAGCTGGGCGAATTCCTGGTCGCAGAGGGTCTGGCGGGCCGGCGCGTCGCCGTGCAGCACCACGGCTCGGGCGCCGACGGCCTCGACGAGCTGTTCGCCGCCCACGGCGCGGACGTGGTGAGCCTCACCGTCTACCGGTGGGGGCCTCCCCCCGACCCCGACGCAGTCATCCGCTCGGTGCAGGCCACCGCGCAGGGCGAGGTGGACGCCGTGCTCTTCACCTCCGCCCCCGGAACGGCCGAGTGGCTCGCCGCAGCCGCGCGGGAAGGCGTCGTGGCCGACATCGCCGAGCGCGCCCGCAGCGGCCGCCTCCTCCTGGCCGCCGTCGGCCCGATCACGGCCGGACCCCTCGAGCAGGCCGGTATCACGCCCCTCATCGCCGAGCGCGGACGCCTGGGTTCCCTCGTCCGTGCGGTCGTCACGCACTTCGGCGGCGGCCACGCCGCATCGGTGACGACCGGCGTCGGGCGCCTCGAGATGCGAAGCGGCGGAGCTGTCCTCGACGGCGTGCACATCCCGCTGTCACGAACCGGCGTCGACGTGCTCGGGGCGCTCTTCGACGCCTCGGGGAGCGTGGTGCCTCGCGCGCGCCTGCAGAACGCGCTGCCCCGCTCGGGCGCCAACACGCATGCGGTCGAGATGGCCGTCGCGCGGGTGAGGGAGGCGATCGGCGCACCGGAGCTGATCAAGACCGTGGTCAAGCGCGGCTACCGGCTGAACGTCCTCGACCCCGACGACTGAACGCCGCGGCATCCGCGGGAGGCTAAGGGAGCAGGTCGGGCCGCACAGAGCGCGTGCGCTCGATGCTCTGCTCACGCCGCCACCGGGCGATGGCGGCGTGGTTCCCGCTCAGCAGCACCGGCGGCACCTCGCGCCCGCGCCACTGCGCGGGCTTGGTGTAGCTGGGGTATTCGAGGAGACCGTCCTCGTGGGATTCCTCCACGAGGCTCTCGGGGTTGCCGACCACACCGGGCACCAGTCGCGAGATCGCCTCGACCATCGCCATCGCGGCGACCTCACCGCCGTTCAGCACGTAGTCGCCGAGACTCATCAGCCGCACGCGTCCGCGGTCGGCGTAGTCGTCGACGACCCGCTGGTCGATGCCCTCGTAACGGCCGCAGGCGAAGACGAGGTGATGCTCGGCGGCGAGTTCCCGCGCGACGCCCTGAGTGAACCGCTCGCCCGCCGGGGACGGCACCACGAGGACGGCCTCGTCGGTGATGACCGAGTCCAGCGCCTCGCCCCAGGGCTCGGGCTTCATGACCATGCCCGCTCCCCCGCCGTACGGGGTGTCGTCGACGGTGCGGTGGCGGTCGTGCGTGAAGTCCCGCAGGTCGTGCACCCTCATGTCCAGGATGCCGCGATCGCGAGCCTTGCCGATGAGCGAGACGTCCAGCACATCGAAGAACGCCGGGAAGATCGTGACGATGTCGATGCGCATGGGATCGAGTGTAGGCATCCACGCCATGTTTCCCGGATGTGACGGAACCCTAACCCGTCACGCGAGGGGCGCGTGACCCGACGTTGACCGAGAAGTAACCGGCCGGAGGTCGGCGGTGAAACACGCCGTTCATAGCGTGAGGGCACACTCTCACTCAGGAGGAGCCATGACCACCACCGTCACCCCGTCCCCCGCGGGTGCTGCAACTCCCACGACCGCATCGACGGTCACCCTGACCCACCGACCCGGACGCTGGATCGACGGCTGGAACCCCGAGGACTCGGCGTTCTGGAAGGCCGGAGGCCGCGCCATCGCCCATCGCAATCTGCGCTGGTCCATCTTCGCCGAGTTCCTCGGCTTCATCGTGTGGCAGCTGTGGAGCATCGTCGTCGTGATGCTGCCGGCCGCCGGCTTCACCCTCACCAGCTCCGAGCTGTTCTGGCTCATCTCGCTGCCGAGCCTCGTCGGAGCCACCCTGCGGTTCCCGTACACCTTCATGGTGGCGATCTTCGGCGGCCGCAACTGGACGATCGTGTCGGCGGCGCTGCTGCTGATTCCGGCGGTCCTCCTCGGCATCGTCGTCTCGAACCCCGAGACCCCCTTCGGGATCCTGCTGCTCGTGGCCGCCCTCGGCGGCGTGGGCGGCGGCAACTTCGCCAGCTCGATGGCCAACATCACCTACTTCTTCCCGCAGAAGGAGAAGGGCTGGGCCCTCGGTCTCAACGCCGCCGGCGGCAACCTGGGCACGTCGGTGGCGCAGTTCGCGGTGCCGATCGCGGTCACCCTCGGCGCGGGCGCCACCCTCAACATCGCTCTGGCCGGCTGGATGTGGATCCCGCTCATCCTGCTCGCCATCTGGGGCGCCTGGCGCTACATGGACAACCTGTCGTCGGCCAAGGCGGACTTCGCGGGGTCTGCGGCGGCGCTGCGGGAACCTCACCTGTGGCTGATGGCCCTGCTGTACATCGGCACCTTCGGCTCGTTCATCGGCTTCGCGAGCGTCTTCCCGAAGCTCATCGCCGATCAGTTCCCGACGTTCAGCACCTTCCAGGTCGGGCAGGCGGCGATCTCGCTCGCGTTCCTCGGCGCCCTGATCGGCTCGGTGGTCCGCCCCTTCGGCGGCCGGCTCGCGGATCGCTTCGGGGGCGCGCGGGTCACGGTCGTCACCTTCGGCGTCATGGCCCTCGGCGCGCTCGCGCTGATCTGGATGCTCTCGCTGCAGAACTTCTGGCTGTTCCTCGGATGCTTCCTCGTGCTGTTCGCCGCGACGGGCGCGGGCAACGGGTCGACCTACCGCATGATCCCGAGCATCTTCGCCGGCCGGGCGATCGCCCGGGGCATCGACCCCGGGACGCCGGAGGCCGCGGCCGTGCAGCGCAAGTCCGCGGCGGCGCTCGGGCTCATCAGCGCCATCGGCGCCTACGGCGGGTTCGTGATCCCCCAGGTGCTGAACGCGTCGCAGCTCACGTCGGGCAGCTATGTCCCCGCGTTCGCCGGATTCGTCGGAGCGTATGTGCTGCTCGGGGTCCTCACCCTCGTCGTCTACGTGGTGCCCCGCGCCGCCCTCGGCCACCAGCGCATCTGACCCGAGGAGACATGACGAGCGGGTCGCACCGGAAGGTGCGACCCGCTCCGTCGTGCGGTGCCGGCGGGACGTCAGTAGATGTCGCGCACGTAGCGCTTGTCGGCGGCCAGACCCCGGACGTGCTCGGCAGCCGCTTCGGCCGACACCCCGCCGTGGCGCTGGACGATCAGCTGCAGCGCGGCGTCCACATCCGGCGCCATGCGCGTGGCGTCGCCGCACACGTAGACGTGAGCGCCGTCTTGAAGCCAACGCCAGAGCTCGGCGCCGTGCTCGATCATCCGGTCCTGCACGTACACCTTCTGGCGCTGGTCGCGGGAGAAGGCGAGGTCGAGGCGGGTGAGGAACCCGTCCGCGTGCATGCCGACGAGTTCGTCGCGGTAGTAGAAGTCGGTCGCCTCGTGCTGCTCTCCGAAGAACAGCCAGTTGCGGCCGGGGTGGCCGTCGGCCCGGCGGTCCTGCAGGAAGCCCCGGAACGGTGCCACCCCCGTCCCCGGTCCGATCATGATCATCGGCGTGGCAGGGTCGGCCGGCGGCCGGAAGTTCGGCGAGCGCTGCAGGTACAGCGGGGTGCGTCCCTCCGGATCGTCGGCGAGGAAGGTCGAGCAGACCCCGCCGCGCCGTCGTCCCTGCTCGGTGAGGAACCGGACGACCGAGACGGTGAGCTGGACCTCGTCGGGCGATGCCTTCGGGCTCGACGAGATCGAGTACTGCCGGGGCTGCAGCCGCCCGAGCACGTCCACCCACTCCTGGGGGTCGGCCTCGGCCGGGAACGCCTGCAGAACGTCGATGGCCTGCATGCTCCAGAGGTACTGCTCCAGCCGTGATCTGTTCTCGCGCCGCAGGAGTGCGCCGAGCGCCGAGTCCGCCGTGCGGTCGGCGACGAACCGCAGGAAGTCGGGAGTGATGCGCGTGATGTCCAACCGCGTGCGGAGGCTGTCGCCCAGCATCCGCTCTTCGCCGTCGACCTCGACCACCGTGCGGGCGCTGAGGCCCGTGGCGGCGAGCCACTCCGCGACGACCGCGGTGTCGTTCGCGCAGACGACGCCCAGCGCATCGCCCGCTTCGTACGCCACACCCCAGTCCGACAGGTCGAAGCCGAACTGGCGGACCTCCTTCTGCGACCCTGCGCCGCTGAGCAGGAGGTTCGTGGTCAGTGGCGCGTGCACGGGATTCGCGCGCGTGAACAGCCGTTTCGTCGGCGAGGCGAGCGACGCGGCCCCGGCATCGCCTGCACCCGGGTCCGCCCCGAGCGCGGTCAGCATCTGCTCGAGCCAGGCGATCGCGCGGGCCTCGAAGTCGGGCTCGCAGTCGACGCGGGCCGCGAGGGGGGAGGCGCCGAGTGCCGCCAGACGCTCGTCCATGCTGCGGCCGTGTCCGCAGAAGTCGTCGTAGCTGGAGTCGCCCATCGCCAGGACCGCGTACGAGGTGCCCGAGAGGTCGGGCGCGTCCGGGGCCTGAAGCGCGCGCCAGAGGTCCGAGGCGTTGTCCGGGGGCCCGCCGTCGCCGAACGTGGAGGTGATGACGAGCAGGCGACGCGCGCCCGCGAGATCCGCCGGCTGCGCCTCGGACATGTCGAGCGCGCGGGCGGCGAGCCCGCGCTGCACCAGAGCGGCCACGCAGCGCTGGGCGAACTCCTCGGCGTTCCCGGTCTGCGATCCCCACAGCACGATGACCTCGTCGGCGTCCGGATCGAGAGCGGGAGCCGACGTCGCGGGGGCGGAGTACGTCCCCGCGAGAAGTCCGTCGAACCAGCGCCGCACGGCATCCGTCACCGGGGCCGTCGCCGGGAGCACCGGCACGGCGCCCGCCTCGAGGTGGCGCGTCTCCAGCGCCGCCAGGAACCCGCCGAGGAATGCGCTCTCGTCGATGGACAGCGCGGGCGGCGGCGAGAGGGTCAGGCCCGCCTCGCCGACGGCCGAACGGACCTCGGCGACCGCACTCGCGCTCCCCCGCTCCGAGGCGGACGGCGCAGGACCCACCCGGCGCACCGACACGGCGGAGACCTTGAACTCAGGCTGCAGCGATGCCTCGTCGACGGCGTCGTTGGTGACGGCGTTCACCGTCAGGTACTCGCCGTGCTCGTCGTTCCAGTGGAACGGAGCGAACAGACCGCCCGGCCGGACGCGATCGGTGAGGACGGCGGGGAGCACGACGCGGCCCCGCCGCGATGCCACCTCGACGAGGTCGCCGTCCGCGATCGCGAGCGACGCGGCGTCGTCGGGGTGCACTTCGACGAACGGAGAGGGGTTGAGCCTGTTGAGTTTGGCGACCCGGCCCGTCTTGGTCATGGTGTGCCACTGGTGCTGCAGACGACCGGTGTTGAGAACGAACGGATAGTCGTCGTCCGGCAGCTCCGCGGGCGGCAGATGCGGGCGGGCGAAGAACTGCGCCCGCCGCGAGGGGGTCGCGAACGCCAGACGCGGTGCGAGGCCCTGCTCGTCGGTGTGCAGATGCTGGCTCACCCCGTCGTTGAGGTAGCGGATCGGATGCCGGTCCGCGGCGTCCTCCGGGGGCGACGGCCACTGCACCGGACCCTTTCGCAGGCGCGCGTAGTCGACCCCGCGCAGATCCCAGCCGGTCTGGGGGTTCCAGAAGCGCCGGATCTCCTCGAAGACCTCCTCGCTCGTGGCGAAGTCGAAGCCCCGGTCGAATCCCATCGCAACGGCGATGTCGCAGATGGTCCGCCAGTCCGGGCGGGCCTCGCCGGGAGGGTCGGCGACCTGCTGCACGAGGGTGAGCGTGCGGTCGCTGTTGACCGTCACCCCGTCCGCCTCCACCCAGAGCGTGGCCGGCAGCAGGATGTCGGCGTAGGCGTTCGTGGCCGTGTCGGCGAAGACGTCCTGCACGATGACGAGTTCGGCGGCTTCCAGGCCCTCGATGACCGTGCGCCGATTGGCCACCGAGGCGACGGGGTTCGTGCAGATGATCCATGCCGCCTTGATGCGGCCGTCCGCCAGCCCTCGGTACATCTCGATCGTGCCGGTGCCGGATTCGGGGCGGATCGTGCCGGGCTCCAGCTCCCAGATCTCCTCCGCGAACGCCCGATCGGCGGGGCTGAAGACCGCACGCTGGCCGGGCAGGCCCGGACCCATGTAGCCCATCTCGCGACCGCCCATGGCGTTGGGCTGCCCGGTGAGCGAGAACGGACCGCTGCCCGGGCGGCAGATGGCACCGGTGGCGAGGTGCAGATTGCAGATCGCATTGGTGTTCCATGTGCCGTGGGTCGATTGGTTGAGCCCCATGGTCCACAGGGTCATCCATTCGCCCGCCTCGGCGATCCACCCCGCCGCGGTGCGGATGTCGCTCTCGTCCAGCCCCGTGATCTCGGCGACGCGCTCGGGCGGATACTCGGCGAGGAACGTGGGCATCTGCCCCCATCCCTCGGTGTGGGCGGCGATGAAGTCCTCGTCGATGTGCCCGCCCGCGACGAGGAGGTGCAGCAGGCCGTTCAGGAGGGCCAGGTCGGTGCCGGGGGCGATCTGGAGGAACAGATCCGCGCGGTCGGCCGTGGCCGTGCGACGCGGGTCGACCACGATGAGCTTCGCGCCCTGCTTCAGCCGATCGGCCATCCGCAGGAACAGGATCGGATGGCAGTCGGCGGTGTTGGAGCCGATGACGAAGAAGAGGTCGGCCCGGTCGAAGTCCTCGTACGAGCCCGGTGGGCCGTCCGCACCGAGCGACTGCTTGTAGCCGGTGCCGGCCGAGGCCATGCAGAGACGGGAGTTGGACTCGATGTGCAGGCCCCGCAGATAGCCCTTCACGAGCTTGTTCGAGAGGTACTGCGCCTCCATCGTCATCTGGCCCGAGACGTAGACCGCGACCGCGTCCGGTCCGTGCTCATCGACGATGGCGCGCAGGCGTCGTCCGGCGTCGGCGATCGCCGCGTCCATCGGCGTCTCGACCGGGGCCTCGCCCCGAGCAGGCCGGACCGCGGCCGATGTCATGCGTCCAGGCGCCTGCATGAGATCGAGGTGCGTGGCGCCCTTGGTGCACAGCCGGCCCGCATTGGTGGGATGGGCTCTGTCCCCCACGACGGCGCCGACGGCGCGCGGCTCGCCACCCGGACTCTCGGTGGCGGTGACGCTGACCCCGCACCCGACGCCGCAGTACGAGCACACGGTGCGCACCTGCTGCGTCTGCCGGAGCACCGGCAGCGCACGCGTCGAAGAGGTGGCGCCCATGCATACGATGATCGGCGTCCGAGGTTCCGGGAGGTTTCCCGTGATGTTTCCCGCAGGTCACATCTCTCGCATCGGCGGGCTCGGCCGGTTGTGAGTGCGGGGCCTCAGTCCTGCGCCGGTGCGGAGCCGGCGGCATCCGTCTCTTCGGGGATGTCCTCGAACAGACCCGCCGGCGGGGTCACGGTGACGCGGCCCGCGGCGATGTCGACCTCGGGCACGATCGCTTTCACGAACGGCACGAGAACCTCGCGTTCGGCATCCATCCGGACGATCAGCAGGTCCTGTGCGGGCATGTGCTCGACACGTGCGACGCGGCCGATCACCGCACCGTCGCGGATGACGTCGAGACCGACGAGCTGGTGGTCGTACCACGCGTCGTCCTCATCGGGCGCCTCCGCGGTGTCCTGGTCGATCCACAGGATCGCACGCACCAGCTCCTCCGCCTGAGAGCGATCCTCGACGCCCTCGAAGAACGCCACCGGGTGGCTGTTCATCCACCTGAACTCGCGGACGGTGAGCGGCTTGCCGTGCCACGGCGAGGATTCCGGCACCTGCAGCGTGAAGGTGGCGCCGGGAGCGAAACGGCCCTCGGGGTCGTCGGTGTACAGCTCGAGCTTCAGCGCGCCTTTGAGTCCGTGGGCTTTGACGAGGCGCCCGACGCGCAGCTGCGTCTTGCCGGCGGCCGGTCCACCCGGCGCACGACCCGACGGCGCGGTGCCGGGGGCGTTCTCCGGCATGTCAGTCATCAGCGACGTCGACGCGCACGCGCCGGCCGTCGGCGAGCGCGCTGATGAGCGTGCGGAGGGCTTTGGCCGTGCGACCGCCGCGCCCGATGACCCGTCCCCGGTCCTCCGGGTGGACGTGCACCTCGAGCACGTCTCCGCGCGGTGAGGCGGACGACTGGATACGCACATCCTCGGGGTGATCGACGATCCCCTTGACGATGTGTTCGAGCGCGGCGGCGAGCACTACTCTGCGTCGGTCTCGTCGGCGGCGGGCGCCTCGGCGACGGGCTCGTCGGCCTTCTTCTCGGCCTTGGGCTTGACGACGGACTTCTTGGCCGCGTCGATCTCGAACGCCGGCTTGGCCTCGGGGGACTTGACCGTCGAGACGGCGTCCTTGTCGCCCTTGAAGCGACCCCAGTCGCCCGTGAGCTTCAGCAGCGCGCGGACCTGCTCGGTCGGCTGCGCGCCGACACCCAGCCAGTACTGCGCGCGCTCGGAGTCGACCTCGATGAACGAAGGCTGCTCGGTGGGGTGGTACTTGCCGATCTCCTCGATCACGCGACCATCGCGCTTGGTGCGCGAGTCGGCGACGACGATGCGGTAGTAGGGCGCACGGATCTTGCCCAGGCGCTTGAGACGGATCTTGACAGCCACGATTCTCCTGAATGTGTGGGAAGCGGACGAACTGGACGTCCGGGAGCGTGGGGTGCACACCCGGAGGAAAGCTCTGAGATGGACGGCGGGGCTGGATAGAGGGTCGAGCACCGCATCCGACCCTTTATTCTGCCAGATCGGAAGGGATGCCGCGAACCGGACGCGACGCGCCCGCGCGGGGGCACTCGCGTGCCAGACTGTGCCTGTGACGGTGCCCTTCGCGACATCTGCGCGGTCGTCGGTCGGTCTCGAATGGGAGCTCATGCTCGCCGACGAGGTCGGCGGCGACCTGGTGCCGCGCGCTCCCGAGGTGCTGTCGGGCCTCGAGGAGGCCTCAGCGCTGGAGCGCTACACGGTGACCGGCGAGCTGCTGACGAACACGGTCGAGGTCACCAGCGGTGTGGGCCGCACGGTCGCCGCCGCCGTGGACGACATCGCCGACGCGATCGCCGCGGTGCGGACGGTCACCGATCCTCTCGGCATCGCACTGCTCTGCGCGGGCAGCCACCCGTTCGCCCAGTGGTTCGACCAGCAGGTCAGCGACAAGACCCGCTACCACAAGCTCATCGAGCGGACGCAGTGGTGGGGCCGGAACATGATGATCTGGGGCATCCACGTGCACGTGGGCGTCGACGACGTCGACAAGGTCTTCCCCATCATCAACGCTCTGTCGACGTATCTGCCCCATCTGCAGGCGCTGTCGGCATCCAGCCCGTTCTGGGCGGGCGAGCGCACCGGCTACGCCTCGAACCGCGCGCTGGTCTTCCAGCAGCTGCCGACCGCGGGGCTGCCGTGGCCGCTAGCCGATTGGGCGCAGTTCGAGGGGTATCTCGACGACATGGTGCGCACCGGCGTGATGCGGGACGTCTCGGAGGTGCGCTGGGACATCAGGCCGGCGCCGCGATGGGGCACGATCGAGGTGCGCGCGTGCGACGGGATGTCGACCCTTCCGGAGCTGGCCGCCGTGGCCGCCCTCGTGCAGGTGCTGGTGGAGCGCTTCTCGCGCGACCTCGACGAGGGGCGGGAGCCGGTCGTTTTGCAGCCGTGGTTCGTCCGCGAGAACAAGT
This sequence comes from Microbacterium sp. ARD31, assembly GCF_031844425.1. Lineage (NCBI taxonomy): Bacteria > Bacillati > Actinomycetota > Actinomycetes > Micrococcales > Microbacteriaceae > Microbacterium > Microbacterium sp. ARD31. The sequence goes on from NZ_JAUZVE010000004.1 coordinate 431,074, forward strand.
GGCGAGCGGCCCGCTACGGTCTCGACGCCCGCGTCATCGTGGGGGCCGACGGCCGGCAGGCGGCTGTGCGCGATCATCTGCGACAGACCATCGCCGAGGTCGAGGACATCGCCGTCGAGCTCAAATGCGCCCGCGAGCTGGCCGGTCTCGAGCCGATCCTCTCCGGCGGCGCAAGCTACGAGCGCCAGTTGCGCGCGGCGGCAGCGGCCGACGGCGACCTGCGCGCGGTGGTCCAGCACCTCATCCGCGAGTTCCGCGCCGGGCCGACCCTGCGCGACCACCTGGCCGCGCCCGACCGCTGACGCGACGAGCGGTCAGCCGCGTCCGAGCATCTTCTGCAGCTCGGCCAGGTCCGCCTCGCTCGGCGTCCCCGTGCCACCGCCCAGGCCGAACCCGGACCCGGTCGGCTGAGCCGCGCGGTCGGCGGCGATGCCCGCGTTCTCGGCGGCGCGCTTGGCGGGGTTCCCCGACCGCGATCCGCCGCTCTTCTTCTGCTTGTTGCCGCGCTTGGCCGACGCGCCGGGCCGACCGGCGCCGGGGACCGGCCCCATGCCGGGGATCGACGGCACCCCGCCGCGCGCCACGGTCTTCATCATCTTCGCGGCCTGGTCGAAACGCTGCACGAGCTGGTTCACGTCGGTGACCGTCATACCCGAGCCCCGTGCGATCCGCAGCCGGCGCGAGCCGTTGAGGAGCTTGGTGTTGCGTCGCTCCGCAGGGGTCATCGAGCGGATGATGGCCTCGGTGCGGTCGATGTCGCGCTCGTCGAAGTCTTCGAGCTGCTGCTTCATCTGCCCCATGCCCGGGAGCATCCCGAGCATCTTCTTCATCGAGCCCATCTTGCGCATCTGCTGCATCTGCTCGAGGAAGTCCTCGAGCGTGAACTGCTCGGTCGCGAGCTTCTCGGCGACCTTCATCGCCTCTTCCTCGTCGAAGGCCTGCTGGGCCTGCTCGATGAGGGTGAGGATGTCGCCGAGGTCGAGGATGCGGCTGGCCATGCGATCCGGGTGGAACGGCTCGACGTCGTCGAGCCCCTCGCCGGTCGAGGCGAAGATGATGGGCCGGCCGGTCACGGACGCGACCGACAGGGCCGCACCGCCGCGCGCGTCGCCGTCGAGCTTGGTCAGCACGACTCCGGTGAAGTCGACGCCTTCCTGGAAGGCCTTGGCGGTGTTGACGGCGTCCTGGCCGATCATGGCGTCGATGACGAAGAGGACCTCGTCGGGGTCGGTCGCCGTGCGGATGTCGGCGGCCTGCTTCATGAGGTCGGCGTCGACGCCGAGGCGTCCGGCCGTGTCGATGATGACCACGTCGTGCTGCTGGCGGCGGGCGAGCTCGACTCCTTCGCGGGCGACGCGCACCGGGTCGCCGATCCCGTTGCCCGGCTCGGGGGCGTACACCGCGGCTCCGGCGCGCTCGGCGACGACCTGGAGCTGGTTCACGGCGTTCGGTCGCTGCAGGTCGGCAGCGATCAGGAGCGGCGTGTGACCGTCCTTCTCGAGCATGCGGGCGAGCTTGCCGGCGAATGTCGTCTTTCCCGATCCCTGCAGGCCCGCCAGCATGATGACGGTGGGGGCGGTCTTGGCGAAGCGCAGGCGACGCTGCTCGCCGCCGAGGATCGCCACGAGCTCCTCGTTCACGATCTGGACGACCTGCTGCGCGGGATTGAGCGCGCGGTTCACCTCATCGCCGAGCGCGCGCTCGCGCACCTTCGCCGCGAAGTCCTTCACGACCGGCAGCGCGACGTCGGCGTCCAGCAGGGCGCGCCGGATCTCGCGGACGGTGCCGTCGACGTCCGCGGGGGTGAGCTGCCCCTTCTTGCGGAGGTTGCGGAAGGTCTCGGTGAGCCGGTCGGAGAGTGTGCCGAAAGTCGCCATGATCCCCCGATTCTAGACGAGCGGATGCCGCATCCCCCGCCGCGGGCTAGGGTTCGAGCTCCTGGAAAAGAGTCAGCTGCAGATCGGCCGGGCCGCGCAGACGCGCGTTCATCGACCGCCACGGCGTCTCGCGCGGCCGCGCTTCGACGGCGGCGCCGCCGGCGACGAGACGGCGGACGGCCGCCTCGGTGTCGCCGACCTCCAGCGCCAGCCGGATCCGGTCGCTCGCTCCGCCGTCCGTTTCCACGCGGTCGATGAAGTCCACCTGCGCGCTGTTGGCGATCTCGAGCGTGGCGCGACCGGCGTCGAGAATGGCCACGCGCGCGCCGCCTTCCGCCTCATAGGCCTCGGCCTGCGGCATCCCGACCACGTCGCGGTAGAACGACAGAGCCTCGTCGAACCGGTCGGCGCGCACGACCACCCGCAGCTGCCGCACCGCGCCGGCGCGAGGCAGGGCCGGGACGCCGGATGCCGCGTCCGCGGCGCGCGCCAGGAACCGCTCGAGCGAGGTGACACCTGCGCCGTCGCGCGCCCACGCTTCGAGGGAGGCCAGGACCGCGCCGCCCCAGGCCGCGCCCGCCACGTCGGCGTGGAGGCGGTCGGCACCCGCCCGCGCGAGGCGTTCGGCCACTGCGCGCGCGATGCGCGCCCGTCGCAGCGCCGCCTCTCCGGCCAGCTCGTCCGCCAGACCCATCGCAGTGGCGTTGACGATCGCGAGAGCCAGGGTGTCAGGGGCGAAGTCTGCGCCGAGGGCGATGACGGCGGCCCGGACGTCGGTGGCGGCATCCGGGCCCATGTCGTCGGCGAGGCGCGCCTCGAGCCAGCCGAGCCGGTCGTCCAGACCCGCCCACAGGATGTCGGACTTGGCGCCGAAGTAATTGAAGAAGCTCGAGCGACTCACGCCCGCCCGTCGGGTGATGTCGGTGATGGAGGTCGCGTCGTAACCCCGCTCGAGGAAGAGCTCGCACGCTGCCTCGGCGAGCATCTCGCGCGACGAGGCGCGTGGGCGTCCGCGCTTGGCCCCGGTGTCCACTCCTTCACCCTAGCGACACGCGTCGGGGGCATGGTGAGCCGGATCACGCCCGGTGACGTAATCTTGGACGCGATCCAGAAAGTCGCCACAAGCGAAGGGCCGTCATGCTGCAGATCGAGACCGTCGGGCTCTCCCCCGACGTCGTGCCGTACCAGGAGGGGTGGGATCTGCAACGACGGATCCATGCCGAGGTCGTCGCCGGGTCACGGCCCGACACGCTGCTGATGCTGGAGCATGAGGCGGTGTACACCGCGGGCAGGCGCACCGCCGCGCACGAGCGCCCGACCGACGGCACGCCCGTGATCGACGTCGATCGCGGCGGCAAGATCACGTGGCACGGACCCGGCCAGCTCGTCGGCTACCCGATCGTCCGGCTCCCCGAGCCCGTCGACGTCGTCGCGCACGTGCGCCGCCTCGAGCGGCTCCTCATCGACGCGCTGGGCGCGCACGGGGTGGACGGCTACCAGGTCGATGGGCGCAGCGGCGTGTGGGTCAAGCGCCCGCTGTCCGAGGACAAGGTGGCAGCGATCGGCGTCCGCGTGGAGCGGGGAGTAACGATGCACGGGTTCGCGGTCAACTGCGACAACAGCCTCGCCGGCTTCGGCGGCATCGTCCCGTGCGGCATCACCGACGCGGGCGTGACGACCGTCAGCGAGGTGGTCGGCCGCACGGTGACGCCGCGCGATCTCCTCCCCACCGTTTCTGCGGTCTTCGCCGCCGAGTACGCGGGGGTGGCGGCGTGAGCGCGTGCGGCACACCCGTGTCGGGTCCTGCGGCCGCACCCGAGGGGCGGCGGATGCTGCGCCTGGAGGTCCGCAACGCCCAGACGCCCATCGAGCGCAAGCCCGAGTGGATCAAGACGCGCGCGAAGATGGGCCCCGAGTACCAGGCGCTGCACTCGCTGGTGAAGACCGAGGACCTGCACACCGTCTGCCAGGAGGCGGGCTGCCCCAACATCTACGAGTGCTGGGAGGATCGCGAGGCGACCTTCCTCATCGGCGGCTCGCAGTGCACGCGAAGGTGCGACTTCTGTCAGATCGACACCGGCAAGCCCGCCGACTACGACGTCGACGAGCCGCGCCGCGTGGCCGAGAGCGTCGAGCGGATGCAGCTGCGCTACGCCACGGTGACCGGCGTCGCGCGCGACGACCTGCCCGACGGCGGCGCGTGGCTCCACGCCGAGACGGTGCGTCAGATCCACGAGCGCAACCCCCGCACGGGCGTGGAGATCCTCGCGACCGATTTCAACGGCGAGCCCGCTCTGCTGGACGAGGTGTTCGACAGCCGGCCGGAGGTGTTCGCGCACAACGTCGAGACCGTGCCGCGGATCTTCAAGCGCATCCGCCCGGCATTCCGGTACGACCGCTCGCTGGGCGTCCTGACCCGCGCCCGCGCGGCGGGACTCATCACCAAGTCGAACCTCATCCTCGGGATGGGCGAGACCCCGGAGGAGGTCGTCCAGGCGCTTCAGGACCTCCACGACGCCGGAACCGACATCATCACGATCACGCAGTACCTGCGTCCCACCCCCCGCCACCTCCCTGTGGATCGCTGGGTGAAGCCGCAGGAGTTCGTCGAGTTCAAGGACGAGGCCGAGCGCATCGGCTTCCTCGGGGTGCTCGCCGGACCGCTGGTGCGGTCGTCGTACCGCGCCGGGCGGCTGTGGGCGCAGTCCATGATGTCGAAGGGCCGCGAGATCCCGCCGCACCTGGCCCATATCGCCGAGGGAGTCGACAGCGGATTCGCTCAGGCGGTGTGATCGCCGGAGCGTCCGAGGTGCCCGTCAGTCGGCGCTCGTGACCGAGAGCACGGCACCGTCCGAGCCCAGGTTCACCAGCAGCACGTCGTCGGCGGCATCCGGGTCGAGCGCGTACTCGAGTACGGCGAACGGATCCTCGCCGCCGTGCTCGTCCGCGAGGATCGTCATGCTCATCAGCTGAAGCGACCGGATGACATCGATGTGCACGTCGCCCGAGATGTCGACCAGCACGTCCTCGATCTCTTCACCCATCGCCTCCTGCTGCTGCAGGATGTACTCGGTCACCTCGCTCGTGCGATCGCTGAGCTCGTCGACCATGGCGTTGCGGGCGCTGAGGTCGATCGCCTCGATCGCCGAGATGAGTCCTGCAGCGACATCCAGCGCCGCCGCCGAGACGTCGTCCTGATCGGGCGCCGTCAGATCGACCGTGACGGACTGATCGCCCAGCTCCACGTTCTCGGACCAGAAGATCGATCCGTCGGGCCCCGATTCCAGAAGTCCGAAATAGTCGTGCTCGATCGCCATTCCCCCATGAAACCAGCCTCGGCGGCGCCGCGATAGCCCCGCGCGGGCGTGGCGCCGATCCCGGTTCGATCAGTCGACCAGAGCCGCCGCGAAGACGTGCGGCGTGAAGCCGGTGAGGTCGCCGATCCCCTCGCCCTGGCCGAGGAGCTTCACCGGGATCCCGGTCTTCTCCTGCACCGCCAGGACGAATCCGCCCTTCGCGGAGCCGTCCAGCTTGGTGAGCACGAGACCGGTCACGCCGGCGTGCTCGAGGAACGCCTGCGCCTGCATCACGCCGTTCTGGCCGGTGGTGGCGTCCAGCACCAGCAGAACCTCGCTGATGGGAGCCTGCTTCTCGATGACGCGGCGGATCTTGGTGAGCTCGTCCATGAGCCCGCCCTTGGTGTGAAGGCGTCCGGCCGTGTCGACGAGCACGATCTCGGTTCCGGTCCGCTTGGCGTAGTCGATGGTCTGGAAGGCGACGGACGCCGGGTCCTGGCCTTCCTGCTGGGGCCGCACGATCGCGGCGCCGCCCCGCTCGGCCCACGTCGCCAGCTGGTCCACGGCCGCGGCGCGGAACGTGTCGGCCGCCCCCACCACGACCGAGCGGCCGTAACGCTGCAGGAACTTCGCGAACTTGCCGATGGTGGTGGTCTTGCCGACTCCGTTGACGCCGACGACGAGGACGACCGCGGGTCGCTCCGAGAGGCGCAGCGTCGTGTCGAACTTCGCGAAGTGCTCCTCGAGCGTCTCTCGCAGCATGCGCTGGAGGTCGCGGGGATCGGTCGTGCGGAACCGCTCGACCTTCTCGCGCAGCTCGTCGATGATGCGTTCGGTGATGTCCGGGCCGAAGTCGGCGGTCAGCAGCGCCGTCTCGAGGTCGTCCCACGTGGTCTCGTCGATGGTCGGCTTGACGAACATCCCGCGCAGGGCGCGGCCGAGCGACCAGGAGCTTTCAGCCATGCCTCCAGCCTATGGCTCAGGCGCCCGCGTGCTCGCGCACCCGCTGCCCCACCACCGCGGACACGCCGTCCTGCCGCATCGACACGCCGTACAGCGCGTCGGCGATCTCCATCGTCCGCTTCTGATGCGTGATGACGATGAGCTGGCTGCTCTCCCTCAGCTGCTCGAAGACCCCGAGCAGGCGACCGAGATTGGCGTCGTCGAGAGCGGCCTCGACCTCGTCGAGGATGTAGAACGGGCTCGGCCGCGCCTTGAAGATGGCGGTGAGCAGCGCGACCGCCGCGAGCGACCTCTCGCCGCCCGACAGCAGCGAGAGCCGTTCGATCTTCTTCCCCACGGGGCGCACGGCGACCTCGATCCCCGTGGTGAGCGGATTGTCGGGGTCGGTGAGCGAGATGCTCCCGGTCCCCCCGGGGAACAGGATGGGGAAGACCTCGCCGAAGGCGACGCGGGTGTCTTCGAACGCCGCGAGGAAGATCGTCTGCATCCGCTCGTCGAGTTCGTCGATGATCGTCAGGAGATCTTTGCGCGTCTGGGTGAGGTCGGCGAGCTGCTCGGTGAGGAACGCGTGACGCTGCTCCAGCGCGGCGAACTCCTCCAGCGCCAGTGGGTTCACACGGCCGAGCTGCACCAGCTTGCGCTCCGCGTCCTGCAGTCGTCGACGCGCGGCGGCGCGATCGAAGGGCGGGGATGCTTCATCAACCGCCTCTTCCTCGGGGGCATCTTCAGCCGGAAGAGGCTGATCGGGACCGTATTCCGAAATCAGAATAGTTTCGTCCAGGCCCAGTTCGGACTGCACTCTCTCGAGGAGACCCGTGACGTGGAGCCGCTTCTCGTGGATCTTGAGCTCCAGCCCGTGCACGCTTTCGGTGAGCGCGGCCAGGCGCTCGCGGGCGGACGTCTCCTGCGCGCGCAGGCGAGAGAGCTCCGCGGTGATGGCCGTACGCGCGCCCTCGCGCGCGGTCAACTCGACCCGCGCCTGCGACACCGAGCGGTCGACCGAATCGAGCACGGTCGGCAGCTGAGCCAGGACCCCCTCGGCCACGTCGCGCTGCGCCCGGCGGATCACCGCGCGACGCGCGGCCTCCGCGGCAGCCTCGCGCTCGCGCTCGCGCTGGCGCTGCATCTGCACGACGCGCGCTTCCTCGGCTCGGATGCGCTCCCGCATCGTCTCGACGTCCAGTCGCGTGCGCATCTCTGCGTCGCGGGCGGCCTCGAGCGCTTCCAGAAGCCCCTCCCGCGCAGACGCGTCGAGAATCGGTCGCGGCGCTTCGAGTGCGGACGTCAGCCGATCCTGCGCGACGCGTGCCGACGCTGCCGCTTCATCGACGGCGGCCCGCGCCTGCGCCAGCCCGGCTTCGAGCCGCTCGCACTCGGCGATCGCCGCCTCGTGGCGCACCGTCGCTCGGTTCACCTGCTCGGCGTGCGCGGCGAGGGCGGCATCGAACGAGCGCAGGGTGTGCAACGCCGTCTTCGTGCGCTCGCGAGCGGACGTCAGCTCGGACGAGGCGTCTGTCAGCCCCTCCCGGAGGGAATCGACGACGACGGCGAGCTCGTCGCGCCGCTCGGCGGCGGCATCCCGCTCTGCGGCCAGCTCCAGCCGGGATCTCGACGACCCCGCCCCGGCGCGGACGGTCCGTGCGGTGCAGACCTCCCCCGCGCGGGTGACCACCGTCGGATGCCGGCCGGCAGCGGCTTCGACGTCGATCGCGCGCCGCGCCTCGGTCAGGTCCTCGGCGATGTAGACGCCCGCGAGGATCGCGGAGATCCCCGTGGGACCGGCCACGACATCCCGAGCAGCGGTCAGGCCCGATACCGCGGCCGGCTCGGCTGCGACGCCGGCGGTGGCGGCGGGGTCCGGCGCATCGGCGATCACGACATCGACCACGCCGAGCTCGGCGGTGCGAAGCTCCTCCGCCAGCCCGAACGCGTCCTCAGCGCCGTCGACCAGCACCCCCTCGGCCAGAGTGCCGAGAACAGCGGCGATCGCCGCTTCGAATCCGGCAGCCACCTGCACGGCGTCTGAGACGAGCCCACGAACACCGGCCCGGCCCTCGGCCAGCACCACGGCCGCCGCGCTCTTGACCTCCAGGGCGCGGGACAGGGCTGCGGTCTGGGCGGTGAGCGCTTCGACCTCGCGCTCGGCCGCGTGCAGTCGTTCCCGCAACGACGCGACCGTCCCCTCCGCCTTCGTCGCGTCCCGCTGTGCCCGCTCGTAGTCGGCGGCGTGCTCGGCAGAAGAGCCTTCCGGCACGAGGTCGGGATTGACGCCGTCCACATCGGCTTCGGCCTCGGCCCGGCGTGCGAGGGCCGCGTCCAGCGCCTTCTGCTGGCGTGCGACCGCAGCCTCGACGGCTGCGAGAGCGGATGCCGCGGCCTCGGCCGTTCCTCGCAGAGCGGTGAGGCGCATGTCGTGCTCGGAGACGAGGGCGCTCTGGGCGGCGATGTCGGAATCGAGCGCGTCGAGTTCGGCACGGGCGCGCATCACGTCCCGAGCGGCGTCGGCCGCGGCATCCTGCGCACCGCCGAGAGCCGTCGACAGCTCATCGACCTCGGCGCGCGCGTCGTCGATCATCCCCTGCGACACGGTCGTGCGCTCGATGCGGTCGTCGTCATCGTTGTCGGTCAGGAGCGCCAGGCGCTGGCCTGCGAGGTTGTAGAGGGCCCGAAGGCGCTCCTGCGCGCGCTCGAGCCCGAACGCGACCCGCCGGGCGTCGTCGACCGCCTCGGACCTCTGCTCCGCCTCGAGTCGCTCGATCGCGGCCCGCACGTTGGAGAGCTGGTCCTGCAGCACCATGCGCTCCGCGTGGCGCTCCTGCTCGTTGCGGGCATGGTCGGCGAGCTCAGCCCGCAGGGTGACGAGGTCGTCCGCGAGCAGCCGTGCCTTCGCGTCGCGGACGACCGCGGCGATCGTGGCCGCCTCGCGAGCGATCTCGGCCTGGCGGCCCAGCGGCTTCAGCTGCCGGCGCAGTTCCCCCGCGAGGTCGCTCAGCCGGGTGAGGTTGGCCTCCATCGCCTCGAGCTTGCGCAGCGTCTTCTCTTTGCGGCGCCGGTGCTTGAGGATGCCCGCGGCCTCTTCGATGAAGCCGCGCCGGTCCTCCGGCGTGGCCTGGAGGACGCTGTCCAGCCGCCCCTGTCCCACGATGACGTGCATCTCGCGACCGAGCCCCGAGTCGCTCAGCAGCTCCTGGACATCGAGCAGGCGGCAGGTCTGCCCGTTGATGGCGTACTCGCTGGCGCCGTTGCGGAAAAGGGTCCGGCTGATGGTCACCTCGGCGTACTCGATCGGCAGGGCGCCGTCGGCGTTGTCGATGGTGAGCTGGACCTCGGCCCGCCCGAGGGGTCCACGGGTCGCCGTCCCCGCGAAGATGACGTCCTCCATCTTGCCGCCGCGGAGAGTCTTCGCCCCCTGCTCCCCCATGACCCAGGCGAGCGCGTCGACGACGTTCGACTTGCCCGACCCGTTCGGCCCGACGATGCAGGTCACCCCGGGTTCGAGGGCGAAGGTCGTCGGCTGGGCGAACGACTTGAACCCTTTGAGCGTGACGCTCTTCAGGTGCATGGGCGCGCCCTCCAGCCGGTCGATTACCGACCTACGCTACCCGAGCGCGAGGGCAGCGCCCGGATGCCGGGCCGCGCAGCACCGACACGCCGACACGCCCGGGAGATCAGGGAATCTGAGAAAGTCCTTGACGTACGTCGCATCCTCGCGCTAATGTCCTCACCGCGTCTGAAGTCGAGAAAGGAGGTCCCCGATGATGCTGATGAACCCCACCGGAGCGTTCGCTCCCGTTGCCCGCGTGTTCGCACTGGGGACCGACTCCTTCGACGTCTTCCCCGACGGTCGCGGCCACACCGCCTCCTGACCCCCGCAGGGGAGAGCTCCGCCCGTCTCCGGGCGTGACATCCCGCGCCGCCGCCTCGGCAACCGAGGCTCTCGGCGACTCTCCCCGCCCTGTTCGCGTCGTGCTGCGGCACGGCACCTCCGCCCGAGCCTGCCCGGCTCGGGCACCTCACCACCTCACATCGGAAGAGATCCATCATGAACACACTGCTCGCGCCGCAGCGACCCTCGGGCATCCCCGATACGCTGCGGCTCCCCGGCCGCGACATCCGCGTCTCGCTGATCGACCGCCTCGCTCTGCGCATCGGTCTGCGTCTGCTCCTGTGGAGCACCCGCTCGCCGCGGCTCGCGGACGACCGCGGACGACACGCCGAGATCCGGCGGACACTGGCCGCCAACGAAGCGCGCGAACGCGCTTATCTCCGCGAGGCCTTCCTCGCACCCCGGCCGTGACGGCCACGGGGGTCGCCTTCCGGCTGCATGGGCGGCGACCCCCTCTCCCCCGCTTGCTCAATCAACCCGAGGTCCCATCGATCATGAACACCCTCACCTCCGTCGAGTTCCGGCCGCTCATCGTGCTGGCGACCATCGACGCCCCTGACGCCGCCGATTTCGTCGAGATGGTGCACGTCCGCAACCGGATCTACCGTGAGATCTCCGGCCACGACGATCACCGCATCGCCCCGGACGAGCTCCTACCCCACTACCGGGTGACCGAGTACGAGCGCAGGCTCGCATGGGTCATCGTCGACGACGGCGCGATCATCGGGCGGATCGGGGTCGACCTTCCCCTCGAGAACGACTCCAAGGTCGCTTTCTGGCTCATCGAGCTCCTGCGCGACGCGTGGGGCCGCGGCATCGGCTCCGCCGCCCACGACCTGGTGGAGCAGGTCGCGCGCGAGAACGGCCGCAGCGTCCTGCAGTCCTGGGCGGAGCACCCCGAGGCGCCCGGGCCCCGGCTGGCCCCGCCGACCGGGTTCGGCGAGATCCCCCGCGACCACGCCGCCCGCTTCTTCCTGCGGCACGGATACGCGCTCGAGCAGGTCGAGCGCAACAGCGCGTTCGATCTGACCGCGCCGTTCGAGACCGTCGAGCGCCTCCTCGCCGAGGCCGAGGCCGCCTCGGGCGACTACCGCGTCGTGCAGTGGTTCGCCCCCACACCGCCCGAGTACGTCGACGGGTACGCCTGGATGAAGTCGCGCATGGTGACCGACGCCCCCGCGGCGGGTCTGGAGTTCGACGAGGAGACGTGGGATGCCGCGCGCATCGCCGAGCACGACGCCGTCTACACGGACTCGGGCCGCACCCTGCAGGTGACCGCGGCGCAGCACATCGCGACAGGCGAGCTCTGCGCGTTCAACGAACTCGTCGTCGGCAAGGACCGGACCGAGGCGAGCCACCAGGAGGACACGCTCGTCCTCAAGCACCACCGCGGCCACAAGCTGGGCACCCTCGTGAAGTGCGCGGGTCTGCTGTCGTGGCGGGACGTGGCCCCTCGGTCGCCTCGCGTGATCACCTACAACGCCGAGGAGAACCGGCCGATGCTCGACATCAACGAGGCCATCGGGTTCGCCCCGATCGCGTACGAGGGGGCATGGAAGAAGGTGCTGACATGACCGTGCCTGACGGTGTGGTCATCGAGCGGGTCGTCGTCCCCGCGGCCATGGACGCTCCCGACGCGGCGGCTTTCGCCGATATGGCCGAGGTTCGCAACCTCGTCGCGCGCGAGCGCAATGGTCACGACGACTTCGCATACGCTGCGGAAGAACTCCTGCCCATCTGGCAGAACCAGGAGGACGTGGCCCACGCGGGCTGGATCGCGAGGCGGGAAGGGGTCCCGATCGCCCGCTTCGTGACCACCTTGCCGCAGGAGGCGGGGTCGGAGGTCGCGGAGTTCGCACTCGAGATCCGCGAGGCGGACTTCTCGCCCGAACTCGTCGACGCCGGATTCGCCTTCGTCGAGGGGCACGCCCGCGCTCACGGACGTCGCATCATGCAGGGCGAGACGGATCACCGCCCGGCGGACGGCGATACGGTCACGGCCGCGTCCGGGCACGGAGCGCTGCCCCGCGACGAGTACGCCCGCGCGTACCTCGCTCGCGGATACTCCCTGGAGCAGGTGGACCGGGCGAGCGCGTTCGACCTGCACGGGGATTGGGCTCGCGTGGAGAAGCTGGAGGGTGAGGCCCGGGCGGAGGCGGCCGGGTACCGGCTGGTGTCGTGGACGGTGCCGACGCCCGAGGAGTACGTGGCCGGCTACGCGGCTCTGATGTCGCGCATGTCCACGGATGCCCCGAGCGCCGGTCTCGTGTGGGATGAGGAGCACTGGGACGCCGCCCGGCTGCGTCGGCACGAGAGGGAGATCCTCGACGGCGGCCGGTTCGGAAGCATCATGGCGGCCCAGCACATCGCCTCCGGTGAGCTGGTGGCATTCACCGAGCTGTTCGTGGATTCCACGCGGACGGGCGTGACCGAACAGGCGGCCACCCTGGTGCGCCGTGCGGATCGCGGCCACCGTCTGGGTCTGTGGATCAAGGCGGCGAACCTCCTCGCCTGGCGAGAGGTCGCGCCGCGATCGCCCCGCGTGTCGACGATGAACGCCGAGGAGAACCGGCCGATGCTGGCGATCAACGAAGCACTCGGCTTCGTCGCGGTCTCCTTCACCGGCGGCTGGAAGAAGGTGTTGGCG
>NZ_JAUZVE010000005.1:0-351860 GCF_031844425.1 Microbacterium sp. ARD31
GGGGGGGCGCGGGGGGGGGGCCCCCCCCCCCCCCCCGGTGGGTTAAAAACCCCCCCGGGGGGGGGGCGGGGCCCCCCGCGGCCCCGGGAGGGTTCACGACACCGCGTCGAAGGAGACCGATATGGACATGCCGACTGCGGCGGCGCCCGAAACCCTGCTCGCCTCACCCGACCAGGTTTCGCAGGAGGAGATCACCGCCGAGATCGTCGCGGTGCACGCCGACGCCGAGCGCCGCCTCGCCGCCGGGGAGCCGGTGCCGGCGACGCTGTACGACTTCCCGCCGTACCGCTCCAGCATCCTTCGCCACCCCACGAAGAACCCCAAACTCGTCGACCCCGAGACGATCGAGCTGTTCTCGCCCGCGTTCGGGCAGCGGGACGTGGCCGCGATCGAGTCCGACCTCACCCTGCAGCACTCCGGTGAACCGCAGGGCGAGCGCATCACGGTCAGCGGCACCCTGCGCGACTCGTGGGGCCGCCCCCTTCGCAACCAGCTCATCGAGCTGTGGCAGGCCAACGCCGCCGGCCGCTACATCCACCAGCGTGACCAGCATCCGGCCCCGCTCGACCCCAACTTCACCGGCGCCGGTCGCGCGATCACCGACGACCACGGGCACTACTCGTTCACCACGATCAAGCCCGGCGCCTACCCGTGGAAGAACCACGTCAACGCGTGGCGCCCCGCCCACATCCACTTCTCGGTCTTCGGATCATCCTTCACCCAGCGACTCGTCACCCAGATGTACTTCCCCGGCGACCCGCTGTTCCCCCTCGATCCCATCTACAACACCATCCGCAGCCAGAAGGACCGCGATCGCCTCATCGGCGTCTACGACCACGACCTGACCGTGCCCGAGTTCTCTATGGGCTACCGGTTCGACATCGTGGTCGACGGACCCGACGCGACCTGGTTCGAGCAGGAGGACGACCACGCATGAGCGTTCCCCCCAAGACCCATGCACCCACCCCGGGCCAGACCGTCGGCCCGTTCTTCGCCTACGGGGTCGAGTATCCGAAGATGCACGAGGTCGCCTTCCCGCATTCGCCGGGCGCGATCATCCTCGAAGGTCGCGTCTTCGACGGCAACGGGCACCCGATCCCCGACGCGTTCATCGAGATCTGGACTCCGGACGCGGACGGCTCGGTACCGCGCGGACGCGGGTCGTTCCGCCGGGACGATCACACGTTCACCGGTTTCGGTCGCGCCTTCACGAACGACGAAGGGCACTGGGAGTTCTGGACGCGCAACCCCGGCGCGCACCCGGGGTCGGCTGCCTTCATCGCCGCCATCGTCTACGCGCGCGGACTGCCGAACAAGCTGCACACCCGCATCTACCTCCCCGACGACTCTGCGGCGCTCGCCGCCGACCCGTTCCTCTCGTCGCTGACGCCCGACGAACGCGATAGCCTCATCGCATCGCGCACCCCCGACGGCGGACTCCGCTTCGACATCCGACTGCAGGGCGAGAAGGAGACTGTGTTCCTTGCCTTCTGACGCCTCGTCCCGCTCCGCCGGCTCAGCGCCCGGTGGTGCCCGGATGCCGGACGCAGCGCCCGGTGCCGTCGCGAACGCAGCGCCCGGTGGCGCCCGAATGCCGGACCCGGCGCCCGGTGCCGTGGCGGCCGCTGCGCGAGGAAGCTCCGAGACGAGGCGAGACGTCGGCCTGCTGTCGCCGGTCGAGGTGGGACACGACGAGGCAGTGAGCGACACCGCCGTCCTCGACGCGCTCGTGACGGCGGAGGTCGCGCTGGTCCGCGCGTGGGCCGAGACCGGCGCCGCGCCCGCCGAGGCGGCCGTCGCGGTGACCGAGGCCTGCCGTGCGCACGGCATCGACCCCGCTGAGCTCGCCGCCGCCGCGGTCGCGGGCGGGAACCCCGTGATCCCGCTCGTCCCGAGGCTGCGCGCCCTCGTCGACACTCGCGCCCGCGCGTGGGTGCACCGGGGAGCGACGAGCCAGGACATCCTCGACTCCGCCCTCATGCTGGTCGCACGCGAGGCCGGCGCGCGCATCGCGGCATCGCTGAGCGAGGCCGAGAGTCATCTCGCCGCGCTCGCGCGCGCCCAGCGCGACACGGTGGCCGCCGCCCGCACCCTCGGGCAGCACGCCGTGCCGACGACAGTCGGACTCCGCGCGGCGACGTGGGTCGCCGGCATCCGTCGTGCGCGCCATCGCCTCGACGGCGCCGTCGCAGGTCTTCCCGCTCAGCTCGGCGGAGCCGCGGGAACGCTGGCCGCCTTCGTCCACACCGCCGACCACGAGCTCGGTGCCGCGGTGGCCGGACAGGTCGCGTCGCGGCTTCCGGGTCTGTTCGCCGCCGAACTCGGGCTCGCCGCGCCCGAGGCGCCGTGGCACACCACGAGATGGCCGGTCACCGAGCTGGGCGACGCGCTCGTGCAGGCGACCGACGCGCTCGGCGTGCTCGCTGCCGACGTCGCCACCCTCTCGCGCACCGAGATCGGCGAACTCGCCGAGGGGTCCGCCGGCGGGTCGTCGGCGATGCCGCAGAAGCAGAACCCCGCGGCATCCGTGCTCGTCCGCTCCGCCGCGATCCGCGCACCCCATCTGGGTGCCACCCTGCACACCGCCGCCGCGCTCGCCGTCGACGAAAGGCCCGACGGCGCCTGGCACGCCGAGTGGCCGGCGCTGCGGGAGCTGCTTCGACTCGCGCTCGGGGCGTCCGCCACCGCCGCGCGCATCGCGGCGGGCCTGCGTATCGACACGGATGCCGTCGCACGGAACCTCGCCGCCACCGGCGGGCTCATCGTCGCCGAGCGGCTGGCGGCCGTGCTCGCCCCGCGGATCGGCCTCGACCGGCTCGCAGCGATCCTGGGGGCAGCCGCCGACGGCGGGAGCCTCGCCGATCTGCTTCGCGCCGAGCCGGGGCTGGATGACCTCGACCTGGCCGACCTGCTCGATCCCACCTCGTACACGGGGCTCGCCGGCGTGCTCGTCGACCGCATCGTGCCGGACACCGGCCCTCCCGCGCCGGACGCCGACGCCCTCTCGCCCGACGCACCGCCCTCGCCCGACGCCGCGCCGCCCTCGTCCGACGCTGCGCTGCCCTCGCCGGACGCCGCGCTGCCCTCGCCGGACGCCGCGCTGCCCTCGCCCGACGCCGCGCCGCCCTCGCCCGACGCCGCGCCGCCCTCGCCGGAGCAGACGGCATGATCCGCCTCACCCTCACCGATCCGGTCGGACCCGACGGGGCGCCGCTCCTCGTCCTCGGGCCGTCCCTCGGCACGTCGACGATCCTGTGGCAGAACGCCACGCCGCTGCTCGCCGAGCGCTGCCGTGTGACCGCGTGGGACCTGCCCGGGCACGGCGCGTCAGCACCGGCATCCGAGCCCTTCGGTGTCGCCGACCTCGCCGACGCCGTCGCCCTCGCGGTGCGCGACCTCGGCGAGACATCCGTGCTCTACGCGGGTGTGTCGCTCGGCGGCGCCACCGGACTCGAGCTCGCGCTGCGGCACCCGGACCTCGTCCGCGCGGCGGTCATCGTGGCCTCCGGCGCGCAGCTGGGCGAGCCGTCGGCCTGGCATGACCGCGCGACGCTCGTGCGCGAGCAGTCGACGTCGGCGCTCATCGTGCCGTCGGCGACGCGGTGGTTCGCACCCGGGTCGATCGAGCGCGAGCCCGAGCTGTCGGGGCGACTGCTGCACGCTCTGCGCGACGCCGACGCCGAGAGCTACGCCCGCTGCTGCGAAGCGCTCGCGGACTACGACGTGCGTGGTCGGCTGGGCGAGATCCGGATGCCGCTCCTGGCGCTGTGGGGCGAGCACGACGCCGTCGCGCCGCAGGCCAAGGCCGACGAGATCGCCGCGGGCGTCGCGAACGGCCGCTCCGAGATGCTCGCGGGAGTCGCGCATCTCCCGCCGGCCGAGGACCCCGCCGCGACCGTCGCCGCGGTCCGGCGCTTTCTGGATGACCTGGAGGACTGACGATGCCGGAATCCACCGCCCGCCCACACGGCGAGGGCCTCACCGACGGGGAGCGCTACACGCAGGGGATGGGTGTCCGCCGCGAGGTGCTGGGCGACGCCCACGTCGACCGCGCCGGCGCCGGGACGACCGAGCTCACCGCCGACTTCCAGGACCTCATCACGCGCTACGCGTGGGGCGACATCTGGTCGCGTCCCGGGCTCGCCCGGCGCGAGCGCTCGGTCGCCGTGCTGACGGCGCTCATCGCCCTGGGCCACCATGAGGAGCTGGCGATGCACCTGCGCGCGGCCCTGCGCAACGGCCTCACCGTCGACGAGGTGCGCGAGGTCATCCTGCAGTCCGCGGTCTACTGCGGCGTGCCCGCGGCCAACACCGCCTTCCGCATCGCGAACGACGTCTACGGCGAGGCCTGACCCGCCCCCGCGCGAGCGGGGCGGTCGGGGCGGTCAAGCCCCGCGAGCGTGGAGGGGCCGCGTGCGCACGTACTCGGCGTACACCCCGGCGCTCGGCTTCGGCGTGCGTGCGAAGGTCTCGCGGTCGACCTCGTGCAGCCCGAGCTTCGGCCCGTAGCCGAAGATCCACTCGAAGTTGTCCATCAGCGTCCAGTGGCAGTACCCGATCACGGGGACCCCGGCGGCGATCGCCTCGGCGAGCGCGTCCAGGGACGGTTCGATGAAGGCGGCGCGGATGCTGTCATCCGGCGTGCTGACCCCGTGCTCGCTCACGAGGATCGGAACCCCGCTGACCTGGTGGGCGTACACGACGGCGCCGCGCAGCGAATCCGGGTCGACGGGCGTGCCCATGCCGTTGAGGACCGCGCCCGCGGGAGCGTCGACCAGGCCGTCGGGGCCGTAGGTGAGGCGCTCGTAGTTCTGGACGCCGACGAAGTCGTCGTCGGCGGCGAGGCGAAGCCAGTAGTCGTAGACCTCGGCGCGCTTGCGATCGCGGAGCTCCTCGCCGCCGTCGATCGCCACGTCATCGCACATCGCCAGCGACAGTCCGACGGGCAGCTCGGGGCGGCGTTGCTTGATCGCGGTCTTCCCTGCCACGTGCGCTGCGGTCATGCCCGCCCGCATGCCGGCGAAGTCCTCGCGCAGCATCACGTTGCCGGCCCGATACCGCTCGACCCCCGCCGCTGCGCTCGCAGCCTGCAGCGTGCGACGCTCCAGCTCCACGACGAACTCGGGCAGGTGGGCCCACGTGAGCATCTCGGGAAGGTCGGGCTCGTTGAAGGTGACCGCGAGTCGGATGCGGTCGCCGAAGCGATCCATGACCGCGCCGCAGTAGCGGGCGAACAACTCGGGGGCGGCGTCGTGCAGCCATGCGCCCTTCGCTGCGAACCAGTGGGGCGAGGTGAAGTGGTTGAAGGTCACGATCGGCGCGAGCCCGCGCGCGAGGCATCCGTCGATCACGGCTTCGTAGTGCGCGAGCGCCTCGTCCGAGAACTCGCCTTCCGACGGCTCGATGCGCGCCCACTCGACCGAGAAGCGGTAGGCGGTGAGGTTCATGCCGGCCACGAGGTCGAGGTCGGACTCCCACAGCTCCCAGCCGTTGGCGGCCCTCCCCGAGCGCTCCTGGAAGACGGTCGGCGTGACGTTCTCGAGGAACCAGGTGTCGCTGTCGACGTTGTCGCCCTCGTTCTGGTGCCCGGCGGTGGCCACACCCCACAGGAAGTCGGCGGGGAAATCGGGGGAAGCGGTCATGACGGTCCTCTCTGATCCTCGGCGTCGAGACCATTACATCCTGACGTACTTGTTCATTAAATGAAAGTCTGTTTCACTAGGGAAAGTCCGCACGGGCTTCTCCGTTAGGCGTTCGTTAACGATGGGCCCCGTGAATCCGAATGGCCAAACCGGCCGCTGCGGGTCACTCTGGACCGGAGGATCGCTCCCGACGACGATCCGCGACACCGCAGTCCGCACAGCACACCGATCACAGGAGATCAGGATGTCTCGTACAACCACAGCACGAAGCGCCGCCGCCGTGGCGGCGGTCGCCGCATCGGCGCTCGCTCTCAGCGCATGCACCGGATCCGCCGGCGAAGGCGGCAGCACCGGCGAGGCCGCCGACACCTCGGTCCTCGTCATCGGCGTCGACTCCGATCAGGCCGCTCTCGGCTACGACCCGCTGCGCTACGGCTCGGGCCAGCGCATGTTCTTCGAGGGTGTCTACGACTCCCTCTTCCTGCTCGACGCGGAAGGCCAGGTCGTCCCCGACCTCGTGACGAACTTCGAGTACAACGAGGATCAGACCGAACTCACCCTCGACCTCGACACCTCCGCAACGTTCGCCGACGGATCGACGGTCACCGCCGATCTGGTCAAGCAGAACCTCGACTTCCGCGGCGACCCCGACCTCTCGGCCTACAGCGGCTTCGCAGAGGGCGGCGAGCAGGAGATCTCCGAGGTGACGGTCGTCGACGAGGACACCGTGACCCTGGCGTTCGGCGCTCCCCAGCCCGGCTTCGAGGCGAATCTCGTCCTGCCCGCCGGCGCCATCGTCGGCCCCGCGGGTGTCGCCGACCGCGGCAGCCTGGATGCGACCGCCGACGGCTCCGGCCCGCTCGAGGTCGACGGCGAGGCCTCCATCAAGGGGAACTCGTACCTGCTGGTGAAGAAGGACGACCACCCCGACGCCGGCGACTACCCGTTCGAGTCGTACGAATTCCGGCCGATCCTCGACCCGCAGGCGCGGGTGAACGCCGCCATCTCGGGCGAGGTCGACCTCGCCTTCATCACCAGCGCGACGCAGCAGCAGGTCGAATCAGCCGGCATCGGACTCGTCGCGAACGGCGGGGTCGTTCAGAACCTCCTGCCGTTCGACAAGAACGGCTCGCTCGCGCCGCAGTGGGAGGACCCGCGGGTATGGAAGGCGCTGTCGATCGCGATCGACCGCGAGGCCTACGTCAACGCCGTCCACCCCGGCGACATCCCCACAGCCAACGCCCTCCCCTCCGACAGCCCCGGCTACGTCGAGGAGTTCGAGGACGAGTACGCGTACGACCCCGAGGCCGCCAAGGCGCTGCTGGAGGAGGCCGGTTACGGAGACGGCTTCTCGTTCGACTTCACGATCAGCCAGCAGAGTCAGCGCGATCTCGAGGCCATCCAGCCGTACTGGGCCGAGATCGGCGTCGACGTCACGCTGAAGAACGCGTCCTCGACCGAGGAGATCTTCGCGGCGGTGCAGACAACGCCCCTCGGCGGTCCGATCGCTCTCACCTGGACGAACCCTCCGGGCAACGTCTTCGGCGTGATGTTCGGCTTCGCCAACTTCCACAAGGCCGAGAACCCCGCGATCCAGGCTGCAGCGGGAGCGTACGGTCAGGCAGCCGGCTCGGGCGACACCGACGCGCAGGAGGCTGCGCTGATTGACCTCAACACCTCTATCGTCGAGTCGGGATGGCTGATCCCCCTGTTCGAGCAGCTGTCACCGTGGGCCTACAACGAGTCGGCCGTGCAGGAGCCGTCCTTCCCCGGAACGGACTCGTTCCCGATCCTCTCGACGCTCCAGCCGGCGTCCTGACCCGCCTCCGGTGCGGCGGCCTCCGGGTCGCCGCACCGGACACCAGGAGTGATGATGCTCACCTTCGCGCTCAAACGGATCGCCTTCGCGATCCTCACCCTCGTCGTCGCGACCGTGCTCGCCTTCGTCCTCGTCCACCTGTCGGGCTCGACCCCCGGCGGCGTCGCCCTCGGTATGGCGGGCACCCCGGAGCAGGTGGAGGCCTACAACATCGAGGTGGGGTGGTACGACCCGTGGGTCGTCCAGTACCTCGGCTGGGTCGGGCAGGTGCTCCAGGGCGACCTGGGCGTGTCGCTGATCGACGGTCGCGACATCGGGGACGATATCGCCAAGCGGCTGCCGGTGACCGCGGCGCTGGCGGTGTTGGGCACGCTCTTCAGCGCAGTGATCGGCATCACGATGGGTGTCGTCGCCGCTGTCCGCGGTGGCGCGGTGGATCGCGCGATCACCGCGCTCTCCGGCATCCTGCTCTCGCTCCCGGCCTTCTGGGTGGGTGTGCTGCTGGTCTTCATGTTCGCGGTGCAGATGCGACTGCTGCCGGCGACGGGCTTCGTGCCGCTGGCGACGAACCCCGAGGCGTGGGCGCGGTCGCTGGTGCTGCCGGTGCTGACCATCGCCATCACCTCGGCGGCGGGCCTGGCCCGGCAGACGCGGGCGTCGATGGGCGAGGCCCTCACGCAGGAGCACATGCGCACGCTGCGGGCGGTGGGCACGCCGACGTGGCGGATCGTGTACGTCCACGCCCTCCGCAGCGCGAGCCTGCCGATCCTGGCCAGCGTCGCGATCCAGTTCATCATCCTGTTCGGCGGCTCGGTCATCATCGAGGTGCTGTTCGCCCTGCCGGGCATCGGGCAGGCCATGCAGGCCGCGGTGGGCTCCGCCGACCTTCCCTTCGTGCAGGCGCTCGTGCTCGTGGCCACCCTCGTGGTGGTCGTGGTCAACCTGGCTCTGGAGTTCCTCAACCGCGCCCTCGATCCGAAACTGCGTGCATCATGACCGTCGACACCACTTCGATCCTGCGCCTGCGGCGTCCTCAGCGCCGCATCGGCGGGCGCGTGCTGCGCTCGCCGGCTGCCGTGCTGTCCATCGTCTGGCTGGTGGGGCTGATCCTCGCCTCGCTCACGTCGCCGTGGTGGCTTCCGTACGGTCCGCTCGAGCAGGATCTCTCGGCGGTGCTGCAGGGCCCGTCGTGGGCGCACCTGCTCGGCACCGACGAGCTCGGACGTGATCTGCTGTCGCGGATCGTCACCGCTGCGGCTCCGACCCTGCTGATCGCGGTGATCACTCCGATCGTCGCGGTGCTGGTGACGGTCCCGGTGACGCTGTGGGCGGCGCGGTATGCGCGAGCCGAGGGCGTGGTCAACCGGATCAGCGAGATCGTGCTGTCGCTGCCGGGCACGGTGATCATCCTGGCGTTCATCGCCGCGGTCGGCACGAACATGCCGCTGGTGATGGTCGCGTTCGGTCTGCTGCTGTTCGGAGCGCTGTACCGGGTGTTCTTCGGTCAGGCGAAGTCGCTGCATCAGCAGCTGTATGTCGAGGCGGCGGCGGTGGACGGGGTGAGGCCGATGACCGCGAGCCTGCGCCACGTCCTGCCGAACATGTCGACCACCGTCATCGTGCAGTTCGTGCTGCTCTTCGGCGCGGCCATCGGGCTGCAGGCGGGGCTGGCCTTCATCGGCCTCGGCCCGCAGCCGCCCGAGCCCACGTGGGGTGGGATGGTGCAGACCGCGTCGCAGTTCATCTTCCAGCAGCCGTGGATGATGATCCCCACCGGTGGGGTCCTGGCGCTGACCATCATCGCCGCGAATTCTCTCGCCGACATCCTCGCCGGCGGCACGGCGATGCCGCCGTCGCTGGTGTCGCTGCGACGCAAGAAGCTGCCCGCCGACGACACCCTGCCCGCCGACGACACCCTGCCCGCCGGCGCCGCGGCGCCCGCCGACCACGCGGCGCCCGCCTCTGCGTCCGTGGACGCCGACGCATCGCTGGTCGTGCAGGACCTGGTCATCGGGGTGGACGACGGCCCGGTGCTGGTCTCGGGCGTCACACTGCGAGTGGGCCGCGGAAAGGTGCTGGGCCTGGTGGGGGAGTCGGGCTGCGGCAAGAGCGTCACCTCGTATGCCATGCTCGGGCTGCTCGCCCCGGGCCTGTCGGTGCGGTCCGGGCGCATCCGGTGGAACGGCGCCGACCTGGTCCGGGCGGACGAGAAGGCGCTGCAGCGCGTGCGCGGGCACGAGATCGCGTTCATCTCGCAGGAGCCCACTCGCGCGCTGGACCCCATGTTCACCGTGGGCTGGCAGCTGAGCGCTTCGGTCAAGCGGCTGCGGGGTGTGGGCGGCGGCGAGGCCAAGCGCATCGCATTGCAGTTGCTCACCGATGTCGGCATCGTCGACCCGCCCCGCGTGCTGCGCAGCTACCCGCACCAGATCTCGGGTGGCATGGCGCAGCGCGTGGCGATCGCGCTGGCCCTGTCGGGCAAGCCGAAGCTGCTCATCGCCGATGAACCCACCACGGCGCTGGATGTCACGGTGCAGGCCGAGATCCTCGCACTGCTGCGGGGGCTCGTCGCCGAGCGCGACATGTCGGTGATCCTGGTCACCCACGACCTGGGTGTCGTCGCGGATCTGTGCGACGACGTGGCCGTGATGTACGCGGGCCAGATCGTCGAGTCCGGCGCGGTCCGCGACGTGCTGATGCGTCCCGAGCATCCGTACACGATGGCGCTGCTGGCCGCTGACCCCCACGCGATCATCGATCTGGAGGGCACCACCCGTCTGGCCTCCATCCCCGGGCAGGTGCCGTTGCCGGGCTCGTGGACGACGGGGTGCCGCTTCGCGGCCCGCTGCAGATTCGCCACGGACGAGTGTCGCACCGAGATCCCCCTGCTGCCGCGCGCGCAGGGCGAGGGCGGGGTGCGATGCGTCCGCCGAGACGAGGTGCGGGGACGGCAGGAGGAATGGCGCAGGCCCGTTCCCGTCGGAGGAGAGCTATGAACACCGCAACGCCCGCACGTGCGACCCCGGATGCCGCGACCGCACCGCTGCTGCAGGTCGAGAACCTGTCCATCCGCTACGGACGAAAAGGACCCCTCGCCGTCGAGGACGTCTCGTTCACGATCGGACGAGGCGAGACCCTCGGCCTGATCGGCGAGTCCGGATCGGGGAAGACGACCATCGGCCGCGCGATCCTCGGGCTGGTCCCGGTCACCAGCGGCCGCATCGTCTTCGAAGGCCGCGACATCACCCACCTCAGCGCCGCGCAGCGCCGCACGCTGCAGGGCGACCTGCGGGCGGTGTTCCAGGACCCGTTCTCGTCGCTGGACCCCCGGCGCCCGATCGGCGACGCGCTCACCGCCCCGCTGCGCGTTGCCGGCGTCCCCGCGCGGGAACGCTCCGCGCGCGTGCAGGCGGCGCTGGACTCGGTCGGCCTGGCGCCCGGCTCCGAGGAACGCTATCCACGCCAGTTCTCCGGCGGCCAACGTCAGCGCATCGCGATCGCCCGCGCCCTGGTCACCGACCCCCGCCTGGTCGTCTGCGACGAAGCCGTCAGCGCACTGGACCTGTCCACCCAGGCGCAGGTGCTGAACCTCCTGTCGGACCTGCGAGCAGGCGCCGACCTCGGCTACCTGTTCATCGCCCACGACATGGCCGTCGTGGAGTTCCTCGCCCAACGGGTCGTGGTCCTCAACCGCGGCCGCATCGTCGAGCAGGGCGACACCCTCGAAGTCATGCGGGACCCCCAGCATCACTACACGCGCGTCCTCATGGCCGCCTCCCCCGTTCCCGACCCCGACGAGCAGGCCCGCCGGCGCGAGGCATGGCGCGAGCTGAAAGCGTCTGCCCCCGCAGCCTGAGCCCCCGCGCCGCCGCGGCCGCCCCGGCGCCGCGACGTCAGTGGAATGTCGCGTCGACCAGAGGCGACAGTTCCATGGCGGTCTCGCGGAATGCCGTGACCATCGGGTTGGGGCTGTCGCTCAGGCTGCACAGCACGATGGTCGCCGGTTCGATATCGGTGATCGGGATGAACGACAGCTCCTCGCGGCGGTAGTGCTGGCTCGCCGACTGGCCGGCGATGTTCACGCCCGCCCCCGCGGCCACCAGTTCGAGGAGCCCCTCGACGCTGTCGGCCGTCGGGCCGCGCTGGGGCCGCGAACCGTCCGGACGCGGATCGACGAGCCACCAGTCGACGACGTCGGACGGGCCGTTGGCGACCGAGACGAACTTCTCGTCGCCGGTGTCGAGGATCGAGATGCCCGCGCGCCCGGCGAAGCGGTGGTCGGCGCGGACGACCAGCACCCGAGGTTCGCGCCACAGCGGCTCCGCGCGCACGCGGGGTGGCAGCCGCATCGGCCACGGGGCGAACACCACGTCCACCTGACCCGTCTCGAGCTCTTCGGCGACGTCGAAGAATCCGAGCCGACGCATCTCGATGCGCGCCTGCGGCACCGACTGCATCGTGGCCGCGATCGCCGCCGTCGTGAGCGTCCCCGCGCCGGCGGCCACGACGCCCACCCGCAGGACGGGCGCGTCACGGTCACGACGGATCGAGCGGCCCCAGCTCAGCAGCTGATCGTGGTCGTCCTGCACCCTGCGAGCCAGCGGGAGCAGCTCGCGGCCACGAGCGGTGAGCTCCACTTTGCGGGGGTTGCGATCGAAGAGCTTGACGTCGAGCTGATGCTCGAGGCGACTGATCTGCTGGCTCAGCGACGGTGGGGTGATGCTCAGACGCTCCGCCGCGCGACCGAAGTGCAGCTCTTCGGCGAGCACGCAGAAGTAACGGATCACATGGATGGGCACGTCCATGGCCAGATCTTAGCCTGAGGCTAACGCCGGGTAGGAAGCTCGAACTTCCTGTCCGCCCGTCCTCTCGCGAGAATCGACGAGTCTGGAGCGCAGAACCGGAATGATCCGAGCGCCCTCTGCCTAACGGCATCCGTGAACTTACAAGGAGGTAAGCATGACCACTTTCCCTGCCGCCGACCCCGACAAGGTGCCTTTCGCCGGCATCCTCCCGGCCGCACCCAAGCCCTACGTGCTCGGCAACGGTCAGGGTGAGAAGTCGATGGTCTTCGACCAGCTCTTCGAGATCCTCGCCTCGGGTGATGAGACCGACGACCAGTACGGCGCGTGGACCATGAAGGCCCCTCGTGGCGAGCGGATCCCGGCGCACATCCACCACCGCACGCACGAGTTCTTCTACGTGGTCGACGGCGAGATCACCGTGTGGATGGACGACCAGGCCGACTACCACAGCAAGACGACCCTCGTCACCGGCGACTTCGCGTTCGTGCCCATCGGCATCGTGCACGCCTTCAAGATCGAGAACACCACCACGGTCTTCGGGGCGGGCAGCGCCGGCTTCGAGCGCTTCTTCCACGCCATCGGGCAGAAGACCGACGCGACCGAGCCGCAGGGCGTGTTCGTGCCGGACTTCGCCGTCATGCGTGCCGCGGGTGAGAAGTACTGGACGCAGTTCATGCCCGAGTTCCAGTTCCGCGACTGAGCCCTGCCGTGCCCGCGATCGCCGAGATCGACTACGCGCAGCCGGCGGGGTTCCGTCCCCTCACGCTCGACCTGCGCACCCCGGATGCCGCGGCATCCGGGGCCGCCGGCGCGCCCCTGGTCGTGTTCCTGCACGGCGGGGGGTGGCTGCGCGGCAGCCGCAAGGTCTTCACGCCCGGTATCGACCACGCCCGCTCGTTCGACCGGATCGTCGCCGCCGGGATCGCCGTCGCCTCGTGCGACTACCGGCTGAGCGGCGAGGCGCGCTTCCCCGCGCAGCTGGACGACGTCGACGCCGCGATCGCCTGGTTGCAGGAGCACGGTGCCGAGCACGGGGTCGACGCCTCTCGGCTCGTGCTGTGGGGGGTGTCGGCGGGCGCCACGCTCGCGGCGCTCACAGGGCTGCGGCGCGGCGACGTGAGCGGGGTCGTGGACTGGTTCGGTCCGGCCGAGCTGTTCGCCATGGCCGCGCGCCACACCGCCGAGGCCCCGGCCGAGACGCGCGAGGCGCGCTGGCTCGGCGCCCCCGCGTCGGAGATGCCGGATGCCGCGCGCCGGGCGAGCCCCGCGCTGCAGGCGCACGCCGGCGCCCCGCCGTTCCAGATCTCGCACGGGACGCACGACGAGCACGTACCGCTCGCCCAGAGCGCCGCGCTCGCCGCCGCCCTGCAGGCCGTCGGCGGCGACGTCGACTTCCACGAGGTCCCCGGCGGCCGGCACTTCTGGCAAGGGCTGGACGACACCGACCCCATCTTCGATCGCGCGATCGCGTTCGTCCACCGCGTCACCGCGCGCTGACTGCGGCGAGGGAGAATTCCGATGCCCCTGCGAACCTCCGAGGTCCGGATGCGGGACCCCTTCATCCTGGAGGCGGAGCCCGGCCGGTTCGTCCTGTTCGGCACGACCGATCCGAACCTCTGGGGCGGCCCGGCCACCGGCTTCGACTGCTACACCAGCACCGACTTGGAGACCTGGGACGGGCCGATCCCCGCGTTCCGGCCGCCGGACGGCTTCTGGGGCGACACGCAGTTCTGGGCGCCCGAGGTGCATGTGCACCGGGGCCGTTACTTCCTGCTGGCCACGTTCGCGTCGACGACCACCCACGTGCGGGGGGTCGCGGTGCTCGTCTCCGACACCGCGACCGGCCCGTACGCACCGTGGAGCGAAGGCCCGATCACGCCTCCCGACCTCCCCTGCCTGGACGGAACGCTGTTCGTGGACGATGACGGGCAGCCCTGGCTCGTCTACAGCCGCGGCGCGGAGGGCGCCCTCGGCGGAGCGCCGGGGCTAGCCGACGGGGAGATGTACGCCAGGCGCCTGAGCGAGGACCTGCGGACGCCCGCCGGCGACCCGCGGCTGTTGTTCCGCGCGTCATCGGCGCCCTGGAGCAAGCCGCTGCGCTTCCCGGAGGGCATCGAGCCGCCGGCGGCGCTGAACCTCGCGAAGGACCCGCTCTTCACCGACGGCGCCTACCTGGTGCGGACGGCTTCGGGCCAGCTGCTCATGCTGTGGTCGAGCTTCGGCGACGAAGGCTACGCAATGGGCATCGCCCGATCCGAGAGCGGCCGCGTCCTCGGCCCGTGGATACAGGACGACGAACCCCTCTGGCCCCGCAACGGCGGCCACGGGATGCTTCTCGCCCCGTCGACCGGGGGCGCCCGCCTCGTCTTCCACTGGCCCAATGACAGCCCCGACGAGCGGGTGAAGCTCGTCGACGTCGACCTGACCGACGATGACCTCCGACTGCGTCGGATCGAAGGGACCCCATGACCCCCGCTCAGATGACACCCGCCCAGATGATCGCGCCGGCCCACCCGACCGACGCTGCGCCGCTGCTGCGCCGCGAGTTCGCCCTCGACCCGGGGCACGGTGCCGTCAGGAGGGCAGTTCTGCGTACGAGCGCTCTCGGTGTCGTCGAGTCGTGGGTGAACGGCGTCCCGACCTCGGACGAGCTGCTCGCGCCCGGATGGACGAGCTACGAATGGCGCGTGCGGGTCATCGAGCACGACGTGACGGATGCCGTCACCGAACGCACGGTCATCGCCCTGCGGCTCGGCAACGGGTGGTATCGCGGGTGGCTCGGGTTCACCGGCCAGCGCGCGGTGTACGGCGACGAGCGCGCCGGCTATGCCGAGCTGCAGGTGCAGTTCGCAGACGGCCACGTGCAGACCGTCGGAACCGATGTCTCGTGGCGGGCGTCGACGGGTGAGGTCCTCGCCGACGATCTCTACAACGGCGAGACCATCGATGCCCGGTTGCGCGATCCCGGCTGGCAGCATCCCGGGTTCGACGATTCCGGCTGGGATGCCGTCGCGACGGTCGAGGTCGACCCGCAGCGGCTCGTCCCCCGCACCTCGCCCGCGGTGCGACGGCTGGGCGAGCGTGCCGTCGAGCGCGTCTGGACCTCACCCGCGGGCAAGACGCTCGTCGACTTCGGCCAGAACCTCGTCGGTTTCGTGCGGGAGAAGGTCTCGGGTGTCGCCGGAATCGAGATCGTGCTGCGTCATGCCGAGGTGCTCGAACACGGTGAACTCGGCACGCGCCCCCTGCGGCGCGCCGAGGCGACCGACCGCTTCATCCTGTCGGGCGGCGACGACGTGTTCGAGCCGACGCTGACCTTCCACGGCTTCCGGTATGCAGAGGTCACCGGCTGGCCGGGCGACCTCGACCCGTCGGCGCTCACCGCCGTCGTCGTGGGCACCGATATCGAGCCCATCGGATCGTTCGCCTGCTCGAATCCCGAGCTCGATCGGCTGCATGAGAATGTCGTGTGGGGCATGAAGGGCAACTTCCTGAGCGTCCCCACAGACTGCCCCCAGCGCGACGAGCGCCTGGGCTGGACCGGCGATCTGGCCGTGTTCGCCCCGACCGCTGCGTTCCTCGGCGACGTCGAGTCGTTCCTGGCCGACTGGCTCGTCGACGTCGAGCTCGAGCGGCGGGCGACCCCGGAGCACTCCGTGCCCGTCGTCGTGCCGAATGTCATGAAGTATCTCGACACCGGCTTCCCCGAGCCCGGCGCGACCGCCGTGTGGGGCGACGCTGCGGTGTGGGTGCCGTGGGCGCTGTGGCAGGCCTACGGGAATGAGCGGACGCTGCGCGAGGCCTACCCGCTCATGACCGCGCACACCCGCAGCGTGGCCGCCGCGCTGGCTCCCGACGCCGTCTGGGACACCGGCTTCCAATTCGGTGACTGGCTCGACCCGGACGCTCCCGCCGACGACCCGGGCAAGTCCAAAGCCCCGGCCGAAGTCGTGGCCACGGCCAGTGCGTTCCGGACCGCGACGATGGTGGCGGAAGCCGCCGGGATCCTCGGTGAATCCGCCGACGCGGCGGAGTTCGGTTCGCTGCGGGACCGCATAGGCGAGGGGTTCCGCGCCCGGTACGTGCGGGACGGCCGCGTCGAGAGCGACAGTGCCACCGCGTACGCGCTCGCGATCGCCTTCGGACTCCTCGACGATGCCGACCGCCGGAGAGCAGGCGACCGCCTCGCCGAGCTCGTGCGTGCGGCAGGCCATCGCATCAGCACCGGGTTCGCCGGTACGCCGTTCGTGTGCGACGCGCTGACGACGACGGGCCACCTCGACGACGCGTACGCCCTGCTGCTGCAGCGCGAAGCGCCGTCGTGGCTGTACGCCGTCACGATGGGGGCGACCACCATCTGGGAGCGCTGGGACTCGATGCTGCCGGACGGCTCGATCAACCCCGGCGAGATGACCTCCTTCAATCACTACGCGTTCGGTGCTGTCGCGGACTGGATGCACCGCACGGTCGGCGGACTCGCGCCGCTCGAACCCGGCTACCGACGTATCCTGATCGCCCCGCAGCCCGGCGGCGGGATCACGTGGGCGGAGACGGCTCTGCAGACCCCCTACGGACGCACGGCGGTGCGGTGGGATCTCATGGATGCCGGAATGCGCGTCGAGGTCACCGTGCCCACGGGCGCCGAGGCCGTGCTGCGCCTTCCGGGGCGGAAGGAAGAGGTCCTCGGTGCGGGCGCCCACGTCCGCGCCTCGAGTGAAGGAGTGATGGCATGACAGAGACACACGACGTGGCGTTGCAGGGTGGCGGTCACGAATTCCGGGTGCGGGTCTATCCCGCTTCCGAGCCGAACGGCGCGATGCTCGTCTGGCTGCACGGCGGCGCGTTCATGTTCGGGACGCTCGAGATGCCCGAAGCCGATCAGGTCGGCCGGCGTCTCAGCGCCGCCGGCATCACGGTGGTCTCGGTCGACTACACGCTGGCGCCGCTCGACGCGCTCGAGGTCCTCGGACCGCCCGACCCCGACGCCGACATGCCGTCTCCGGAGCAGATCCGCGCCGAGGTGGAGGCCGCGGGCCCGCGGGCGCGATTCCCGGTGGCCGGCCTGCAGATCGTGGCCGCTTTCGACTGGGCGGTGGCGCACGCGGGGGCGTACGGAGCCGATCCCGAGCGCGTCTCGCTCGGCGGCGCGAGCGCCGGCGCGAACCTGTCTGCCGGTGCCGCCATGCGGCTGCGCGACCGCGGTACGACGGCGCCACGCGTGCTCGCGCTCGTCTATCCGTCGCTTCACGACGGCATCCTCGACCCGAACGACGAGACCGCCGAGCTCCTCGAGGGCGTTCCGCCGGCGCGCCTGTTCACGCCCGAGAGCCGGGCGGCGATAAACCGCAACTATCTGCCCGACGGTCACGACCCCGACGGTTACGCGTTCCCGGGCGGACACGACCTCGTCGGCCTGCCGGAGGTGCTGATCGTCAACGCCGAGCTCGACAGCCTACGGCCCTCGGGCGAGGCGTTCGCGGCCGAGCTGGCGGCGGCGAGCGTCGATGTCCGGGTCGTGCGCGAGCGCGGCGCGATGCACGGCTATCTCAACGAGATCGGCCACCCGGCTGCGGAGCACACCCTGCAGCTGCTCGAGCATGCCGTCCGGGCACGGTGACGACTCAGGTCGCGCGCAGCAGTCGCGAGATCTCGTCGGCCGTGGTTCGCAGCCGGGACAGCAGCGGGCCTCGGAGCGACGCGACGTCGTGACGCGACGAGGCGACCGCGATGTTGATCGCCGCTGCCGGCTTGGCCGCATCACGGCCGAAGACGGGCACCGACACCGATCGAAGTCCGGCCGCCACCTCCTGATCCTGCAGCGAATAGCCCTGCTCGCGAATCGACGCGAGCCGTTCACGCAGCTCTTTCAGCGATCGTGCGGCGTTGGGGCCGGCATCCGCCCCGAAATCGTGGGTCGCGAGCGTCGCCTTCAGCTCGGCCTCGCTGAGGTAGGCGAGCAGCAGCTTGCCCATCGAGGTGTAGGCGGCCGGCAGGGTGGAGCCGACCTGGATGTTCGCGGTCACCAGGTCGGAGTTGCGCAGCCGCGCGAGGTAGAGCACCTGGTCGCCGACGAGTACGCCGAGGTTGACGGTCTCGCCGGACTCCTCGGCGAGGTGCCGCAGCGGCTGCTCGCTCAGCTGGACCAGGCTCGATCCGCGCAGTGCGGCCGAGCCGAGCAGCAGCACGGAGACGCCGGGACGGATGCTGCCGTCGGGCAGGCGTTCGAGATAGCCGCCCTCTTCGAGGGTCGCCACCACCCGGAACGCGGTGGGCATCGGGATGCCGGTACGGTCGCAGATCTCGCGGAGCTTGAGTGTCGTGACCGTCTCGTCGAAGAGCCGCAGCACGTCGAGCCCCTTCGCGAGGGCTTCGATGCGATAGCGGCTGCCGGTCTTGGCTGCTTCTCCGCCCGCCTCAGCGGACTCGTCGGCTTTCATGGTGTGAAACCGTATCTCTTGCGACGGGGCGGGGCAATCTCACCCGACCCGGAACACCCGCAGCTGCAGCGCGAGGGTTCCGTAATAGCCGACGAGCGCCGTGAGCTCGTAGACCCCCTCGGGGCCGAGGGCTGCGGATGCCGCATCCCATTCGTCGTCGGACAGATCGCCGTCCAGGAGTGCCGACACGGTGACGCCGACGATGTGCTCGTCGTCGCCGAAGCCCGAGACGTCCCGGGCGCGGATCGCGCGGAGGTCGTCGTGGCCGAAACCCGCGGCGAGGGCGACCGGCTCATGCGACTCGCGCTCGAAGGCGCTGTCCCACCGGGCTGCCACGAGGAGGATCGCGAGCTCGCGCTGGCGGTCGGTGAGGGCGGTGCGGTAGCGGATCGCAGCGCCCAGCTCCTGCTGCGCGGCGCCGACGGCGGGGGAGCGGAGCATCAGATCGAACGGACCGCGCAGCGACCCGTCGGGAGCGCTGAGGGCGAAGTGCTGGGGCCCGCGAGATCGGGGCCCCGACGTGATCGCGGTGTACAGGGCGCTCTGCTCCGTCGTCAGTTCGGCGGGCGCGAGGGCTCGGACGCGCGGCGGCATGCTGACCTCACTTCTGCGACGCGAACCGCCGCGATTGACACGCCCCACTCTAGCGGTTATGTTCATTCAGCGAAAACAACTTTCGCTCTGTAAATCTTGAAAAGGCAGGAAGCCGAATGTCGACCACGTCCGAAGCGTTGACCACGCACGACCCGAGCTCCGCCGCGGACTGGCTGGGGCTGAGCGGCGCGCGCGTTCTCATCGCCGGCGCCGGCGGCATCGGGGGTGCCTGTGCTCGCGCCTACGCCGGAGCCGGAGCGCGGGTGGCCGTCGTCGACCGCGATCAGCGCACGCTCGACGCCCTCGGTGGCGAGCTCGCGGCCGCCGGGGCGTCGTACGAGGTGATCCAGGCGGACCTCACCGAGCACGGCGCAGGCGACCGCGTCGTCGCGGAGGTCGTCCAGCGTCTCGGGGGGCTCGACGTCATGCTGCACGCGGTCGGCATCAACGACCGTCGCCCGATCCTGGAGTTCACCGAGGACGAATGGGACCACATCCTTCGCGTGAACCTCTCGTCGGTCTTCGGCCTCGCCCAGGCGGCAGGACGACACATGGTCGCCGAGGGCTACGGCCGCGTGCTGGCTCTGTCGAGCGTCTCGGGACTGCTGGCCCACCACTCGCACGGCCCGTACGCCGCGTCGAAGGGCGGCATCAATCAGCTGCTGCGTGTCATGGCGCGGGAGTGGGCGTCGTCCGGTGTGACGGTCAACGCGCTCGCCCCCGGATACATCGAGACCCCGCTCACGGCGGTTGAACTGGCCAAGCCCGGCAAGCGCGCCGACCTCGAAAGCCTCGTGCCCGCCGGACGCCTGGGCACCCCCGATGAGCTGACCGGGCCCGCGCTGTTCCTGTCTTCGCGTCACGCCGGGTTCATCACCGGCCACGTGATGTACATCGACGGCGGCCGGACGCTGGTCTGAGACGACGAAGGACGATAGGAGAGACATATGACCGACTCCACACCGCAGATCTACCCGCGCTTCGCGGGCAAGACCGTGCTCGTCACGGGTGCCGGCACCGGCTTCGGCGCCGAGATCGCCGTGCGCGCCGCCCAGGAGGGCGGGCGCGTCGCCGTGCACTACCGCTCGTCGAAGGCGGGCGCCGAGAAGACCCTCGAACGCATTCGCGAAGCCGGCAGCGACGGCATCCTCGTGCAGGGCGACATCGGCTCGTGGGCCGAGATCAGGCGCATGGCCGACGAGGTCTTCGCCGCGTTCGGGGTGCTGGACGTGCTCGTCAACAACGTCGGCGACGTCTCGAGCGAGCAGATGTCGTGGCGCGATCTGACGCAGGAGGCGCTCGACGCGGTCGTCGACGTCGACGTCAAGGGCACGTTGCTGATGACGCACGAGTTCGGCGAGCGCATGCTCGAGCAGGGCCACGGCAACATCATCAACGTCGGCTCAACGGTGATCGTGCGCGGGTCGCCCCGCGCCCCGCAGTACGCCGCGGCGAAATACGCGATCCTCGGGATCACCAAGTCCTACGCCAAGGTGCTGGCCCCCGCGGTGCGCGTCAACACCTTCGCGCCCGGCTTCATGGAGACCGAGCGGCTGCTCGAACGCGAGGACTGGAAGAGCGGCCGGCGCGAAGTCCTCATCTCGCAGACGCCGATGGGCGTCATCCCGCCACCCGAGTTCGTCGCCGGGACGTGCCTGTGGCTCGCCACCGACGAGTCCGCCCACCTCACCGGCGGGTACCTGCTCGCCGACGGCGGCTTCAACATGGTCGGCGCCTGAGCGCCGACGCCGAACCAAGGAGAAACATGAAACTCATCACCTTCGACGGCGGCCGCGTGGGTCGTCTCGAGCTCGAAGAGGGCGTGGTCCTCGAACTGGACGTGCCCTCGACCCGCGAGTACTTCGAGCGCGGCGGCGACGTCCGCGAGACCGGCGAGCGGCTCGCCTACGCCGACGTGAAGCTCGAGGCGCCCATCCGTCCCAAGAAGTTCTTCCACACCGCCGGCAACTTCGCCGACCACCACAACGAGCTCACCGCCGTCGACTGGTCGCACCCGGTGCACAAGGGAATCGTGTTCTTCCAGAACGTCGACGCGATCATCGGACCGGACGACGACATCGTCTACCCCGAGGGCCTCACGAAGGAGCTCGACTACGAGCTCGAGCTCGGCATCATCATCGGCAAGCCGGGCAAGTTCTTCGGCCCCGACGAGGCGGACGACTACATCGCCGGGTTCACGGTGTTCAACGACATCACCGCGCGCGACATCCAGCGCAAAGAGATGGAATCGGGTGTCTTCTCCTTCTCGAAGGGCATCGATACGTTCTGCCCGATCGGCCCGTGGATCGTCACGCGAGACGAGGTTCCCGACATGCACGAGCTGCCGATGCAGCTGCGCGTCAACGGCGAGGTCCGCCAGCAGGGGAACACCAACCAGACCCGCATCCGGTTCCCGCACCTGGTGGCCTACCACTCGCCGCAGATCTACAGCGCGGGCGACATCATCACCACCGGCACGATCTCGGGCGTGGCCGCGGTGCAGCCGAACCCCTTCGACTTCTACCTCAAGCCCGGCGACGAGATCGAGGCCGAGATCACCGGCATCGGGACCCTCCGCAACACCGTGATCTCGTGGGAGGACCGCTACGGCGAGCCCGCCCCGCAGCGGGTCGACTGGTGAAGCTCGCCAATCTCGCCGGCCGCGCCGTCCTCGTCCTCGAGGCCGGCGCGGTCGACGTCCACGACGCCTCGGACGGCCGCTTCGGTCCCGACCCGCAGGCGCTGTTCGACGAGTGGGAGGGGTTCGCCGCGTGGGCCTCCTCCGTCCGTGAAGACCAGGCCCGGTCATCGGGTACCGGCGATGCCGCGCGCCAAGACCTCGACATCGCCAGGCTGGGAGCCCCGGTCCCGCGCCCGCGTCAGGTGTTCGCCATCGGCCTGAACTACGCCGAGCACGCGGCCGAGGCCGGGTACCCGCCGGATTCCATGCCGGTGACGTTCACGAAGTTCCCGACATCGATCGTCGGTCCGGATGCCGTGGTCGAACTGCCCGAGGGCAACGTCGACTGGGAGGTCGAGCTCGTCGTCGTCATCGGGCGCGAGGCCCACCGCGTCGACCGCGAACGGGCGTGGGATCACGTCGCCGGTCTCACCATCGGCCAGGACCTCTCGGAGCGGATCACCCAGCTGCAGGGCTCGGCCCCCCAGTTCAGCCTCGGCAAGTCATTCCCCGGCTTCGGTCCGACCGGGCCGTGGATGGTCACACCCGACGAGTTCGCCGACAAGGACGACCTGGCGATCGGCTGCTCGCTCTCGGGCGAGGGCATGCAGTCCTCGCGGACGTCGATGATGCTCTATGACGTGCCCGAGCTGATCATGCGCCTCTCGGCGGTCTGCCCCCTCCTGCCCGGCGACCTCATCTTCTCGGGCACCCCGTCGGGGATCGGCAACCGCCGCACCCCGCCGCGGTTCATCGGGCCGGACGACGTCCTCGTCAGCGAGATCGAAGGCATCGGCGCCCTCACCACTCGGTTCACCGCCGCACGGTGAGCCGACGACGGGAGACGGCCGGATGAGCACCTGCCGCGAGCTTCGGGTGGAGTACCTGCGTGCGCCGATCGGCGTCGGCACGCGGCATCCGCGCTTCTCGTGGATCGTCGACCACCGTCAGGAGGGGTACGAGCTGGAGGTGGCGACCGCGGGTCGCACCGTCTGGGCGACCGGCGTCGTCGAGAGCGCCGAGACCTCCCTCGTCGCCTACGACGGCGAAGAGCTCGCCTCGAACACCGCCTACACGTGGCGGGTGCGCAGTCGCGCGTCGGGCGGGTGGACGCCGTGGGCGTCCGCCGCGTTCGACACGGCCCTGCTCGACCCCGAGGACTGGACCGCCGAGTGGGTGGAGCCTGCGCAGCAGGACGCGGTCGTCGAGCGGTGGAGCCTCCTCGACTGGATCCGCGGTCTCGGACCCGACACGCCACCCGAGGAGCGGCTGCGCCCGCCCCAGCTGCTGCGCCAGCGGTTCACCGTGCGGGAAGGGCTCGTGCGCGCACGGCTCTACGCGACGGCACGGGGGGTGTACTCGGCATTCCTCAACGGACGACGCGCCGACGACCAGGTGCTCGCTCCCGGGTCGGACGCCTACGAGCACCGCATCTCGGTCCAGGCCTACGACGTGACCGACGCGCTCGTCGCCGGCGAGAACGTGCTCGGCATCGCGCTCGCCGACGGCTGGTGGGCCGGACGACTGGGCCTCACCGGGTCGAGCGCGCAGTTCGGCACGCGCACCGCGGCGATCTGGCAGCTGCATCTGGACTACGGCGACGGCGCTCGCGAGGCCGTCGCGTCGGGTGCGGATGCGCGCAGCGCGGTCGGGCCCTGGGTGTACGCCGATCTCTTCGTCGGCGAGCACTACGACAGCCGCCGCGTGCCGATCGGGTGGGATCTTCCCGGCTTCGACGATGCCGACTGGATGCCGGTCACCACACCCGGCCATGATCGCCGCGTCCTGCGCCCCTTCACCGGCGAGCCCGTCCGCCGGGTGCGCGAGCTGCCGGCGCTCACCGTCACCCCGACGCCGGAGGGTGCCATCGTCGACTTCGGACAGGTCATCGCCGGCCGCGTGCGCCTGCGGCTGCGCGCAGCATCCCCCGGTCAGCGCATCCGGATCGAGCACACCGAGACGCTGGCGGTCGACGGGACCTGGTTCGACAACATCGCGGGCATCAACAAGGAGCAGACCGACGTCTACGTGGCAACCGGCGAGGATGTCGTCGAGTGGGAGCCGGAGTTCACCTTCCACGGCTTCCGCTACGCGCGGGTCTCGGGGCTGAGCACACCCCTCGCCGACGCCGACATCGTCGCCGTCGTGATCGCGAGCGACCTCGAACAGACCGGTTCGTTCGCCGCGTCCGACGCGCGCCTGGACCGGCTGCATCAGAACGCGGTGTGGAGTCAGCGCGGAAATTTCCTGTCGGTGCCCACCGACTGCCCCCAGCGGGAGCGGGCGGGCTGGACCGGCGATCTTCAGGCATTCGTCGGCGCGGCGAGCAACAACGCCCAGGTGGTGCCCTTCCTCTCGCGGTGGCTGGACAA
The DNA here is from genome assembly GCF_031844425.1 of Microbacterium sp. ARD31. Classification (NCBI taxonomy): domain Bacteria; kingdom Bacillati; phylum Actinomycetota; class Actinomycetes; order Micrococcales; family Microbacteriaceae; genus Microbacterium; species Microbacterium sp. ARD31. The sequence continues at coordinate 24,350 of NZ_JAUZVE010000005.1, forward strand.
CCTGCGCGCCGACCAGCTGCCGGACGGTCGCATCCCCATCTTCTCGCCGCGCTCGCCCTTCGACGCCGAGGCCGCGGCGACGGCGCAGGGTATCGGCGCGATCGTCGCGTCCGCCGGGTGGAGCGACGCCATCGCGACGGTGCCCTGGGTGCTGTACGAGCGATTCGGTGACCGGCGCGTGCTGGCGGACAACGAGGAGGCGCTTCGTCGCTGGATCGAGTACCAGCGGACGGCCGCGGCAGCCGAGCTGCCGTCCTCGCTGGAGGCCGAGGAGCTGACGCCCGAGCGGCGGCGCAGACAGGCGCTCCTCTACAACGCCGGTCTGCACTTCGGTGACTGGCTGACTCCCAGCACGATGGAGGGCAAGCCCGTCCACGAGGCGATCATGATCGCGCCGGCGCTCACCGGCGAACTCGTGGCGCCGATGTTCCAGGCGCAGACGCTGACGATCGCGGCGCGCATCGCGCGGGTACTCGACCGGGACGACGCCGACGACCTCGCCGCGCGCGCGGACCAGGTGCGGGCCGCCTTCGCGGCGGAGTACATCGACGATCGCGGCGACCTGCCGGTCCGGCTGCAGGGAGTGTACGTCCTCGCGCTGGCCTTCGACATGGTGCCTCCCGAGCGGCGGCCGGCGACGGCCGCGCGGCTGGTCGAGCTCGTCCGGGCGCGCGGCGATCGCCTCGACACCGGGTTCCTCTCGACACCCCACCTGCTGGACGTCCTGTGCGACCACGGCTATCCGGATGTGGCGCGGACGTTGCTCTGGCAGTCCGAGATGCCGTCGTGGCTGTACGAAGTCGATCGCGGTGCGACGACCTTCTGGGAGACGTGGGACGCGATCGCGCCCGACGGCTCGATCCGGCCCATGTCGATGAACCACTACGCTCCCGGCAGCGTCGACGACTGGCTGTACCGGCGCGTCGCCGGTATCCGGCCCACCTCGCCGGGCTACCGCACCGCTGTCATCGAACCCGATGTCGACATCGGCGTGGGTCGCGTGTCGGCGCACGTCACGACCCCCTACGGGCGGCTGGCCGTCACCTGGAGTCGGGCGGGGGACGCGATCTCGCTGGAGGTCGAGGTCCCCCATGGCGTCACAGCCGAGCTCCGCCTCGGCGGCGACACGGTCCCGCTCCCCGCCGGGACCAGCGTCCACGAGCGGCCGTCATCCGCTCCCGCCTCTCCCCGCTGAGTCCGAGGGGTCGCGTGCGCACGCGCCCCCCGCGTGCGTGAATCCCCCGCACGCGGGGGGCACGTGCGCACGCGTCACCGGATGCGGGGGGCACGTGCGCACGCGTCACTGGATGCGGGGGCTAGACTGTCCGCAGGACGGATGTACGTCCGCTCAGCGAACACATGGAGGTGCGCGTGATCGACAAGACGGTTCCGGATGCCGCGACCGCCGTCGCCGGCATCCGCGACGGGGCGACGGTACTCATCGGCGGCTTCGGGCGGGCCGGCCAGCCGGTGGAGCTCATCGACGCCCTGATCGACCAGGGCGCGGGCGATCTCACGATCGTCAGCAACAACGCCGGGAACGGCGACGTGGGGCTGGCGGCGCTCCTGTTTAAGCGGCGCGTGCGGCGGATCATCTGCTCCTTCCCCCGGCAGCACGACTCGTGGGTCTTCGACGGCCTCTACCGGGCGGGCGAGATCGAGCTCGAGATCGTTCCGCAGGGCAACCTCGCCGAGCGCATCCGCGCCGCCGGCGCCGGCATCGGCGCCTTCTTCAGCCCGACGGGCGTCGGCACGCAGCTGGCGGAGGGCAAGGAGGCCCGCACAATCGACGGGCGCGACTACGTGCTGGAGTACCCGATCCGCGCCGACGTTGCCCTCATCAGCGCGTTCCGCGCCGACCGATGGGGCAACCTCGTCTTCCGCGAGACGGCCCGCAACTTCGGGCCGGTGATGGCCACCGCCGCCACCACGACGATCGTCCAAGTGGACGAGATCGTGCCGCTCGGCGCCCTCGACCCCGAGGCAGTCGTCACGCCCGGTCTGTTCGTGGACCGAGTCGTCGCCGTGGGCGAACGGGCCTGGCTGCGCGACGGCGCCTTCGTCGGCGGCGTCGACATCGACGGCAACCCGCTGACCGAGGAGGGTTCGCGATGACCACCCGCATCACCCGTGACGAACTGGCCGCGCGCATCGCCGCAGACATCCCCGAGGGCGCGTACGTGAACCTCGGAATCGGGGCGCCCACCCTCGTGGCGAACTTCCTTCCTGCCGACCTCGAGATCATCCTGCACACCGAGAACGGGCTTCTCGGCATGGGCGAGGCGCCCGCCGTGGGCTCGGTCGACCCCGACCTCATCAACGCCGGCAAGCAGCCCGTGACGGCCCTGCCGGGCGCGGCTTACTTCCACCACGCCGACTCGTTCGCCATGATGCGCGGCGGGCACCTCGACATCTGCGTGCTCGGTGCGTTCCAGGTGAGCCGCACCGGCGACCTCGCGAACTGGTCGACGGGTGCTCCCGGCGCGATCCCCGCAGTCGGCGGCGCGATGGACCTGGCGATCGGCGCGAAGCAGGTGTTCGTCATGACCGACCTGCTGACGAAGTCCGGCGAGTCCAAGCTCGTCGACGTCTGCACCTACCCCCTCACCGGCGTCGGCTGCGTGACGCGGGTGTACACCGACCACGCGATCTTCGACATCAGCCCCAAGGGGTTCGTCGTGCGCGAGGCGTTCGGCGACAACACCACCGCGACACTCTCGGCCCTCACCGGCCTCGATCTGGAAGGCTGACCGATGCCATCGAGCTTCATCTACGACGCGGTGCGCACGCCGTTCGGGCGGGGAGGAGGTGCGCTGTCCGGCATCCGGCCCGACGACCTCGCCGCTCTGGTCATGAAGGCGACCATCGAACGCACCGGGCTGGATCCCGCGCGCATCGACGACGTGATCTTCGGCGACGCCAACCAGGCGGGCGAAGACAACCGCAACGTCGCCCGCTTCGGAGCGCTGCTGGCGGGGCTGCCCACGAGCGTCACCGGCGTGACGGTCAACCGGCTCTGCGCCTCGAGCGTCGAGGCTGTCATCCAGGGTTCGAGGGCGATCGAGGCGGGGGATGCCGGGATCATCCTCGCCGGCGGCGTCGAGTCGATGAGTCGCGCGCCCTATGTGATCGAGAAGTCGGCGAAACCCTTCCCCGCCGTCGGCAACCAGACCATGTGGAACACCGCCATCGGGTGGCGCATGACCAACAAGGCGCTGCCGAAGCACTGGACCATCTCGAACGGGGAGTCCGCCGAGAAGATCGCACGCGAATGGGGCATCGGCCGCGACGCCCAGGACGCGTTCGCGGTGCGCTCGCACCGTCTGGCCGCCGCTGCCTGGGCGGCAGGCGTCTACGACGCCGAGACGGTCGCCGTGCCGGGCGTCGACCTGACGCGCGATGAAGGCATCCGCGACGACACCTCGGTCGAGAAGCTCGCCGGGCTGAAGGCCCTCTTCGCCGCGGACGGCGCGGGATCGGTGACGGCCGGAAACTCCTCGTCCATCAACGACGGCGCGTCGGCGGTGCTGATCGCGGGGGAGGGAGTCCTCGAGGGCGAGCCGCTCGCGCGGATCGCGGGCCGTGCCGCGCACGGCGTCGATCCCGACGACTTCCCCATCGCGCCCATCGAGGCGGCGAACAAGGCCCTCGCTCGCGCGGGCCGCACCTGGGCCGACGTGGACGTCGTCGAGCTCAACGAGGCGTTCGCGTCGCAATCGCTGGGGTGCATCCAGGGGTGGCCCGACCTCGACCCCGAGAAGGTGAACAGCCACGGTGGCGCGATCGCCATCGGCCACCCACTCGGAGCGTCGGGCGGGCGCATCATCGGGCACGCGGCGCACGAACTGGCCCGCCGCGGCGGGGGCGTGGCCGTGGCCGCGATCTGCATCGGCGTCGGCCAGGGGCTCGCGGTCGTCCTGGAGAGATGACCCGGCTCGCCTACGCTCGGTTCGAGGAGGCCGCGTGCCCGAGAAGCAGTCCGACGACTTCGTCCAGTCCCTCGCCCGAGGGCTGGCCGTCATCCGTGCCTTCGACGCCGAGCACGCCTCGCTCACGCTGAGCGACGTCGCGCGCCGCGCCGGTCTCACGCGCGCGGCGGCCAGCCGATTCCTGCGCACGCTCGTGGCGCTCGGCTACGTCCGCAGCGACGAGCGGGAGTTCTCACTCACTCCGCGCGTGCTCGAGCTCGGGTTCAGCTATCTGTCGTCGCTGTCGCTGCCCGAGATCGTGCAGCCGCACCTGGAGCTGCTGTCGCGCGCCGTCGACGAGTCGGTCTCGGCCGCGGTGCTCGACGGCACCGACGTCGTCTACGTCGCCCGGGTGCCCACCCGGCGCATCATGAACGTGCGGATCACGATCGGGACTCGCTTCCCCGCCTACGCCACCAGCATGGGCCGGGTCCTGCTGGCAGGGATGCCGCGCCACGAACGGGATGCCGTGATCGCGGCGTCCGATCTGGCTCACCTGACGGATCGCACACTCACCGATCCGCACGCCCTCGCCCGTGAACTCGACCGTGTGGGTGAGCAGGGATGGGCACTCGTGGACGGCGAGCTCGAGCCGGGGCTGCGGTCGATCGCGGTGGGACTGCGCGGACGCGGGGGCGCGACGGTCGCGGCGATGAACGTGTCGACCGGTTCGAGCTCGGACGCCCCCGGCGCCGTGCGCGACCGCTTCCTGCCGGCCCTGCGCGAGACGGCCGCGGCCATCGAGGCCGAGCTGCGACTGCTGTAGCGTGCAGGGCGGACGCCCTCGCCATCTGGCTCTGAATCATCCTCCGAAGGAGAACGACATGGCACGACCGATCACCCTGTTCACCGGCCAGTGGGCCGACCTGCCCTTCGAAGAGGTCGCGCGCCTCGCGGGTGAATGGGGCTACGACGGCCTGGAGATCGCCTGCTGGGGTGATCACATCGACGTCTCGCGCTGGGACGACGAGGCGTACGTGCAATCGCGTCGCGACATCCTCGAGCGCAACGGCCTGAAGGTGTGGACGATCTCGAACCACCTCGCCGGCCAGGCGGTGTGCGACGACCCCATCGACGAGCGGCACCGCGACATCCTCAACGACCGGGTGTGGGGCGACGGCGACGCCGAGGGCGTGCGCCGGCGCGCGGCCGAAGAGCTGAAGATGACCGCGCGGTTCGCGGCCAAGCTCGGGGTGAAGACCGTCACCGGCTTCACCGGCTCGTCGATCTGGAAGGCCGTGGCGATGTTCCCGCCCGCCTCGGACGAGTGGATCGCCGCCGGCTATCAGGACTTCGCCGACCGGTTCCACCCGATTCTGGACGTGTTCGAAGAGGTCGGCGTGCGCTTCGCCCTCGAGGTGCACCCCTCCGAGATCGCCTACGACTACTGGACCACCAAGGCCACCCTCGAGGCGATCGGGCACCGCAAGAGCTTCGGGATCAACTTCGACCCCTCCCACTTCATGTGGCAGCAGCTCGACCCGGTGGCGTTCGTGCTCGACTTCGCCGACCACATCTTCCACGTGCACGTGAAGGAGTCGGTGACCAACCTCGACGGCCGCAACGGCGTGCTCGGGTCCCACCTGCCGTGGGCGAACCCGCGTCGTGGCTGGACCTTCGTCTCGACCGCTCACGGCGAGGTGCCGTGGGAGCCGCTGTTCCGCGCGCTCAACGCGATCGGCTACGACGGCCCGACCTCGGTCGAGTGGGAGGACGCCGGCATGGACCGTCTGCAGGGCGCGCCCGAGGCGATCGAGTTCGTGCGGACGCTCAACGCCATCACCCCGCCGGCTGCCGCGTTCGACGCCGCATTCTCGACCCGGTAGTCGCCCGGCTCGGCGGACTGACCCGGGTCAAGGGCACCGCATGAGGGGCTTGGGCCCCGAGCGGTCGAACTCGTGCGCCGACATCGTCTGACCGCAGAGCGGACACGGGCGCTCGGTGCGCACCGGCTCGGGTTCGGTGTCGTAGGGGCCGACGGCCGCAGGACCGGCCGCGCGCACCAGGCGCTCGTTGAGGAAGGCGTACCAGCCGCCCGCGCGGCGCACGCGCTCGCGCAGGGGGAGGCGGTCGCCGGCGTCGCGGTTCTTTCGTGTCACGATGATTAGTGTACTAACCAATAGCGCTACCATGTCCTCGTGACCGCCTCGGACGATCTGCTGCGCCTCGAGAACCAGCTGTGCTTCGCGCTCGTGACGGCGGCCCGCAATGTCGTGGCGATCTACCGCCCCGTGCTCGAGCCGCTCGGCCTGACGCACCCGCAGTACCTCGTGATGCTCGCGCTGTGGGAGCACGCCCCGCGCGCGCTCGGCGAGCTCGCCGATGAGCTCGCGATGGAGCCGGCGACACTCTCGCCGCTGGTGAAGCGCCTCGAGGCGCAGGGACGCGTGACGCGCCGTCGGCGCGCGACCGACGAGCGGGTGCTCGAGATCGACCTCACCGACGAGGGCCGCGCGCTCCGCCGCGAGGCGCTGACGGTGCCCGAGCAGATCATGGCCCGCGTGGGCATGGACGCCGGGCAGATCGCCGCTCTTCGCGACGGTCTCGCGCCCTTCGCCGGCCGCCGCCCCGACGCCGGGTAGCGGCTCAGCAGCGCCGCCGGGCCGGGCCCCCTGCCGCGCCACCTTGCGGCATCCGCTGCATCGATCGGTGGCGCGGACGACGCGACCTGCCGCGGTGGTGTGAATGCGGCGTCGGAAGGTGGCGCGGATGCCGCGACCTGCCGCGGTGGTGTGACTCGGGCGTCGGAGGGTGGCGCGGATGCCGCGACCTGCCGCGGCGGTGTGAATGCGGCGTCGGAGGGTGCCGCGGATGCCGCGACCTGCCGCGCCGGCGTGACGGGCGGCGTCGGAAGGTGCCGCGGATGCCGCGACCTGCCGCGGTGCGGTGACGCGGGCGTCGGAGGGTGCCGCGGATGCCGCGAGCTGCCGCGGCGGTGTGAATGCGGCGTCGTAAGGTGGCGCGGATGCCGCGACCTGCCGCGGTGCGGTGACGCGGGCGTCGGAGGGTGGCGCGGATGCCGCGACCTGCCGCGGTGGGCGCGGTCACCCGCGGGCGATGCGGTCGGACAGGTACTTCGCGCCGGCGGACGAGGTCGATCCGCCGTCGACGGGGAGCTCCGCTCCGGTGATGTAGCCCGCCGCGTCTGACAGCAGAAAGGCCACGGTGCGCGCGACGTCGTCGGGCTGCCCGAAGCGCTCGAGCGGTGTCAGGGCACGCTGCGCGTCGCGCATCGCGTCGGGGGCGCTCGCGGTCATGGCGGTCTCGATGTAGCCCGGGTGGACGATGTTGACCCGGATGCCGCGCGGTCCCAACTCGGTGGCCGCGGCGTGGGTCAGGCCGCGCAGTCCCCACTTCGACGCCGTGTAGGCGACGGGGTAGTGGCCGTTCAGCGCGGCCGACGAGCCGACGTTGACGATCGACGAGCCGGCGCCCATGAGCGGCGTGAGCGCTTGGATGCCGAGCATCGCACCCGTGAGGTTCACCGCGATCACGCGGTCCCAGTCCGAGAGCGCGACCTGTCCGACCCGGGCGCGATGGGTGATCCCCGCGTTGTTCACGAGCCCGCGCACCGGTCGGCCCGACAGCTGCTCGGCCAGCGATTGCCATGCCGATGCGTCGGCGACGTCGAGTCGGCGATAGGTCGCTTCCTGCGGCAGGTCGGCGGGGGCGGCATCCGCTCGATCGGTCGCCACGACGTCGGCTCCGGCCGCCGCGAGCAGGCGGACGAGCGCGAGGCCCTGCCCGCCGGCGGCGCCGGTGATCACGATGGTGGAACCGGCCAGGCCTGGCAGTGCGTCCATTCCCCGGACGCTAGTCGCCCCGGCGACCGCGCGGAATGCGGGATCGCTGATGCGCGGCATCGCCGATCCGGGGCCCGCGTTCTGCCCTGCCGTTCCTGCGCTCCTCGTCAGCAGCGGCTCTCGGGCGCCCCGCCGCGCCACCTCGCGGCATCCGCTGCATCGATCGGTGGCGCGGATGCCGCATCCTGCCGCGTCGGCGTGACGGGCGGCGTCCCAATCTAGCGCGGATGCCGCAACCTGCCGCGCCGGCGAGAACGACCGCCTGCAACCCGAACCCGCTACACGCGGAGCGACGGGTGCTGCTCGTGCGGGTCGCGGGCGCGGGGGATGAAGAGCGCGACCACCAGGGCGACGACGGCGGCTCCGCCGCCGAGCAGGAACGACAACTGGAAGGCGACCGGCGACGGCACCGCCACCCCGTCGAACGGAACCGTGTAGGTGGCCAGCACCGCGCCCACGACCGCGGCGGCGGTGCTCGTTCCCAGCGACCGGAACAGCGCGTTGAGGCCGTTCGACGCCCCGGTCTCGGACTGCGGCACCGATCGCATGATGAGCATGGGCATCGCGGCGTACCCGAACCCGATGCCGACGCCGATCACGAGGTTCGCCACGACCAGCTGCCACACCTCGGTCGAGAACAGCAGCGTGTAGCCGTAGGCGACGATCAGCGAGATCGCGCCGAGGATCAGGAGCAGCCGCGGCCCGACGGTCCGTGCCATCCGCCCCGAGAAGGGCGAGAGCACCATCATCACGAGCCCGGCGGGCATGACCACGAGGCTCGCAGCCAGCAGAGAGAGGCCGAAGCCGCCGGTCTCGACGGGCAGCTCGAGCATCTGCGGGTACACGACGTTCGACGAGAACAGCGAGAAGCCCATCGCGATCGACGCGATGTTGGTCAGCAGCACGGCCGGCCGCGCGGCGACACGCAGGTCGAGCAGCGGCTCGGGGATGCGAAGCTCGAACCAGCCCCACGCCAGCAGCACGGCGACGCCGCCGAGACCGCAGGCCAGCACGGGGGCCGACGTCCACCCCCATTCGTTTCCGCGCGAGATGGCGAGCAGGATGCCGATGAGACCGACCGCGAGACCCGCGGCGCCGATGAAGTCGAACCTTCCGGCCGTGCGCAGCACGCTCACCGGTACGATCCACAGCACGAGGACGAAGACGACGACCCCGAGTCCCGCCGACACCCAGAACAGCAGGTGCCAGTCGCTGCGCTCGGTGATGAGGGCGCTGATCGGCAGCCCGAGTGCGCCGCCCACGCCCAGCGTCGCGCTGATGAGGGCGATGGCCGAGTCCACGCGGTTCTCGTGCAGCACGTCGCGGAGGATCGAGATCCCGAGCGGGATGACACCCGTCACGGCCCCCTGCAGCGCCCTGCCCACGATCACTCCGATGATGCCGGGCGACAGGGCGGCGATGACCGACCCCAGCACCAGCAGGGCGAGCAGCACCAGCACGATGCGACGCTTGCCGTACATGTCGCCGAGACGGCCCGCGATGGGGGTGATGACGGCGGCGGCCAGCAGCGTCGAGGTCACCACCCACGCGGTGTCCTCGCGGCTGGCGTTCAGGAGCTCCGGCAGCTTCGACTGGATCGGCACGACCAGCGTGAACATGAACGACGACGCCAGACCGGCGGTGGCGAGGACCGCGACGATCGCCCACTGCGGTGACATCCGGGTGAGGCGTCTGCGCTGCTCTTCGTCTCGACCCATCAGAAAAGGCTATCCCGCACCGGCGACCCCGCGGCCGCGGGGGCGTCGACCCAAGCGAGCGGATGCCGCGACTCAGGCCACGGCGACCTCGGCGTCCGCCAGCACGCGCAGCGCGGTGGTTGCGGCATCCACCCAACGCACCACGCTGGCGGTGGCCTCGGGTGTGTCGGGGCAGCGGTACCGCAGGTGCAGCCCGCTGTCGTTGACGACGAACCACACCATCACGTCGTCGGACTCGATGAGGCTGGAGACGTACTGGATCTGCAGGCCGGGCGGCAGATCGACCGGCAGTCGCCGCGTGTCCAGCCACGACAGCGCGAACATCCCCGGTGCGACGGGCATGCCGCCGTAGGGGGCGAGGATCGGCGCCAGCGGGTGGGATCCCAGCGCGACGGCCTGCCTCACGGCCGCGGCGCAGGCGGCGGGGTCGGCGTCCCGGCATTCGATGACCGAGTTCGTGATGAACCAGCCGACGGCATCGTGCCAGCGCTGCTCGAACCGGCTGGCAGACGACCTCCTCACCGCGCTCGACGTCATCGCGCCGGGCGAGACGGTCCATGGCCTCGGTCCGTCGATGGGGACGGGCACGCTCCTGCACGCGGCGCTGCGCGACATGGCGCGCTTCGACAGCCTCACCCTCATGCTGCCGCCCACGGCATGGGGAACCCGCCGGGCGCAGGCCCAGACCTACCTCGCCGGAGCCGACCTCGTCGAACGCGAGGGCGTGGCGGCCTTCGTCGAACTCGGCAGCACCACGCCGGTGCCGCCGGCGCTGGCCGGTGCGCCGCAGACCGGCCCGGCGGTGGCGGCACACCTGCTGCCGACCGTGCTGCGCGGGGCGGCGACGGCAGACCTCCCGCCGAAGAAGGCGCTCGCCGACATCACCGTGCCGACCCTCATCCTGGCGTGGACGGGAGATCACACGCACCCGCTGCGCACCGCCACGAAGCTCGACCAGATCCTCCCTCACAGCCGACTCGTCGTCGCGCGCACCCCGTACGGCGTCATGGCGTGGCCGGGCCTGTTCGCCGAGCACGTCATCACCGCCGGCGTCGAGAGCCCCACGACGGGCGTCATCGAGATCCCCCCCGGCCGCCCCGCGGCAACGACCGGCGCCCCATCGGCATGAGTCCTCGACCGGCGTAGGGTGAGCCCCATGGCCGACCTCTCCGCCGTCACCCCGCCGGGAATCGAGATCCGTCCGCTCGACACCGTCGAGGAGGTGTTCCGAGCCTCGGCCGTGCTGTCCGAGGTGTGGGGCGGCGACAAGTCGGGCATTCCGCCGAACCTCCTGCGGGCCCTCGCGCACTCGGGCAACTACGCCGTGGGGCTGTACGCCCACGACCGGATGGTCGGCGCGTCGGTGGCGTTCTTCGCCGCGCCCGCGGCCCGCTCGATGCACAGCCACATCACGGGGGTGCTGCCCGGATTCCGCAGTCAGGGCCTCGGCCGCGTGCTCAAGCAGCACCAGCGGGAGTGGGCGCTCGCCCGCGACGTGGGCAACATCACGTGGACGTTCGATCCCCTCGTGGCGCGCAACGCCCACTTCAACCTGCGGGTCCTGGGCACGCGCGTGACCGAGTACCTCGTGAACCACTACGGACCCATGGACGACGGCGTCAACCGCGGCGACGAGTCCGACCGCATCATGGTCTCGTGGGCGGTCGCCGCCCGTCCCGTCCCCACTCCCGAGGACGACAGCGTCGTCGCGCACGTCGAGGTGCCCCGCGACATCGAGACACTGCGGCGGGAGAACCCTGCGGATGCCGCCGCCTGGCGTTCCCGCGTCCGCGACGCCGTCGCGCGGCACCTGGCGTCGGGTCTGATCATCGGCGGTTTCGACGACGATCGCGGCTACCTGTTCATCCGCCCCTGACGACGCCGCGGTGCACGGCCGGCCGGATCCGGCGCTGAGGCCGGCGGGTCAGTCGCCGGCGCGGCGCCAGTCGTCGCTCGTGAGGTGCGAGCCGGCCTGCGGCCCCATCTGCAGCATCCCCCCGTCGACGGTCCAGCTGGCTCCGGTGACGTAGCTCGAGGCGGGCGAGGCGAGGAACGCGATCACCGCGGCGACCTCCTCGGCCTTGCCCGGACGACCGAGCGGGATGCCGGGGCGGTGGGTGTCTTCGACGTCGCCCGAGTCCATGTCGTTGAGCGGAGTCGCGATCTCGCCGGGGCCGACGGCGTTGGCCGTGATGCCGTGCTCGCCGAGTTCCTGCGCCATCGTCTTGATGAGCCCGCCGAGACCGTGCTTGGCCGCGACGTACGCCGCGGACCCGACGCGGGGCGCGGTCTCGTGCACGCTCGTGACGGCGATCAGCCGGCCGCCGCGGCCCGCGGCGACCATGCGCGTGGCGGCGGCGTGCAGCCCCGCGAACGCTCCGTCGAGGTTCAGGCTCACGTCCTTGCGCCAGTCGTCGATCGTCAGGTCGAGGAACGGGCCGCCCGAACCGCCGCCGGCGTTGTTCACGAACACGTCGAGCCCGCCGAGGCGCTCGGCCAGGTCGTCGATCGTGGGCCCGACGCGCGCGAGGTCGGTCGCGTCGAAGCGCGTCACCTCGGCGCGGCGCCCTCGCTCGCGGACCGCCTGCGCGGTGCCCTCGGCGCCCTCTTCGTCGGAGTGCCAGGTGATGCCGACGTCGAGGCCGGCGTCGGCCAGCGCGAGAGCGGTCGCGCGGCCGATCCCCGAGTCCGATGCGGTGACGATGGCGCGGCGCGGGGCGAAGTCGTAGGTCTCCATGCCCCGACGTTACGTCGGCGCCGCCACGCCGCTCACGGGGTTGCGCATCGCGCATCCGATGGCTATCGGATGTATCTGCGGGACGGACCCGGCCTCTTCTGTCATGACCGAGGAGGAACCATGCGTGAGCACATCGAAGTCCTGATCGCCGCACTGACCGGGCCCCGGCGCGACCGTGTCTCGGTTCCGCGCCGCCGTCGTCCGCGGCTCGCCCGGACGACCTACGTCGCGGTGCCGCGGGAACCGGCCGCTCGTCGCCTGGCGCACTGAGACGACGGCGCGGCGCGGGCGTAGCCTGAGCGCATGCCCATCGCCCGGCCCGCGGCACCCATCGCCCTCCAGGGAGTCGAGCTGCGCGTGCTCCATCTGCCGCTCGTCTCGCCGTTCACCACGTCGTTCGGCACCGAGACCGTCCGCGAGGTGATCGTGGTGCGGGCCCTGACGGCCGACGGGGACGGGTGGGGCGAGATCGTCACGGGCGCCGCGCCGCTGTACTCCAGCGAGTACACGCAGGGGGCGTGGGACGTCGCGCTGAGATGGCTGACCCCCGCGCTGCTGGATGCCGGTCCTCTCGCTCCCGAGCGTGTGGCGGCCGTGCTCGAACCCTTCAAGGGCCACCGCATGGTCAAGGCCGGGCTCGAGCTGGCGGTCCTCGACGCGGCGCTGCGGGCGGAGTCCCGGTCGCTTGCCGAGTACCTCGGGGCGGTCCGCGACCGCGTCCCGAGCGGAGTGTCCGTCGGACTCCAGCGGGATCCCGCCGCGCTCGTCGAGACCGTGCGCGGGTACCTCGACGAGGGCTACGCGCGCATCAAGATCAAGATCAAGCCGGGGCGCGACGTGGGCGACACCGCGGCGGTGCGCGAGGCGTTCGGCGGGATCCCGCTGCAGGTCGACGCCAACTCCGCGTACACGCTCGCCGACATCGACACGCTGGCCGAACTGGACCGGTTCGACCTGCTGCTGATCGAGCAGCCGCTGCAGGAGGACGACATCGTCGATCACGCCGCCCTCGCGCAGCACCTGCGCACGCCGGTGTGCCTCGACGAGTCGATCACGTCGCGCAAGGCCGCCGTCGACGCCCTGGCGCTCGGGGCGACGAGCGTGATCAACGTGAAGGCGGGCCGGGTCGGCGGCTATCTCGAGGCCGTGGCCATCCATGACGTGTGCCGCGAGGCCGGCATCCCGGTGTGGTGCGGCGGCATGCTCGAGACGGGGATCGGGCGTGCCGCGAACGCGGCGCTCGCCGCGCTCCCCGGGTTCACCCTGCCGGGGGACATCTCGGCGTCGAGTCGCTTCTACACGCGCGACATCGTCACCGAGCCGGCCGTGCTCGAGGACGGCCACGTGCGCGTCCCCCTCGGCCACGGCATCGGGGTCGAGATCGACCCGGTCGCGCTCGACGACGTCACCGTCGCGCGCGAGGTGCTGCGGAGGTAGGCATGCGCCGCGCGCTCGCCGCCGCCGTCGCCCTGGCTCTCGCCGCCGGTGTCTCCGTCGGGTGCGGGGCATCGCCCGAGGCGCCACCCGCCGAGCCGCCGGGTGACATCGTCGAGGGAATCGACGTGTCGCTCGTGCAGCTGCGCGGCGACGTGGCGTCTCGTCAGGCGCAGGTGCAGATCGTGAACGGGTCGGACGAGTCCGTGACCATCGGCGACGTCATCGTCGTCGATCCGCGCTTCGACGGCGAGGCGGGGCGCGTGGTGGAGGGACGCGCGAGCGACGTCGTCGCGGGCGGCCGCGTCGACATCCGCGTGCAGCTGCCGGCGGTGGCGTGTGGGGCGTCCTCCGCGGGGGAGCCGACCGTCCACCTGGAGTTGACCGTCGGCGCGCACAGCGAGGTGGTCACTCTCACCGCCGACGACCCGCTCGGGTTCGTCGGACCGTTGCACGAGCGGGAGTGCCGCGCGAAGCGCCTGGCCGCGGCGGCCGCACTCTCGTTCAACGGCTTCGAGCCGTCGTCGCCGGGCGAGCCCGCGACGCTGCGCCTGCGGGTCGACCCCGCGGACGGGGGAGCCGCGGGTGGCGGAGCCGCCGAGGAGGTCGTCATCGCCGCCGTGCAGCCCACCAATCTGCTCTCGTTCGACGCCGACACCGCGGACGGGGTCTATCCGCTCGACCTGGTGGTCCGCGGGTCCGGGGAGGCCGTCGACGTCGACCTGCCGCTCGTGCCGTCCCGCTGCGACCCGCACGCCGTGCAGGAGGACAAGCGCGGCACCATCTTCGACGTGCGCGTGATCGTGGACGACGAGCCCGGCGAGATCGAGCTGTTCGTCGGCGACGCCCTGCGCGGCCGCATCCTGACCTGGGTCGCGCACTGGTGCGGCTTCGGCTCAGGCTGACCGGAGGCGGTGGGCGCCGTGGCCGGCGGGCGCGAGGGGCGGCATCCGCTCATCTAGAATCGACGGATGCCGGGACTCCCGGCTTTCTGCGATTCCGCACCCCCTCACCCGACCATTGGAGCCACCGTGGCCGAGCAGTCCCGCCTCGACAAAGTCATCGCCCTCGCCCGTCACCGCGGGTTCGTGTTCCAGGCCGGTGAGATCTACGGCGGTTCCCGCTCGGCGTGGGACTACGGCCCCCTCGGCACCGAGCTGAAGGAGAACATCCGCCGCCAGTGGTGGCAGACGTTCGTCCGCGGCCGCGGCGACATGGTGGGCCTGGACTCGTCGGTGATCCTCCCCAAGCGCGTGTGGGAGGCCTCGGGCCACGTCGCGACCTTCACCGATCCGCTGGTGGAATGCCTGCAGTGCCACAAGCGGTTCCGCGCCGACAACCTCATCGAGGACTTCGAAGCGCGGAAGGGCCGCCCGGCCGAGAACGGCCTGGCCGACGTGCCCTGCCCCAACTGCGGCACGAAGGGTCAGTACACCGAGCCCAAGGCGTTCTCGGGCCTGGTGAAGACCTATCTCGGCGTCGTCGACGACGAGTCGGGCCTGCACTACCTGCGTCCCGAGACCGCGCAGGGCATCTTCGTCAACTTCGCCAACGTGCTCACCGCGTCGCGCAAGAAGCCCCCCTTCGGCATCGGCCAGATCGGCAAGGCGTTCCGCAACGAGATCACGCCCGGCAACTTCATCTTCCGCACCCGCGAGTTCGAGCAGATGGAGATCGAGTACTTCACCCCGCCCGCCGAGGCGGACCACTGGTTCGGCGCGTGGGTCGAGGACTGCTGGAACTGGTTCACCGACCTCGGCATCGATCCGGCCAACATGCGCCGCTTCGACGTGCCCGAGGACGAGCGCGCCCACTACTCCGCCGGCACGATCGACGTGGAGTACCGGTTCGGCTTCCCGGGCAAGGAATGGGGCGAGCTGATGGGCATCGCCAACCGCACCGACTACGACCTCGGCAGCCACACCGAGGCCTCGGGCCAGAAGCTGTCGTACTTCGATCAGGCGTCGAACTCGACCTACATCCCGTACGTCATCGAGCCCTCGTTCGGTCTCACGCGCGCCATGATGGCGTTCCTCGTCGACGCTTACCGCGAGGAGGAGGCGCCCAACGCCAAGGGCGGCACGGACACCCGCACGGTGCTGGGGCTCGACCCGCGCCTGGCTCCGGTGAAGGCGGCGATCCTGCCGCTCTCGCGCAACGAGCGCCTGTCGCCGCTGGCGCGCGAGGTCGCCGACTCGCTGCGCGGCGACTGGAACATCGACTTCGACGACGCCGGCGCCATCGGCCGCCGTTACCGTCGCCAGGACGAGATCGGCACGCCCTTCTGCGTCACGGTCGATTTCGACTCGCTCGACGACCGCGCCGTCACCGTGCGCGATCGAGACACGATGGCCCAGGAGCGTGTGCCCCTCGAGAATCTGAAGGCGTATCTGTCGGAGCGCCTCCGCGGCGCCTGACCCGCGCCGCGGCGGAGACACGCCGTCCGGCGTGCGAGGAGAGGATGCCGCGGCTCAGCCGTCGGTGAGCGTGACCGTCACGCCCTCCCACCCCGTCCCGCTGCGCACCGCGCGCTCGGACTCGGCGATGATGCCGCGCAGGACCTCGAGGTCCACCGCTTCGAGGTCCTTCAGGTAGAGGCATCCGGCCCCGGTCGTGTGCGGCCCGAGCCGGGCGAGCTCCTGCGTGCGCTCGGCGAAGCCGGGGATGAGGTAGACGGTGGTGGCCTGCTTGCGGGGCGCGAACGCGGTGACCGGGATGTCGCCCTCGTTGCCGGTGGGATAGACGTAGTGGCACGACCCGAACCCGATGATCGTGCCCCACAGCTCCGGCTCGCGCCCGGTGATCTCGGACAGCAGGGCCAGCATCGTCTCGGCGTCGCGGCGACGCTTGGCCGGAGTGACGCCTGCCACGAAGGCCGCGACGCTTCCGCCGGTCTTCTGCATCAGACGCCTCCGCCCCCGGACGAGGACTTCGCCGCCTTGGCCTGGGCCTTCATCTCGCGCTTGTACTCGCGCACCTTCGTCAAGGACTCGGGCGAGGTGATGTCGGCGACCGAGCGGAACGATCCTTCCTCGCCGTACGAGCCCGCCGCCTCACGCCAGCCGGCCCCGGTGAAGCCGTACTGCTTGCCGAGGAGCGCCAGGAAGATCCTGGCCTTCTGCTCGCCGAACCCCGGCAGCGCTTTCAACCGCTTGAGCACCGTCGCGCCGTCGGGGTCGTCCCGCTTCCAGATGGCGGCCGCGTCGCCGCCCCACTCCTCGTCGACCGTCCGGCACAGGGCCTGAACGCGCCCGGCCATCGAGCCGGGGTAGCGGTGCACCGCGGGCGTCGCGGTGAACAGCTCCGCGAACGCGTCGGGATCGAACGTGGCCAGGGCCGCGGCGTCGAGGGTGCCGGCGCGCTCGGCGATCTTGAGAGGTCCGGCGAACGCGGTCTCCATCGCGACCTGCTGGTCGAGCAGCATCCCGATCAGCAGGGCCAGAGGATCGTCGGTGAGCAGGCGATCGGCGGCGTCGTCGCCGGTGATGTGCAGCGTCATGGCGCCCATCCTGCCACCGTCGGTCCGCGCGCGCCCGCCGTCGCGGGCTCCCGCTCGCACGGCGCGCGAACCGCGGCGGTGCGAGGATGGAGACGTGGTCGACGCACCCTCACCCCTCTCCGATCTGGTCGCGCATGCCCACCACCGTCGCGTCGTGGTGATCGGCGGCGGCCTCGCCGGGCTCGTCGCCGCCCTCGAATGCGCGAAGGTGGGGATCCGCGTCACTCTCCTGGAGCAGTCCGAGACGCTGGGCGGCGCGATCCAGCCGTACGAGGCCGACGGATTCCCCCTTCCGACAGGGCCCCTGGATCACTCCGCCACCGAGACGATGCGCTCGCTCGTCGACGACCTCGGCCTGGGCGCGCACGTGGTGGCCCCGCGCACCGACGAGACCTGGATCGCGGGCCTCCCCCAGGGCGCGGCGAAGCTGCCCGCCGCGACCGTGCGGGGCATCCCCGCCAATCCGTGGGCGGACGACGTACGGGCGATCATCGGCTGGGGCGGGGCCTGGCGCGCGTACCTCGACCGTCTGAGGCCCCCGCTGACCATCGGCGTGGAGCGCAACCTCGCCCGGCTGGTCCGCACCCGCATGGGCGACCGCGTGCTCGACCGCATGGTGACTCCGCTGAGCGTCGGCACCCTCGGCATCGGGCCGGAAGAGCTCGACGTCGACGCCCTCGCGCCCGGCCTGAACACCGCCCTCACCCGCACCGGATCCCTCGGCGGCGCGGTCGCCGAGCTGCTGGCGACGGACGCGACTCCGCAGGCGGCCGGGCTCGACGGCGGGATGCCGCGCCTCACGGCCGCGCTCGAGCGTCGCCTCGGCGACCTCGACGTCGAGGTGCGCCGCCGCACGCGCGCGGTCGCCCTCACCGCCGGCGACGGCGGCTGGCGTGTGTCCGTGGAGTCCGAGGCGCCTGCCGCGACCCCTGATGCGACTGCGCCCCCCGCAGCGGGAGCGCCGCCCGCGGACCCCGACTCCGGGGACCCCGGCCCCGCACGCCCGGACGAGGACCCCTCGGTCATCGACGCCGACGCGGTCATCGTGGCCGTCGGCGCACGCGAGGCGCGGACGCTGCTCGCCGCCCATGTCGCGGAGCTCGACACGGCGCCGCGCGCGACTCCCGGGGTCATCGAGACGGTGACGCTGGTGGTGTCGGCGTCGACCCTCGACACCCACCCCCGCGGCGCACGCGTCGTGCGGATCCCCGGGACCGGACCGGCGGCTGTGGTCAGTCATGAGACCGCGCGCTGGGCGTGGCTGGCAGACGCGGCCGGGCCGGGCCGGCACATCGTGCGCGTGCGCTTCGGCGGCGGCGACACCGAGCCCGCAACGACCGGGCTCACCGACGACCAGGCGCGAGCACTCGCGGCGTCCGAGGCGTCCGCGCTGCTGGGGGTGGACACCGCCGAGCTGCGGGTGCTCGCATCGACCCGGACGACGTCCGCCGCCGAGCGACCGTCGTCCGCTCTCGGCCACGCGGCCGAGACGGCGGCGATCCGCACCGCGATCGCCGGCTCCGACGGTCTGGCCGCGGTCGGGGCGTGGCTCTCCGGGAGCGATCCGGCCGACGTCGTGCGCGACGCCACGAGCGAGGCCGACCGGGTGCGGCGGGCGACGCTGTGGACCGGGCCGCCCGCGGAATGATCGGCATCCGCCCCCGAATGTCAAGGGTGGATACCCGGATCGGCATGCACGGCTAACCTGGGACCACCAACAGGCGCACCACCGAGCGGGAGGAGCACCCCATGAGGGGCAAAGCAGGACTTGTGATCGGAATCGCCGTGGGATACGTCCTCGGCTCGCGTGCCGGCAAAGAGCGGTACGAGCAGATCAAGACCCAGTGGATGAAGGTCTGGAACACCGAACCCGTGCAGGATCAGGTGGCCAAGGTCAGCGAGTTCGCGAAGTCCAGCGCGATGGCACTGCCCAGCACGCTGTGGGACTCGGCCGTCAAGGTCTCGAAGGCCGCCGCAGGCAAGGGAACCCCCGGTCAGCGCGTCGACGCCGCCGTCAAGGCGAGCAAGGCGGCGGCAGACGACCTCGATCGCGCCGCCGACGAGACCACCGCGGCCGCCGCCAAGGCCGCAGACAAGGCGAAGAAGGCCGCTGACGAGGCCCGCGAGCGCAGCGAGGCCTGACATGACGACGCCTCGTGGCTTCCGCGATCGCGCCGATGACGGTCTGCTGACCCTCATCGGCGAGATCCCCGAACTCGTCCGCAATCTCGTCACGGCCGAGATCGACTCGGCGAAGGTCTGGCTGGCGCGTACCGCGAAGGACGGCGGCTGGGGGGCGATCTGGATGATCGCCGCCCTGTTCGTGCTGTTCTGGTCGATCCCGGCGCTCGGCGCCTTCGTCATCGCGGGGCTGTCGTCGTGGTGGCCCGTCTGGCTGTCCGCCCTCGTCGTCTTCTTCGTGATGCTGCTGGTCACCGTGATTCTCGCGCTGTTCGGGATCATGCGGTTCAAACGTCTCGCCAAGCGCACCAACCCCGCGCAGGCGATCGCACACGATGTGAAGGAGGTGCGCGGTGAGTATTGACACGCGCGTGACCATGCCCCGCACCGCCGTCCCGATCGGCATCACCGACCCGGTCGAGAAGGCGCGCGCCGAGCTCAAAGCCGCTCTGGCAGCCATCGAGGAGAAGGCGAACCTGCCGAAGCGGGCCGGCATCGCCCTGGATCGCGGCATCGTCAAGGCCCGCGCCTTCGCTGATCGCAGCCCCCAGGGCGCCGCGGCCGCGGCCGTCGTCGTGGCGGCCGGAATCGGCGCGGCGGTGTGGGGAATCGTCCGCCTCGCCGCGCGCTGACCGGCACCGACGGGCCCCCCGCCGCGGTCGCAGGCTTCCCCGGTGACGGAGGGGGCCTGGACGAACGGCAGATCAGCGGGGGTATGCTCGGTTTCACAGGCAGTGCAACGGTGCGGATGCTGCTGAGCGCGCGACCCGGAATCCCGCGCTTCGGCTGCTCGAACGTCAGGGGTGGCCGAAATGCACCACGAGAGTCACACCCCATGAACAACACATCACCCGCACACGCCGCACCCAAGCCCCTCAAGGGGTGGCGGGTGCTGGTGCCGCGCGGGGGACCGTGGGGCGACGGCGTCGCCGCGTCGCTGCGACGGCAGGGCGCCACCCCGGTGATCGCCCCGCTGATCAACTTCGCCCCGTCGACCGACCAGGCGACGCTCGAGCGGGCCATCGCCGATCTCGGTGCCGGTGCGTTCGACTGGCTCACGGTGACCAGCGCGACCACGGTCGATGTCCTCTATGCGTATCGTGCCGTGATCCCCGCCGGCACCAAGGTGGCAGCCGTGGGAGAGACCACCGCAGCGGCCCTGCAGGCGGTCGGCTACCGCGTCGATCTCGTCCCCGAGCGCGACAACTCCGCCGGCGGCATGGCCGAGCAGCTCATCGCCCTGGAGCCCGAGCCCCGCAGCATCCTCACCCTCCGCAGTGAGATCGCGAAGCCCGTCCTCACCAACCGGCTGACCGAGGCGGGGCACCGCGTCCGCAGTGTCGTGGCCTATCGCACCGTCGGCGTTCCGGTCACCGAGCGCATCGCCGAGGACGTCCGCTCGGGTCGCATCAACGCGATCCTCGTCACGAGCGGCTCGGTCGCCGAGCAGGTGCGCGCGCAGTTCGACCACATCCCCGAGACGACGCTGGTCGCCGCCATCGGACCGCGCACCGCGAAAGACGCCGCCAAGACGGGCCTCGGCGTCGACGTGGTCGCGCCGCAGCAGACGGTCGACGCCCTCATCGACGCCGTCGCGCGCTTCGCGCTTCCCCACGCCACGGACGAATTCGCCCTGTGACCGCGGCGGGCACCGCCGGCATCGGGCCGCGGATCGTCGTGCTGGCCGGCGGGGTCGGCGGTTCGCGCTTCGTGGGCGGCGTCCGCGGGGCGCTGCGGGCGAGGGGCGTGGACGACACCGCGGCGATGCTCACGGTGGTCGTCAACACCGGCGACGACCTGTGGCTGTCGGGCGTGCGACTGCAGCCCGACGTGGACTCCATCCTCTACGCGCTCGCGGGCGTCAACGACACCCAGCGCGGCTGGGGACGCGTGGGCGACACCGAGCGGGTCAACCACGAGCTGCAGGAGTGGGGCGCGGGGTGGCCGTGGTTCACTCTCGGCGACCTCGATCTCGGCACGCATCTCGCCCGCACCGGGTGGCTCCGCGAAGGCGCGACGCCCACCGAGGTGGTCGCGCGACTCGCAGAACGGTGGCCGCTCGGCGCACGGCTGCTGCCGATGACCGACGCGGAGGTCGACACCCGCGTCACGGTCCGCGACGGCCAGGCGACGCGCGATCTGCACTTCCAGGAGTGGTGGACGCGCCACCGCGCGCAGCTCCAGCCCGTCCGCTTCGACAACCCCGGGGTCGAGGGCGCCGCGCCCGCGCCCGGCGTCGTCGAGGCGCTCGCCGAGGCCGATGTCGTGCTGATCGCACCGTCGAACCCCGTCGTGTCGATCGGTCCCATCCTCGCCGTCCCCGGCATCCGAGACGCCCTGCGCGCTGCCGCGGCGCCCGTGGTCGGTGTCTCGCCCATCATCGGCGGCCGCGTCGTCCGCGGAATGGCGGACGTCTGCCTCACCGCGATCGGCGTCGAGACCTCTGCGGCGGCCGTCGCGGCGCACTACCGACCGCGCGCGGACGGCGGGCTGCTGGACGCGTGGCTGCTGGCTGAGGAAGACGCCGCGTCGGCTGCCGAGGTGGCGGCCTCCGGCATCCGCTCGGTCGTCGCCCCGCTGTGGATGACGGATGCCGACGCGGCCGCGGCGCTCGCCGAGCGCGCTCTTGCGACCGCCGGCGTCTGAGGGAGCCGCGGTGTTATGGGCCGACGTGTGATGGGCCGACGTGTGATGGGCCGACGTGTGAGGGGAGCCGGCGTGTGATGGAATCCGGCCTGCTCCCCGACCTGGGGCCTCTCGCGTGGGTCCTGCTCGCGGTCGCGGCGGTGATCGTCGGTCTCGGCAAGACGGCCGTCCCGGGCGCCACGACGATCGCGGTGGCGATCTTCGCCGCCGTTCTTCCGGCTCGTCAGTCGACCGGCACCCTCCTGCTGCTGCTCATCGTCGCCGACGTCTTCGCTGTGCTCGCCTACCGACGGCACGCCGACTGGCGGGCGCTGCTGCGGCTGGCGCCCGCGGTGATCGTCGGACTGGGCCTCGGGGTGGTGTTCCTCGCCTTCGCCGACGACGCCGGGGTCAAGCGGGTGATCGGCGTCATCCTGCTGGTGGTCATCGCCATCACGCTGCTGCGGAGACGGATGGCGCCCGCCGTGGCCGACGCCGCGCCGCACCCGGTGGCGGCGGCGACCTACGGCTCGCTGGGCGGCTTCACGACCATGGTCGCCAACGCCGCGGGGCCGGTGATGTCGATGTACTTCCTCGCCGCGCGGTTCTCGGTGAAGCAGTTCCTGGGAACCGCGGCGTGGTTCTTCGCGCTCGTCAACCTCTCCAAGGTGCCGTTCTCCATCGGCCTGGGGCTCATCACCGTGCCCGGCGTGCTGCTCGATCTCGTGCTCGTGCCCCTCGTGATCGCCGGCGCCCTCGGCGGCCGGTGGATCGCCGACCGCATCGACCAGGCGCTGTTCGAGCGCCTGGTCATCATCTTCACGATCGTCGGCGCGGTCTACCTGCTGATCTGACCGTCGCCCGCATCCGTGACCGGCGGCGCCGCGAGGGCGGCCGTGCGGCGCCCGAGCCCGTGCGCCGCCGCCTCGCCCAGCTGCTCGGCGGTGTCGACATCGCGACGGAGGGTCGACCCGTCGGACACATCGAGGCCGACGCAGCCCAGTGCGATGTGCCGCGCATGGGAGTCCGGTCCGAACTCCGTCCGCCACGGCACCCCCTCGCGCGCGGTGACGAGGGTCGATCCGGAGCCCTCGGCATCGGCCACCACCCCGCGATCGACCCGGCCCGCCCGCGCGAGCGCGTCCGCCAGGTCGTCCGGCCGCAGCGACGGCAGGTCCCCCAGCAGCGCGGCGCGCGGCATCCGCTCGCCGGCAGCGTCCGCCCCGAGGGCGATCGCGGCGTTCAGACCGCGCGGCTCCTCTTCGGGAACGAAGCGGAGCCCCGGGATGTCATGCGCGCCGACGATGACGGCGGGGTCGTCGGTCACGACGAAGACCTGGGCGACCTCGGCGCACGCCGCCGCCGCCTCGATGGTGTCGAGCGCGATCGCGCGGGCCAGCGTGGCCCGGTCGATCCCCGGAACGTCCAGGCGGGACTTGCCGACCGCCGGGGACTTCACCGGAACGACGACGGCCCACCCTCCGGTCACGCGCCGAACCGCTCCCGCAGCCGCGGCAGGATCTCGGTGCCGTACCGGCGCAGGAAGGTCTCCTGGTCGTGGCCGGGGTCGTGGAAGACGAGGTGGCGGAAGCCGAGCTCGACGTACCACGCGATGCGCTCGACGTGCTCGTCGGGATCGTCCGACACGATGAACCGCGATGCGGCGCGCTCGATCGGCAGCTCCTCGCCGAGGCGCTGCATCTCGAGCGGATCGTCGACGCCCATCTTCTCGTCGGGGCTGAGGGCGAGCGGCGCCCAGAACCGCGTCTTCTCCTTCGCCGCTTCGATGGTCTCGTCCAGCGACACCTTGATCTCCATGAGGGTGTCGATGTCGGCGGGCGAGCGTCCGGCCTTCTCGAGCCCCTCGTGCAGGGCCGGCAGCAGCGTGTCGGTGTACAGCTCGCGCTTCTTGCCGCTGGTGGTGATGAAGCCGTCGGCGATCCTGCCCGCCAGCCGCGTCGCTGCGGGGCCGGCGGCGCCGATGTAGATCGGGACGGGCTGGTCGAGCTTGTCGTAGATGGTGATGTTGCGGGCGGTGTAGTACGTGCCGTCGAAGTTGACGCGGTCCTCGCTCCACAGGCGGCGGATGAGCCCGATCGCCTCTTTCAGGCGCTGGAACCGCTCCGGCGGGTCGGGCCACGCGATCCCGAGGTTGGCCTCGTTGAGCGCCTCACCCGTGCCGACGCCGAGGATGACCCGGCCCGGGTACATCACGCCCAGCGTCGCGAAGTCCTGCGCGACGACGGTGGGGTTGTAGCGGAAGGTGGGCGTCAGCACCGACGTCCCGATCGCGACGCGCGAGGTGCGCGCGCCGAGCGCGCCGAGCCACGGCACGGATGCCGGCGCGTGCCCGCCCTCGTGCAGCCACGGCTGAAGGTGGTCCGACACGAAGACCGAGTCGAAACCGACCTCCTCGGCCAGGATCGCGAAGTCGAGCAGCTCGGTGGGCCCGAACTGCTCGGCCGAAGCCTTGTACCCGAACCGGAGGGGCAGGCCCTGGTGCGTCGGGGAATCGGTCATGATGCTCCCTTCTCGGCGCTCGCGGGAGCGAGCGCGAACTCGGATCCGTCGGCACGCGCCAGGCGTGCGCGGAAGGCGTCGACGGTGCCCGGCCACAGCAGGGTGAGCCTGCCCGACCGTTCGTCGACGTACCAGTTGCGGCAGCCGCCGGTCATCCACGGGGTGGATGCCGCGGCGTGCGCGATCTCGTCGGTGTAGGCGGCCTCGGCCGCCGGGTCGAGGTGCAGCGGAGCGCCCGAGCGGTCACGGTGCACGAGGCATCGGACGGCGTAGGCGGCCTGCTCCTCGATCATCAGCACGGACGAATTGTGGCCCAGAGCGGCGTTCGGGCCGTCGAGGACGAACAGGTTCGGGAAACCGGCCACGACGGTCGATCCGAACGAGGTCATCCCGTGCGACCAGTGCTCGGCCAGAGTCGTTCCCGCCTCGCCCACCACCAGGTCCGCGTACGGCTGGCGGGTCGTGGCGAATCCCGTCGCCAGCACGAGGGCGTCCACGTCGTGGCGACCGCCGGCCGCAGAGACGAGCGTGGAGCCCTCGACCGTGTCCAGCGCCGCGGCCTCCAGCGTCACGCCCGGGGAGGCCAGCGCCGGGTAGAACTCGTCCGAGAGCAGCACCCGCTTGCAGCCGAACGCGTAGTCCGGAGTCAGGGCGGCGCGAAGCGCGGGATCGGCAACCTGCGCGTGCAGGTGAGCCAGGGCTGTGGCGCGCGCCGCGGCGGCGGCTGCGGCATCCCCCGATCGCGAGGCGAAGCGGGCCTCGCCCTCGGCGTACAGGTCGGCGCGGAGGCGCGCGAGCTCTCCGGGCTGGGTGGCGAAGCGCTCCCGTTCGGTCTCGGTGTACGCGCGCTCGCCGCGCGGCACGATCCATGCGGGCGTGCGCTGGAACAGCGTCACGTGGCGCGCGGTGCGGGCGAGCTCCGGCACCAGCTGCACGGCACTCGCGCCGGTGCCGACGACGGCGACGCGGGCGCCCTTCAGGTCGGTGCCGTGGTCCCATCTCGAGGAGTGGAAGATGGGACCCGGGAAGGACTCCAGACCCGAGATGTCGGGAATCGACGGCTCCGTGAGACGCCCGCACGCCAGGACGAGGACGTCGGCGGTGAGGGCTCCGCGCGACGTCTCGAGCCGCCACAGATCGGCGTCGGCGTCCCATCGCGCGCACGTGAGAGCCGTCGACAGCCGAAGGCGGTCGTGCACGCCCTCCCGCTCGGCGACGGTCTCGAGGTAGCGGCGGATCTCGTCGCCGCGGGCGAAGAGACCGGACCACTCCGGGTTGGGGTGGCTGGCGAAGCCGTAGAGGTGCGCCGGCACGTCGCACGCCACCCCCGGGTACGTGTTGTCCCGCCAGGTGCCGCCGATCGACGGGGCGCGCTCGAGGATGACGACGTCATCCCGGCCCGCGCGCCGCAGGGCGATCGCCATGCCGAGGCCGGCGAAACCTGCCCCGACGATGACGATCTCGCTGTGGACGGCGCCGGCGGCGGGCCGGTGTCCCGCCGATCCGCGAGGTGAGGTCACGACCTTCCCCCGGCATCGCGGTAGTCGGTGGTGCGCAGGCGGAAGGGCCGGAAGAGTCGCGCGGTGAGCGCTGCGGCATCCGTCGCCGGAAGCTCCTGACCGAACTCGATGCCGGCCTCAGGCTTCACGCGGCCGTCCAGCAGCGCGCCGCCCAGGTCGTCGCCGCCCGCCTGCAGGAGCGTCGCGGCGGCGGTGCGGCCGACGCGCGTCCAGGGGATCTGGATGTGCGGGATGCTGCCCGACAGCATGAGGCGCGACACCGCCACCATCGCTCGGTGCTCGTCGATGTCGCGGCGATCCGCCACGAGCGGCACGCCACCCGCCGGACCGGGCAGGGGGATGGGGACGAACTCGGTGAACCCGCCGGTGGCGTCCTGGATCTCGCGGAGTCGACGCAGGTGCGCGACGCGCTCCACGGCGGTCTCGACGTGGCCGTAGAACAGGACGGACGTCGAGCGGAAGCCCGCCCGGTGTGCGGCGGTGATCGCATCGACCCAGCGGTCGATCTCGAGGTCGCCGGGTGCGACGAGGGCGCGGACGCGCTCGCTGAGCACCTTCACGCCGGTGCCGGGAACCGTGTCGACGCCGGCGTCGCGCAGGGCCGCGAGCGCCGCCTCGAGCGAGCCCGCGAACCCGCGGTCGGCGAGGTCGACGACGTCCTGCGGTCGGTAGGCGTGCAGGTGGAGGCGGGGGGTCGCGGCAGTGATCGCGCGGGCGATCTCGAGGTACGCCGAGGCCTCGACCGTCTCGGGAAGGCGACCCTGCACGCACAGTTCGGTGGCGCCCAGGTCGGCGGCGTCGCGCGCGATCGCGGCGGCATCTTCGAGGGTGAAGGCGTCGGGCCCGGTCGCGACGTCCGCGGTGGTGAACCCGGTCGAGGTGAGGTTGCGGTTGACGACGAGCGTCACCGCCTCGCCCACCGTGTAGCGGCGGACGTCGTCGGCGGTCGCGACCAGCGCCTCGAGCTCGTCGCCGGTGGCACGGAGCAGCCCCACCCACTCGGTGTCGTCGAGGTCGCGGGGGTCGGCTGCCGCGCGTTCGAGGGTCGAGCGCGTGCCCGACGGATCATAACTCCTGCGCGCCGCGCCGCTCGGGCCGCCCGCACCCGCGGAATTCCGCGGTGCGGGGTCGGCGGGCGTGGTGTCGCTGCAGGAGTTGTGATCCTCCGGGTCGCCCGCCCGCGGTGATCCGGCCACCGCCTCGTCGCCGTTCCGCGCGCCGTCGCCGTCAGAACCCGCAGGCTGAGACCACTCGCGCGCCAGGCCCGTCTCGGGGTCGGCGAGCGCGGCGACCGGTCCCCGCATGGCGGGGTCGAGCCAGGTCTCGGCGGCGTGCACGAACTCGGGGTGAGCAGTCAGGCGCTCGCGCAGCTCGAAGCCCAGCTCGGCGGTGCGCCGGGCCAGGTCGTCCAGATGCGGCCACGGGCGCTCGGGATTGACGTGGTCGGCGGTCAGCGGTGAAACCCCACCCCAGTCGTCGGCGCCGGCGCGCACGAGCAGGGCGAACTCCGCCGGGTCCGACAGGTTCGGCGGCACCTGGATGCGCATGTCGGGGCCCATCGCGAGGCGGGCCACCGCCACGGCGACGGCGTACTCGCGGGTGTCGGCGTCGGGCGCCGACTGCATCGCGGTCTGCGGCTTGGCGCGGAAGTTCTGCACGATCACCTCTTGCACGTGACCCTGCCTGCGACCCTGCCCCTCCACCGCGTGGCGTTCGTGGGCGTCGCGGATCGCGATGAGCGACTCCGCCCGGTCCCGGATCGTCTCGCCGATCCCCACCAGGATGCCGGTGGTGAAGGGCACACGTGCGCGCCCGGCGTCGTCGAGGACGGCGAGCCGGACGGCCGGGTCCTTGTCGGGCGAGCCGTAGTGCACCCGCCCGGGCACCTCGAACAGCTCGCGCGAGGTGGTCTCGAGCATCATGCCCATCGACGGGGCCGTCGGGCGGAGCATCGCGAGCTCATCGGCGGTCATCACGCCGGGGTTCAGGTGCGCGAGCATTCCGGTCTCGGCGGTGATCAGGCGTGCGACGTGGGCGACGTAGTCCAGCGTCGAGGCGAACCCGTGCTCGTCGAGCCACGCGCGAGCCTCGGGCCAGCGGTCCTCGGGCCGGTCGCCGAGGGTGAGCAGGGCCTCTTTGCAGCCCATCGCCTGGCCCTGGCGCACGACGGCGAGCACCTGCTCGGGCGACATGAAGGCGGGCTTGCGCTTCTTGAGCAGCTGTCCGGGTGTGTCGACGAAGACGCAGTAGTGGCAGCGGTCGCGGCAGAGCGTCGTCAGCGGTACGAAGACCTTGCGCGAGTAGGTGATCACCCCGGGTCGACCGGATGCCGCGAGGCCCGCATCCCGAACGGCCGACGCCGCATCGAGGATCGACTCCATGTCATCGCCCGACGCACCCAGCAGGGCCGTCGCGTCGTCGACGTCGAGTCGCTCGCCGGCGTGCGCGCGTCGGAGCGCCTCTGCGAGCGCCGCCTGCTGCACATCGGCGGTTTCGAGCAGGGTCATCCGACCAGTCTTGCACCGCGATCGGGGTGCGTCGTCGTCGATCGTTGCGCTCCTGTGAGCAAACCTCCCGACACCGGACCGGCCGCGCTGGCAGACTAGGGGCATGGTCACGCTGCTTCTGGACTCGTCTCGGCTCGAAGTCGTGCTGTCCGGCGCCGAGAAGGCCATGGCATTCCGGAAGCGGAATATCGAGATCGAGCGCGACACGATCGACCGCGTGCAGCTCGTCGACGACGCCTGGACCTGGTTGCGCGGCATCCCCCAGCCCGGAACCCACCTGCGCGGGATCGTCGCGATGGGAACGTGGCGTTCCGCCGCCGCCGACGACTTCGTCATCGCGCGACGTCATCGCAAGGGCGTCGTGATCGATCTGGTCGGGCACCCCGAGTTCCAGCGGGTGCTGCTGACGACCCGCCACGGACTCGAACTCGTCAAGGCGCTGCGCCTGGACGTGCAGGGCGAGCCCACCGACGTCATCGACATCGTCGCCGACGCACCGTCTTCGTAGAGCCGGCGCACCCGCCGGCGTCTTCGCCCGCGATGCGCGCTCAGCTGACGTCGCGTCGCCAGCTCACGACGTTTCCGAGCACCACGAGCACCAGGGCGTAGCCCAGCAGCACCAGGCCGCCGACCCACCACTCGAGTTCGCCGGCCGAGGCCCCCGGCATGCTGGTGAACACGCTCGCGCCCACGAGTGCGTCGCTGGCTGCTCCCGGCAGGTACTGCACGACGGGGCCCAGATCTTCGACGAAGGATGCCGCGGCCCGGCCGACGGGCTCGAGGAACTGCGTGAACACCAGCACTCCGACGATCGCGCCGACCTGGTTGCGCACGAGAGCGCCCACGCCGATGCCGATGAGCACCCACAGGACCGAGGCCACCAGCATCCTGCCCAGCAGCGCCCACGTCTCGGCGTCGCCGAGTGCGGTGTCCAGGCCGAAGCCCGCGAGGATCCCGGCGGACACGCCGACCGCGGCGACGATGCCGACGATGCCGAACACGACGCCCATGACGATGCCGACGACGATCTTCGCCGAGAGCACGAGGCCGCGCCGCGGGGTGGCCAGGAAGGTCGAGGTCAGCGTCTTGTGCCGGAACTCGCTGGTCACCATGAGCGTGCCGATGAGGAGCGGGAAAACGTAGCCGACCGAGCTCGCCGTGCTGTAGAGGACCGGTGCGAGGCCGTCCTCAGGCAGGGTCGGGGCGCCTCCGGGCAGCGAGCCCGACGAGGATGCGGCGAAGACGAACGCGAGGACGCCGGCGGTGAAGGCGATGTAGACGGCGAGGACGATCGCGAGCACCCACCACATCGCGGTGGTGAACTGCTTCGTGGTCTCGGAGCGCGTCGCGGTGGTGAGGCTCATCGCGCGTGGCTCTCCTCGTGGTCGGGGTGATGGTCGCTGTCGCTGACGGGTTGCTCCGACCGGTCGCCGGGGGCGTCGCCGTGGTCATCCGCGGACGGCGGGACGATGTCGATCACGCCGGTGGCGGCGACCACGAACGCGGCGGTCGTGGGTGCGGGCTCGGAGGGCTCGTCGTCGGTCGCCTCGGACTCCGCCTGGTCGGTGGTCTCGGAAGGTGCCTCGTCGATGGGTGCGGACGGTGCTTCGTCGGCGGGTGCGGGGTCGGTGTCGAATGCGTCCGGCCCGGGCTCGTGCTCGGCCTCGGGCTCGTCCGACGTCGAAACCGGCTCCGCGGTGGCCGCGGGGGCGGCCTCGGGTGCGTCCTGTTCCGACATCGCGCCGGTGTCGTCTGGAGTCCCGGTGTCGTCTGAGGTCCCGGTGTCGTCTGAGGTCCCGGTGTCGCCGGGAGTCTCCGGGTCGACCCGCGGTTCGGCGCTGGCGGCATCCGGTTCGGCCTGCGGAACGCCACCGGACTCGCGCTCATCGTCCCCCGGCGTCGCCGGTGCCGCGGCTCCGGTGCTGGGGCCGAGCGCGGCGGGCCCGGTGGGCCTGGCCATGCCGCCCGCGCTCGGGTGCACGCGCACGCCGTTGACGAGGTCGAGGAAGACCTCTTCCAGTGCGGGGCCGCGTCGCTGCAGCGACGAGAGGGCGACGCCGGCGCCGGCGGCCACCTCTCCCACGTCGGCGGGCGAGGAGTAGCGCACGGTCAGCCCGGAGCGCAGCACTTCGAACGGCACCTCCGCCGCGCGCAGCGCCGCGACGAGAGCGCCCCGGTCGGGCGCGTCGACCACGGTCGCGGTCTCGGTGGGGTCGGCGAGCTCGTCGAGACCCCCTTGGAAGACCAGACGGCCGCGCGAGATGATCAGCAGGTCGTCGACGGTCTGCTGGATCTCGGTCAGCAGGTGGGAGGACACGAACACCGTGCGGCCCTCGCGCGCCAGGCCGCGGAGGAAGCCGCGCATCCAGCGGATGCCCTCGGGGTCCAGGCCGTTGGACGGCTCGTCGAGCACGAGCACTCCGGGATCGCCCAGCAGCGCGTACGCGAGCCCCAGGCGCTGGCGCATGCCGAGGGAGAACCCGCCGATACGCCGGCCTGCGGCATCCGAGAGGCCGACCAGGTCGAGCACCTCGTCGACGCGGGTCCGCGCGATGCCGGCCGCCTGCGCGTAGACGGTGAGATGGTTCGCGGCGGTGCGGCCCGGGTGGAAGCTCGAGGCCTCGAGGACGGCTCCGACGCTCTGCAGCGGATGCCGGAGCCTGCGGTACGGCGTGCCGCCGATCGTGGCGGTGCCCGACGTCGCCTTCACGAGGCCCAGCAGGATGCGCATCGTCGTCGTCTTGCCGGCACCGTTGGGGCCGAGGAAGCCGGTGACGCGTCCTGGTTCGACGCGGGCGGTGAAATCCGACACCGCGGTGATGCCGCCGAATCGCTTGGTGACTGCGGAGAACTCCAGCACCTGTCCTTCGGGCATGCCGAACCTCTCGTTGTCGTGGCCGTTCACCCTATCCTGACCCACAACGGCCGTCCGGCCCGGGATTCACGGCGGCCCGGTGGTGCAGCCGGGTAACGTGGCGGGGTGACCGCGAACGACGAACCCCGCGTGCTGGCTCGCACCGGCGACGGGGTCGGGCATCTGACACTCAACCGGCCGCGTGCGATCAACGCCCTCGACCTGGGGATGATCCGCGACCTCGCCGATGCGCTGAACCGGTGGCAGGACGACACCGAGGTGGATCTCGTGCTGCTGGACGGCGCCGGTGAGCGCGGACTGTGCGCCGGCGGCGACGTGCGTGGCCTCGCCGAGCAGATCCGCGGGGGCCGCCCCGAGGCCACCGCGGAGTTCTTCCGCGCCGAGTACGCGCTCAACGCCCGGATCTCGGAGTACCGCAAGCCCATCGTCGCCCTCGCCGACGGCGTCACCATGGGGGGCGGCATCGGGCTGGCCGGACACGCGACCATCCGCATCGTGACCGAGCGCTCGCAGCTGGCGATGCCCGAGACCCGCATCGGCTTCACGCCCGACGTCGGCGGCACGTGGCTGCTCGCGCACGCCCCGGGCCGGCTGGGGGAGTACCTCGCCCTCACCGGTGCGGTCATCGGCGGCGCGGACGCCGTCTACGTCGGACTTGCCGATCACGTCGTCCCCTCGGATCGCCTCGCGAGCCTCGCGGACGCCCTGCGCACCCGGGCCGATCCGGCGACGCCGACCGAGCTCGTCCTGCTGTTCGACGAGACCCCCGAGCAGGCGCCGCTCGAGCGCGCCCGTTCGTGGATCGACGACGCGTTCGCCGCCGACACCGTGCCCGACATCATCGCGCGACTGCGCGAGCACGGAGACGCTGCTGCCGCGGATGCCGCATCCACCCTCGAAGAGCTGTCGCCGACCGGGCTGGCCGTCACGCTCGAAGCGGTCCGACGTGCGCGGACCCTTCCCGATCTGCGCGCGGTCCTCGCGCAGGAGTACGGCCTGGTGATGTGGTTCGCGGCCACTCAGCCCGACCTCGTCGAGGGGATCCGGGCGCAGTTGATCGACAAGGACCGCACCCCGCGGTGGCAACCGGCAACCTTCGCAGACCTGGATCCGGCGACCGTCGACCAGGCCTTCGGTTTCGTGCCCGACCAGCCGCTGTGGGCGGACGACTGACCCGTGTTCGACAGTCCGCTCTCGGCATCCGCATACGACGTGCTCGGCGTCGCGCCCGACGTCGACGACGAGGCGCTCCGCAAGGCGTATCGGCTGCGGCTGCGCCAGACCCACCCCGACACCGGCGGGGACGCCGCCGTCTTCGTGCAGGTGCAGCGGGCGTGGGAGCTCGTCGGCACTGCCGAGGCGCGGGCGGCCTACGACCGCGGCCACGGGTTCGGTGCGAGTGCGCCCCCGGAGTGGTCGGAGTGGTCGCCGCCGCGCACGGCGACGCGTGACACGCGCCCCCGCGCCCGCTCGTTCGGGCACCCCGGCGGCTGGCGCCGGGAGCGCTACCTGTCGCTCATCCGCGAGTGGGCGGGCCGCGGGGTGACCGTGGCGGATCCGTACGACCCGGCGCTCGTGCGCTCCGCGCCCCACGCGGTCCGGCGCCTGCTCGCCGACGCGCTCGCAGAGGAGGCCACCGCGCGCATCGTCTCCGACCTCGGCATGGGCTACACCGTGTGGCACGACGTCGCGGCCGCCGGGCGCGGCGGCCACGCCGACGACAAGCTCGACCACATCGTGCTGGGCCCCAGCGGGCTCTATGCAGTGCTGTCGGAGGACTTCGGCGGACCGGTGCGCTCGCGCCGGGGCGAGCTCGTCGGCGAGGGTGTCGGCGAGCCGCCGGTGGCGACCCTCGTCGCGCGCATGCGGGTGATCGCCCGCGCGGCCGGCGTGCGCTTCAGCGGCGCGATCGTGGTGCTCCCCGACGAGGACGTGCTCGACCCGATCGACGAGATCGGAAAGGTCCGGGGGATGCCGGTGGCTGTGGTGTCTCGCAGCGCGCTGTCCACCGTGCTGCGACGGGGGATCACCGGCGCCCGTGACGTGGGCGGCAACGAGGTCTTCGACATCCGCACGCGCCTCCAGCGCGCCGTCGTCTTCGTCTGAGCCGGCTCGCCGTCAGCCGTCGAGGCCGAACAGCTCGAGCGGGTGCGTCAGGCGCCACCACGCGCTCGGGTCGTCGACGTCGTCGGTCAGGACCAGATCGACGGTGGTGTCGTTGAGGGGCCCGTCGACGGTCAGGGTTCCGACCGTCGCGCCGTCGGCGCGCGCGTCCCCCAGATCGAAGGTCGTCGAGACGATCCCCGCCGCGCCGTTCCACAGCACCACGTCGGCGTCGGCGTCGGCCACGATCTCGACGCGCTCGCCCCACACGGTCTCGACGGTGCCGACGACCGAACCGGCGGCCACCGTCGGCTCGGTCTGCAGCTCGCGCTCGACGTCCGCGTACAGCGTGCGGGTGGCCGCGTTGCGGGCGTCGTCGTCGGCCTGGCCCAGAACGGCGGCGTAGACGCGGACGGGGGTGTCGTCGACGGTGATGTCCTTCGCCGACAGCAGGTTCCACGCGGCGAGCGTGCCCGTCTTGATCCCGACCACGCCCTCGTCCGCCAGCAGCGCGTTGGTGTTCTCGACGCGGCCGGCGCCGGGGAGCTCGATCACCCGCTGCGACACGATGTCGGCGATGACCGGATTCGCCATGGCCCTCTGCGCGAGGGTGATCAGCGCGGCGGGGCTCGCCCGGTTGCCGGCATCCATCCCCGTGGGCTCGACCACCGTGACACCGGGCACGCCGTGGGCGCGCAGCCATTCGTTCGCAGCATCGGCGAAGACCGCATCCGAGGGCCACAGGTTGCCCGCGAGCCGGTCGGCGTAGTTGTTCGCCGACCCGACGAGCATCCCCGCCAGCAGCTGTCGCTGGGTGAGGACGCCGTCGACCGGGACGTCGAGGGCCGACTCGCCCCGGGAGCGGTAGTTCCAGTAGTCCACCGAGTCGGCGTAGGTGAACCGGAACTCCGGTCCGTCCTCGCCGGCCGGAAGCGGCATCTCGTCGAGGACCACCAGGGCGGTGACGACCTTGGTGATGCTGGCGATGGCGTCCGCGGTGTCCCCGGATGACGTGGTCCCGTCCGCGGCAGCGGGAGACACCACGGTGCCTCCCGCGCCCGCCACGGCGACGGCGGCGCTTCCCTCGCTCGGCCAGCTGAGCTCGGCCGCGGCCGCCGGGACCGGGGCGACCTCGACGTCGGCGATGGTGGGCTCGACGGCCGACAGCGGCCACAGCAGGGTGGTCGCGGTGTAGACGAGGGCGACGAGCACGGCGATCGCCAGCGGCACCAGCACCCCGGCCCGCAGGGGCGACCGCCACGGCGGACGATCCAGCAGTCCCGACGCGACGAGGGTGGGCGTGGTGATGGGTCGGGGCGTGACCGTGCGATCGTCGAGCCACGTCAGGGCGATGCGCCCCGAGGTCGAGACCACCGGCCCCCCGTCGCCGGTCGCGCCGGTCGCGGCATCCGGGTCTTCGTCCGCCGGCCACTCCGCCTGGTTCTGTGCGCGCGCGTCACGGCGCGACAGCAGGGAGGCGTCATCGACGGTCACGCGACAAAACTACCGCTCCCGTACGCCGGTATACTCATCGCCACAACCACGGGAGTCCGGTGAGCCGGGCTGAGAGGAAGCGATCCACGCTTCGACCGTCGAACCTGATCCGGATCATGCCGGCGCAGGGAGGAGAGAAGATGCACACGTCCACGTCCGCATCCACCGCCGAGAAGGCGACCACCGCTGGGAAGCGGAGCCTGCGTTGGCGCGTCGTCGACATCGTCGTCGCCAGCGTCATCGGCGTCGCTTCGGGCCTGATCTTCCTGGCCTGGAACGTCGGATACCTCGGGCCCAGCGCACTGCTCGAACCGCTGCTGCCCGGCCTGCAGGGTCTGCTCGACGGTCCGTGGCTGTTCGCCGGAGTGCTCGGCGCGCTGATCATCCGCAAGCCCGGTGCCGCGATCTACACCGAGACCCTCGCCGCCGTCGTGTCGGCGCTCGTCGGCAACCAATGGGGCGGCTTCCTCACCATCGAGGCCGGCCTCGTGCAGGGGCTCGGCGCCGAGCTGATCTTCCTGCTCTTCCTGTACAAGCGCTGGAGCCTGCCGGTGGCCGTCCTCGCGGGCGCGGGTGCGGCGCTCGCCGGCGGCATCAACAACCTGGTGCTGTGGTACGCCGGCGCGGACACCACCTTCACCCTCGTGTACCTCGCCTCGACCATCGTCTCGGGAGCGGTCATCGCCGGTGCCCTCTCGTGGCTGCTGGCGCGCGGGATCGCCGCCACCGGCGCGCTCGACCGGTTCGCGTCGGGGCGCGATGTGCGCGCCCGTGTCTGACGCGTGAACACCGCCGGGCTCCGCGCGGCCGCCGTCCAGGCGCGAGGGTGGGGCTGGCGGCACGCGTCGCGGCGCGCGTGGGCGGTGAGCGGTGTCGACCTCACCATCGAGCCGGGGGAGCGCGTGCTGCTGCTGGGCGCCTCGGGGGCCGGCAAGTCGACGCTGCTGCACGGCCTCGCCGGCGTGCTCGGAGGCGACGAGGAGGGTGAGCAGGCGGGCGAGCTCCTCATCGACGGGATGCCGGCCTCCGGCGCCCGCGGGCGCGCCGGGCTCGTCCTTCAGGACCCCGATTCGCAGGTCATCCTCGCGCGCGTCGGCGACGATGTGGCCTTCGGGTGCGAGAACCTCGGCGTCCCGCGGGAGGAGATCTGGCCGCGGGTGCGTCACGCGCTCGACGCCGTCGGTCTCGACGTGCCCCTCGACCGGCCGACGAAGGCGCTGTCCGGCGGTCAGAAGCAGCGCCTCGCGCTCGCCGGAGTCCTCGCCATGCGCCCCGGGCTCGTGCTGCTGGACGAGCCGACCGCCAACCTCGATCCGCACGGCGTCGTCGAGGTGCGGGAGGCCGTGCGGGCGATGCTCGATGCCCACCCGGCAACCCTCGTGGTGGTCGAGCACCGCGTCGAGGTGTGGCTGCCGCTGATCGACCGCGTGATCGTCCTCGGTGCCGGAGGCGGTGGCATGGTCGCGGACGGCACGCCGGATCAGGTGCTGCGCGGAGAGGGGCCGCGGCTGGCCGAAGCCGGGGTCTGGGTGCCCGGCATCCGCCCCCCGCTTCCGCCGCCGCCCGCCCGCGCGCCCGGCGAGCCCTTGCTGGTGGCCCGTGACCTGGCCGTCCAGCGGGTGACCGGAAGGCCTGTCGCCTCGGGGATCGACGTCACCGTCGACGCGGGCTCCGCGCTGGCGATCACCGGACCCAACGGCGCGGGCAAGTCCACGCTCGGCCTCACCCTCGCCGGACTCATCGCCCCGGCATCCGGGGACGTGTCGGCGGCGGGCGCGCTGGGCGACGGCGTCGCGGCGGCTCCCATCCGGTGGTCTTCCCGCCAGCTGCTCACGCGCATCGGCACCGTGTTCCAAGACCCGGAGCACCAGCTGCTGACGACGACGGTGCGCGCCGAGCTCGAAGTGGGTCCCCGCGCGCTCGGGCTCGACGCGGACGAGACGTCGCGCCGCGTGGACGAGCTTCTCGAGCGCCTCCGCCTCGCACCGCTGGCGCGGGCGAATCCCTACACGCTGTCGGGCGGCGAGAAGCGGCGGCTGACCGTGGCCGCGGCGCTGGCGACCCGGCCTCGCGTGCTGATCCTGGACGAGCCGACCTTCGGTCAGGACGCCCGGACGTGGGCGGAGCTGGTGGCCATCCTGGCGCGCCTGCGAGACGAGGGGTCGGCGATCGTCACGATCACGCACGATCTCGACGTCGTGACAGCGCTGCATTCCCGGCGGTTCGAGCTGCCGGCATCCGCGGCGGAGGGGGCGTCGTGACCCTGCTCGACTCCCGCGCTCGCACCGGTGTGGTCGCGGGCATCAACCCCGTCGCCAAGCTCGCTGCCGCGGCGGTCATCGCCATCCCCCTCGTCTTCACCCTCGATGTGGTCTCGGCAGCGGTGGCGCTCGTGCTCGAGCTGCTCCTCATCCCCTTCGCCGGCCTGGCGTGGCGGGAGTTCTGGACGCGGACGTGGCCGGTGTGGCTGGCCGCGCCGCTCACCGCCCTCACGATCGCGCTGTACGGCGAGACCTCGGGACAGATCTACGCGGAATGGTTCGTCGTGCGCATCAGCGAGGGCTCCCTCGCCCTCGCCGCCGCCACCCTTCTGCGGGTCCTCGCGATCGCCCTCCCGTCGGTCGTGCTCTTCGTCACCGTCGACCCGACCGATCTCGCCGACGGGCTGGCGCAGGTGCTGCGCCTGCCGGCGCGTTTCGTGCTGGGTGCGCTGGCGGGGCTGCGCATGGTCGGGCTGTTCATCGACGACTGGCGCGCGCTCGAACTCGCCCGCCGCGCCCGGGGCGTGGCGGATCGGGGACGCCTGCGCCGCTTCTTCGGCATGGCGTTCGCGCTGCTGGTGCTGTCGATCCGGCGCGGCTCGAAGCTCGCGACCGCCATGGAGGCCCGCGGGTTCGGCGCGGACGGGACCCGCACGTGGGCGCGTCGCTCCCGATTCGGCGCACCGGAGTGGGCGCTCATCGGGCTCGGGGCCGCCATCGCTGCGGTCGCCGTGGTCGCCGCAGTGGCGGCGGGCACGTGGAACTTCATCCTCGGGCCCGGCTGACCTACCCTGGGGCGAGCACCCCGGCACCCGCAACGCGTGAGACGCGGTCCCGCGTATGCTGGAACCGGATTCCGTTTCGCGCCGGTTCGGCGGTGGTTCGAAGGAGAACAGCATGGAGCTCACGGGCGCATCGGCCCTCGTCACCGGCGGGGCCAGCGGCCTCGGTCTCGCGACCGCGCAGCGACTGGCGGCCGCCGGCGCCGCCGTCACGATCGTCGACCTGCCCTCGTCGGCCGGTGCCGAGGTCGCCGGCGAGTTCGGCGGGTCCTTCGCCGCGGCCGATGTCACCGACCCCGGACAGGTCGCCGGCGCCGTCGCGCACGCCGCGGCATCCGGGCCCCTGCGGGTCGTTGTCAACTGCGCCGGGATCGCCCCGCCGGCGAAGGTGCTCGACCGCGACGGCGAGCCGACGCCGCTCGCCGACTTCGAGCGCATCGTGCGTATCAACCTCATCGGCACCTACAACGTCATCGCGCAGGCCTCGGCCGCCATGGCGCGCACTGAGCCGACCGCCGGCGGCGATCGCGGCGTCATCGTCAACACCGCCAGCGTCGCCGCCTTCGACGGGCAGATCGGGCAGCCCGCGTACGCGGCGAGCAAGGGCGGAGTGCACGCCATGACGCTGCCGATCGCGAGGGAGCTGGCGCGCCACGGCATCCGCGTCGTCACGATCGCCCCCGGCATCATGGAGACCCCGATGCTGAAGGGCCTGCCGCAGGCCGCGCAGGACTCGCTGGGGCAGCAGGTGCCCTACCCGCAGCGTCTCGGCCGACCCGACGAGTACGCACGACTGGTCGCGGCGATCGTCGACAACGGCTACCTCAACGGCGAGACCATCCGCCTCGACGGCGCGATCCGCATGGCGCCGAAGTAGCCGCCACCCCCGTCCCCCTTCACCCCACCCCGAGGAGCACCGCCATGAGCGAATCGATCCTGGTCTCGCGCGAGGGCGCCCTCGCCGGCGTCACCTTCAACCGGCCGGCCTCGCTGAACGCGATGGGGTTCGAGATGGGGCGCCGCTGGCGTGACCTCGCGCACGAGCTGACCGCCGATCAGTCGGTCGAGGCGATCCTGCTGGATGCCGCCGGTCCTGCTTTCTGCGCCGGAGGCGACGTCGTCGAGATGTCGACGTCGGGCGCGTCCGGCGCGGACGTCACCGCCGCAGCCGACGTCATCCACGACGGCATCCGCACCTTCGTCGAGTCCGACAAGCCGATCGTCGCCGCCGTTCAGGGCGCGGTGGCCGGCGGCGGGCTCGGGCTGATGCTGACCGCGGACTACATCGTCGCCTCGGAGCAGGCCCGGTTCGTGAGCAAGTACGCCAACATCGGGCTCACCCCCGACCTCGGCGTCTCGACGCTGCTGCCTGCGGCGGTCGGGCAGCGGCGGGCGCTGCAGCTGCTGTTGCAGGACCTCACGATCGACGCCGCGACGGCCCTCGACTGGGGGCTTGTGACCGAGGTCGTCGCCGCGGATCAGGTGGCCGACCGCGCCCGCGCGGTGGCGGACTTCTGGCTCGCCGGTGCCTCGGCGGCGTTCGGTCAGGCGAAACGTCTCGTCCGATCCGGCGCGGGACGGACCTTCGCCGACAATCTCGCGGACGAGGCGCGCTCGATCGGCGCCGCGTTCGACACCCCGCAGTCCCGTGCCCGCGTCGCCGCGTTCGCCGCGGCATCCACCACCTCGAGGAGACCCGCATGAGCGAGAAGCACCTTGCCGGAAAGACCATCCTGATGTCGGGCGGCAGCCGGGGGATCGGCCTCGCGATCGCCCTTCGCGCCGCCCGCGACGGTGCGAACATCGCGCTGCTGGCGAAGACCGACACGCCGCATCCGAAGCTCGAGGGCACGGTGCACTCGGCCGCGGACCAGATCCGCGCCGCCGGCGGTGACGCGCTGCCGATCGTGGGCGACGTGCGCAACGACGACGACGTCACCGAAGCGGTGCTGAAGACCCAGGGCGAGTTCGGCGGCATCGACATCGTCGTCAACAACGCCTCGGTGATCGACCTCTCGCGCTCGCTCGACCTGCAGGCCAAGAAGTACGACCTCATGCAGGACGTCAACGTGCGCGGCACGTTCATGCTCTCGCGCGCCGCCGTCCCGATCCTGCGGGATGCCGCCAACCCGCACATCCTGTCGCTGTCGCCGCCGCTGAACCTCTCACCCAAGTGGCTCGGCGCGCACACGGGCTACACGCTCGCGAAGTACGGCATGACGATGGCGACGCTCGGGCTCGCCGCGGAGTTCGCGAAAGACGGCATCGCCGCCAACACGCTGTGGCCGCAGACGACGATCGCCACCGCCGCGGTGCGCTACGCGCTGGGCGGCGAGGCGATGATGGCCGCGAGCCGCACGCCCGAGATCTACGCCGACGCCGCTTACGAGGTCCTCACGCGGCCGGCCGGCGAGCTCACGGGGCAGACCCTCATCGTCGAGGAGGTGCTTCGGGAGGCGGGGGTCACCGACTTCTCGCGGTACGCCGCTGTCGCCGGCACCCCCGACGACCAGCTCTTCCCCGACATCTTCCTGGACTGACCGGCTCGGCGCCGACCGGTCACGGGGCGAGCGACGTGCCGACGGACACCGTGACCGTCGCGTCGGCATCCCACCGGAAGGCGAGCTGGTCGCCGGGGCTCATCGGCTCGGGCCGCTCGCGTGGATCCACGAGGCTGTAGGGCACCGAGACGATCAGAGTGCCCTGCGCGCGCTGCTGCGCCGAGACGCAGCGCGCACGGACGATCAGCTCCTGTTCTATGAGCAGGCAGTACTCCCGCTCCGAAGCACCGTCCGCCCCGGCGATCCACATCTCCCAGCCGTAGTAGTCCCCGAGGGCGGATGCCCACTGGACCGACCCGGTCGTCGGGAAGTCCGGGACGTCGCTCGCAGAGTCGACGTCGACGTCGTTGTCGAAGAAGCCGTCGAGCGGGATCCGAAGCGCCACGGCGTCGTCGTCATCTGCAGCGCCCGCGCCGGAGTCCGGGGGAGCGGCCGATTCGCCCGCGGCCGGGGGGCGCTCCGCGACCGGCTCGTCGAGGGCGTCGAGCGCCACCCCCGCCGCGCCCGCGCCCACCACGAGCGCGCCCGCGATCGCGAAAGCGACCGCCACTCGACGGCGAGGACGGCGCGACGGAGCGAGGGAGGCGGAAGCGGCGTCCTCCGCCCGTTCGGCGGTGGGCGCCCCGCGCTCGAAGGCGGCATCGGGTGCCGTGCGGCCGACGGCGGAAGCACCCGGGACACGGCTCTCGCCGCCTGCAGATCCCGTGGTCGCCGACTCCGCGCGCAGCGACGCCTCGAGTTCTTCCAGCCGCGCCATGGCGGCGACATCCTCGGCGATGTCCGCGCGGGGGCCGTAGGCGCGGCGCCTCAGCTCGTCCAACTCGGCGCGGTCACCGGCGTCCATCACGTGCTCACAGGGGCTTTCGCAGGCGGACCTGCTCGATCGCGAGGCCACATCGCCCGCCCGTTCACCGTACCGCCGCGGCGAGGGCGTCGGGCTGCCGTCCAGGCGCGTCCCCTACCCTGAGGGGGTGACCACCGAATCCGAGCGCCCTCGCGCGGGCGCCGTCCGCGCGACCGGCCGGCAGGTGCGCCCCGCGACCGAGGGCTGGTCGCAGAAGAAGGACGCCGAAGGCCGCCCCCTGCTGCAGTTCGCCTCACCCAAGCGGGGCAAGCCTCCCGTCCACCTTGCCGACCTGACGCCGGAGGCGCGCGCCGCGAGGATCGTCGAGCTCGGCATGCCCGCCTTCCGCGCCAAGCAGCTCGAGAAGCACTACTTCACCCATTACACGACCGACCCGGCGCACATGACCGATCTGCCGGCATCCACGCGCGACGAGGTCGTCCACGGGATGCTGCCGCCGCTGCTGACGCTCGTGCGCAAGCTCGAGACCGACCGCGGCGACACGATCAAGTTCCTGTGGAAGCTGCACGACGGTGCGCTCGTCGAGTCGGTGCTCATGCGCTACACCGGACGCATCACGCTGTGCGTGTCGAGCCAGGCAGGATGCGGCATGAACTGCCCGTTCTGCGCGACCGGGCAGGCGGGCCTCACCCGCAACATGTCGGCGGCCGAGATCGTCGACCAGGTGGTGCGCGCCAACCGGCTCATCGCCGAGGGCGGACTCGGTGACCCCCGTCGCGTCGGGCACGAAGGCGAGCGCGTCACAAACATCGTCTTCATGGGGATGGGCGAGCCGCTGGCCAACTACGCCCGCGTCATGCAGGCGGTGCGCGTCATGA
Organism: Microbacterium sp. ARD31; assembly: GCF_031844425.1. Lineage (NCBI taxonomy): Bacteria > Bacillati > Actinomycetota > Actinomycetes > Micrococcales > Microbacteriaceae > Microbacterium > Microbacterium sp. ARD31. Next base: position 66,621 of record NZ_JAUZVE010000005.1, read on the forward strand.
CCGACAAGAAGCACGGCATGGGCATGAGCGCCCGCGGCATCACGGTGTCGACCGTCGGGCTCGTTCCGGCGATCACGAAGCTCGCCGACGAAGACATCCCGGTGACCTTCGCACTCTCCCTGCACGCGCCGGACGACGAGCTGCGCGACGAGCTCATCCCGGTCAATTCCCGCTGGAAGGTCGACGAGGCGCTCGACGCCGCCCGCGGGTACTTCGAGCGCACCGGACGACGCGTGTCGATCGAGTACGCGCTCATCAAGGACATGAACGACCACGGCTGGCGCGCGGACCTGCTCGGCGACAAGCTCAACGCGCGCGGGCGCGGCTGGGTGCACGTCAACCCGATCCCGCTGAACCCGACGCCCGGCTCGATCTGGACCGCGTCCGACCCGGAGGTGCAGGACGAATTCGTCCGTCGCCTCGAGGCGAAGGGCGTCCCCACCACCCTCCGCGACACCCGCGGCAAAGAGATCGACGGCGCGTGCGGTCAGCTCGTGGCCACCGAAGAGGACGAGGCCGTCGCGGCGGCCACTCCGGCCGAGGTGTGAGAAAGCGGATGCCGCACCCGCCGGCATCCGCGACGAGCGCCGAGGCTGCATGACAGCGCACGGCCCCGTCGTCAAGACCCCGCCCGCCGTCGCCTCGCGCGTCTAGCCTGGTCCGATGGTTGAATATCGATACCTCGGCAACAGTGGTCTCAAAGTCACGGAGATCACCTACGGAAACTGGGTGACCCACGGCTCGCAGGTCGAGAACGACGCGGCGATCAAGACGGTCCACCGCGCGCTGGATCTCGGCATCACGAGCTTCGACACCGCGGACGTGTACGCCAACACCGCGGCCGAGTCCGTGCTGGGCGAGGCGCTCAAGGGGCAGCGCCGTGAGGGTCTCGAGATCTTCACGAAGGTCTACTGGCCCACCGGGCCCGGCGGCCCCAACGACCAGGGCCTCAGTCGCAAGCACATCCTCGAGTCGATCAACGGCTCGCTGAAGCGGCTCGGCACCGACTATGTCGAGCTGTACCAGGCGCATCGGTACGACTACGAGACGCCGCTCGAAGAGACGATGCAGGCCTTCGCCGACGTCGTGCGCTCGGGGAAGGCCATGTACATCGGCGTCTCGGAGTGGACCGCCGAGCAGCTGCAGGCCGGGCACGAACTGGCCAAGGAGCTGAAGTTCCAGCTCGTCTCGAATCAGCCCCAGTACTCCGCGCTGTGGCGCGTCATCGAAGGCAAGGTCGTCCCCACGTCGGCCGACCTCGGAATCTCGCAGATCGTCTGGTCGCCGATGGCGCAGGGCGTGCTCAGCGGAAAGTACCTCCCCGGACAGGAAGCGCCGGCCGGTTCGCGCGCGACCGATGAGAAGAGCGGCGCGAACTTCATCAAGCGGTTCATGTCTGACGAGGTCCTCACCGCGGTGCAGAAGCTCAAGCCGGTCGCCGAGCAGGCGGGGCTGACGATGCCGCAGCTCGCGATCGCCTGGGTCCTGCAGAACGACAACGTCGCGGCCGCCCTGGTCGGCGCGTCGCGTCCGGAGCAGCTCGACGACAGCGTCAAGGCCTCGGGCGTGAAGCTCGACGCCGACACCATGTCGGCCATCGACGAGGCGCTCGCCCCCGTCGCGGTCACCGACCCCGAGGAGACGTACTCGGTCTCGCCCAAGTCGCGCCCGGCCTGAGTCATGCCGACGACCAGCGCCGGCATCCTGCTGTACCGCCTGTCACCCGGCCTCGAGGTGCTCATCGCGCACATGGGCGGGCCGTACTGGGCGAAGAAGGATGCCGGCGCCTGGTCCATCCCGAAAGGCGAGTTCGACGCGGACGCCGAGTCGGCACTCGACGCCGCCCGGCGGGAGTTCCGTGAAGAGCTCGGCGTGGACCCTCCCGAGGAGGACTACGCCGAGCTCGGGACGTTTCCCTACTCCTCCGGCAAGCGCGTCACGGTGTACGTCGCCGACGGCGCCGGACTCTCGCTCGAGGGCCTGTCGTTCGGTGAGTTCGAGGTCGAGTGGCCGCCCCGCTCGGGACGGACGGCGCGCTTCCCCGAAGTGGATCGCGTGGAATGGATGAGCGCGGATGCCGCACGCGAACGACTCGTGAAAGGACAGCGCGCGGCCCTCGACGCGCTGACCGAGCGTCTGGCAGAGGCCGCCGCCCCCTCTTGAGGCCGTCGCCGTTCACGGCCAGACTGGCGGCGGATCGCGCCCGGATGGAAGCCGGGTGCGGAAAGGACGGCGATCATGGCGCACGGCGACATCACCCACATCGACATCCCGGTCGCGGACATGGAGAAGGCGAAGCAGTTCTACTCCTCGCTCTTCGGCTGGCAGATCGCCGAGGTGCCGGGCTACGAGGGCTACCCGATGTGGCAGGCTCCCAACAAGATCTCGGGCGGGGGCCTCGCCCCGCGTGAGGACGGCTTCACCCAGCCCCGCTCGTACGTCGAGGTCGACTCCATCGACGAGACCGTCGCGGCAGCGACCGCGGCAGGTGCCACGGTGCTGATGGAGAAGTCGCCGATCAGCGAGTCGAGCTGGTGGGCCGTCATCGCCGATCCGGACGGCAACGCCATCGGCCTGTACGAGGGCGCTGAGCCCGGCGAATCCTGAGCGGGCTCGCGCGTCACCGCTGCGCGCGCCACTCCTCCACGAGTTCCGGCATGCGCGTGGCGAGGAACCGCAGGAAGTCCGCGGTGTCGCGCGCCCGCGCGACCGACAGCGGAGCGTCGACGTTCTCGTCGGCGATGCGCTCCATCAGCTCCGCGAGACGGCCGTAGAGAGGCGCGTTGCCTGTCACGACGCCCCCGAACGCGTCGTCGGCGAGGTCGTAGCGGTCCCGCCGCTCGCCGGGCCGCGACAATCGCTGCGCGATGTGCATCGACTGCAGGTAGCGCACGGCGCCCGACACGGCTCCGGCCGATACGCCCAGCCGCTCCGCCAGGTCGGCGGCGGTGTAACCGTCATCCGGCGAGCCGATGAGCGCCATCATCACGCGTGCGGGCATGCGCGCCATCCCCGCGGCCGCCATGAGCGCCGCCGCCTGTTCGGCTGCCTCGGCACCCGGATGATCCGAACCCATCTCGTCCCTTCCCCTCGAACCTATCCGGCGGGCGCGAGCTCGCGGCGGCGCATCAGCGTCAATGCGGTGACGCCGCCCACCAGCACCACGGTCGCGAGTGCCCACACGCCGCCGGGGTCGATGCCGTCGCCGTCCGGCGTGGGGACGGCGGCGAACGGCGACAGCTGGATGAGCGCCTCATCGAGACCGAAGATCGTCCCGAACAGCGCCAGCGCGGCCGCGGCGACCACCAGCGCCCAGCCCGACGCGATCGTGGCTCGCGGCAGCAGAGTGAACACCACCGCTGTGAGCACGACGAACACGGATGCCGCCGCCACCTGCCCGGCACCCGACACGATCGCATCGCGCAGCCGGTCGGACTCGCCACCGGTGACGGCCAGGGCGATCGCCGACGCCGCGACCGCCGACGCCACGATGACGAGGATGCCGCACACCGCGGCCACCAGGAACGCCGCCAGCCATGTCGAACGGTGCACCGGTGTCGCGAGGGTCGGCTCCGCCGTGCCGTGGATCTCCTCCTGGCGCGCCCGTTGCACGGTCTGCACGCCGAAACACGAGGCGAGGACGCCGACCATGACGTAGAACGTGACGAGCACCCCCTGGTCCATGGATCCCTGCGCGGCGATGCGGCGCAGGATCTCGGCGACGGCGGGGTTGTCGGTCGCCATCTCTCCGACGACCGAGCCGAGCGACGTCGACAGGCCGCCGACGACCGCCGCGCCGATCGCCCAGGCGACGACCGACCCCGCGCTCAACCGCCAGGCGAGCCCCCACGGGGTCGACAGGAGCGCGCCGGCCTCGGCGCGAGCGGCGCGGGCCTCGACGACGCCCGCGCCCACGTCGCGTCGGGAGTGGATCAGCGCGGCGGCTCCGATCAGCAGCGCGGCCACGACCACGCCGGGGACGAGGGGACGCAGGTCGTCATCGGCGAACGGGCGCACGTTCTCGGCCCACCCGAACGGCGATGCCCACGTCAGCGGCGAACTCTGCATGCGGGTGAGGTCATCGCTCGGAGTGCCCAGCGCGTTGCCGATGCCGGCCAGCAGGAAGGTCGTCAGAAGCACCGCCACCGTGAGCGAGTTCGCCGCCCGAGACGAGCGCACCAGCTGCGCCCAGAAGGCGCCGAGCGAGAAGAAGGCGAGGCCCGTCGCCAGAAGGGCGAGCCCGGTCGTCGCCGCACCCGAGGCGGGCAGCCCCGTCGCCATCAGTGCCAGCGCGACCGCGACGGCGAACAGCACGCACGCGATCACACCGTGGATGCAGGTGGCGATCAGCGGAAGGGTGCGCGCCGCCGGCGTGGCCGATACGAGGTCGGCGCGCTCGGTCTCCTCCTCGGCGCGGGTGTGCCGCACGGCGAGGAAGCCCGCCATGATCGCGATCATGAGGCACAGGAACGGGAGGATGAGGAAGATCAGGAAGGCCCCCTCCTCCGCGCCCGAGGGAAGCCCGCGGAAGAGGAGGATGACGGGATTGGCCAGGGCCAGAGCGAGGAGCGACCGTCGCTCCTCGTCGGTGCCGAACGTGTCGGCCACGCCGAACGCGGAGCCGTACGTGAGGAGCGCCGCCGCGGCGGCCCACACCGCCAGCTGCACGGCGTCGCGGCGCAGTCGCTGATCGAGCAGAGAGACCAGCATCGCCGTCACCGTCGCCGCAGTGCGGGGGCGGATGCGGCATCCTCCCCGTAGTGGCGGAGGAACAGCTCCTCCAAGGACGGCGGCGCGATCCGGAGCCCCGCCGCCCCGCGCTGGGCGAGCGCGGGCAGAACCCCCGCGAGGGCATCGCTGTCGACGGTGAAGCGGACACGTCCGTCTGCGGAGGCCACATCGTGTACCCCCGGGATGCGCGACAGACCGTCGAGATCGCCGGGAGCGGCGTCGAGCGAGACCTCCGTGCGGGTCAGGTGGCGCAGCTCGGTGAGCGTCCCGGTCTCGACGATGCGCCCTGCGCGGATGATCGACACGCGGTCGCACAGGTGCTCGACTTCCGAGAGGATGTGGCTCGAGAGCAGGACGGTCGCACCGGCATCCGTCGCCCGTTTCACCTCCTGGCGGAAGACGACGTCCATGAGGGGGTCCAGGCCGCTCGTCGGCTCGTCGAGCACGTAGAGCTCGGCGGGAACGGCGAACGCGCTGATGAGCGCCACCTTCTGCCGGTTGCCCTTTGAGTATGCGCGACCCTTCTTGCGCGGGTCGAACTGGAACGCCGACATCAGCCGCTCCTTGCGCTCGCGGTACGCCGCGTCGTGCCGTGCGACGCCGCGCAGGCGTGCGAGGAAGTCGATCGCCTCCCCACCCGAGAGGTTGGGCCAGACGCTCACGTCGCCGGGCACGTACGCGATGCGCCGGTGCAGCGAGGACGCCCGTCGCCACGGATCCTCGCCGAACACGGCGACCTCACCCGAGGTGGCGCGCGCGAGGCCGAGCAGGATGCGAATGGTGGTGGACTTGCCGGCCCCGTTCGGACCGAGGAAGCCATGAACCTGACCAGCGCTCACGCGAAGGTCGAGGCCGTCGAGGGCCTGGACGCGGCCGTAATGCTTGGTCAGGCCGCGGGTGAGGATGACATCGGTCATGACGGCGAGGCTACGCCTGTTTCACAAATTTGTGAATACTCATGCCGACGACCGTCCTCGCGGCGCAGTGTATACGGTCTCAGGTGCAGATGGCTTCGAGTATCGACATGGGCGGGTTTGTGTATACACTGGCGCGGTCGGCATCCTGAGACGACCAACCCAGCGGGACGGGGGAACGCGTGCGAGCCAGTGACCGTGCCTACGCGACACTCCTCGACGAGATCCAGCGCGGCGCGCTGCCGCCCGGCGCCGTCCTCGGCGAGGTGGAGCAGGCGGCGCGCCTGGGTGTCAGCCGCACACCCCTGCGCGAGGCTCTCGGGAGGCTCGCGGCCGACGGCCTGGTGGTGCAGCAGTCACCTCGTGTGACCGCCGTCAGCGATGTCGACGCCGACGACATCCGCGAACTGTTCGAGGTGCGTCGCGCTCTCGAAGAGGCCGCGGTCCGGCTCGCCGCCGAGCGCGGCGATGCCCGGGTGTTCGCGGCGCTCGCCGCTGATCTCACCGACGATCTCGTCGCGGACGGCGAGCAGCGGGACGCGTACTACGCGCTCATCGCCCGCTTCGACGCCGCCATCGACGCCGCCGTCGCCAACGATTACCTCGTCGGGGCGCTGCGCACCGTGCGCACGCACCTCGTGCGCGTGCGCCGGCTCGCCCGCGACAACCCCGCACGTCTGGCCGCGTCGGTAGCCGAGCACCGGCTCATCGCCTCGGCGATCGCCGCCGGGGCTCCCGACCTCGCGGCCCACGCCACCCACGTCCACCTCCACCACGCGCTCGAGAGCATCCTCTCGTCCCTCGAAGGCCAGGCGCACTCGGCGCCTGCGCCCCGTCCGGCCTCTTCCGCCCGCAGCCGCGGATCCGCAGCAACACAAGGAGCAGCATGACCATCACGCATCACCTGCGCGTGCACCGCAGCGACGAGAGCCTCCCCCGCGAGGGGCAGCTCGCGTGGCACATCGCCGAGGTCGCCGCCGACGCGGTCGAGGTCGAGGCGGATGTCGTCGACATGATCATCAACCGCGTCATCGACAACGCGGCCGTGGCCGCGGCATCCCTCACCCGCGCCCCCGTGAGCGCGGCCCGGCAGCAGGCGCTCGACCACGCCGTGTCGGTCAGCGGCACCGGCGCGACGATCTTCGGCTGCGCGCTCGAGCGGCGCACGTCACCGGAGTGGGCGGCGTGGGCCAACGGCGTCGCCGTGCGTGAACTCGACTACCACGACACCTTCCTCGCCGCCGACTACTCGCACCCCGGCGACAACATTCCGCCCATCCTCGCGGTCGCCCAGCACGTCGGCGCCGACGGCGCCGCCGTGGTGCGGGGCCTGGCCACCGGGTACGAGGTGCAGATCGACCTCGTGCGCGCGATCTGCCTGCACAAGCACAAGATCGACCACGTCGCCCACCTCGGTCCGTCGGCGGCGGCCGGAATCGGCACCCTGCTGAACCTGCCGGTCGAGACGATCTACCAGGCCGTCGGTCAGGCGCTCCACACCACGACGGCGACGCGCCAGTCGCGCAAGGGCGAGATCTCGACCTGGAAGGCCCATGCTCCCGCCTTCGCCGGCAAGATGGCGATCGAGGCCGTCGACCGTGCGATGCGGGGCGAGACATCTCCGTCGCCGATCTACGAAGGCGAGGACGGCGTCGTCGCATGGATGCTGGACGGGCCGGACGCCTCGTACGACGTGCCGCTTCCCGCGGCGGGCGAGCCCAAGCGCGCCATCCTCGACTCGTACACGAAGGAGCACTCCGCCGAGTACCAGGCGCAGGCCTGGATCGACCTGGCCCGCAAGCTCCACGGCGAACGACCCGACCTCGCCGACCCCGCCAACGTCGAGTCGATCGTGCTGCACACCTCGCACCACACCCACTACGTCATCGGCTCGGGCGCGAACGACCCCCAGAAGTACGACCCGACGGCGTCGCGCGAGACGCTCGACCACTCGATCCCGTACATCTTCGCCGTCGCGCTGCAGGACGGCGGCTGGCACCACGTCGACTCCTACACCCCGGAGCGCGCGGGTCGCGGCGACACCGTCGAGCTGTGGCACAAGATCACCACCGCCGAGGATGCCGAGTGGACGCGCCGCTACCACTCGGAGGACCCGGACGAGAAGGCCTTCGGCGGCCGGGTGGTCATCACCCTGACCGACGGGACCACGGTCGAGGACGAGATCGCGGTCGCCGACGCGCATCCGCTCGGAGCCCGCCCGTTCGCGCGAGCGGATTACGTCCGCAAGTTCCGCATCCTGGCGGAGCCGGTGCTCTCGTCCGACGAGATCGACCGCTTCCTCGCTCTCGCCGAGCGACTGCCCGAGCTCACCGCCGAGGAGGTCCTTCAGCTCACGATCGTCGCCGCCCCCGGCATCCTGGCCAACGCTCCGGCACCCAAGGGCCTCTTCTGATGCTGTATTCGACCGTGCCCGCGCACGAGAAGCGCCGCCGGTTGCGCGAGCGCCTCGCCTCGGGCGAGCTGCTGCGCTTTCCGGGCGCCTTCAATCCGCTGTCCGCGCGGCTCATCGAGGGCAAGGGCTTCGAGGGCGTCTACATCTCGGGCGCGGTGCTGTCGGCAGACCTCGGACTGCCCGACATCGGGCTGACGACGCTCACCGAGGTCGCCGGCCGGGGGCAGCAGATCGCACGGATGACCGACCTGCCCGCGATCATCGACGCCGACACCGGTTTCGGCGAGCCGATGAACGTCGCGCGGACCATCCAGACGCTCGAGGACGCGGGTCTGGCGGGCATGCACATCGAGGACCAGATCAACCCCAAGCGCTGCGGCCACCTGGACGGCAAGTCGGTCGTCGACGAGGACACCGCCGTCAAGCGCATCCGTGCCGCCGTCGACGCCCGCCGCGATCCGGATTTCCTCATCATGGCGCGCACCGACATCCGCGCGATCGACGGCCTCGATGCAGCCGTGGATCGTGCCAAGGCGCTGGTGGATGCCGGAGCCGACGCGATCTTCCCCGAGGCGATGCGCACGCTGGACGAGTTCGCCGCGGTCCGCGCGGCCGTCGACGTGCCGATCCTGGCGAACATGACCGAGTTCGGGAAGTCCGACCTGTTCAGCGTGGACCGGTTGCGGGACGTCGGTGTCAACATCGTCATCTGGCCGGTCTCGCTGCTGCGGCTGGCGATGGGCGCGGCATCCCGGGGGCTCGATACGCTCCTCGACGAAGGGCATCTCACCTCGCGACTGGGTGAGATGCAGCACCGCGCCGATCTCTACGACCTGCTGGACTACGAGCAGTACGCCCACTTCGACCAGGACGTCTTCACGTTCACGATCACCAAGGAGTGACATGACCGCCACCGAGATCAGGAAGGGCCTTGCCGGCGTCGTCGCCGACGAGACCGCCGTGTCGAAGGTCAACCCCGAGACGAACTCCCTGCTGTACCGCGGCTACCCGGTGCAGGAACTGGCCGGAACCCAGCCTTTCGAGGCGGTGGCATGCCTGCTGTGGCACGGCGAGCTGCCCACGCCCGACGAGCTCGCCGCGTTCCGCGCGACGGAGCGGCAGCACCGCGGCCTTCCCGACGACGTCCGCGCCGCGATCGACCTCGTCCCGCTCGATGCGCACCCCATGGACGAGGTGCGCACGGCCCTCAGCCTCATCGGCGCCCGCGACCTGGCGGGCTCCGGGTCGGTCATGGATGTCAGCGGCAGCGCCGAGGACAACCTCGAGCGCAGCATCCGTCTCTTCGCCGTCCTGCCCGCGATCGTCGCCTACGGGCAGCGCCGACGGCGGGGCGAGGACCTCGTCGCGCCGCGGGACGACCTGGACTACTCCGCGAACTTCTTGTGGATGGTCTTCGGCGAGGAGTCCCACGATGTCGTCGTCGACGCGTTCAACCGCTCGATGATCCTCTACGCCGAGCACTCGTTCAACGCCTCGACCTTCACCGCTCGCGTGATCGCGTCGACCCTCAGCGACCTGTACTCGGCGGTGGTCGGCGCCGTCGGCGCGCTGAAGGGTCCGCTGCACGGCGGCGCGAACGAGGCGGTGCTGCACATCTTCGACGAGATCGGCTCGGCGGACCGCGTCGACGAGTGGCTGGACACCGCGCTCGCGCAGAAGCGGAAGATCATGGGGTTCGGCCATCGCGTCTACAAGCGGGGCGACTCGCGTGTGCCGACGATGAAGGCGGCGCTCGACACGCTCGTCGCCCACTACGACCGGCCCGACGTGGCGGACCTCTACGACACGCTCGAGAGCGCGTTCGTCGAGCGCAAGGGCATCTACCCGAACCTCGACTATCCGTCGGGACCGGCGTACAACCTGATCGGGTTCGACACCCTCACCTTCACGCCCCTGTTCGTCGCCGCCCGGGTGACGGGGTGGACCGCCCACATCATGGAGCAGCTCGCCTCGAACGCGCTCATCCGGCCGCTGTCGGCGTACAACGGACCCGACGAACGCCACGTGGACGGCTACGTGCCCGACACCGCCGAGTTCGAGGTCGCCGAGCGTCCCGAGGAGGCCGCCGGCTGACGGCGGTCCGACCATGCGATCCGCCGTCATCGTCGACGTCGTCCGAACACCGGCCGGGCGAGGCAAGCCCGGGGGCGCGCTCAGCGCAGTGCACCCGGTCGACCTCGCCGCCGGGGTGCTCACGTCGATCCTCGAGCGCAGCGGACTGGAGTCCGTCCAGGTCGACGACGTGCTCCTCGGGTGCGTGAGCCAGATCGGCGATCAGGCGATGAACATCGCCCGCCAGGCGGTGCTCGCGGCCGGGTTCGACGAGCGGGTCCCCGCCACCACGATCGACCGGCAGTGCGGCTCCAGCCAGCAGGCGGCGCACTTCGCCGCTCAGGGGGTGATGGCCGGCGCGTACGACATCGTGATCGCGGGCGGGGTGGAGTCCATGAGTCGGGTTCCGCTCGGCTCTTCGCGCCAGGGAGGGACGCCGGCCCCCGGCATCCGTCATCGGTACCCGGACGGGCTCGTGAACCAGGGCGTGTCGGCCGAGCTCATCGCCGCGCGCTGGGGGCTCGGTCGCGCCGAGCTCGACGCCTATGCCGCCGAGTCGCATCGGCGCGCGGCCGAGGCGTGGGCGGCGGGCCGGTTCGACAGTCAGGTGCTGCCCGTCCAGGCGGGCGAGGAGGCGGTGGCGTTCGACGAGACCGTGCGCGAGGGCACCACGGCGGAGCGTCTCGGCGGTCTCGCGCCGGCCTTCCGCACCGACGAGCTCGCCGCGCGCTTCCCCGAGATCGGCTGGCACATCACCGCCGGCACGTCGTCTCCGTTGACGGATGCCGCTTCCGCCGTCCTCATCATGTCGGAGGAACGGGCGACCGAACTCGGGCTCACCCCACGTGCCCGGTTCCACGCGTTCGCGGTCGTGGGAGACGACCCGCTCATGATGCTCACCGGGCCCATCCCCGCCACGCGTCGGATCCTCGAGCGCAGCGGGATGGGACTGGACGACATCGACGCGTACGAGGTGAACGAGGCGTTCGCCTCAGTGCCCCTCGCCTGGCAGCGCGAGCTCGATGCCGATCCCGACCGGCTGAACCCCTGGGGCGGCGCGATCGCGCTCGGCCACGCGGTGGGCGCATCGGGCACGCGGCTGCTCGGCACGCTCGTCGCACACCTCGAGTCCACGGGCGGACGCTACGGGCTGCAGACGATGTGCGAAGGCGGCGGCATGGCCAACGCCACGATCATCGAGCGTCTCTGACCTCGGGGCCTCCCACCGCCGGTGTCCTCCCGTCGACGCGGCCGGGGGAGGGCTTGTCGGCCACGGGAGGACGATTCGCCCGCCAACCTCCTCCCTTCGCCGACATCTCCCCCCTCGACGCGGCGGGCGGAGGGTAGGGGATGCGTGCGCACGCGGCACCCTGGCCGCGGAGGCCGGGATGTGTGCGCACGCGGCACCCTGGCCACGAGGGCCCGGGATGCGTGCGCACGCGGCACCCTGGCCACGGGGTCGGGGATGCGTGCGCGCGCGGCACCCTGGCCACGGGGGTCGGGGATGCGTGCGCGCGCGGCACCCTGGCCGCGGAGGGCCGGGGATGCGTGCGCACGCGGCACCATGGCCCGCATCGACCGGGCGCGTCAGTGCGCGTCGATCCGCCGCGCGAGACCCGGGTAGTCGCGGACGATGCCAAGTTCATCGACGGTGAGCTCGGCCTGGAATCCCGCGCTGCGGTAAAGCACGCGCCCCGGTGAGACCGCGCGGTAGATCTGCTCGCTGCGTACGACGCGCAGCGACGGGACCTCGACCCACGCCATGGCCAGGTGCACGTCCCGCGGTTCTCCGAAGCCCACTTCGGCGAGCGCGTGCCGCCGGATGGGCATCGTGTTGGTGACCGGGCACAGTCCCAGGTCGCAGTCGAGTGCATCCTCGAGGGATGCCGGGTCGTGCAGTCCGGCCAGCGGCAGGGTCCTCCCGCCCTGAGACCGCGCCTCGGCCGACCAGGAGCCGCGCGCGTCACGGCCGAGGCGCAGCGCGCGCGACCAGCCGTCGGCGTGGACGGCCACCTCGATCACACGCGTGCGCCACCCCCGACCCGGGCCGGAACCGTCGGCGGTCTCCACGCCCGTCGCATCGAGTCGCCACGACAGCGAGTACTCATCGGTCATCGACGTGCCGTGACCCGCCATGCCGAGATCGCCCACCTGCAGCACCGCGCGGTCCATGCGGGACGGATCGTCCTCTCCTCGCCACGCACAGGACACGGATGTCATCCCGACATGCTCTCCGCACCCTCCGACACCCGCCGTTCAGCGCACGACGACGATCTCGGTGGAGGCCTCGTCGAGATGCGGATGCCGGAACCCGCAGCCCGCGCACTCGAGCGCCTCCGGGTGCGCCGACCCGCTCTTGAGGACGAGCTGGGGTTCCGTGCGCAGCATCCACATTGTCGGCTCGAGGCTCGGGCGATCCTGCGCCGGTCGCGACGAGCGGAGGTGATGTCGCCCGGGGGAGGATGCGGGCCGCGAGATCGCCCTCCGCCCGGCGCACCCTCCTCCCGTGGGTGCGGCGGGCGGAGGGCCGGGGATGCGTGCGCACGCGGCACCCTGGCCGCGGAGGGCCGGGGATGCGTTGCGCACGCGGCACCCTGGCCGCGGAGGCCGGGATGTGTGCGCACGCGGCACCAGGGCCCGCATCGGCCGGGGACGCAGCCGCACGCGCGGAACGCGGCGGCGCCCCGCGGGTTCGACCGGGGACGCGTGCGCACGCGCGGAACGCGGCGGCGCCGCGCGGGTGCGGCTGCGGCAAGATGCTGCAAGCGTTTGCGCTGCGGGGCCCCGCACACCGCGCCGGCCACGCCGCAACCGGCAGATGAGAGCCTTCTCATGATGTAAGCGCTTGCATTAACCGCTGACGCCCCCGTAATGTCGGCGGAACACCGCAGACTCGGCACGTTGTCGTGCCACCGCGCCACCAGGAGCACCATCCGTGTCGAAGACGACTCACTCACGTGTCCGCCGAGCTGCCGCAGCGCTGGCTGCGGTCGCCCTCATCGTCACCGGGGGCGCCGTCGCTGCGGCCCCCGCCTCGGCCGCCGAGCGGTCCTTCGCCCTCGTCGGCAGCCTGCAGAGCGAACTCGGGTGTCCAGGAGACTGGCAGCCCGACTGCGGCGCCACCGAGCTGGCAGCCACCGACACCGCCGGCCTGTACGCGGCCGAGTTCGAGGTGCCCGCAGGTTCGTACGAGTACAAGGTCGCCGTCAACGACGCGTGGGACGAGGCGTACGGGCTGAACGGCGGCGGCGACAACATCCCGCTCGTGGTCGACGGGCCCGCGACGCTGCGGTTCCTCTTCGACGACGTCGCGCACCGCGTCGGCGTCGAGGTCGTCTCGACGCGCGGGGACTACACCGCCGACGACGACGCCCTGGTCGCCGAGCCGGTGCGCCAGCCGGGCAGCGACGAGCAGTTCTACTTCGTCATGACCGATCGCTTCGCCAACGGCGACACGTCCAACGACACCGCCGGCATCGCGGGCGACCGCCTCGACCACGGGTTCGACCCGACCGACAAGGGCTTCTTCCACGGCGGCGACATCGCGGGGCTCCACGCCAACCTCGACTACATCGAGGGCCTCGGCACGAGCGCGATCTGGCTCACCCCGAGCTTCAAGAACCGTCCCGTCCAGGGCGACGGCGACAACGCCAGCGCCGGCTACCACGGCTACTGGGTCACCGACTTCACCCAGATCGACCCGCACCTCGGCACCAACGCCGAGCTCGAGGCCCTCATCGCCGATGCGCACGCCCGCGGCATGAAGGTGTACTTCGACATCATCACCAACCACACCGCCGACATCATCGGGTACGAAGAGGGCCAGTACTCCTACATCGACAAAGCCACGAGCCCCTACCTCGACGCGAGCGGGAACGCCTTCGACCCCGCCGACTTCGCGGGCACGGGCGACTTCCCCGAACTCGACGCGGCCACCAGCTTCCCGTACACGCCGGTGATCGACGAGGCGGATGCCGCGGTCAAGGTGCCCGGATGGCTCAACGACCCGACGCTCTACCACAACCGCGGCGACTCGACGTGGGAGGGCGAATCGGTCACGTACGGCGACTTCGTCGGCCTCGACGACCTGATGACCGAGCACCCGACGGTGGTCGACGGCTTCGTGGACGTCTACCAGACGTGGGTCGACCTCGGCATCGACGGCTTCCGCATCGACACCGCCAAGCACGTGAACTTCGAGTTCTGGGAGGAGTGGTCGGCGCAGGTGCTCGACTACGCCCACGCCGCCGGCAAGCCCGAGTTCTTCATGTTCGGCGAGGTCTACGATGCCGACCCGGCCAAGCTCGCCCCCTACGTCCGCGACACCGACATGAACTCGGTGCTCGACTTCACCTTCCAGTCCGCCGCCGTCGCCTACGCCGCCGGCAACAGCGCCAAGGGCCTGCAGAACCTCTACGCGGGCGACGACCGCTACACGACGCCGGACTCGTCGGCCACCGCGCTGCCGACCTTCCTCGGCAACCACGACATGGGACGCGTCGGGTACTTCCTGCAGAACCAGTCGCAGCCCCTCGAACGCGACCTGCTCGCGCACGACCTGATGTTCCTCGGCCGCGGCCAGCCGGTGGTCTACTACGGCGACGAGCAGGGATTCGCCGGCGCCGAGCCGGGCAACGACAAGAGCGCCCGTCAGAGCCTGTTCGCCAGCCAGGTCGCGGAGTACACCGACCAGAAGCTCCTCACCGGCGAGACCGTCGGCGCCGTCGACCGTTTCGGCACCGACGAGCCGGTGTACCAGCACATCGCCGGCCTCGCCCAGCTGCGTGCCGAGCACCCCGCCCTCGTCGACGGCGCCCAGATCGAGCGCCACGCGACCAACGGCCCCGGCGTCTACGCCTTCTCTCGCGTCGACCGCGATGACAAGGTCGAGTACCTGGTGGCGCTGAACAACGCCACCGAGGCCAAGACTGTCGAGCTGTCGACCCTCACGGCCGATGCCGCGTTCGCTCCCGTCTACGGTGATGCCGCCGCATTCGACACGGATGCCGCAGCCGCAGCATCCGTCACCGTGCCCGCTCTGTCGGCGACGGTGTTCCGTGCCGACCGGTCCGTGACGGCTCCCGCTGCCGCGAACCCGCTGACCGTGGCCGCCCCCGCCGCCGGTGCGGCGCTCGCCGGTCAGGTCGCCGTGTCGGCGGATGTGGACGACGCGACCTGGGCCGAGACGAGCTTCGCGTGGCGCGTGGTCGGCTCCGACGAGTGGACCGCGCTCGGTACGGCCGAAGACACCGAGCCCCGCGTCTTCCACGACATCCGCGGGCTCGCCGCGGGGACCCTCGTGGAGTACCGCGCGGTGACGACGGACGCCGCAGGGCAGCGCGCCGCGGCGTCCACCTACGCCTCGGTGGGGAACGCCGTCGCACTGACGGTCGAAGAGGAGCCGGAATCGTCGATCGACATGGTGACGGTCCCCGGCAGCTTCAACTCCGAGATGGGCTGCGCCGGAGACTGGGCGCCCGGCTGCGAGCAGGCCAAGCTGGCGCTGCGCGCCGACGGGATCTGGGAGGGCACCTTCGACCTGCCCGCCAGCTCGTGGGAGTACAAGGTCGCGATCAACGGATCGTGGGACCTCAACTACGGCGCGAACGGCGAGCAGAACGGCTCGGACGTCGCGCTCACCCACGACGGCGGGCCGGTGACGTTCTACTTCGACCCGCGGTCGAACGTCGTCCAGACCACCGCCGACGGACCCATCGTGACCCTGCCCGGCTCGTTCCAGAGCGAACTGGGGTGCCCCGGTGACTGGCAGCCCGAGTGCCTCGCGAGCCTCATGGCCGACGGCGACCGCGACGGCGTGTACACCTTCTCGACCGACGCGATCCCCGCGGGTTCGTACGAGGTGAAGGTCGCCCACAACCGCAGCTGGAGCGAGAACTACGGCGAGGGCGGAGCGCCCGGCGGCGCGAACCTGTCGTTCACCGTCGCCGACGGCGAGCTGATCGTCTTCCGCTACGACATCGAGACGCACGTGCTCACGATCGAGGTCGAGAACCCGCCGCTCGCGGGCATCGGCGAGGAGCGCGCGCACTTTATCGACGCCGAGACCCTGGCCTGGCCGGCGAACCTCGGCGGCGACGCGGACGCGTCCGCGTGGCAGCTTTACGCCTCGGCCGACGCGGGCCTCGAGATCGCCGACGGCGACGTCGTCGGCGCCGAGCCGATCACCCTCGAGCGCATCGAGGGAGGCCTCACCGACGCACAGGCGGCGCGCTTCCCCGCGCTCGCCGAATACGTCGCCCTGAGCCTGGACGGGCAGACCCGCGACGAGGTCGCGGCGCTCGTGAAGGGCCAGCTGATGGTCGCCCAGCGCGACGATTCCGGCGCGCTCACCGGTGCGACCGGGGTGCAGATCCCGGGCGTCCTCGACGACCTGTACGCGGATGCCGTCGCCGACGTCGAGCTGGGGGTGACCTTCCAGGGTGCGAAGCCGACCTTCCGCCTGTGGGCGCCGACGGCGCAGCAGGCGACACTGCTGACCTGGCCGTCCGGTGCCGACGGCGACCCGCAGCGCCACGAGGCGGCGTGGGACGCGGCCTCGGGTGTGTGGACGGTCAAGGGCAAACCCCAGTTGAAGGGCGCGGAATACCTGTGGGAGGTGGTGGTCTATGCGCCGGCCACCGGGGTGATCGAGACCAATCAGGTCACCGACCCCTACTCGGTCGCGCTCACGCTCAACTCCGAGCGTTCGGTCGCCGTCGACCTCGACGACAAGAAGCTGCGTCCGAAGGCGTGGGAGAAGACCCCCGCGCCCAAGATCGCCCGCGCAGTGGATCGTGCGATCTACGAGCTGCACATCCGCGACTTCTCGATCACCGACGAGTCGGTTCCGGCGGACGAGCGGGGGACGTACCGGGCGTTCACGCGCGACAGCGCCGGCACCGCGCAGCTGCGCGAGCTGGCAGGCGCGGGCATCAACACCGTGCACCTGCTCCCGTCGTTCGACATCGCCACGATCGAGGAGGATCGCGCCGCTCAGGCCGAGCCCGCGTGCGACCTCGCTTCGTTCGCGCCCGATTCGACCGAGCAGCAGGCGTGCGTCGAAGCGGTCGCCGACGCGGACGGCTTCAACTGGGGATACGACCCGTACCACTTCTCGGTTCCCGAGGGCTCGTACGCAGTCGACCCTGAGGGCGGCGCGCGCGTCGCGGAGTTCCGGGAGATGGTCGGCGCGCTGCACGGCATGGACCTGCAGGTCGTCCTCGACCAGGTCTTCAACCACACCGCGCAGTCCGGGCAGGGCGAGAAGAGCGTGCTCGACCAGGTCGTGCCCGGCTACTACCACCGCCTGAACGCCGCAGGCGCCGTCGAGACCTCGACGTGCTGCCAGAACGTGGCCACCGAGCACCAGGTCGCCGAGAAGCTCATGGTCGACTCGGTCGTGACGTGGGCCCGCGACTACAAGGTCGACGGCTTCCGCTTCGACCTCATGGGTCACCACTCCAAGGCCAACATGCTGGCCGTTCGAGAGGCATTGGACGCCCTGACGCTGAAGAAGGACGGCGTCGACGGAAAGAGCGTCTACCTGTACGGCGAGGGGTGGAACTTCGGCGAAGTGGCCGACAACGCGCTGTTCGAGCAGGCCACGCAAGGCCAGCTGGGCGGCACCGGCATCGGCACGTTCAGCGACCGGCTGCGCGACGCCGTGCACGGCGGCAGCCCCGTGGACGGCTCGTCCACGTTCTACCAGGGCTTCGGCACCGGACTGGCCACCGACCCCAACGGCCGCGACGCCTCGGCGCCCGGCGACCCGTTCGCCGACCTGGCCGCCAAGACCGACCTCGTCAAGCTGGGACTCGCGGGCAACCTCCGTGACTTCGAGATGACGGCGGCGGACGGCTCCACGAAGGCCGGCGACGAGTTCGACTACAACGGCTCACCCGCCGGCTACGCCGATCAGCCCGACGAGATCATCACCTACGTCGACGCGCACGACAACGAGACGCTCTACGACCTCGGTGTGCTGAAGCTCCCGGTCGACACGTCCATGGCCGATCGCGTGCGCATGAACACGCTCATGCTGGCCACCACGACGTTCTCGCAGACCCCGTCGTTCTGGCACGCCGGCACCGAGCTGCTGCGCTCGAAGTCCCTCGACCGCAACAGCTACAACTCCGGCGACTGGTTCAACCGCATCGACTGGACCGGGCAGGAGTCGACGTTCGGCTCGGGCCTGCCGCGCGCGGCCGACAACGAGGCCAAGTGGCCCGTCATGGCGCCGCTGCTGGCGAACCCCGACCTCAAGCCCGGCGCCGGCGACATCGCCGCGGCCGAGGCTGCCGCCCTCGACCTGCTGCGCACGCGCGACGAGGTGTCGCTGCTGCGTCTGGGGTCGGCCGACCTCATCCGGCGGAAGGTCTCGTTCCCGGGCAGCGGGCCGGATGCCGCACCCGGCGTCGTGACGATGCTCATCGACGACCAGGTCGGCGCCGACACCGATCCCACCCGCGATGCGGCGCTGGTCGCGTTCAACTCCTCGCCCGAGCCGGTGACGGTCGAGCTGTCGCAGCTCGCCGGGCGTGAGTTCGCCCTCGCGGCGGCGCAGGCCGGCGGCGCGGATGCGGTGGTCAAGACCACGACGTGGGATGCGGCATCCGGGACGATCACCATCCCCGCCCGCACCGCCGCCGTGCTGGTCGACGCGCAGGCGAAGCTACCCGCCCGCGTGCGCTGACGATTCCGCGGCTCGGACGACCCGACCGCGGACTCGACAAGGCCCCCTCGTCCCGTGTGCCGGGCGAGGGGGCCTTGTTCTTCGGGCGGGACGGCGTCAGCCCCGCGCCGCCAAGACATCGGCCCCCCGTCCTCGCGGGACGGAGGGCCGACGTTCGCGGCGGGTGCTTATCGCACCGTGCTCACGCCGCGGCGGCGGGTCACCAGCAGCAGGCCGCCGATGGCGATCAGCGCGGCAGCGGCGAGGGCGACGCCCCACGGTGCGGCGGCACCGGTCACGGCCAGCGCGTCGTCGTCGCGTCCGGCGTCGTCGCCGGCGCCGCCGTCGGGGCCGGAGCCCGGACCGCCGGACGGAACGATGGCGGCGGTGGCCGGGAGCGGGGCGAGGGCGACAGCGCACACAGCGGCGGTCACCGTCCCCACAGCGGTCCAGCGGCGCGCCGGGCGGCATGCGAGAAGAGAAGGCATCGATGTCCTCGGGTCGGGTCGGAGGTAAGTGACCCGCGCGATCGCACGGGCTCCTTCGTTCGTACTCACCCGGGGTGTGCACCCGGTGTGGCCGGGGTGAACGGAGGGAGAACACATCGATGCGTGGACGGCCTGCGGATTGATAGGACGTCCATGTAAAATGAGCACGGTGCCGAAGACGGCACCCCCGTGCTTGTCAGGATGGCCCCACGAAGGCCTCCTGGAAGAGAAGGAGACCAGGTGTCGACGACGATCACCAGCCCCACGACCGCCACCGCGCCCGACGCCATCAGCGACGACGAGCGTGCCGCCATCCTCGAGGCCGTGCGCGATTTCGCCGAAGCTGAACTGGCCCCGCATGCGCGGGAGTGGGATGCCGAGAAGCACTTCCCCGTCGACACGCTCGCCCGGGCGGGCGAGCTCGGACTCGGCGGCGTCTACGTCCGCGAGGACGTCGGCGGCTCTGCTCTCACGCGATCCGACGCGGCCGCGATCTTCGAGGTGCTCGCCGAGGGTGACACCACGATCGCCGCCTACATCACCATCCACAACATGGTCGCGTGGATGATCGACACCTACGGCAGCGACGACCAGCGGCAGCGGTGGCTGCCGCGCCTGGTCACGATGCGGGACCTCGGCAGCTACTGCCTCACCGAGCCGGGCGCCGGCTCCGATGCCGCCGCCATCACCACGACGGCGATCCGCGACGGCGACGAGTACGTCCTGACGGGCGTGAAGCAGTTCATCTCGGGCGCGGGTGCGGCAGCCGTCTACATCGTCATGGCGCGCACGGGCGAGCCGGGAGCACGCGGCATCACGGCCTTCCTCGTGCCCGACGGCGCCGACGGCCTGTCGTTCGGGACGCTGGAGCGCAAGATGGGCTGGAACGCGCAGCCCACCCGGCAGGTCATCCTCGACGAGGTGCGGGTGCCTGCCTCGAGCATGCTCGGCGGTGAGGGGCAGGGCTTCAAGATCGCGATGTCGGCCCTCAACGGCGGGCGCATCAACATCGCCGCGTGTTCCCTGGGCGGTGCGCAGTGGGCACTCGATCAGGCCACCCGCTATGTCAAGGAGCGGTTCACCTTCGGCGAGCCGCTGGCGGACAAGCAGTCCGTCGTGTTCACCCTCGCCGACATGGCAACCGAGCTCCGGGCCGCGCGTGCGCTGGTGAGGGATGCCGCCGCCGCCCTGGACGCGCAGGCGCCGGACGCGGTGATGCAGTGCGCGATGGCCAAGCGCTTCGCCACCGACGTCGGGTTCCGCGTGGCCAACGACGCTCTGCAGCTGCACGGCGGCTACGGCTACCTGCAGGATTACGGCATCGAGAAGGTGGTGCGGGACCTGCGCGTGCACCAGATCCTCGAGGGCACGAACGAGATCATGCGGGTCATCATCGGCCGCGAACTGCTGGGAGGCTGACGTGCGCATCGCATTCCTCGGCTTGGGGCACATGGGACTTCCGATGGCGCTGAATCTGGTCGCCGCCGGTCACGACGTCGTCGGCTTCGACGTGTTCGAACCCGCGCGAGAGAACGCGCGTTCGAGCGGACTGGAGGTCGCCGTCTCGGGTGCTGAGTCGGTGACCCGTGCGGACATCGTCATCACGATGTTCCAGACCGGCAGGCAGGTGCTCGATGCCTACAGCGGCGTCGACGGGCAGACGGGTCTCCTGGATGCCGCTCCCGCCGGCACGCTGTTCATCGAGTGCTCGACGATCGCCGTCGACGAGGCCCGGCAGGCGCACGCCCTCGCCGAGGCCGCCGGTCACCGCGCCCTCGACGCCCCGGTGTCGGGCGGCGTCGTCGGAGCCGAGAACGCCACCCTCGCCTTCATGGTCGGAGGCACGGCCGAGGACTTCGCGTCGGCGTCGCCGGTGCTCGAGGCGATGGGGCGAAGAATCGTGCATTGCGGTGAGGCGGGCCTCGGGCAGGCCGCGAAGGTCTGCAACAACATGATCCTCGCGGTGTCGCAGATCGCCGTCGCCGAGGCCTTCGTCCTCGGTGAGCGCCTCGGCCTCAGCCACCAGGCGCTCTTCGACGTCGCCTCGAACGCGTCGGGGCAGTGCTGGGCGCTGACGACCAACTGCCCCGTGCCCGGGCCGGTGCCGACGAGCCCGGCGAACCGGGACTACGCTCCGGGGTTCGCCGGCGTGCTCATGGACAAGGACCTGGGGCTCGCCGAGCACGCGATCGCGGCGACCGGGGTCGAGGCCCGCATGGGGCTGCTGGCCCGCGAGCTGTACCGCGAGTATGCGGAGGGTCCCGGCGCCCAGCGGGACTTCTCGGGCATCATCGAGACGATCCGTTCCGCGTGAGGGAGAACATGACCGACTACGAGACCATCCTCGTCGACACGCGCGGGCGCGTCGGCTGGATCACCCTGAACCGCCCGCAGGCGCTCAACGCCCTGAACTCGCAGATCATGCACGAGATCGTGGCCGCGGCATCCGCTTTCGACGACGATGACGACATCGGCGCGATCGTCGTCACGGGGTCCGAGCGGGCCTTCGCCGCCGGAGCCGACATCAAAGAGATGGAGGCCAAGACCGGACTCGACATGATCATGGGCGACCACTTCGGACAGTGGAGCCGGTTCGCCGCCCTTCGCACGCCGGTGATCGCCGCGGTCTCGGGGTACGCGCTCGGCGGTGGCTGCGAGCTCGCGATGATGTGCGACATCATCCTCGCCGCCGACACCGCGACCTTCGGGCAGCCCGAGATCACGCTCGGCGTCATTCCGGGCATGGGCGGCTCGCAGCGGCTCATCAGGGCGGTCGGGTACTACAAGGCCGCCGAGCTCATCCTCACCGGCCGCATGATGGGTGCCGAAGAGGCCGAGCGCGCCGGCCTGGTCTCGCGCGTCGTCCCGGCATCGGAACTGCTCGACGAAGCGGCGAGGACGGCCGACGCGATCGCCGCGAAGTCCCTGCCCTCGGTCTATGCCGCCAAGGCCGCCCTGGACGCCGCGATGGAGACGAGCCTCGCCGAGGGGCTGCGGTTCGAGCGGCACGCGTTCGCGTCGCTGTTCGACACGGTCGACCAGAAGGAGGGCATGGCCGCCTTCCGCGAGAAGCGGTCGCCGGAGTTCCGGAACCGGTGATCCGATCAGAGCGGGTCGGGCAGCGGGCGCGGATCGGTGAAGTCGCCCGCGCCCTTGCGCAGCCGCGCGATGATGCGCACCAATTCGGCCGTGTCGTCATCGGCGAGTCCCGGGCTCTCGAACACGTTCGTGTTCAGCGCCGCCGTGGCGCGCTCCACGAGCTGACGACCGGATGCCGTGAGCACCAGCATCGCCGCGC
Organism: Microbacterium sp. ARD31; assembly: GCF_031844425.1. NCBI lineage: Bacteria > Bacillati > Actinomycetota > Actinomycetes > Micrococcales > Microbacteriaceae > Microbacterium > Microbacterium sp. ARD31. Next base: position 89,209 of record NZ_JAUZVE010000005.1, read on the forward strand.
GACCGTCGCCCGGGTGGGGCTCGCGCTCGACCAGGGCGTCCTTGACCAGACGGTCGACGGTGTTGGTGACGCTGGTGGGATGAACCTGCAGTCGGGCGATGGCGCTGGCCATCGGCATCCGGCCCGCTCGCGTGAAAGCCAGCAGCCGCAACATCTCGTAACGCGCGAACGACAGACCGAAGGGCTTGAGGGTGGCGTCGATGCGAGCCAGCAGCAGCTGGTGCGCGCGCATGACCGACGTCACCAGAGTCATGCCGGCCGCGGCATCCTCCCATCCGTGGGCGGTCCACTGGCGCTTGGCTTCGGCGATCGGATCCACCGGAAGGGGCGTGTTCCTGGGCACGTGGCGCCTCCTCTCGCGCAGAACCACGCTAGCGCGTGCCCATAGACTCGTTGCGTTGAAGGAGCGGATGCGGAATGAAGATCGTCGTCCTGGTCAAAGAGGTCCCGGACACCTGGGGTGACCGCAAGCTGAACCTCGAGACGGGCCTGGCCGAACGCGACGCCGGCGACCGTGTCATCGACGAGATCGGCGAGCGCGCCCTCGAGGTCGCACTCTCGTACGCCGACGCCCACGCCGGCACCGAGGTCGTCGTGCTCTCGATGGCGTCCGAGGCCGCCGCCGCCAACGTGCGCAAGGCCCTCGCCATGGGCGCGGGCTCGGCGGTGCAGGTCGTCGACGAGGCGCTTCGCGGAGCGGATCTGGGCCTGACCGCCGAGGTGCTGGCCGCGGCCCTGACGCGGATCGGCTACGACCTCGTGATCACCGGCAACCTCTCGACCGACGGATCGGGAGGGGTCATCCCCGCGATGCTCGCCGAGCTGCTGGATGTGCCGGCGGCCACCATGCTCAACGCCGTCGAGATCTCGGACGACGAGGTTTCGGGCACGCGCGCGACCGACGGCGGCACCGCACAGGTGTCGGCCGCCCTTCCCGCGATCATCTCCATCACCGAACGCCTTCCCGACGCGCGCTTCCCCAACTTCAAGGGCATCATGGCGGCCAAGAAGAAGCCGTTCGAGACCCTGACGCTCGCCGATCTCGGCATCGACGCCGACGACCCCGCGGCCGCGCGCTCCATCATGATCGCCATCGCCGAGAAGCCGCCGCGCGAAGCGGGCGTGAAGATCGTCGACTCCGGAGACGCCGGCGAGCAGCTGGCGGACTTCCTGATCCAGAACCGGCTGGTGTGAGGTGACCGACATGACATTCGCCGACGACGCGATCCTGGTTCTGCTCGATGTGACACCCTCGGGCCAGCTGGCGGCCTCCGCAGCGGGGCTCCTCGGCGCCGCCGCCCAGGTGGGCACCCCCGTGGCGCTCATCGTCGGCAGCGAAGAGCTGGCCGCGGGGGCCGCGGCACTGGGGGCGGCATCCGTTCTCATCGCGCCGGGCGGCGACGGGCTCGTGGTCCCCGTGGTCGACGCGCTCACCGCAGCCGCAGATCTCGTGAAGCCCGATGCCGTCCTCGCTTCGCACTCGGTCGAGGGACGCGAGGCCGCCGCGCGGTTCGCGGCGCGCACGCGGTCGGGATTGTGCGTCGACGCGGTCGGCGTCTTCCGCGACGACGAGGGCGTCGGCGCCCGCCACTCCGTCTACGGCGGGGCGTACAACGTCGACGCCGCCGTCACCTTCGGCGCCCCCGTGATCACCGTGAGGCAGGGCGCGATCGATGCGCGGGCCGAGGCTGTCGCATCGCCGCAGGTGCAGACGCTGCAGGTGTCGGCATCCGGTCGTGCCGCAGCCCGGGTGGGTGCGGTCGACGCCGCAGTGGTCTCGTCGACCCGGCCCGAGCTGCGCGGTGCCGCGCGGGTCGTCGCCGGCGGCCGTGGTCTGGGATCCGGAGACAAGTTCGCGCTGGTCGACGAGCTCGCCGACGCGCTCGGCGCCGCCGTGGGCGCCTCCCGCGCCGCCGTCGACGCCGGCTATGTGCCGCAGTCGTACCAGGTCGGCCAGACCGGGGTGTCGGTGTCGCCCCAGCTGTACGTCGCCCTCGGCATCTCGGGCGCGATCCAGCACAAGGCGGGTATGCAGACGGCCAAGACGATCGTCGCCGTCAACAAGGACGCGGACGCCCCGATCTTCGAGATCGCCGACTTCGGCGTCGTCGGCGACATCTTCACCGTCGTGCCGCAGCTGATCGCGGCGCTCGAGGCGAAGAAGAAGTAGGGCCCGGCGGAATGGCGACGTACGGCGGCACGGTTCGGCGTGGTCTTCCGCGGGTTTCCGGTGGAGAGGCGTGGCCGCCCGCGGGGGCGGCTGACCCGGGTGCGGTCGAGGCTGGGGCGGTCGAGCCGGGCGCGGCCGGCGTAGCTGGCGTGGGTTCGGGCGCGGCGCCGGTCGCCGAGCCGTCAGCTGTGTCGGGTGCCGAGGACGCCACGTCGACATACGTGACGTCTCACGACTCCGCGGGCGCCGTCGAGCCGCTCGGCCCCGCCGCGTCGGAGGATGAGGCGGTGGCGACGGTTCAGGTCGCCGAGACGGCGGGTTCCGCTCGGACCGCCGGTGCCGGCATCCGTCGCGGTCTGCCGCGGGTGGCGGGCGGCGAGCCCTGGCCGCCCGCACGCCTCGCCCCGGCCGCGGAGGCATCGCCCGCGGCCGCGCCGAGCTCGGATGTGGCGGCTCTCGTCGCTTCGGATGCCGCCACCCCGCCAGACGTGCCAGCCACCGCGGGAGGCGACACCGCCCCCGTGCGTCGGGGGCTGCCGCGCACTCCGGGTGGCGATCCCTGGCCTTCGTCGGACTTCGCCCCCGCGCCGCAGGCCGAGGTGCCGGCGGTCGCCGCTTCGGCGCCTGCAACGCGGCAAGACGCGCCACCTTCGGCGCCAGATGCTGAAGCCGGGGTCGCAGCTGCCGCCTCGGCGCCCGTGACCCGGCAAGAAGTGCCACCATCCACGGGCGGAGGCGACACCGCCCCCGTGCGTCGGGGGCTGCCGCGCACTCCGGGTGGCGATCCCTGGCCTCCGGCGGACTTCGCCCCCGCTCCGCAGGCCGGGGTGGCGGCTGCCGCCGCTTCGACGCCCGCGACCCGGCAAGAGGTGCCACCTGCCGCGCCGGCTGCTGAAGCCGGGGTGGCAGCTGCCGCCGCTTCGACGCCCGCGACCCGGCAAGAGGTGCCATCTGCCGCGCCGGCCCCGGCCGCCACGCCGACCCGCGACCTCTCGAAGCCGCTGCCCTTCACCCGCACGGTATGGCCCGGCGAGGCCGCCCGCACACGCCCCGAGCGGCGCCCCGAGCCGCAGCGCATCGGTCCGTTCACGAAACTGCAGTGGCTCGGCGCGGCGATCGTGGGCGGCGGCGGACTGCTCGTCGCTGCGGCGATGGCGGTGCTGGCCGTGCGGTGGCTGCTCAGCGTCCCGCCGCTGTCGGACTTCGTCGCAACCTACCCCGGCGAATACCACCTGCCCGAGACTGCGCCGGTCGGCATCCCTGCGTGGCTCGGCTGGCAGCACTTCTTCAACGTGTTCCTCATCGTGCTGATCATCCGATCGGGCTGGCGCATCCGGAACGAGAAGCGACCGACCGCGTTCTGGTCGCCGCGCAGCAACGGGCGGCGCAAGATGAGCCTCACGATGTGGTTCCACCAGGCGCTCGACGTGCTCTGGGTGGTCAACGGACTGGTGTTCATCGCACTGCTGGTGGTGACCGGGCACTGGATGCGGATCGTCCCCACCTCGTGGGAGGTGTTCCCGAACGCCCTGTCGGCCGCCCTGCAGTACGTGTCACTGGACTGGCCCACCGAGAACGGGTGGGTGAACTACAACTCCCTGCAGCAGCTGGCCTACTTCACCACGGTGTTCATCGCCGCGCCGCTGGCCATCGTCACCGGCATCCGCATGAGCATGTGGTGGCCGAAGACGGCCCCCACCCTCAACAAGCTGTATCCGGTCGAGTGGGCGCGCAGGATCCACTTCCCGGTGATGCTCTACTTCGTGCTGTTCATCATCGTGCACGTCGCGCTGGTGTTCGCCACCGGAGCCCTCCGCAACCTCAACCACATGTACGCCGCGCAGGGCTCGGTCGACCCTGACGCCTACGCGGCGAACTGGACCGGGTTCTGGATCTTCGCCGTCTCGATGCTCGTGATCGTCGGCGGGTGGGTCGCGGCGCGGCCCCTCGTGATCGCGCCGATCGCGCGCCTGTTCGGCAGCGTCTCGAGTCGCTGACGACCGGATGCCGCGGCATCCGGTGCGGGGGATAACCCGAAGTCAACTGTCCGGATGACTCGGGGGCGCCGCCCGCGCGTCCGCCGTACCGTGAGGGTATGACCACCCCCACGCCTGACAACCCCGCGCCGGCGGCCGGCTCCGCGCCCGCGACGGCGCCCACCGGACCGCCCGCCGCCACCCCGCCCGTCGCGTCGCACCCCGCCGCCCCGGCCGCCGCGTCGAACCCCGCCATCCCGGCCGCCGCGTCGTACCCCGCCGCACCGGCCGCCGCGTTGTACCCCGCCGCACCTGCCGCACTTCAGACCCCCGCACCGGGGACGCCCGCCGGCCGTGCCGCGGCATCCTTCGATCACGACCCCACTCCCGTGCGCACGCATCGCCCGCTGCTCGTGGGCGGTGCCATCCTGCAGCTGGCCGCCCTCGGCGTGGTCGGCCCCGGCATCTTCGCCGGCCTCGGGACGCTGCTCGGCGTCGGCATCGGGCTCGTCCCGGTGCTCGGCGTCGGCCTGCTGCTGCTCGTCGGCCTCGTGTACGCGCTGTTCGCCGTCGGCTGGCTCGAGGCGGCGCGTGTGGACGGGCTCTACGGCTTCGGCCTGCCGCCTCGGCGCCTCCGCTCCAGCGGTCGGCCCGGATTCGGCGGCTGGCTGCGGAGCCTCTGGCTGCAGTTCATCGACCCGACGATGTGGCGCGGCGTCGCCAGCGCGGCCATCGCGACGGTGCTCGGCTGGCTCGTGCTGATCGGCATCGGCGTCTTCGTCTCGGGGATCGCCGTCGCCTTCGCCCCGCTCTACGCCGCCGGGCAGGACAGCATCCGCCTCGACCGCACCTGGTTCGACGTGCCCCTCGCCCTCGCCGTCCCCCTCGGCATCCTCGCCAGCCTGCTGGCCGCCGCCGCCGTCATCGGGCTGGCGCTGCTGCACGGCGTGCTCGTGCGGGCGATCCTCGTGCCGTCCCGAGAGGCGCAGCTGGCCGAACAGGCCCGCACCTCGCACGCTCAGCGCGCCGGAGCCGTTCGCGCCGCCGACGTCGAGCGCACGCGCATCGAACGAGACCTGCACGACGGCGTCCAGCCGCGGCTGGTGTCGGTCGGCATGACTCTCGGACTCGCCCAGCAGAAGATCGACACCGATCCTGCCGCGGCGAAGGCGCTCATCGACGAGGCGCACACCTCGACCAAGGCCGCCATCACCGAGCTGCGGCAGCTGGCGCGGGGGATCCACACCTCCGTCCTCGACGACCGTGGCCTGGATGCCGCGCTGTCGGCGCTCGCGTCACGCTCGCACATCCCGGTGTCGCTCGATGTCCGCATCAACGAGCGCTGCAGCCCCGAGGTCGAGGCGGCCGTGTACTTCGTGATCGCCGAATCCCTCACCAACGCCGCGAAGCACTCCCGCGCCGCGGAATGTCGCGTCCTGGTGAGACAGCGCGAGGGCGGGATGCTGTGGGCCAGGGTCGAGGACAACGGGCTGGGCGGCGCGACCGTCGTGCCCGGCGGCGGACTCGACGGCATCGCCAACCGCGTCCTCGGTGCCGGGGGCACATTCCGCCTCGACAGCCCGGCCGGCGGCCCGACCACGGTGGAGGTGAGCATCCCGTGCGCGTTCTGATCTGCGAGGACTCCGTCCTCCTGCGCGAAGGACTCGTGCGCCTTCTCGAGGACGCAGGCCACACCGTCGTCGCGGCGCTGCCGGACGTGACCGACCTCGACGAGTCCGTCGCCCGCGAGGAGCCCGACCTGTGCATCCTCGACGTCCGGCTGCCGCCGACCCGCACCGACGAGGGCATCCGCGCCGCGGTGCGGCTGCGGGCGGCGCGGCCAGACCTCCCGGTCCTGGTCCTGTCGCAGTACGTCGAGGAACGCTACGCCAGCGATCTCATCGCCGGGCGAGGCGGGGCGCTGGGCTACCTGCTCAAGGACCGCGTCGCCGACGTCGCCGACTTCCTCGACACCCTCGAGCAGATCGCGGCGGGTTCGACCGTGTTCGACCCCGAAGTCGTGGCGCAGCTGCTGAGCCGCCGCACCCGCGACGAGCGCATGCAGCGCCTCACCGATCGCGAATCCACCGTCCTCGCCCTGATCGCCGAGGGCAAGTCCAACCAGGCCATCGCCCGAGCCCTGCACGTCAGCGAGGGCAGCGTCGAGAAGCACATCACCGCCGTCTTCCAGAAGCTCGATCTCGAACAGGACGACTCCGGCAACCGCCGCGTCCTCGCCGCGCTCGCGCACATCGCACACGGCGGCACCACCCGAACAGGAGACCCCTCATGAGCACCGTCCTCACGCCACCGCCGGCCCCGCCCGCCCCCGAGCCCGCACCGTCCTCCGATGCGCCGTCGCACAAACCCGGGGGCGCGGCGAAGGTCATCGCCATCCTGACCATCGTCCTCGGCGGGATCATCGTTCTGGGCACCATCGCCAGCACGATCTTCGCCACTGTGGGTGCGGCATCCACCCAGACATCGGGTCGAACCATCGCGGTGTCGGGTGTCGACGAGGTCGACGTCGAACTGGCCGCCGGATCGCTGCGCGTCGAATTCGCCGACATCGACGAGGCCGAGCTGACCGTGACCTCCGCCTTCGGTGCGGATCGCTGGACCTTCGACCGCGACGGCGACCGCCTCGTGGTCGCCTCGCCCCGGTGGATGTGGGGGATGGGCTGGATGCAGCAGGGCGACGCCGTGCTGCGGCTGCCCGAGGGCCTCGACGGAACCGACGCCGTCATCGACGTCGCCGCCGGCGACGCGGTCGTGGACGGCGGGTTCGGCGACCTGCAGGTTCAGCTGGGCGCCGGTCGCATGCAGGTCTCGGGCACCGCAGACACCTTCGGCGCCGAGGTGTCTGCCGGCCGCGGCGAGTTCGACCTCGCCGACGTGAACGAGGCCACGCTGTCGGTGAGCGCGGGCTCGCTCGACGGGGTGCTCACGGGCGACCAGCCGCGCACGGTCGACGTCGACGTCAGCGCCGGCGGCCTGCGCCTGACCGTCCCCGACGGCGAGTACGACATCACCTCCGACGTGTCCGCGGGCTCGTTCGACGACCGGGTGGGCTCGACCTCGGGCGCCGCCAGCACGATCGCCGTGCAGGTCTCCGCCGGTCAGGCCGTCCTCCGCGCCGACTGACCCCACGGCGCCAGCCCAACCCGGGGCCGCGTGCGCACGCGCCCCTCCCGTGCGGGGGATTCACGCACGGCGGGGGCTCGTGCGCACGCGTCCCCGGCGCGAGTGTGACCACCGCCGTTCCGCGCGACCGGCCCAACCCGGGGTCGCGTGCGCACGCGCCCCTCCCGTGCGGGGGATTCACGCACGGCGGGGGCTCGTGCGCACGCGTCCCCCGCGCAACTGACACACACCGTCCGCGCGCGAGCCGCGAGGGGTCAGGATGCCGGTGCGGCGGCGGCTGCGCGGGCGGCGGCGGTGCCGGCTTCGAAACCCGCCGCGTAGGCCTCATCCGCGCCGACCCGGAACATGTCGCGCTCGAGCGGACGGACGATCGAGCGGGCGCCGGGAAGGTCGAGCACCCCCACGAGGTCGCCGCGACCGCGGACGACGGCGACGGGCAGTCGCGCGGCCTTCCCTTTCACGAGGTCGGCCGCCCCCGCCAGCTCATCGGCCACGCACGGCATCGTGACCATGAGCGGCCGGCCCTCGGCGTCGGTCTGACCGCGCAGATCCTCGAAGACGTGCACGCCGGCGGCCCCGATCGCGTGGTCGGTCTGCCCCTCGCGCCAGGCACGACCGAGCGTGTCGGTGATCAGAACGCCCACCGACACCCCGAAGCGGTCCCGCAGACCCGACGCGAGAGCCCGCGCCGACGCGTCGGGGTCGACCGGCAGCAGCAGGATCGTGCCGTCGGGGGTGTTCGACGCATCGACACCCGCGGCGGCCGACACGATGCCCAGGCGGTTCTCGACGATCCGCGTGACGTGCCCGGTCGGGCCGGTGCGCGCCGCGACGAGGCGCACGGTCTCGGCGGTGATCGCGTCTTCGCGGTCGTCGGCGCGCAGCATCCGGCCTTCGGCCTTCGACACGATCTTCGAGGTGACCACCACGATGTCGCCGTCGCGCAGGGCGAGATCCGCGGATGCCGCAGCCTGCGCCGTCGTCGCGTCGGCGATCACCGCCACCAGGTCATCGCCCGCGGCGATCTCGCCGATCCCCGGAAGGGCCCAGACCTGCAGCACGGACGATCGAAGACGGCTCAGCGGACGAAGCGGACCTCGGTGAGGGTCTCACCGAGGAAGGGCTCCGTGTGCGTGGCGCCGTCGAGGCCGAAGCCGTTGCGCGCGTAGAACCGGTGCGCGCGCGGGTTGTCGTCGGCGACCCACAGGTACAGGGGTTCGTCGGGCCCGGCCACCGCGTCGAACAGGCGCTGTCCGATGCCGGTGCCGTGGAACTGGTCGAGCAGGTAGATGAAGTACAGCTCGCGATTGCGCGGTGCATCCTTGTCGCGCGCGGGGCCTGAGCCGGCGAAGCCGACGATCTCACCCTCGACGAGGGCGGCGAACATCTTGAAGTCCGGGCCCTGCACCGCCCAGTGGGTCCACAGCTCGGCGAGACGCTTGGGAGAGACCTTCTCGAGCGCGGCCTTGCTGATGAGGTGGTCGTACGTCTCGTGCCAGCACGTGGCGTGCACGCGGCCGAGGGCCTCGGCATCCACGTCGCGCACCGGACGGACGACGATGTCGGTCTGGAGTTCGGCTTCCATGGCCAGACTCTACGCGGACCCCGCCGGGACGGGAAATCGAGCGGATGCCGCCGAAGGACCGCCGACCGGATGCCGGACCGCACTGTGGGAATCGCACAACCGTGTGGGTGCATTCGTCATGGAACACTACGATCGCTCCTCGTGAACGTGCTCTGGCGGACCCTCCTCGTGATCTTCCGCGCGCGCCTCTCGGTGCGCCGACACGGCACGGCGCCGCCCGAGACGGTCGGGCGCGTTCGGGTGACGACGCTGCCGACCGACATCGACATGCTGATGCACATGAACAACGGCCGATACCTGTCGCTGTTCGACCTGGGCCGGTGGGATCTGCTGACGCGCACCGGCTTCCTGAGGACCATGCGCGACAACGGCTGGTACGCCGTGGTCTCGAGCGAGACGGTGACCTTCCGCAAGTCCCTGGAGCTGTGGCAGCGGTTCGAGGTCGAGTCCCGGTTCCTGGGCCACGACGACCGCGCGCTCTACGTCGAGCACCGGGCCGTGGTCCACGGCGAGGTCTACGCGCGCGCGATCGTGCGGGCCCGCATGCTCAAGCGCTCGGGTGGCACACTGCGACACGAAGAGCTGTTCGCCGCGATGGGGCGTCCCGACAACCTTCCCGACGTCGAGCCGTGGGTGCACGACTGGGCGGTCGCCTCCGCACTGCCGTCGACGCGGGATGCCGCACCCAGCGTGTGGAACTGACGACCGGGACGCAGGGCGAGGCTACCGCGGTGCGGCGGGGTCGTCCGGCTCGGGAACGAGGGTGAGTCCGTTCGGCGAGTTGGCGGCCTTGGTCAGCGCCTCGAGCCAGGCCGGATTCAGCCGCGGCTGACGGCCGCCGAAGTACTCGAACACCACCGAGATGTTGGGGCTCAGCCACACGGACGTCCGGCCCAGTCCGCTTCGCATAGGATCTGTCCACGTGAAAGCGAACTGCTCCCCGCGTCGCAGCTTCGACCAGATCACCACCTGCAGGTGCGCGAGAATACGGTCGTCGAACGAGACGGTGACCTTGGAGTCGTATGTGAGCGTGCCCATCGGTTCCACCCTAGTGGCCATGGCCCGTACCGGCGACGGAAGTCGGGTGCGAAGTATACACACTTCGAAAATCTCTGTCGGGTGTTGCAGACAAGTGCTAGGGAGCGGATCGTGGAGCGCATGACTGGCTTCCCCACGCTCGCCGACGACCTGCGTCTCGCTGTGTCCTCGGGCCTGCTGACAGTGGCCTATCAGCCGCTGTTCGACCTATCCACCGACCCCCGCGACCATGGCCCCGTGGCTGTGGAGGCGCTGTGCCGGTGGGACCACGCCGTGCACGGGGCGATCGGCCCCGACCTGTTCATCCCCCTCGCCGAGAGCGAGAACATCGTCAGCGACATCGACGACGTCGTGCTGTCGGCGGCGGCCGCCCAAGTCGCCGAATGGCAGCGCGAGGGGCACGATCTGTCCTTGTCGGTGAACGTATCGCCGACGCACGTCTCGCCCAGCTTCGCGAGCGTCGTGGTGGAACGTGCCGACCAGACCGGGCTGCGGCCGGGCACTCTGACCGTCGAGGTCACCGAGACCCCGTCACCGCAGCTGCTGCCGACGGTCGTGGAGATCCTGCCGGTGCTGCGTTCCGCAGGCGTCGGCGTCTCGCTCGACGACTTCGGCGGCGGTGACACCACGATGGCGATGCTCGATCAGCTGCCGATCGACGAGATCAAGATCGACCGGTCCCTCACGCAGCGCCGCGATACCGCGTCGGAGGACGCGATCGCGGGCGTCGTCGCCTTCGCCAAGCGCTACGGCTGGCGTGTCGTGGCCGAGGGCATCGAGACGATGGACGATTTCGAACGAGCACGGCGACTCGGCTGCGATCGTGGCCAGGGATTCCTGCTCGGCGCGCCGATGTCAGCCGATCGCCTAGGCCGTCTGCTGAGCGCCGCGGGTTAGATCTCGGGGTAGTCGTCGACGATCGTGGGGTCGTCATCGGCCGCGTGGTCACCTGCGCCGGCGGGTGCCTCACCGCTTCCCACGTCGAACTGCGACCAGGTCACGGGCATGCCCGGCGAGAAGAGGATGTCGATGCCGGGCCCTCCGCGCAGCGGCGGAATCGTGACGTAGCCGCCACCGTCCTTGATGGCCTCGAGGATCTGCTTCTTCAGCTCCGTCACGGGGTCGGGAAGGAAGTAGTCGCGTCCGTCGACGGTGAGTCGGTTCACTTTTGCCATCCCGTCAGCCTACCCGCGGCGGGCGACCGCCACCGGGCATCATAGGATTCTCTCGATGGGTACTCTGCATTACGGGTCGCCTGCCGTCGACTTCCCGATCGACGATCGCACGCTGGCTCACCTCGAACTGGTCATCGTCGCCAAGCTCCGGCGCCACGAGAGCCTCTCTTTCGCGATCACCGACGAGAAGACGGGCCTGCGACAGGCGCTGTGGATCTCGCCGGCGTCGACGGTTCGCTTCGCGTACGACGCGCCGATGCCCGAGATCAACCGGGTGTGGCTGCAGGAGCTGGTGGACATCGCCAACTCTCCGGGCGGGCTGCGGATCCTTCCCGAGCCCGAACCGGCCGCACGCTGAGGTCACCCGCCGCGTTCGCCGTGTGAGCGCTGCCTCAGCGCGACACCCGGCCGCGTCCCGCGCGCTTGGCGCGGTACATCGCCGCATCCGCGGCACCCAGGAGTTGCGCCGCCGTGGATCGGCCGTCCTCGGTGGCGATGCCGGCCGACGCGCCGATCTCGACGATGACATCGCCGACCTTGATCGGCTCGCGCAGCGCGTCGACGGCGCGCTGCGCGATCAGCGACGCCTCTTCTTCGTGCACATCCAGGCAGATCACGACGAACTCGTCACCGCCCAGGCGCGCCACGATGTCGGTCGAGCGCGCCGCTCCGAGCAGACGCCTGCCCACCGTGGACAGGACGGCATCGCCCAGTTCGTGCCCGTGGGTGTCGTTGACCGCCTTGAAGTTGTCGAGATCGAGGAAGACGACCGACACCTGCCGGGCGCCCTCTGCGAGAACCTGGCTCAGACGCTCGTCGAGGAACCGGCGGTTGTGCAGGCCCGTCAGCGCGTCGTGCAGGGCGAGCTCGGCGAGTTCCGCCTGCGCTCGCGAGAGCAGCGCGGTGCGGATGTCGGCGCCGAGGTCGAAGGCGTCCTGGGCGTACTCGCCCCACGGAAGGCTCCGGCCGGTCACGCTTTCGACCCATGCCGAGAACGAACGGCGCGGTGAGAGGGGGGTGTCGCGATTGGCGGCGGACTGGTCGCCGAGCCATTGCACTTCCCGCGCCGCCTCGCCGCGGACGAAGACCAGTCGGTCCCCGTCGTCCGACAGGGGAACGATCAGCAGGCCCGCGACGCCCGTGATCTCGACGGCGAGCTCGGGACGTTCGATCGGCAGGGCGTCCGACACGAAGCCCGAGGGCCCGAGGTCGTCGATGACGGGGTCCAGGCGCTCGGGAGCGGGCACGACGCCCATCGTGCTGACCACCCCGTCGACGCGCAGGTACACGCCGTCCGCGGGTACGACGTCCAGGACGGTGCGGCGGCCGCGGATGAGCGCGTCGGCGATGTCGGCCCGTCCGTACAACGGGGCGACGACCGCCGCGCGTCGCTCGCGGGCTTCGAGCTGGCGCCGCAGCGCCTGGATCTGCCGGGCCGAGATCAGCTGCGTGCCGACCTGCGTGGCGAGCACCTCCAGCGCGCGACGCAGCAGCACGGGAAGGCGGCGCTGCGTGCGGTGAGCGCACGTGAACATGCCGACCAGGCGCCCTTCGGCGACGACCGCGAAGGAGACAGTGGAGGCCTGACCCATGTTGCGCATGAACTGGAGGTGATGCGGCGACACCGCGCGCAGCTCGGTCATGCCGAGGTCGATCGGCTGGGACTCCGGCAGCAGCGTCCGGATGCCGAGGCCGGGATCCTCGGTGTCGACGATCGCGCGTGAGCGCTTCTCGAGATAGAGCATGCGCGCCTGCGGTGGGATGTCGGACGCGGGGAAGTGCAGCCCGAAGTACGACTCCATGTCGGGTTCGCGCTCGTCCGCGACGATCTGGCCGTGCCCGTCCTCGTGGAACTCGTAGCACATGACCCGGTCGAAGCCGGTGATCGCCTTGATCTCGCGAGCGGCCTGGATGCGCAGCTCGTCGGGATCGGTGATGTGCGCAAGGCGCTGGATCGCCGTGACGACTCCGGTGCGGACGTACTCGAGGTCGGGAATCACCGGCTCCAGTTCGAGCACGAGCGGCGCTGTTCCGCGGTGGGCGATCACGTCGTACGCCGTGCCGTCGAGCTCGGCTCTTACGGGGTCCACCGCCACACCGTGGTTCATCGCCCAGGTCAGCATCTCGCTGCCGACATCGGTCAGGGGCGAGCCGAGCCACTGCTCGGCGTTGGCGCTGGCCGCCACGACGGTGCCGGTGAATTCGTCCACAGCGAAGAGAATGCCGTGGGACTGGATGCGGCCGATGAGCCGCAGCTCCTCGGTCGCGCATTCCTGCAGACGGCGCAGCTCTGCGGCGTCGCGGGTGCGTCCTTCGTCGTAGGAAACGGTGGGGAGATCGGTCATGGCACCTCCTCAAGGGGTGCTCGAAGGGCGGATTGCACACGCCCAGGGAGAAACAATCCTATGCACGCGGTGGAGAAAAGCGGAATACGCGCGGGTATCGGAGATCGGCCTGCCGCGCAAGACCATTGCCGGGACAGGCCCGGGATGGTGAGGTGACGGCAACGCGGCCGCGAGGGAGCGGCCATGACCGAGGGAGCGCGACATGGACACTTCCACACTGATCTGGATCATCGTCGGGGTCGTCGTCGTGGCCGCCATCGTCGTGGGGATCTTGGTCTTCACGGCGCGAGGCCGTGACCGCCGCCGTGAGCAGGCCCGGGTCGACAAGGCGGAGGAGCTTCGTGCTCAGGCGCGCGAGACCGATCTCGCGGCTCAGGAGAAGGAGGCCGGCGTCGCGAAGGCGCGTGCCGAGGCGGCGGCCGCCACAGCGGCCGCCGAGAACGCCCGCGCCCAGGCCGCGCAGGCCGAGGTCGACGCGCGCCGGGTGGCTGAGCAGGCCGGCGACCATCAGGCCGAGGCCGACCGCCTGCGCGCAGAGCAGGCCGAGCGGATGCGGAAGGCCGACGAACTCGACCCGCGCGTGCACGACGACGACCGCCCGGTCGGCCAAGCGCACGACCGCCCGGTCGAGGAAGCCCCCGACCGCCCGGTCAGGGAGGCCCACGACCGCTCGGTCGGCGAGAACGACCGTCCGGTCGGCGCCGCCCACGACCAGACGGCGGGTGAAGCGCACGACCGCCCCCACGGCGACGACGACCGGTACGACACGACGCGTCGGCCGCGTTCCGAGGACGTCTGACGCGCGGCATCCATCGGCGAGGGCGACGACCGGCGCGGCGCGCGCGGCGCGCGGATCCGCATGCCGCAACCTGGTGTCGTGAGCGACATCGAGGTGCAGTCTGGAGACGTGCCGATGAGTGAGTTTCCGTCCGAGTCCGTCGAGCCCGAGTCCCGGCCTCTCGCGGACGCCGCGATCGCGCTGGCCGAACGGTGGGTCGCCGAGGCTGCGGAAGCAGACGTGGATCCCGCTGCGGCGCGGTTGGCGGGGGTGCTGAAGGATCCCCGCGGACTGCCCTTCACGATGGGTTTCGTCGACGGCGTGATGCGGCCCGAGAGCCTGTGGGCGGCGGCATCCCGGTTGCACGATGTCGCGCCCATCGTTCCTGAGTTCCTGCCGTGGTACCTGCGCGGCGCGGTGCGGGTGGGCGGTGCGCTGGCCCCCGTCCTGCCGACGCCCGTGGTGCCGATCGCGCGGCGGGTGCTGCGCGAGATGGTCGGGCACCTCGTCGTCGACGCGCGTCCCGACAAGCTGGGGCCTGCGATCGAGCAGCTCCGCGCTGCGGGAGCGCGGCTCAATCTGAACCTGCTCGGCGAGGCCGTGCTCGGCGAAGACGAGGCTCGACGCCGCCTGCACGGCATCCACGAGCTCATCCGACGCCCGGACGTGGACTACGTGTCGGTCAAGGTGTCGGCGATCATGAGCCATCTGTCGATGTGGGCGTTCGACGAGACGGTCGAGCGCGTCGTCGAGCGGCTCCGCCCGCTGTACCTCACCGCCGTCGCCGACAGCACCTTCATCAACCTCGACATGGAGGAGTACCGCGACCTCGACCTGACCATGGCCGTCGTCATGCGCCTGCTCGAGGACCCGCGACTGGCCGGGCTCGAAGCCGGCATCGTGCTGCAGGCCTACCTGCCCGACGCACTGCCGGCGCTCGAGCGCCTGACGGCATGGGCGCAGGAGCGGGTCGACAGCGGCGGCGCGCGCATCAAGATCCGCCTCGTCAAGGGGGCGAACCTGGCGATGGAGCGCGTGGACGCCCGCATGCACGGCTGGACGCTCGCCACCTACGACTCCAAGCTCGACACCGACGCGAACTACGTGCGGTGCCTGCGCTTCGCGCTCGACCCCGTCCGCACGGGCGCGGTGCGGATCGGCGTCGCCGGGCACAATCTCTTCGACATCGCCTACGCGTGGCTGCTCGCGAACGAGCGCGGTGTCACCGATGACATCGAGTTCGAGATGCTGCTCGGCATGGCACAGGGACAGGTCGAGGCCGTGGCCGACGAGGTCGGTCCGGTGCTGCTGTACGTGCCGGTGGTGCGTCCCGACGAGTTCGACGTCGCCATCAGCTACCTGGTGCGACGGCTCGAGGAGAACGCTTCGAGCGAGAACTTCCTCTCGGCCGCGTTCGACCTCGCCGACGATCCCGCCCTGTTCGAGCGCGAGCGCGACCGCTTCGCGGCGTCGCTCGCGCGCGCCGACGATCCCGCGCTGCCCCTCGGGGCGCGTCGAGTCCAGCACCGCGATGCGCGGGCGGATGCCGCGACCGCCGGCCCCGGCATCCGTGTCGCAGACGGCGACGACGACGATGCCGGTCTCACCCGCGCGGTGCTCGGCATCGCACGCTCGTCCTCGGCCGACCCCGGCGAGACCGCACCGCTGGAGCCGTCGGTCCAGGAGCAGTTCTTCGGCGGGCAGCCGTATGTCGAGACGGCGGTGTTCGCACCGCGCGAGTCCGCGTCGACCTCGCTCGGCGCACCCGGCTTCACCGCGGCGACGGACTCCGACCCGGCGCTGCCTTCCACGCGGGCCTGGGCTCGGGATGTGCTCGCACGGGTGGCGGATTCGACGGCGGGCGAGGTCGCCATCGCCGCGGCCCGGGTCGCCGACGCCGACGCGCTCGAACGCGTCATCACCCGCACCAAGGACGCCGGGGTCCGCTGGGGTCAGCGGCCGGCTGCGGAGCGCGCCGAGATCCTGCACGCCGCCGGCCGGGCGCTCGAAGCCCGGCGCGGCCGGCTGATCGAGGTCGCGGCGTCCGAGACCGGCAAGGTCTTCGGCGAGGCGGACGTCGAGGTCAGCGAGGCCGTCGATTTCGCCCACTACTACGCGGCGACCGCGCGCGAACTCGACCGCGTGAGCGGCGCCGTCTTCGTGCCCGATGCGCTGACCCTGGTCACGCCGCCGTGGAACTTCCCGCTGGCCATCCCCGCCGGCGGGGTCCTCGCAGCCCTCGCGGCGGGATCCGCGGTGCTGTTCAAACCCGCGCCGCAGGCGCGACGCTGCGCGGCGGCGATCGCGGAGGCGCTGTGGGAGGCGGGGGTGCCCCGAGCGGTGCTCGCCCTCGTGGACGTCGATGAGGGCGACCTCGGCCGGCAGCTGGTGTCGCATCCCGACGTCGACCGGGTGATCCTCACGGGTTCGTGGGACACCGCCGCCCTCTTCCGCTCGTGGCGACCCGAGCTCGACCTGCTCGCCGAGACCAGCGGCAAGAACGCCATCGTGGTCATGCCGTCGGCAGACCTCGATCTGGCGGCATCCGACCTCGTGAAGAGCGCGTTCGGCCACGCGGGTCAGAAGTGCTCCGCCGCGTCCCTCGCGATCCTCGTCGGACCGGTCTCGCGCTCCCGGCGGTTCACGAGGCAGCTCGTCGACGCCGTGCGGTCCCTGCGCGTCGGGCCGCCCACCGACCCCCTGGCCGAGGTGGGGCCGGTCATCGAGCCGCCGCAGGGGAAGCTGCGCTGGGCGCTCACGACCCTCGACGAGGGCGAGCAGTGGCTCGTCGAGCCGCGCGAGCTCGACACCGATCCGGTGTGGGAAGGCCGACTGTGGACGCCAGGCATCCGCACCGGAGTGCAGCCCGGCTCGCGCATGCACCTGGAGGAGTTCTTCGGGCCCGTCCTGGGGATCATGCACGCGCACTCGCTGCGGCACGCCATCGAGCTGCAGAACGCCGTCGCCTACGGCCTGACCGCCGGCCTGCACACGCAGGACCCGACCGATCTCGCGCTGTGGCTCGACGAGGTGCAGGCGGGCAACCTCTATGTCAATCGCGGCATCACCGGCGCCATCGTGCAGCGGCAGCCGTTCGGAGGATGGAAACGCTCGTCGGTGGGTCCGGGGGCCAAGGCCGGCGGTCCGAACTACCTCGTCGGCCTCGGGTCGTGGCGCGCCAGCGCGGGCGGAGCCACGTCGTCGACGCTGCACCTGCGGGGGCTCGACTCGCGCATCACGAACGTCATCGAAGCGGCTCAGCCGTCGCTGGACTACGAGTCCTTCGAGTGGCTGCGACGCGGCGCCTTGTCTGACGCGCTGGCGTGGAACCGTGAGTTCGGACAGGTCAAAGACGTCTCGCGGCTGGGGGTGGAGCGCAACCTCTTCCGCTACCGGCCCGTGCCCCAGGTCGCCGTGAGAGCCACGGGCGACGCGACGTGGCAGGCGCTGCTGCGTGTGGTGGTCGCCGGCGTCCGCGCCGGTACGGCGATCACCGTGAGCGCCCCGGTGGGGCTTCCCGCGGCCGTGCGACGGGCGCTCGGCGAGAGCGAGATCACCGTGCACGTCGAGTCGGACGAGCAGTGGATCGAGCGGATGCAGGTCGCCGACCCGCGCCCGCCGCGCGCGCGGCTGGTCGGCTCCGCCGCGGCGGTCGCGACGCTGAGCCTTGCGGTGTCGGCCGCGCTCGAGGGCGATCCGGACTTCGCCGTGTACGACAACGAGGTCACGACCGCCGGGCGCCTGGAGCTGCTTCCGTTCCTGCGCGAGCAGTCCGTCACGATCACCGCCCACCGCTTCGGCAACCCCGATCCCTGGAGCGCCGAGGTCATCTGACGAGGGCCGGACGACGGCGGCCGGGCCGGGAGCGGCATCCGGGTGTAAAGAATTATTGACACGGATGCCGCGACCGGCGTACTCTCCGAATGTCAAAGATTCTAGACATCGGAGCTGCCATGGTCTACGAAGAGCGCAACGTCTGGGCGGGCCTGATCGTGTCGGTGGTCGGCGTGGCGATCTACACCGTGCTCGTCCTGCCCCGGGCGATCGGCGGTGATCCGACGCAGGTGGACTGGGTGGCGCCGATGCTGTGGACCATCGGACTGAGCATCGTGGTGTCGATCGTCGTCAGCACCGTGTGGGGCATCGTGGCGGGCATGCGCGATCCGGACGGGACGAATGCGAGCGATCAGCGCGACCGTGACATCGCGCGGATGTCGAACCGCGTCGGGCAGGCGTTCCTGGTGCTGGCCGGCCTCGGAGTCATCGTGCTGTGCGCGCTGCAGGCCCACTGGTTCTGGATCGCCCACACCATGTTCTACGGCTTCGCCGTCTCGGCGATCGTCGGCGGCGTCGCCAGTGTCATCGCCTACCGACGAGGACTCGCGTGATGGTCAAGCCCACCAGGGTCACCAACAGCATCCGTGCGGTGCGCGAGGACGCCGGGCTCACGCAGGCCGAACTCGCCGGGCGCGTAGGCGTCACGCGCCAGACCCTCATCGCCATCGAACAGGGGCGATACTCTCCGTCGCTCGAACTGGCGTTCCAGATCTCCCGCGTCTTCGATCGCCCGATCGACGACCTCTTCCAGTACCCGAAGGACCACTCATGAACGCGAACGACACTCCTTCGCCCGCCGCCGCCGAGGCGGCGCTGCCCGCGACGATGATCGCCTGGCGGCAGTCCCGCTACGGCGGCCCCGACGCCATGGCGGCCGAGACCGTGCCCGTGCCGACGCCGCGTCGCGACGAGGTGCTCGTACGATTCACCGCCGCCTCGATCAACTCCGGCGACGTCCACATCATGCGAGGCGACCCACGGCTCGTGCGCCTGTTCTTCGGGCTCCGCCGGCCGCGGGTGCGCGGGCGCGGGATCGACCTCGTGGGCACGATCGTGGCGCGGGGGGACGGAGTCGACGGTTTCGCACCCGGCCAGCGGGTCGTCGCGGGATGGCGCGACACCCTCGCCGAGTACGTGGCCGTTCCGGCATCCCGTCTTTCGCTCCTCCCCGACGCGGTCGACCCGGTCACCGCGGCCGCGCTGCCGGTGGCGGGCAACACCGCGGTCACGGTGCTCGACGCGTGCGAGGTCGCGGCGGGCTCCCGCGTGCTCGTGGTCGGAGCCGGCGGCGGCGTGGGCACGCTCACCGTGCAGCTGGCCGCCGATCGGGGGGCCGAGGTGTGGGCCACGTGCGGCGCCCGCGCCGAAGAGGTGCTCCGCGGCCTCGGCGCGGCGCGCACATTCGACTACCGCGCGGTCGCGGTCGCCGACCTGCCCGCCGACCACTTCGACGCCGTCGTCGACATCGCCGGCGAAACGCCTCTTGCCGTGCTGCGCGAGCGACTGCGCGCCGGCGGCGCCGTCGGACTCGTGGGAGGCGAGGGCGGGCGCGTGCTCGGGCCCATCCCGCGGATCCTCCGGTCGATGTTCGCCCGGCGCGGCGGTCGCCGGTTCCGCCCCGTCACGGCATCCACGAAGGCCGACGTCACCGCGGGGCTGCTCGACCTGGCCGCCGCCGGACGGCTCACGCCTGTGATCGCCGCCACCTTCCCGCTGACGCGCGCGGGCGAGGCGCTCGCCGCGGTGGACGCCGGGCGCACCGTCGGCAAGGTCGTCGTCACCCGCGACTGAAGGCGCCCGGCGGCCCGCCCGATCCGGCATGCGAGAATGGATGCCGGCGTGCCCGAGTCGTTCCTTCCACGCCGTGGCGGCACCGCCACGTGCAGGGGGGCCGGCGGGCCTCGAGGACAGCGTCCGCCACCCTTCGTGAAGGAGCACAGTGTCCACGCAGAACACCACGGCGGATGTCCACATCACCGGTGAGCACCAGCTGGAGGCCGCGGCCGCCGGCCGCATCCAGCAGCACCGGTCGTACCTGATGTGCCGCCCCGACCACTTCACGGTCAGCTACACCATCAACCCGTGGATGGAGCCGGCCAACCCGACCGACACCGCCAAGGCCGTCGCCCAGTGGCAGACGCTGTACGACACCTACGTCGCCCTGGGGCACGACGTGCACCTGATCGACCCGATCGCCGGACTCCCCGACATGGTCTACACCGCCAACGGCGGCTTCGTGATCGACGGAGTCGCGTACGGCGCGAAGTTCCGCTTCGCCGAGCGCGCACCCGAGGGGCCCGCGTTCATGGACTGGTTCCGCGACGCCGGATTCGACGTCGCCGACCCCGCCGAGGTCAACGAGGGCGAAGGCGACTTCCTGCTCGTCGGCGACACCATCCTCGCCGGCACCGGCTTCCGCTCCACCGGCGACAGCCACCGCGAGCTCGGCGCCGTCTTCGGCAAGGAGGTCGTGTCGCTGAACCTCATCGACCCGCGCTTCTACCACCTCGACACCGCGCTGTCGGTGCTCGACCCCGTCGAGGGCCCGGGCGGGGCAGAGCGGGCCAACATCGCCTACCTCGAGCACGCGTTCGACGAACGCAGTCAGGCGATCCTCGCCGAGCGCTACCCCGACGCGATCCGCGTCTCGGACGCCGACGGCGCCGTGTTCGGCCTGAACTCCGCCAGCGACGGGCTGAACGTCGTCATCTCGCCCCGCGCCACCGGCTTCGAGGCGCAGCTGCGCGAGCGCGGGTACAACCCGATCCTCATCGACCTGTCCGAACTCCTCCTGGGCGGCGGCGGCATCAAATGCTGCACCCTGGAGCTGCGCCGCTGAAGGAGCCGCGCCCGATGACCCCCTCGCACTCCCCGACGCTCGACACCGGCACGATGCGCATCATCAGCGCCGAAGAGACCCACGTCGCCCAGAACTACCGTCCCCTGCCCGTCGTGCTCGCGCAGGGCGAGGGCGCGTGGGTCACCGACGTCGAGGGCAAGCGGTACCTCGATCTGCTGGCGGCGTACTCGGCCGTGAACTTCGGGCACCGGCATCCGGCCCTCGTCGCGGCGGCGCAGGAACAGCTCGGGCGCCTCACCCTCACCAGCCGCGCGTTCCACAACGACCGGCTCGGGGCCTTCGCCACGGCGCTGGCCGACCTGTGCGGCAAGGAGCTCGTGCTGCCGATGAACACCGGCGCCGAGGCGGTCGAGACCGGCATCAAGGTCGCGCGCGCGTGGGGCTACCGGGTGAAGGGCATCGCACCCGATGCCGCGACCGTCGTCGTGGCGAACGGCAACTTCCACGGCCGCACCACCACCATCGTCGGCTTCAGCGACGACCCCTCGGCCCGCAGCGACTTCGGCCCGTTCGCGCCGGGGTTCGTCTCGGTCCCGTTCGCAGACGCCGCCGCCATCGAGGCCGCGATCAACGAGAACACCGCCGCCGTGCTCATCGAGCCCGTGCAGGGCGAGGCCGGCGTGGTCGTCCCGCCCGAGGGCTACCTCGCGGCCGTGCGCGAGATCTGCACCGCGCACAACGTGCTGATGATCGCCGACGAGATCCAGTCCGGACTCGGCCGGGTCGGCACCACGTTCGCGTGCGACCGCGAAGGGGTCGTTCCCGACGTCTATCTGCTCGGGAAGGCGCTGGGCGGCGGCATCCTGCCCCTGTCGGCCGTCGTGGCCGATCGCGACGTGCTCGGCGTGATCCGTCCCGGCGAGCACGGCTCGACCTTCGGCGGCAACCCGCTGGCGGCGGCCGTCGGGCTGAAGGTCGTGGAGCTGCTGGCGACCGGCGAGATCCAGGCGCGCGCCGCCGCCCTGGGCGAGCACCTCGAGGCGCGGCTGGCCGAGCTGGTCGGGCACGGCGTCACGGGCGTGCGGGTCGCGGGGCTCTGGGCCGGGATCGACATCGACCCCGCCGTCGGCACGGGGCGCGAGGTCGCGGAGCGGCTGCTCGCCCGGGGTGTGCTGGTCAAGGACACGCACGGCCAGACGATCCGCATGGCGCCGCCGCTCGTCATCCGCGCGACCGAGCTGGACTGGGCGATCGAGCAGCTGAAGGTCGTCCTCGCGGGCTGATTACGGGATTCGGGACCCCGGTGGGCGATGCCTGCGGATCATAACTCCTGCACCGCACGCGGTCCCGGCGGACCCTCGCCGCGGAAACACGCGGGCGCCGCCGAGGCCGGCGCGCAGGGTGCAGGAGTTGTGATCCTCGCGACCGGGAGACCCGCGGCGGACGCGCGGATGCGTCCACCGGCAGGGGTCAGTCCACGTCGATCCGGATGCGGTGCAGGCCCTGCGCGCCGTTCGGTGCGGGCGGCGCGGGGTCGGGCGTCTGCACCTCGCCGGTCGCGCTGATCGCTCGGCAGCGGATCTCGTGCGCGCCGCTCTCGGCCGTCCACGGCAGGCTCCACTGCACCCAGGTGTCTTCCGAGATGGCGGTCGCCAGCGTCGCCGGCTGCCACGGACCGTCGTCGATCTGCACCTCGACGCCGTCGATGCCGACGTGCTGCTGCCACGCCACGCCCGCGATGACCGTCTCGCCGGGCGGCAATCGTCGCCCGCGCCGCGGCACGTCGATACGCGACTGCAGCTTGATCGGCCCGCGCTCGGACCACCCGCGCGTCGACCAGTACGCCTTCGCGCGGTCGAATCGCGTGACCTCGAGCTCGACCACCCACTTCGTCGCCGACACGTAGCCGTAGAGCCCCGGCACGACCATTCGCACGGGGAAGCCGTGCTCCAGCGGCAGCGGCTCGCCGTTCATCCCCACCGCGAGGATCGCCGGCCGGTCGTCGGTGAGCACCTCCAGCGGGGTGGATGCCGTGAAGCCGTCGATGGAGCGCGAGAGAACCATGTCCGCATCCTCGGTGGGGCGTGCGCGGGCGAGCAGTTCGCGGATCGGGTGGCCGAGCCACCGCGCGTTCCCGATCAGCAGGCCGCCCACGGTGTTCGACACGCACGCGAGGGTGGTGTCGCTCTCGGCGAGAGGCAGGGCGAGCAGCTCGTCCCACGTGATCGTGACCTCCTGCTCGACCATGCCGTGGATGCGCAGCGACCAGTCGGCCGGATCGATCTCGGGCACGACGAGCGCC
The DNA here is from genome assembly GCF_031844425.1 of Microbacterium sp. ARD31. Lineage (NCBI taxonomy): Bacteria > Bacillati > Actinomycetota > Actinomycetes > Micrococcales > Microbacteriaceae > Microbacterium > Microbacterium sp. ARD31. The sequence goes on from NZ_JAUZVE010000005.1 coordinate 112,359, forward strand.
GTGTCGATGCGGTAGAACGAGCCGTTCGGCGTGACCACCGGCGCCAGATCCGGGATGCCGAGGTCGGCGCCGGCGGGGATCGGCGGCGCCGGGGTGGTGGGGCTCGGCAGGCGCAGGGCGCCGCGGACCGCTTCGACCGCGGCCGAGCCGGCGCGGCGGGCCGTCGAGGCGATCGCGACCAGGACGCCGGCGGCCAGTGCGGCACCCGACCACACGAAGAAGCCACGGCGATCGAGTCCGCGCTGCTCGGCGCGGGCGGGGGACGCGACGGGACTCCGCGGATCCGGCGACGAGCCGTCTGTCCGCGCAGCGGCGGTGGCCCGGATCCCTGCAGTTCGCTCGCGTGCGGGCGCGGGGCGGCGCAGCCCGAGGCCGCGGAGACGCCGCGCGAGCAGCCACAGGGTCGCAGCGCCGACGACGCCCGCGACGACGGAGGGCAGCCACGCCAGCCCCTCCGCGCCCGGGCGGAGCACGGCGACGACCGCGCCGACCATCCCGAAGGCGGCGACGATCCCCGCGCCCCACGGCGGGCGGCGCACCTCGAGCCAGCCTGCGACGGCGGCCACCACGAGCATCACCGCGGCGATGCCGACCAGCAGCGCGATCTTGTCCGCGGTGCCGAACAGGGCGATCGCGAGGTCCTTCGCCCACGACGGGGCAGCGTCGATGAGGGCGCCGCCGATGGCCGCGAACGGGCTCGAGGTCGGTGCGACCGATGCCGCGGTCAGCTCTCCGAGGCCGGCGCCCAGGACCGCGGCCGAGACGCCCGCGAGCCACGTGGCCGGGGCGGGGAATCGGTCGCGCGAGGGCGCGTGCTCGTTCGCCACGAGGCGAGCCTACGACCGCCGGCGGAGTGAAGGGCGGTCGAACGATGACGATCCGGCAACGGCGGGTGCGGCATCCTGCCGGGGAGCCGTGGGTGGCGTCAAGCGAAACACTGCCGCAACAAGCCCGGGACTAGGCTCGTGTGCCATGGGTGACCTGTTCGACGGATACGGCTCCACGCTGGCGCCACGCAAGACGCCGTCGGGTGTGCCGGCGTTCGACGAGATGTTCGGCAGCCCCGATCATCCGGGGGCTCCCGCACAGTCCCGGCAGGCGTATCGCGAGCTGTACCAGGCTCTCGCGCAGATGACCCAGGAGGAGCTGCGCGGGCGGACGGACTCGCTCGCGAGCTCCTATCTGGCGCAGGGCGTGACCTTCGATTTCGCCGGCGAGGAGCGCCCGTTCCCGCTCGACGCCGTGCCGCGGGTGATCACCTACGACGAGTGGTCGCGCGTCGAGGCCGGTGTGAAGCAGCGGGTCAAGGCGCTGGAGGCCTTCCTCGACGACGCCTACGGTCACCAGCACTGCGTGCGCGACGGCGTGCTGCCGGCGCGACTGATCGCCTCGTCCCAGTACTTCTACCGGCAGGCGGCGGGCATTCACTCCGCCAACGGCGTGCGCATCCACGTCTCGGGCATCGACCTCATCCGCGACGAGCACGGCGAGATGCGCGTGCTCGAAGACAACGTCCGCGTCCCGAGCGGCGTCTCGTACGTCATCTCGAACCGCCGTGTGATGGCGCAGACCCTTCCCGAGCTGTTCGTCTCGATGCGCGTGCGTCCCGTCGGGGACTACCCCAACAAGCTGCTCGGTGCGCTGCGCGCGTCCGCTCCTCCCGGGGTCGAGGATCCCAACGTCGTCGTCCTCACGCCGGGCGTCTACAACTCCGCGTACTACGAGCACACGCTGCTCGCGCGCCTGATGGGCGTCGAGCTCGTCGAAGGACGCGACCTGCTCTGCATCGGCGGCAAGGTGTTCATGCGCACCACCCGCGGGCCCAAGCGCGTGGACGTCATCTACCGGCGGGTCGACGACGACTTCCTCGACCCGCTGCAGTTCCGGGCGGACTCGATGCTCGGGGCCCCGGGCCTCATGCTCGCGGCGCGCCTGGGCAACGTCACGATCGCCAACGCCGTCGGCAACGGCGTCGCCGACGACAAGCTCCTCTACACCTACGTGCCGGACCTCATCCGCTACTACCTGGCCGAAGAGCCCATCCTCAAGAACGTCGACACGTGGCGGCTCGAGGATCCGAACGCCCTCGAAGAGGTGCTCGACCGCCTCGACGAGCTCGTGGTCAAGCCCGTCGACGGGTCCGGCGGCAAGGGACTCGTCGTCGGACCGGATGCTTCTCCCGCCGAACTCGAGAAGCTCCGCACGCGCCTGCTCGCCGACCCGCGAGGCTGGATCGCGCAGCCGGTGGTGATGCTGTCGACCATCCCCACGCTCGTCGAGGACGGCATGCGGCCGCGCCACGCCGACCTGCGGCCCTTCGCGGTGAACGACGGCGACGACGTGTGGGTGCTGCCGGGCGGGCTCACCCGGGTGGCGCTGCCCGAGGGGCAGCTGGTGGTCAACTCCAGCCAGGGCGGCGGGTCGAAGGACACGTGGATCGTCGGCGGCTCGGCTCCCACCCAGGTCGAGTACGGCCAGGGCGGCGGCATGGGGGCGCTCGTGGCCGACCAGGCCGCGGTCACCTCCTCGATCCCGATCATCTACGACGAGCAGTCGCAGCCCACCCACTCTCCGCAGGACAAGCCGCGCTCCAGCCGCGAGCAGCAGGAGCAGCAGCAGCAGGCCTCGTCCGACGACGTTTCGTCTCGCTTCGCTCGCTCAACGACCGAGGCCCCGGTCGTTGAGCGAGCGAGGAACGAGCGAGACGAAACGCCGCGACCGGACGGAGGCTCGTTATGCTGAGCCGCATCGCGGAATCCCTCTTCTGGATCGGACGCTACCTCGAGCGCGCCGACGGCACCGCCCGCATCCTCGACGTGCACCTGCAGCTGCTGCTCGAGGACCCGTGGATCGATGAGGACATCGCGTGCCGTTCGCTGCTCACGGTCATGGGGTCGTTCCCGTCCGATGACATCGACACCGTCGGTCGCGAGGACGTCCTGCAGCAGCTCGCCGTCGATCGCAGCAATCCGTCGAGCATCGGCTACTCTCTCAGCGCCGCGCGCGAGAACGCCCGGCGCGCGCGGGAGATCGTCTCGACCGAGCTGTGGGAGACCCTGAACACCACCAACGCGCGCATGCCGCGCCGGCTGCAGGTCGACAAGGTCCACACGTTCTTCCAGTGGGTGCGCGAGCGCAGCGCGCTGTCGGTCGGCGTCGTGGACTCGTCGACCAGTCGCGACGAGGCCTGGCAGTTCTTCACCCTCGGACGCTCCATCGAGCGCACCGACATGACAGCGCGGATGCTGGCGACGAGGTCGCTGACCCAGGCATCCGGTCCGTCGTGGACGACCATCCTCCGTTCGTGCGGGGCCTACGAGGCGTACCTGCGCACCTATCGAGGCATTCCGAGCGCTCGGAACGCCGCGGAGTTCCTGCTGTTGGACCGACTCTTCCCGCGGTCGATCATCTACTCGATCCAGAGCGCGGAGGGGTGCATGAGCGCGATCGATCCGCGCGCCGACCGCGTCGGCCATTCGAACACGGTGCTGCGGGCGCTCGGGCAGATCCGCAACGATCTGGAGTACCGCTCGCTGAGCGAGATCCTCGACGAGCTGCCCGAGCACATGTACCGCGTCCAGAAGGTGACGCGCGAAGCATCCGAAGCCATTCGCGGGCGGTTCTTCCCCACGCAGGCCGAGCCCAGCTGGATCGGGGAGATCTCGTGATGCTCCGACAGGTTCACCGACCGGGGCTGTGCCTCCGCGAGCGGAGGCACGACACATGAAGAGACTCAGGATCGAGCACCAGACCGGCTTCTCGTATCAGGGCGACGTGACCGCGTCGTACAACGAGGCGCGCATGCTGCCGGGATCGACCGAGAACCAGTTCGTGCTGAACTCCTCACTCGACATCGAGCCGTCGACGTCGGTCAACCAGTACGTCGATTATTTCGGCACGCGCGTCGCGGCCTTCGACGTGCTGTCGGGCCACGCGTCGCTGATGATCACGGCACGGTCGCTCGTCGAGGTGCGTCCGCGTCCGATCGAGCACGTCGAGTACTCGTGGGCAGATCTCGAGCGCGACGCGATCCTTGCGATCGACATCGTCGAGCAGCTCACCCAGACCGTCCGCACCCGCCCGCACCCCGAAGTCGCCGACCTCGCGCGTCGCATCGCGGCCGAGCACCAGCATCCGGGGCGCGCCGCGCACGCGATCGCCGAGGCCGTCGGCGATGCCGTGGAGTACATGCACGGGATCACCGGGGTGCACTCCACCGCGGCCGAGGCGTGGGACGAGCGCAAGGGCGTGTGCCAGGACATCGCGCACATCACCCTCGGGGCGCTCCGCGAGGTCGGGATTCCGGCGCGCTACGTCTCGGGATACCTGCACCCCCGGGAGGACGCCGAGGTCGGCGAGCCCGTGATCGGCGAGTCGCACGCATGGGTCGAGTGGTTCGCGGGGGAGTGGCAGGGCTTCGACCCCACCAACAACCTCGAGATCGGCGACAGGCACGTGCTGGTCGGGCGTGGACGCGACTACAACGACGTACCGCCGCTGCGCGGCGTGTACGCCGGCCCGCACAAGAGTCACCTCCACGTGAAGGTCACGATCACCCGCGAGGCGTGAGTCCGGCGGGCCGGACGGCGGGTCAGGCCGGCGCGGCGTCGGGGTCGAGGGCCTTGAGGGTGTCCTCCTCGACGGCGTTGTCGGCGTCGAGCCGGTCCTCGGTGCTCTGGTCGCCGCCCGTGGGGGCGTCGTCGCCGTGCGGCTGCTCCGCCTGCGGCTGCTCCGCGTCCGGCTGCTCCGCGTGCGGCTGGTCGCCCTGCGGCTGGTCTTCGGTGTGATGTTCGCTCATGCGCCCCACGCTAGGCGGGGGATGCCGGTGCCGACAGGGTCTTGCGCTCAGAGCGCGGCGATGATCGCGTTGTCGAGCTGATCGGTGTCGACCCCCGGGCGCTGGGCCCGGTTTGTCAGGAGCACCCACGCCACGCCGGCGGACGGGTGCACCCAGAACTCCGTGCCCGACCAGCCGCCGTGTCCGAAGCAGTCCCGGTCGATGAGTCCCGGCGCGCGGGTGCGCAGATTCCACGTGAAGCCCCAGTCCTGCCCGCGCTCGGGCGGATACGGCTCGAGGCGCGGAATGTCGCCCGTGAGCGGCCGGAGCATCATCGCCAGCGTCCGGGCCGACACGACGGTGCGCTCGCCGCGGGTGGCGGTGCGCAGCAGCGCCGAGCCCAGGGCCAGCAGATCGGCCGCGCGGCCGATGACACCCGCACCCGGGTGTCGCAGCGCGGTGAACCGCGACATGTCGAGGCCGGCGGCTGCGGCATCCGCGACCTCGTGCGGGTCGCTGGCCTCGTCGAGGGTGAAGCCGTCGGCGCCGATCCCACTCGCCCACCCGGCGAGGTCGTCCTCCCACGTGCGGGCGGTGGCGTGGGCGGTCATCGCGGCGATCCCCTCGAACGCCACCGACGAATAGCGAGAGGCCGCGCCGGCGGCGAAGTCCCGGCCGCCCGACAGCAGGGCGGGGCGCAGGCCCACAGCGGTGTCGAGGGCGGGCTCGGCGATGCCCGCGGTGTGGCTGGCCAGGTGCCGCAGGCGCACGATGTCGTCGCGTCCCGCGCCGAAGTCCGGCAGCGCCCACGACAGCGGCGTCTCGGGTGTCAGCAGGCCCTGTTCGATGGCGCGCGCGGCGCCGAGCCCGACGAGCGGCTTGGTGATCGAGAACAGCCGGTAGTGGTCGTCGACGCGCGCTGCGCGGTCTCCGGTCGACCCGAACGCGTCGAGTGCGACGGTGCCGTCGGCGGTCGCGACGCCCAGCACGGCGGTGGGCAGCCGCTCGTCGGCCACGGCGCGGCGCGCCCAGTCATAGGCGGCGGCGAAGGCGGTTGACATGGGACTCCTGTCGGTCCGGGCCGGTGTGGCGGGCGAAACGGATGCCGCGACGCGGCGTTCCGTCAGGTGCGCGGCTCGTAGCGGCGGGGTGCGTGCGTGCGGGCCACCAAGTCTCGCATCGCCTCGAGTGACGGATCGCCGGCGAACCACCCCTGCGCCCGTGCTTGAACGAGCACATTGCCCAGCGCGGTCGCCTCGACGGGTCCTGCCAGCACGGGCATCCCGGCACGGTCGGCCGTGCGCTGGCACAGCAGCTGGTTGAGCGAACCGCCGCCGACGACGTGGATCGTCTGGAGCGTGCGGCCCGCCAGCGTCGCTGCGGTCCGCACGGCGCCGGCGAACGCCTCGGCGAGGCTCTCGACGATCGCGCGGGTGAAGGCGGCCCGGTTAAGCGGGACGGGCAGGTCGTGCTCGCGGTACCACGCGGCGATGCGGGCGGGCAGGTCGCCCGGGGCGAGGAAGCGCGGGTCGTTCGCGTCGAACACCGCGACCGAGTCGGCGGGGACCTCGGTGGCGTCGGCGAGCAGCGTGGGCAGGTCGAGTGACTGGCCGGTCTCTCGCTCCCACTGGCGCACGGATTCGCTCAGCAGCCACAGTCCCATGACGTTGTGGAGGAAGCGCACACGCCCGTCGACGCCGCCCTCGTTGGTGAAGTTCGCCGCGCGGGCAGCGTCCGTGGTGACGGGCTCGCGCAGCTCGAGCCCGACCAGTCCCCACGTGCCGCACGAGATGTACGCCGAGGTGTCCGGGTCGGCCATCGGCACGGCCACGACCGCCGACGCCGTGTCGTGCGACCCCACGGCGACGACGTCGATCGGGCGCAGGGCGCCGATCTCGGACTGGACCGAGGCCCGGATGCCGCCGATGCGGGCGCCCGGCTCGACGAGATCGGGGAAGAGCGAACGGTCGAACCCGAGCGCGTCCATCAGCTCGGTGTCCCACGTGCCGTCTGAGACGCGGACGAGGCCCGTCGTCGAGGCGTTCGTGCGCTCCGCGACGCGTGCGCCGGTGAGGAGGAAGGCGAGCGCGTCCGGCACGAGCAGCGCTCGGTCGGCCAGCCCCAGGATTCCGTCGCTCTTCTCCGCCTCGAGCTGGTACGCGGTGTTGAACGGCAGGAACTGCAGACCGTTCCGCCTGTACAGCTCGGCGAACGGATGCTTCGCGTGCACACGCTCGACGGCGGACTCGTTCCGCTCGTCGCGGTAGTGGAACGGCTCGCCCAGCATCCGATCGCCGCGGAAGAGGGCGTAGTCGACCGCCCACGAGTCGATCCCGATCGACGCGATGCCGGGCTCGACCCGTACGGCCTCGGCGAGTCCGCGCAGGGCGTGGGCGTAGAGGCCGGTGAGGTCCCAGTGCAGGCCCGATGCCAGGCGCACCGGACCGTTCGGGAACCGCGCGACCTGCTCGAGCTGGAGCGTGCCGCGTGGATCCACCCGCCCGATCATGACCCGGCCGCTGGTGGCGCCCAGGTCGATCGCGGCGACCGCTCCGCCCGTGGCGACCGCTCCGCCCGCGTTCGTCGTCATCGCAGGAACGCCGCGGCGACCCCGGAGTCGACGGGGATGTGCAGGCCGGTGGTGCGGGTGAGCTCGGGACCGGTGAGCACGAACACGGCGTCGGCCACGTTCTCGGGCACGACCTCGCGCTTGAGGATGGTGCGGTTGGCGTAGTACTGGCCGAGGTCTTCTTCCTTCACGCCGTAGGTCGCCGCGCGGTTCGCTCCCCAGCCCGCCGCGAAGATGCCCGATCCCCGCACGACGCCGTCGGGGTTGATGCCGTTGACGCGGACGCCGTGCTCGCCGAGTTCGACCGCGAGCAGTCGCACCTGGTGGGCCTGGTCGGCCTTGGTGGCCGAGTACGCGATGTTGTTCGGGCCGGCGAAGACGGAGTTCTTCGACGAGATGTAGATGATGTCGCCGCCGAGCTTCTGGTCGATGAGGATCTTCGCGGCGGCCTTCGAGACGAGGAACGAGCCCTTGGCCATGACGTCGTGCTGCAGATCCCAGTCCTTCTCGGTGGTCTCCAGCAGCGGCTTCGACAGCGACAGGCCGGCGTTGTTGACGACGAGGTCGACGCCGCCGAAGGCGAGGACCGTGGCGTCGAGCGCGGCCTGGATGGCGTCGGCGTCGGCGACGTTGGCCGCGACCCCGATCGCCACGTCGGTGCCGCCGAGTTCGGCCGCGGCGGCCTGCGCCTTCTCGAGGTCGAGGTCGGCGATCACGACGCACGCGCCTTCGGCGGCCAGACGCGTGGCGATGGCCTTGCCGATGCCGGATGCCGCGCCCGTCACGAACGCGATGCGACCCTGGTGGGTCTTCGGCTTCGGCATCCGCTGGAGCTTGGCCTCTTCGAGGGCCCAGTACTCGATGCGGAACTTCTCGGCGTCCGAGATGGGGGCGTAGGTCGAGAGCGCCTCGGCGCCGCGCATGACGTTGATGGCGTTGATGTAGAACTCGCCCGCGACGCGCGCGGTCTGCTTGTTGGCGCCGAACGAGAACATCCCGACGCCCGGCACGAGCACGATGAGGGGGTCTGCGCCGCGGATCGCCGGCGAATCGGACTCGGCGTGGGCGTCGTAGTACGCCTGATAGTCGGCGCGGTAGGCCTCGTGCAGCTCGTGCAGGCGGGCCAGCGCCTCGTCCACGGGGGCGTCGGCGGGCAGGTCGAGCAGCATCGGCTTGACCTTGGTGCGCAGGAAATGGTCGGGGCAGCTGGTGCCGAGCGCGGCCAGGGCGGGCGCCTTCTCGGCCGCGAGGAAGTCCAGGACGACGTCGGCGTCGGTGAAGTGGCCGACCATCGGCTTGTCGGTGGAGGCGATGCCGCGGATGGTGGCGGCCAGCGCCGCGGCCTTCGCGCGGCGCTCCTCGGCCGGAAGGGCCTCGAAGCCGGTGCGCACGGGGCCGAACGGGTCGGCCTTGCCGTTGCCGGCGATGTAGGTCTCCGCGGTCTCGATGATCCACAGCGAGTTGCGCTCGGACTCCTCCGAGGTGTCGCCCCACGCGGTGATGCCGTGACCGCCGAGGATGCAGCCGATCGCCTGCGGGTTCTGCTTCTTGATCTCGGCGATGTCCAGCCCGAGCTGGAAGCCGGGGCGGCGCCACGGCACCCACACGACCTTGTCGCCGAAGATGGTGCGGGTGAGCTGCTCCCCGTCGGCGGCGGTGGCGATCGCGATGCCCGCGTCGGGATGCAGGTGGTCCACGTGCGCGGCATCCACCAGACCGTGCATCGCGGTGTCGATCGACGGGGCCGCCCCGCCCTTGCCGTGCAGGCAGTAGTCGAACGCGGCCACCATCTCGTCCTCGCGGTCCAGGCCCGGATAGACGTCGACGAGCGCGCGCATCCGGTCCAGACGCAGCACGGCCAGACCCTCGGGCTTCAGCGTGCCCAGGTCGCCCCCCGAGCCCTTCACCCACAGCAGTTCCACGGGCTGTCCGGTAACCGGATCGGTCTCGGTGCCCTTCGCCGACGTGTTGCCGCCGGCGTAGTTGGTGTTCTTCGGGTCGGCGCCCAGGCGATTCGAGCGCTCGATGAGGTCGGTGACGGCGGGGTTCGTCATGAGGTGTCCTTCGTGACAGTCGGTTCTAGACGGGAACTCGGGCGGCGAGGGCGGCGAGGCGGGTCGCGATGCGCTCGACGGTGAGGGATGCCGCAGGCTCGTGCGGCCGGTTCAGGTGACCGTGTTCGGTGCCGGGCTCGGTGACCACTTCGACGTCGCGGCCGGCGGTCGCCAGCGTCGCGCCGAAGTGCTCGCCCGACACGCGGAGTTCGTCCACGTCGCCGTTGACGATCAGCGTGGGCGGGAAGCCGGCGAGATCGGCGGGTGTGGCCGATCCCGGCACGGCGCCGAGCGGGGCGTCGTCGACGGGGCCGCCGAGGTAGTTCTCATACATCCCGAGCACGGCCGCGGGACCGAACCGGTCGGCTCCCGGCTGGGCGTCGAGTGCGGCGCGCAGCTCGGGACCGGGCGCGGGCTGCACCGCGAGGAGGGTGGGGTAGGCCAGCACGACGAGGGCGGGCAGGACGTCGCCGGCGCGCTCGAGCAGGCGGACGGTGGCGCCGGCTGCGAGGTTGCCGCCGGCGCTCGTGCCGCCGATCGCGAGGCGCTCGACGTCGACGCGCAGCCGGGCGGCGTTGTCGACCGCCCACCGCCACGCCGTGAGCATGTCGTCGGATGCCGCGGGGTAGCACTCGCCGTCGCGGGGGGCCGCGGTCGGGATCGGGCCCCACCCCGCCGGCACGGGCGCGAGGCGGTAGTCGACCGAGATGACGGTCGTGCCGCGGGTCGCGAGCTCGCGGGCGACCCAGTCGCTCTCGGGCATGTCGAGGTCGCCGAAGGCGAAACCGCCGCCGTGCGCCCACACCAGTCCGGTGCGGCGCGGCTCACGCGCGGGGTAGACGCGCACGAGCCCGTCGGCAGCGGTATAGGGGTCGCTCATGCTGGATCCTCGGGTCAGGGGTATGGAGGGTGGGACGCCGGGAGTGGGGGGGATCGGCTTCCCCCACTCCCGGCGGGTCTGGTGGGTCAGGCTCCCCAGCCGGCCTGCGTGCCGCCCACGCGGTCGGCGGCGATCTTCTGCTGGTAGCCCGATGCGGCGTACGCGGCCATCGGGTCGGAGGGGAGGCCCCGCGACTCGCGCCACTCGGCGAGGGCCGGACGCACGTCGGTGTAGAACGCGTCCATGAAGACGGCGTTCGCCGCGAGCACGTCGTTCGACGACTGCGCGGCATCGAGTGCGGCGCGGTCGACCAGCAGGGCGCGGGCTGTCATCTCCTGGACGTTGAGCACCGAGCGGATCTGGCCCGGGATCTTGTCCTCGATGTTGTGGCACTGGTCGAGCATGAACGCCACGTCGGGGTTGTTGAGGCCTCCGCCGCGGACGACCTCGAACAGGATGCGGAACAGCTGGAACGGATCGGCCGCCCCCACGATCAGGTCGTCATCGGCGTAGAAGCGCGAGTTGAAGTCGAACGAGCCGAGCTTGCCGAGACGCAGCAGCTGCATGACGATGAACTCGATGTTCGTGCCCGGTGCGTGGTGACCGGTGTCGAGGCACACCATCGCCTTGTCGCCCAGCGCGGCGACCTGGGCGTAGCTGGTCCCCCAGTCGGGAACGTCGGTGTGGTAGAACGACGGCTCGAAGAACTTGTACTCCAGCACCAGGCGCTGGTCGTCGCCGAGCCGCGCGTAGATCTGCTGGAGCGAGTCCTGCAGGCGGTCCTGGCGGGCGCGCATGTCGTTCTGCCCCGGGTAGTTCGACCCTTCGGCGAGCCAGATCTTCAGGTCGCGCGACCCCGTCGCATGCATGATGTCGATGCACTCGAAGTGGTGGTCGATCGCCTTGGACCGGATCCGGTCGTCGTGGTGCGTGAGGGCGCCGAACTTGTAGTCCTCGTCCTGGAAGGTGTTGGAGTTCACCGTGCCGAGTGCGACGCCCAGGTCCTCGGCGTGTGCGCGCAGGGCGTTGTAGTCCGCGACCTTGTCCCACGGGATGTGCAGGGCGACGCTGGGAGCCAATGCCGTGTACCGGTTGACCTGCGCGGCGTCCGCGATCTTCTCGAACGGGTCGCGGGGCGTGCCGGGGGTGCCGAACACGCGGAAGCGGGTGCCCGAGTTGCCGAAGGCCCACGAGGGCAGTTCGATGCCCTGGCCTTCGAGCGCCTGGAGGGTCTCGGCGGGAAGCGTCGTCATGATGCCGTGCTTTCGTTGGGGATGGAGGGGGAGGAGGCGGCCGCACGCGCGGCCTGAAGCTGGTCGTCGAGGTGGAACACCTCGGTGAGCGACGTCGCCGCCTGATCAGGGCGACCGTCGAGGCCGACGAAGAAGCGGGCCATCTCGGCCTCCCACCTCGCCGCGACGGGGGATGCCGCCAGGTACGCCTGCGCGGCCGCGTCGTCGTCCGTCTCGTAGTACCCGATGAGGCGGCCGCCCTCGCCGAGGAACAGCGAGTAGTTGCGCCTGCCGGAGGCGGCGATCTCTTCGAGCATCTCAGGCCACACCGGGGTGTGGCGGGCGATGTACTCCTCGAGCAGGTCGGGTGCGACCTGCAGCTGGAAGCAGACCCGCGTCGTCGCGGACGGGCTCGTCATCGAGGTGCTCCTTGGGTGGTTCTGATGATGCCGGGGGCGTGAATCGTTTCAACAGCATAAGTCACGGGTATCGTTGCGCGCAAGTGTCAGGGAGGCGCCATGGCTGTCAGCGTTCGCGATGTCGCGCTCGCGGCATCCGTCTCGGTGGGCACCGTCTCGAACGTCCTCAATCGTCCGGCGAAGGTCGCGCCCGAGACCGTCGCCCGGGTGCAGAAGGCCATCGCCGACCTCGGTTTCGTCCGCAACGACGCGGCGCGCCAGTTGCGGGCCGGCCGCAGCCGCAGCATCGGCCTCATCGTGCTCGACGTGGGCAACCCGTTCTTCGCCGAGGTCGCCCGCGGCGCAGAGGCGCGCGCTGCCGAGGAGGGCATGACGGTGCTGCTCGGCAACAGCGACGAGCGGCAGGACCGCGAGACCGCGTACATCGACCTGTTCCGCGAGCAGCGGGTCAACGGCGTGCTCGTGACTCCGACGACCGACGACCTCGGGCTGCTCGAGCGACTGCGCGACGGCGGTGTGCCGGTGATCCTCGTCGACCGCGAGGTCGAGGATGCCGGATTCGGATCCGTCGCCGTCGATGACGTCGAGGGTGGTCACCTCGCGGTGGCGCACCTCATCGAGCAGGGACGCCGCCGCATCGCCTTCGTCGGCGGGCCGCGCTCGACGCGGCAGGTCGTGGACCGTCTTGAAGGAGCACGCCGCGCGGTCGCCGAGCATCCCGACGTCTCGCTGGATGTGATCGAGATGCCCTCCCTGACCGTGCTGCAGGGAAGGGATGCCGGTGAGCAGCTGCTCGCGCGGGATCCGGCCGACCGGCCCGATGCGGTGTTCGCCGCCAACGACCTGCTGGCCGTCGGCGTGCTGCAGGCGTTCGCACTCATGGCCGACGTCCGCGTGCCCGACGACATCGCGCTCATCGGCTACGACGACATCGACTTCGCCGCCGCCGCGGTCGTGCCGCTGAGTTCCATCCGCCAGCCGGCGCACCTCATCGGCTACTCCGCCGTCGACCTGCTGCTGAAGGACCTCGCCGACCCCGACGGCGGGCACGAGCGTCGCATCCGGTTCCGGCCCGAGCTCGTCGTCCGGGAATCCACCGGCCGCTGATCCCGCTCCGGGTGAGCGTCAGCGGATCCAGGAGCTCCGGCCGAACCTCTCCCAGCGGTCCACGATCCGCGGAGCCTCGTCGTCCCCGGCCGCGGGCTCGACGACGGGACGACCGGAAATGAAGGCGTGCTGCACGTCGGAGTCGATCGCGAGAGGGTCGCCCGACCACACCACGATGTCGGCGTCGCGACCCACCTCGAGCGCACCCACGCGCGCCTCCAGCCCCAGAATGGATGCCGGGTTGACCGTGAGCGCCTCGAGCGCGGTCTTGGCGGGCAGCCCTTCGCGGACGGCGAGGATGGCCTGCAGCCGCAGCTGCTCGATCGGCACCACCGGGTGGTCGGTCGTGATCGCGACCTTCACGCCGGCCGCGGCGATGAGGGCGAGGTTGCCGATGCCGCGGTCGCGCAGCTCGACCTTGGAGCGGGAGGTGAGCATCGGGCCGAAGATCACCGGGATGTCCTTCTCGGCTAGCACGTCCGCGATCTTGTGACCCTCGGTGCCGTGGTTGACGACGAGCCGGTAGCCGAACTCCTCGGCGATGCGGATCGCGGTCGCGATGTCGTCGTGCCGGTGGCAGTGCTGGTCCCACGCCAGCCGCCCGTCGAGGACGTCGGCGAGGGTCTCGTGGGTGAGGTCGCGGTCGAACGGCTCGCCCTTGGTCGCGGCGGCTGCTCGCTTCTCGGAGTAGTTGCGCGCGTTCACGAAGGCCTCGCGCAGCACGGCTGCCACACCCAGTCGCGTCGACGGGGTCTGCTTCTTGTCGCCGTAGACGCGCTTCGGGTTCTCGCCGAGCGCCGACTTGACCGAGACGTCGAGCGAGAGCACCTGCTCGTCGACGGTGCGTCCGCCCCACGTCTTGATCGCGACGGTGCGTCCGCCGATGGGGTTGCCGGATCCGGGCTTGATCACCGCGGTCGTCACCCCGCCGCGAAGCGCGTCGCGGAAGCCGACCTCTTCGATGTCGATGCCGTCGAGCGCACGGAAGCGTGCGCCGTTGGGATCGGTCATCTCGTTGGTGTCGTCGCCCGACCAGCCCTCGCCGCCCTCGTGGACGCCCAGATGCCCGTGCGCCTCGATGAAACCGGGGAGCACCCAGCTGCCCGTGGCGTCGACCACGCGGGCGTCGTCCGGCACCGGCGTCTCCGGTCCGCCGACGGCGGAGATGACGCCGTCGGTGACGACGACCGTTCCGTTCTCGATCGGCTCGCCGCTGACGGGAACGACGCGGCCACCGGTGATCGCCAGGAATTCAGTCATCCCTCCACCCTAGGTCGGGTGCGGGCGAAGGGGCCGCGGGGCTACCGCCACAGAGTGTCAGCTAGCCTGAGTCGGGTCGAGAGGAACAGCGTGCGCGCACGAGCGAGGGCCGCAGGATGACCGCGGGTGCCGTGCCGACGCGGCGCATCGAACTGACCCTGCACCGACCGTGGTTCGCGCTCTACGCCGGCGTCCGACCGACGCTGGTGATCGGCGGGCGCGGCCAGCCGGTGCAGTGGGGGCTCGGTACCTGGCAGGTGCCCGCTGAGGAGACGGTGCTGCTCGGGGTCTTCCTCTTCAATCGCGTCTGGCGGTTCGGGCAGGCGGAGATTCGGCTCGAGCCGTCGCAGTCGCCGGCCCTCGAGTATCGGGCGCCTGCGCTGCCGTTCGGGGCAGGCCGCATGCGCGTCAGCGGGAGCAGCTGACTCAGCTTCTCGGGTCGGTCTGCCCGTGCCCCTGTTGCGGGGCGCGTGCGCACGCCGCCCCCGCGTGCGGGAAAACCACGCACGCGGGTGACACGTGCGCACGCGTCACAGGTTGGGGTCAGCGACCGACCCGCACCCAGCCGCACGCGGGCACGGACACCTCGATGTCGCCGGATGGCAAAGACACCCTCACGACCCGAGCGGCTGCGGCGAGATTGGCGACGAGCGCGCTCTCCACGCCGTTTCCGCGGGAGCCGATCGCCCAGATCAGGCCGTCGGGGCTCTCGCCCGAGAGCAGTTCGCCGCCCGCCATCGCGGCGAGTTCCTCGAGGGCCGTCGTGACCGGCAGCGGGTCACCGCTCGCGGTGCGGATGCCGCGCGGACCCCACTCCTCGAAGTAGGCCAGGGACGCCACACCGGCGATGCCGAGTGCGGCCGCGCTGGCGATCGTCCAGGCCGCGAGCTCGGCAGCAGACTGCCGCGGATCCACCGCCCCGGTGAACTCCGCCCCGTAGCCCTCCGACAGGTCGGAGCGGGTCGGCCCGGGCTGCGGAGCGGTCGCCACGTTGTTGAAGCGCGGGCGCAGGCACACCGGACCGAAGTGGACGGGGCGTCCACCCGCGTCCCCGACCGTCTGCCGCGCCACGAGCCGCTGCATCGCCACCGACTCGACGAGCTGCTCCGTGCCCAGCGCGTGGAACAGCGGCGTCACGGTCGTCGCCCAGCCGTCGAGATCGTCTGGCACGCGGTGGCGCTCGCGGTTCAGCTCGGTGAAGTGCGAACGCGACCCGCCGATCACCGCGACGGCCGCTCCCGCGTCGGCCAGCGCACTGCGCACCGCGGCCGCCACGTCGGCGTCGGTGACATCGCGCGCGTCGCCGCTGCGCTCGAAAGCCCCGACGCGCACCACATCGATGCCGCGCAGGGCCGCGGTCGCCTCGGCGAGCGCCTCGATCTCGCCGGCCTCAGCCGGGTCCAGCGCGAACCGGACGTCCAGCGGCAGCCCCGCTCGCGCAGTGCGGTCCAGCGCGGCGCGCCAGTTCGGAGTCGCCAGGTCCAGCTCGACGAGCACCTCCGACCCGATCGGTGCGACGGCGGGCGCGGGATCGGGCCCCGTCGCGGCGCCGAGGGCGATCGTCGGAAATCTCCCACCCGCAGTCAGCGTGATGCGGTCCGCGCCGGCATCCGCCTCGAACGGCGCCCTCACCCGGCGCGCCCGGATCATCACGGACTGCTGCACGCGCTCGCCTGCGGCGACCGGGTAGGGGAAGGGCAGCGTCAGCGGACGGCTGTAGGTCTTGTACGAGGCGTCGGTCCAGTTGCGCTGGTCCTCCATCTCGAACACGTCGCCCGAGAACTCCATCGCGACCGAGAGGCCCGCGTGCTCCCAGGCGAGCGCGGCGATGTCGATCACCGGCTGATGCGGGCTGATCGCTTCGGGGAATCGGGTTTGATCCGACAGCCCGCCGGGGTGGGCCACCGTGAGCGCGGTGCCCGCCAGCTGCGGCGGATGCAGCACGACGAGACCGGTGCGGTTCGTCTCGAACGGATGCTGCGACTCCAGGTCTGTGAGCACCACGAGTCCGGCGGCGCGAGCCTCGACCCGGACGATGCCGCGGAAGCTCGAGCCGAGCTCCTCGGATCGCACGTGCAGGGTCAGGGTGACGTCCGTCTCGCGCACGCGATCGACGATCAGCGGCGCGGTGTCCCAGTTGCGATCACGGACGACGGTGCGGACGCTCCGCAGCACCCGGGTGCCGTCGTACGACAGATCGGCGATCTCGTCGTCGCGCAGCTGCAGCGACCACGGGCCGCTCTCCCAGCGGCGCGACGACGAGAACCAGGACATGTCAGAGCGTCGTCATGCCGCCGTCGACGGCGAAGAGGCCACCCGTGGCGAACGCGGCGTCGTCCGACGCGAGGAAGACCATGATGCCCTCGACGTCCTGAGGTGTGCCCGCACGCCCCATCGGGATGCGGCCGATGATCGCTGCTCGCGATTCCGGGTCGCTCGTGATGGTGGTCACGAGCGACGTCTCGGTGTACGCCGGCACGACCGTGTTCACGCGGATGCCGCGATCGGCATACGCGGCGCCGACCGTGCGGGCGAGTCCGTGGATGCCGGCCTTGGACGCACTGTAGGCGGTGAAGTCCTTGCCCTCGCCGTTCAGGCCGGTCGGGCTGCCGGTGAGGATGATCGACCCGCCCCCGCTCGCCAGCATCGCGCGGACGGCGTGCTTGACGGTGAGGAACGTCCCGGTCAGGTTGATGTCGATCGTGCGACGCCAGACGTCCAGATCCAGGTCGGCCGCCGCGGCGTCCTGCCCGAACAGCTGCACGCCGGCATTGGCGACGACGACGTCGGGACTCCACTCGTCGGCGACGAGATCGGCGAACGCCATCTCGACCGACAGCTCGTCCGAGATGTCCATGACGGCGGCACGCGCGGCGTCGCCGATGGATGCCGCGGCTCGCGACGCGGCATCCGCATCACGATCGGCGATCACGACACGCGCGCCCTCGCGGGCGAAGCGCTCGGCCACCGCGAGGCCGATGCCGGTCCCGGCGCCCGTGACGAGCGCGGTCTTTCCTTCGAGCCTGCTCATGATTCCCCTCAGCGCTCGCTGTGGTCGCGCTCGATGCGGTCGAGGTGCAGCATCCGCGCGAGGTTCTTGTCGAGCTCGTCGTCGCGGAAGATCTTCTTCCAGTCTTCCTTGATGATGCTCTCGCGGCCATAGTCCATCGCGATGAGGCACGCGTCGCTGAAGGGGTTGTCGCCGCGGAGCCCGTTCGCGAGGGCGACCTGCGTGTGCCCGTACAGGATGCTGCGCGCGGCGGCCTCGGGAACCCCCATGGTGTTCACGGCCTCGTCGAGCGCCTCGTTGAGCAGGGCCCCGATCATGCAGGCGACGGTCTCGACGAGGGTGGGCTCGAGCTGGGCGAGCTGCTTGATCGTGACCCAGTGGACATCGATCACGGGTGCGTAGATCGCGCGCACGGTGGCCTCGACGACGGCCTGCTTGGCCGGGTCGTCGCTCTCGATCGCCGCGATCGCGTCCTGGGGTGCGGCGATGCCGCCGAACGTGTCGGCCCACTCCTCGGGCGTCTGGCGCTGCAGGAAGATCGACGGGTGGCAGGGGTGCGCGACGGCCTGGATGACGTCCTCGCGGGTGGTGAGCAGTCCCGCGTAGGCAGCCGCCGGGTCGAGTGTCAGCACGATCGCGCCGGACTTCAGCTGCGGCACCAGGTCGGCCGTGACGGGGGCGAGCGCGAGGTCGGGGACGGCGAGCACCACGATGTCGGCGTCGGCGACGGCGGTGGGGGCGTCGGTGAGCTCGCGCCCGGCGTCGATCGTGCGCTGCTGACCGGCGGGGGAGTTCTCGACGTACCAGACGGTGTGATCCGTGCGTGCGAGGTTGTCGGACACGCGCATGCCCATCTTGCCGCCGGCGCCGACGACGGCGATCTTGTAGGTGCTGGTGGTGGTGGTCATGTCGTGCTCCTCAGGTAGTCAACGGTGGCGCGGGTCCATTCCCGCTCGGTTCGGATGGTGGTCTCGGCGTCGCCCTGCCAGGGCAGCCAGTGCTCGACGATCTCGTTGATGCCCCGCTCGCGGGGGTGGACGGTCTCGAGCAGATGCGGATAGTCGTGCAGGCCCTCGCCCATGCGCGCTCCGGAATACGTGAAGCCGACCCAGCCGGGCTGCCGGGCGAAGGCGAAGTCCTTCACGTGCACGTTCTTCACGTGGCCAGCGACGGCCTCGACGCAGTCACGCGGACGCTCGAGGCGCGCGACGACGTTGCCGGGGTCGAGGCAGACGCCCAGGCGGGGGCTGCCGATGCGCTCGACCAAGGCGACGAGATCTGCCGTCGCGAGCTGCTCGTAGGTCTCGAGGGCGAGCGTGACGCCCGCGGCCTCGTACGCCGGCAGCGCCCGGCGCAGCCAGTCCTCGGCATCGGCGAGCGACGGCCGTGACTCGGGGCTGTAGAGCATGCTGCGCACGAGTCGCGCGTCGAAGACGGCCGCGATCTCGAGGAAGCGTGCCAGTCGAGCCGGCTCGATCCCCTTCGTGCCGAGCTCGATCGTGAGGCCCAGATCACGGGCCGTGGATGCCGCGACGCCCAGTTCGTCGTCGCTCATCCGCTCGAGCGGCTCGAAGTCGCAGATCTGGAACAGCTCGATGCCCATCTCGCGGGTGGCCTCGAAGGCCCCGGTCAGCGACAGCGGGGCAGAGTCGCGTCCGGCGTGCTGCCAGAAGAACGCGTACGTCCCGAGCCCGATCACGGGGCGGTCCCCATCACGCCGTGACGCCGGTCATCGAGGGCGACGGCCTCGTCGAGGACGGAGACGAGGGCGTCGGGGTCGTGGGCGAAGCGACCCAGGAACAGCCCGTCGACGTCGTCGCCGAGTCGCGTGAGAAGACCGGGCCCGGCCGAGCCGCCGTAGATGACGCTCGAACCCGCGCGCCCGGGAAGCGCATCCAGCGCCGCTCGCACGGCGCGGGTGACGGTGACGATGTGGTCCGCCGGGGCCGGCTCGGCGGCCCCGATCGCCCACACGGGTTCATAGGCGACGACGACGGGACCGTCGGCGGCGCCCCCGAGCGCGGACCGCAGCTGCGCCACGGTCGCGCGGGCGGCGGCCGCGGCATCCGCTCGCTCATCTTCGCCGAGGCAGAGGACCGGGACGAGCCCCGCACCCAGAGCGGCAGCGGTCTTCGCGGCGACGACCGCCTCGGTCTCGCCGAACAGGCGGCGGCGTTCGGCGTGGCCGACCTCGACGAAGAGCGCGCCGGACTCGCCGAGCTCGGCGGCGGTGACCTCGCCGGTGTAGGCGCCGGGCGGGTAGGCGGAGACGTCCTGGGCGCCGACGGCGACGCCCGTGCCGGACAGCGCGGCGACGGCGTCGTCGAGCTGGAGGAAGGAGGGGATGACGAACACCGTCACCCGGCCGGTGCGCACCGATGCGTGCTCGCGCAGGCGCTCGGCGACCGTGGCGAACCAGGCGCGCGCGTCACGCCGCCCGAAGTACGCCTTCAGGCTCACCCCCACCACCATGCGTCGCATCAGCAGCTGCCGGTGCTCTCGTACTCGCCGATCGCGGCGACCTTCGCCGCGGACGCCGACGTCGGGTCGAAGCGGTAGGTGAGCCACTCGCGGACCAGACGGCGGGCGAGCTCGATCCCGACGACGCGCTGGCCCATCGTGAGCACCTGGGCGTCGTTGGAGAGCACGCCCCGCTCGACCGAGAAAGAGTCGTGGGCGGTCACGGCGCGGATGCCGGGGACCTTGTTCGCCGCGATGGCGACCCCGAGGCCGGTGCCGCAGATGAGCAGCGCCCGGTCGGCGGTGCCGGCGGCGACCTGCTCGGCGGCCTCGATCGCGACCTTCGGGTACGGCGTGTGGCCGTCGGCGTCGACGCCGACATCCACGACCGAGGCGACGCCGGGGTTGTCCTGCAGGTCCTTCTTCAGGATCTCCTTGTAGTCGAAGCCGGCGTCGTCGCAGCCGATGACGATGCGCAGGGGCGGGGTGGTGGTCATGACGGGTTCTCCTGGTTCGCGCGGCCGGCGTCGAGGACGTCGGCGATGGCGGTCACGATGAGGGCGAGCGAGTGCGCGCCGGGGTCGACGGTTCCGACGCTGTTCTGGCCATGCGAGCGCGCGCGGCCCATGCGGGGGAGCAGCTCGGCGGTGCCCGCGGCGGCGGTGGTCGCCGATTCGGCCGCACGACGCCAGCCCTCGGCGAGCGAGGCGCCGCTGTCGACGGCCGCGGTGAGGGCGTCGGTGAACGGGACGAGCGCATCGACCATGGTCTTGTCGCCCACGTCGGCCTTGCCGTAGGCCATCACCCCGGCCGACCCGGCGGCGACGCCCGCGGCGACCGCGGACGCCGACGGTCGCCCGATGTCGCCGAGCTCGGCGGCGAGGCTCGCGAGGATGACGCCCCACAGGGCGCCCGACGTGCCGCCGGCCTTGTCGCTCCACCCGTCGGCGGCGCGCTCGAGGGTCGTCCGGGCGCCGGCGCCCGAATCGTGCGCGGCGGCTCCCGCGGTCAGAGCGGCGTGCGATCCGCGCTGCATGCCGATCCCGTGGTCGCCGTCGCCGGCGATCGCGTCGATCCGCCCGAGCTCCTCGACGTTCGCGTCGACGGTGGCGACGATCGTCTCGAGGGCGCGAACGACCACGGCCGCGGCGGCGCGTGAATCCGCATCGGCGTCGGGGATCTCGGCGGCGGCGGTCGCGGCATCCGGCCCCACCTCGGCACGGGCGGCCGCGGTCACCGAGCCGCGGCGGTAGGCGGGGGCGTCGACCGGAGTGTCCCACAGGCGCTCGAGCTCGTCGTCGAGCCAGAAGAGGGTGAGCGACGTGCCGGCCATGTCGAAGCTCGTGCAGTACTCGCCCACATGCGGGTCGACCGCGGTGATGCCCGCGGCGTCGAGGAGCTGGGCGATGCGCCGGTAGACGACGAACATCTCCTCGTACTTCAGCGACCCGAGACCGTTGAGGATCGGGACGACGCGGGCGCCGTTGATCGTCACGCCGTCGGGAACCTCGTCGAGCAGCTTCTCGACGAGCATCTCGGCCAGGCCGTCGGCGGTCGGAATGCCCGTCTCGTCGATGCCGGGCTCACCGTGGATGCCGAGACCGACCGCCATGCGGCCCTCCGGCACGCTGAACAGCGGCTTCTCAGCGCCCGGCAGGGTGCAGCCGGTGAACGCGACACCGAAGGAGCGGGTGCGGTCGTTCGCGTGCCCGGCGAGCCGTGCCACCTCGGCGAGATCCGCGCCGGCCTCGGCGGCGGCCGCCGCGATCCGGAACACGGTCAGGTCGCCGGCGATGCCGCGGCGCTTGTGCCGTTCGGCAGGCGGGGCGCTGGAGACGTCGTCCGTCACGGCGACGGTCTCGCACGCGATGCCGTCGGCACGCAGGCGCTCCTGCGCGGCGTCGAAGTTCAGCACGTCGCCGGCGTAGTTGCCGTACGAGAAGAACACTCCGCCGCCGTTGTCAGCCGCCTTCGCCACGGCGTGAATCTGCTGCGTGGACGGCGAGGCGAAGAGGTTGCCCATCGCCGCGCCGTGCGCGAGCCCCTGGCCCACGAGCCCCCCGAACGCGGGGTAGTGGCCCGAGCCGCCGCCGACCACGACCGCGACCTGACCTCGCGGCGATACCGTGGCGCGGACCACGCCACCGGTCACCCGTCGCACGGACCGCGCGTTCGCGGCGACGAAGCCGTCGATCATCTCATCCGCGAAGTCCGCAGGTTCGTTCCACAGGCGCGTCATCGCGTCTCCTCGATCGGTCGGGCAGGGGTGGGAAGCCCCGCGGGCATGACTCCAGTGTCACAAACCGGTTGACCAATTGCAAGCGCGGAGCCGAGCGCCCGGGTAAGGTGGCCCCATGCCCGCGTACCCCGCCGATCGGTCGGCAGACATCGCCGCATCCCTCGGCACGCTTCCCGCGGGGACGCCGGTGTCGGAAGTCGCTCGCCGCCTGATGGACCTCTTCACCAGCGGATCCATCGAACCCGGCACGCGACTGCCTCCGGAGCGGCAGCTCGCCACCGGGCTCGGGGTCGGCCGCTCCGCCGTGCGCGAGGCGCTCGCCGCCCTCGAGATCATCGGCATCGTCGACGTGCGGCCGGGGTCGGGAACCTATCTTCGCGGGACCGCCAGCGACCTCCTTCCGCAGACGCTTCGGTGGGGGCTGCTGATCGGACGCAAGAGCACGGCCGAGCTGCTGGAGCTGCGTTCGGGTCTGGAGATCTACGTCGCCCGTCTTGCCGCGGGCCGGGCTGCGGCATCCGATCGGGAAGCACTCGGCGCGACGGTCGAGCGCATGCGCGCCGGCACGACGAATCTCAAGGCCTTCGCGCGCGCGGATCTGGACTTCCACAATGCGCTCGCCGCGGCCGCCGGGAACGACACCCTCGTCGACCTGCTCCACGTGGTCCGATCGCTGCTGCAGGTCTACGCCGACCGCGCCGTCCACGACGAGGCGGCCGCGCTCATCGCGATCGCCGAGCACGACGCCGTCTTCGCGGCCGTCGAGCGCGGCGACGAGGACGCCGCTGCCTCGGCGATGGCCGCGCACATGGCGACCGCGTCCGCGCGGCTCGCTGCCGAAGCCACGGACTGACCGGCCCATACGCTGGTCGGACCGCCACTGACCGAGAACCTGCCGCGACCGAGATCGCGGACCGAGGAGAGGAGCGCGATGTCGCGCAACTGGGCCGGAACCTACGAGTACAGCGCACCGCGGATCGTCGAGGCGACGAGCGTCGACGACGTCCGCCGTGCCGTCGCGACGCCGGGGCCGGTGCACGCGCTCGGCACGAGGCACTCCTTCACCGATCTTCCGGACACCGCCGGGACCCTGATCGACGTGACGGGACTCCCCGCCGAGTTCGCTCTCGACGAGCAGCAGCGCACCGTGACGCTGGCCGGCGGCATCCGCTACGGGGTTCTGGCGCAGTGGCTTCACGAACGCGGCTGGGCGCTCAAGAACATGGGCTCGCTGCCGCACATCAACGCCGCCGGGGCGACCGCGACCGGGACGCACGGGTCGGGGAACGGCAACCAGACCCTCTCGGCGTCGGTGCGCGCGCTGCGCTACGTGGGTGCGGACGGCGACGTGCACGACCTGCGCCGCGGCGACGAGGACTTCGACGCGCTCGTGGTCGGCGTCGGCGCGTTCGGCATCGTCGTCGAGGTCACGCTCGACGTCGTGCCGACCTTCCGCGTGCGGCAGGACATCTACAGCGGGGTCACGTGGGATGCCGCGCTCGAAGATCTCGACGCGGTGACGGGTGCGGGCTTCAGCGTGTCGGTGTTCTCGCTCTGGGAACCCGACACGTTCGGCGCGGTGTGGGTGAAGTCGCGGCTGGAACGGGACGACGACGCCGTCGCCGACACGCTGCTCGACGGTGTCATCGACCCCGGCGCGAACCCGCTCGGGGATCTCGCCGACGTCACCGAGCTGGGCGGCGTCCCCGGCCCGTGGATGCTGCGACTGCCGCATTTCCGCCTCGACGGAACCCCCTCGTTCGGTGACGAGATCCAGTCCGAGTACTTCGTCGCGCGATCCGATGCTCCCGGCGCCTTGCTGGCCGTGCGCGAGCTCGCCGACCGGATCGCCCCGCTGCTGTTCGTCACCGAACTGCGGACCGCGGCCGCGGACGACCTGTGGCTGAGCCCCGCGTACGGCCAGGACGTGCTCGCCATTCACTTCACGTGGCACAACGACCCGGTGGCCGTGCGGGCGCTGCTCCCCGACATCGAGGCCGCGCTCGCCCCCTTCGGCGCCCGGCCGCATTGGGGCAAGCTGCACCTCATGGAACGCGAGGCCATCGAGCGCGTGCACCCGCGCCTTGCCGACGCCCGCGCGGTGTTCGAGCGCCTCGACCCCGACGGCCGCTTCGTCAACGACCACCTCGTGCGGGTGGGAGTGCGCGAACCGCGCTGAGCCGGGTGGGCGGTGCGGGCTGGCTGTGCGGTGGGGAGCGGGCTGGCCGGTGGGGAGCGGTGCGGGGCGGTGGGGGCGGGCGTGGCCGCGAGCCGTCACGTGTGTCGGGTTCCCGTCGCTCCACCGGACAGGACTGACGGCTCACGCGCGGCGGGACGGCGTCCGTGCGCCCGGAGACGATCGGCGGGCCGCGAGCCGTCACGTGTGTCGGGTTCCCGCCGCTCCACCGGACAGGAGTGACGGCTCACGCAACTACGCGCGTCGGCCGAGCACGCCGCTGACCGACCACGCCCCGACGACGACCGCCCGCGGGGGCCAATTGGTCAACCGGTGGTACGATCGCGGAGGCTGTGCCCGACGACGAAGGGGTTCGAATGACCAGGGTTCGCATGAGCGGAGGCTTCGAGTGAGCACCATACCCACGCCCGAAGAGACGGCAGCCGTGCAGGCCCCGCGTCGCTGGACGCTCGGTCAGGCGCCGTGGCAGGCCATCGCCCCGACGACCCCGCCTCGTGCGCGGGTCATCATCGACAACGACTTCTCGGGCGACCCCGACGACCTCTTCCAGCTCGTGCACCACCTGCTCTCGCCGAGTGTCGAGATCCCGCTGATCGTCGCGTCGCACCTGCGCGCGGACGACCCGTTCGACGCGAGCGACCGACAGGCGCGGAACGCCGCGGCGATCGTCCACGACGTGTTCGCCCGCATGGGGCTGGATGCCGCACATGTCGTCGCGGCCGGTTCCGACGTCGCGCTGGCGAACCGGACCACACCGCAGCCCGCTCCGGCCGTCGACGCCATCATCGCCGAGGCCCTCCGCGAAGATGTCGCGACGCCCCTGTTCTACGTCGCCGGCGGAGGACTCACCGACCTGGCCTCGGCGTACCTCCGCGAACCGCGCATCGCCGACCGGATGACCGTCGTCTGGATCGGCGGCGCCGAGCACGAGGGACTCGCCGTGCCCCCGCCCGACTCGATGCCGATCGAGTACAACCTGCTCATCGACGTCGCCGCCGCGCAGGTGGTCTTCGAGGACTCGGCGCTGCCGATCTGGCAGGTGCCGCGTGACGTCTACCGGCAGTGCCTGGTGTCGGATGCCGAGCTGCGGCTGCGCGTCGCCGCGACCGGTCCGCTCGGACGACACCTGTACGACGAAGTCGCCCGGGTGATGGCGATGGTCGCAGCCCACCTCGGCGGCGCGGCCGAGACCTACGCGCTCGGCGACTCGCCGCTCGTCCTGCTGACCGCGCTGCAGTCGGTGTTCCAGCCCGACCCGTCCTCGAGCCGCTACGAGAGCGTGCCGACGCCCGCGATCGACGACGACGGCTCGTACCGCGTCGTTCCCGGGGCGCGACCCCTGCGCGTGTACACGTGGGTCGACACGCGACTGATGTTCGAGGACTTCTATCTCAAGCTCGGTGAGTTCGACCGGTGGCAGCAGGCCGCGGTGCACGCGCCCGGCCGGCCCGCCGACGACGCTGCGGCGCCGGGCGGAGCGACCTCGTGACCGCGCGGCCGCGGACGATCGTCACCGCCGACCCCGAACTCGACGATCTGAACTCGATGATCCGGTTCCTGCTCTACGGCAACGAGGTCGAGATCGAGGGCCTCGTGTACGCGAGCAGCCGCTTCCACTGGCGGGGCGACGGCGCCGGGACCGAGTTCTTCCTCCCCGACCGCGAGTACACCGAGCCGCAGAGGTCCTGGCGATGGGCTCCGGGCGAGCGCTTCATCGACGATGCCGTCGACGCGTACGCTCAGGTCTACGACACGCTCGTCACGCATGACGAGCGCTACCCCGCACCCGATCGGCTGCGGAGCGTCATCCGCGAGGGGAACGTCGACTTCGAAGGCGACACCGCCCACGCCTCTCCGGGGTCGGACCTGATCGCCGACGTCCTCCTGGACGACCGGCCGGGTCCGGTGTTCCTGCAGCTGTGGGCGGGGCCGAGCACGGTGGCACGAGCGCTCATGTCGATCGAGGAGCGCTTCGGCGAAACTCCGGAGTGGGAGGCGGTCCACGCGACCGTGTCGGCCAAGGCCGTCATCAGCAAGTTCGCGTCGCAGGACGACACCTACGACGACTACATCGCCGTCGCGTGGCCCGGCATCCGCGTGATCGAGGTCGCCACGCTGGCGTGGGGCTATATGGCGCGCCGGACGATCCGCCCCGAGGACCAGCATCTGCTCGGCGCGTCCTGGACGCGCGACAACGTCACCGGCGTCGGTCCTCTCGGCGGGCTGTACCGCGTGTGGGGCGACGGGCGTCAGATGGTCCCGGGCGACATGACCGACTACTTCCACCTGTCCGGCTTGTCGGCCGACGAGCTGCGTGCGCTGGGGTACGGGGTGTGGATGCCGCCCCAATCGCCTGGCGAATGGATCTCCGAGGGCGACTCGACCAACATGCTCAACCTCCTCGTGCCCGGCCTGCGCGCACACGAACACCCGTCGTACGGCGGGTGGGGCGGACGCTACGTGCGCACCGACGATGGTGCCGACACGTGGGGCCTCGCGGACGCCGCGTTCCGGGTCGGCGGAGCCGACTGGGCGGACTCGTCGGCCACGGGCGACGAGGGCTCGGTGGTGCGCTGGTTCGCCGACGCGCAGGCCGACTTCGCCGCACGCCTGCAGTGGACGGTGCGGCCGTTCGCCGAGGCCAATCACCACCCGACCGTCCGCATCGCGGAGGGCACTGACGTCGATGTGTCGGCCGGCTCCGAGGTGACGCTCACGGCTGAACTGGGCGACCCCGACGGCGACGATGTGTCCTGCCGCTGGTGGGTGTACCGCGAGGCCGGGACCTACGACGGTGAGGTGTCTCCGGCTGCGGAGCACGGCATCCGGACCTCGATCGTCGTGCCCGCCGACGCGCGGCCCGGCGAGACGATCCACGTGATCGCCGAGGCGACCGACGACGCACCCACCCCGCTGAAGGCGTGGCAGCGGGTGATCCTCACCGTCCGCTGACGTCGCGGCGGCGTTTCGTCTCGGGCTGCGCCCTCGCTCAACGTCCGGGGAGTTCGGGCTGCGCCCGCGCTCGAACTCCCGCGGGCCCGGGCTGCGTGCGCCGCGCTCAAACTCCCGGGAGCTCGGGCTGCGTGCGCACGCGTCCCTCGCGTGCGTGAGAACCCCGCACGCAGGGGCGGCGTGCGCACGCGACCCGAAGCGGGAGGCCGGGACCGAGCCGACCAGCCGGCCCGTCCCGCGCGGCCGCCCGGGCGTCCGGCGCCAGCCGCCCCGGGCGTCAGGCGGTCGCGGCCCGGATCGCGGCGTCCACGGCGGCCAGCACCGGCGGCGGAGTGAACATCAGCGCCGTCGACACCGTGCGTCCCCGGCCCCAGTGGGTCTCGGCGCGCACGCTCTCGGCGCGCTCCGGGTCGATCTCGGCGAGCGTGTCGAGCAGCGCCCGGTAGGCGCGCGGGTCGTCGATCACGTCGGCCAGCGACGCGTCGAGTCCGGGCAGCTGCGGACGATCGGATGCCGCCACCTGCGGCATCCGCCATGCGTGAGCGCCCGATCCGACCTCGAACGGCTCGCGCCCGGCGAGCTCGACCACGGCGGTGGTGTTGGCGGGAACCGTTGCGGTCACGACGATCTCGTCGCCCTCGCGCACCCATCCGACCGAGGCCTCGCCGTACGGGGTGATGTGCCGCGCCGAGGCGTGGGCGAGCGAGGCCAGCGGGTGCGGAGCGATGCGTAGCGTGCGGTACGCGGGCTCGGCGGGTGCCAGGCCCGCCACGACCCGGTGCAGCCAGTCGGCGACCGCGCCCAGGGCGTAGTGGTTGAACGAGGTCATCTCGCCCGGGTTGATCGACCCGTCGGGCAGCATCGAGTCCCACCGCTCCCACACCGTGGTCGCGCCCATCGTGACGGGGTACAGCCATGACGGGCACTCGGTCTGGGTGAGCAGGCGCTCGGCGGCGTCGAGATGGCCGCCGTCGGTCAGGGCGTCGGTCACGAGCGGCGTGCCGACGAACCCGGTGCCGATGCGGTACCCGCCCTCGCGGACGAGGTCCGCCAGCCGCGCGGCCAGTCCCGCGCGCACGCCGGGTTCGCGCACCAGGTCGAACTCGAGCGCGAGGGCGTAGGCCGTGGGGGCGTCGCTCATCATGCGCCCGGCGGGCGTGACGTACTCGGCGGTGAACGCGTCGCGGCTGCGTGCGGCGAGCACGTCGTAGCGGGCGGCGTCGTCGTCGCGTCCGAGCAGGCGTGCGGCATCGGCGACCTGCTGCAGCGAGCGGGCGAGGTAGGCGGTGGCCACGATGTCGCCCGAGACCTTGGCCTGTCCGGGCTTGTCGGGCGGCGCGGCGGGGTCGAGCCAGTCCCCGAGCTGCATGCGCCCGGCCCACAGGCCCGAGTCGCCGGCGTCGGCCAAGACCGACTCCACCCACGCGCGCATGCTGTCGTACTGGTCGGCGAGGACGCCGGCGTCGCCGAAGCGCTCGTGCAGCACCGTCGGGACGACGGTCGCCGCGTCGCCCCACGCGGCGACCGGGCCGCCGCCGCCGAACGAAGGTAGGGCGGCGGGGATCACCAGCGGCACAGAGCCGTCGGAGGTGTGGCGCTGCTCGTGCGCGAGGTCGCGCAGCCACGACGTCAGGAACCCGTCGCAGTCGTAGAGGAAGCTCGCCGTCGGGGTGAACACCTGGATGTCTCCCGTCCACCCCAGGCGCTCGTCGCGCTGTGGGCAGTCGGTCGGGATCGACAGGAAGTTGCCGCGCATGCCCCACACGACGTTCTCGTGCAGTCGTTCGATGAGCGGGTCGGATGCCGCGAACCACCCGGTCCGCGTCATGTCGGTGTGGAGGACGACCGCCTCGACGGCGGCCGGGTCGATGTCGGCGCCGGTGATCTCGGCGTACCGGAACCCGTAGAACGAGAACCGGGATTCCAGGACGTCGTCGCCGCCGCCGAGGTCGAAGGTCGCCGTCGCCGCGGCGTTGCGAAGGGGGCGGATGCCGAGCTCGCCGTCCTCGAGGACCTCGGCGTGCCGGATCGTCACACGCCGGCCCGCCTCACCGCGGACGCGGACGCGGAGTCGGCCGACGAGGTTCTGGCCGAAGTCGAGGATGCGGCCGCCCGACGGTGTGTCGATCACGGCCGACACCGGCAGGGTCTCGATGCGGCGCACCGGAGGGGCGATCCGGGCTTCGGGCACGGGCACCGTGTCGAAGCCGGGCTTCGCCGCAGCGCCGACGCGAGCCGGGGTCCAGCTGGTCGCGGAGCGGCGGAGGTCCTGGTGCTCGCCCGGGTAGACACCGCTGTCGACGACGGGGCCGTCTCCGGCGGCCTCCCACCCGGCGCCGGTGGCGGCGAGGGTCTCGACGGCTCCGTCGGCGTAGGTCACCCGCAGCTGCGCCAGGAAGGACGGCTGCGTCCCGTACAGCCGATCGGTGAAGGTGAAGAAGCCGTACTTCTCGGTGTACCAGGCGCCGGCAACCGTGGCCGACAGCACGTTCTCGCCGGGACGCACGAGAGCGGTGACATCGACGGACTCGTGGACGAGGCGGTCGCGGTATGCGGTCCAGCCGGGGGCGAGCACGTCGTCCGAGACGGGCGCACCGTTGACGGCGGGCTCGGCGACCCCCAGCGCGGTCCAGAAGAGGAACGCCGACGTCACCGCCCGGTCGATCGTGAACGACGTGCGGGCCTCGAACGGCTGCGCATCCCGATCCGGCTCGGAAAGACCGATCGGCTGTGCGACCCATTCGCCCGGGGCGAGGAAGGCGGCCCGCACCGCGCGAGCATCGCTCCACTCGGTCAGCGCGCCGGTCGTGGCGCGCACCCGCACCCCGACCTCCCGGGTCTCGCCGGGCTCGAGCGGGGCGAACGGCCATGCCACCAGCACGCTGTCGCGGCCCTCGATCGTCACCGTCTGCCGGCCGTCGGTGATCTCGGCGTCAGCCTGCAGCCACGCGTCCGGTGCGCCCTCGACCGTCCAGCTCAGCCGGGGCGTGGGAGTCGCGACGTCGGCGGTGTCGTCTCGCAGCTCGGCACGCAGCACGGCGGTGGGGGAGGTGCTCATTCGTCGTTCCCTTCGGCCACCCACGAGCTCGCGGAGATGTGACCCTCGATGGCGTACAGGCCGATCACGCGGCCGGTGAAGGACTCGGTGACCTCGGACGACAGGAACCGGCCGTCGATCTGCGCGAGCTCGATGCGCTCGCCGTCGACGGTCGCCGCCAGGTGGAAGACGTCGCTCGTCGAGACGAGACCGCCGCCGCCCGCGGGCCGCCGCGAGACGATGTGCAGGTCGACCTCGTCGCCCGAGAACGGGTGCACCCATTCCTGCAGCAGTCCGCCGATCGCCGCGCGCGCGACGATGCGGCCGCCGCCGACCTCGAGATCGACATGAAACTGCTCGTCGTAGCGGACGGCGAGACCGCCGGTGCCGGCGGAGACGTCGACGCGGACGGTCACCTCGTTGGTGAGGTGCTCCTGCCGCCTGCCGACGAACACCGGCCGCGGGTCGGCGAGGGTGCTGCCGTCGGCGGCCAGGACGAGTCGGCCGTCCTCGATGGACGCCACGTCGGACGGCAGGCGGCGAACGGCCACCCACTCGTCGTCGAGCGGCGCGTCGAAGGCGATCTCGGTCCGGGTGCCCGGACGCGGATTCAGCTCCACGGGGGCGATGGCAGGCCACCCGTCACTCCAGCTCACCGGCGTGACGAACGTCTCGCGCCCGAGCGCGGAGAATGCCCGCGTGCCGCTTCGGGGGCGCACCCCGAGGAGCACGCACAGCCACTGGCCGTCGGGCCCGAGGACGAGATCTCCGTGTCCGGTGTTCTGGACGGGACGCGGCGTGGATCGTGCCGACACGAGCGGGTTGCCCGGGGCCCCCTCGAACGGACCCTCCGGCGCGTCGCCGCGCGCTATCGAGATGGTGTGGCCACGCTCGGTGCCGCCCTCGGCGATGACGAGATACCACCGGCCGTCGATCTGGTAGAGGTGAGGCGCCTCGGGGAACATCAGGCCTGTGCCCGACCAGAGCGACCGCGGCGCCTCGACCGCCCGGTGGGTGTCGAGGTCGACCTTCACCTGCTGGATGCCGAGGTGCGTCGGCTCGTTCGGGTTCAGGGCGCCGTCGAGCACGAGTCCCGAGAAAGTGACGTAGGCGGTTCCCGCGTCGTCCCACACGATGTCGGGATCGATGCCGAACACGCTCCCCGCGCCGTCGTGCGTGAGGATGACGTCGCCGTCCGACCAGGGACCGGCCGCATCGGCGGCGGTGAAGTGCAGCATCCCCCGGCCCATCGCGTCGGTGATCACGAGGTGGAACACGCCGTCGTGGTGGCGGATCGTCGGCGCCCATGCGCCGCCGCCCGTCGGCACGTTCTCGACGCCGAGCTGACCGGGGCGCGTGGCGACGTGGCCGATGAGCTCCCACGTCTCGAAGTCCCGCGAGCGGTGGATCGGGATGCCGGGCAGGTACTCGAACGACGACGTGGCCAGGAACCACTCCTCACCCACCTTCACGACCGACGGGTCGGGGTGGAAGCCGTTCAGCAGCGGGTTGGGGAGCGTGGTCATGATTCCTCGATGATGTCGGATCGCCCGGCGAAGAAGCGCGCCAGGCCGGAAGCGGGGTCAGGAAAAGCGCGGGTCAGGAAGAGAGCAGGTCAGGAAGAGAGCAGGGTTCCGAGGTCGCGCGCGAGCGCGAGAGCGCGGGGATCGGCGCCCCCGGGCCACGGGCCGCGCGCGATCGTCCACGCGAACGCGACCCCCGTGTCGGGGTCGACGCACGCCAGCGCGCCCATGGCGCCGTCGTGGCCGAAGGCCCGCGGACCGCCGAAGTGCAGCGACGGAGTCGGCTTCTGGAAGACGATGCCGTGCGCGCGGTGCGGCTGCCCCAGCACCTCGTCATAGCCGCTGACCTGCTGCTGGCCGATCGCCGCCACCGTGTCCGGGGACAGCAGCGCGGGCGCACCCTCGACACCGGTCACCGCCGTGGCCATGAGACGGGCGAGGCCGCGTGCGGTGCCGGTGCCCGAGGCGGCGGGGTGACCGAACCGCCAGCTGACCTCGTCGTTGGCGAGGTCGACGGGCGGTCCGGCCGCATTCCACACGATCGGGCCGAGCACCGAGCTGTACATCGTCGACGAGTCCGACACCGGGCGGATCATCGGCAGAGTGTCGACGCGCCGACGGTCGTGCTCGGGAGGCAGGCCGAGGAAGAAGTCGATGTCGTGCGGGCGACGGATCTCGGTGTCGTAGACCTCGTGCAGCGTGCGCCCGCTGACGCGGAACACCAGTTCGGACGCCAGGCTGCCGATCGTGATCGCGTGGTATCCGAACGAGCTGCCGGGGTGCCAGAACGGCGTCGTCGCGGCGAGCCGCTCCGCAGCCGCGTGGTGATCGAGGAGCTCGTGCCATGTCAGCGCCGGCGTCGCCTGCGGCAGGCCGGCCTGGTGCGAGAGCAGCTGGCGGACGGTGACGCGGGCCTTCCCCTTCTGCGCGAATTCGGGCCAGAAGGCCGCCACCGGCTCGTCGAGGTCGAGCGCTCCCCGCTCGACGAGCAGACCGACGGTGACGCCGATGGTGTTCTTCGTCGCCGAGTACGGCACCATCACCGAGTCCTCGGACAGGTGCGGCCCGCCCCACACGTCGAGCACGGGCTCGCCGCCCTGGAACGCCGCGGCCTGGAACGACAGGTCGGGGTCGGCGGTGAGGAAGCCCTCGAGTCGCTCGACGATCTCGTTCAGCCGGGCGTCCACGCGGCCCTGGAGGATGCCGCCGGTGACCTGCTCCGTCGTCACGCCTGCACCTGCCAGGCGAGGTCCAGCGGCAGATCGACCACCGAGGCGCCCGCGCGCAGCGTGTACTCGCCGGACTCGAGGCGCCAGGCGCCCTCCGCCCAGTGCGCGAACCGACGCGTCGGCAGCGGGATGCGGGCGGTGACCGTCTGGCCTGCCTCGGCGCGCACCACCGCGTAGCCCACGAGCCACCGCACCGGGCGCTCCACGGTCGAGTCGGGGCGCTCGGCGTAGACCTGCACCACCTGCTTACCGGGGCGGTCGCCGGTGTTGGCCAGGGTGACCTCCACGTCGTCGCCGACGCGCTGGGCGGCACCCCACGACCAGGTCGTGTAGCCGAGACCGTGACCGAACGGGAACGCCGGTGCGGCATCCGCCTTTAGCCACGCGCGGGAGCCGATGTGGATCCCCTCGGTGTACCGCAGCACGCCGTCGGTCGGGACGACCTCGGTCACGGGCACGTCGGACAGGGCCGCGGGCCACGTGGTGGGCAGACGCCCACCGGGCTCGGCAGCCCCCGTCAGCACGTCCGCCAGCGCCGCACCGAACTCCTGACCGCCGAAGTATCCCTGCACCACCGCGGACACCTCATCCGCCCACGGGAGCACCACGGGCGACCCGGCGTTGACGACCACCACGGTCGGCGTGCCGGTCGCGGCGACCGCGCGGACGAGGTCGTCCTGGTGGCCGGGCAGATCGAGGTTCTCGCGGTCGTAGCCCTCGGACTCGACCTTGGAGTTGGTGCCGACCACCACGACCGCGACCTCGGCGGCTTCGGCCGCGGCGACGGCGCGCGCGATCAGCGCGGCGGGGTCGGTGCGCTCCGGCGCGATGCCGAGCGTCACGCTCAGCGCGCCGTCCAGCGGGCCGCCCTGGGCGCGGGTGAACTCCGCGCGCACGGCGATCGCGCGTCCCGCCTCGACGCGCACCGCAGCGGTCAGCGACGGCGGATTGAGGAACGCGGCGCCCAGGTCGGTGCCCTCGAGGACGGGGGCGTCGTCGAGCACGAGGTCGCCGTCGACGAAGAGCTTGCCGGGGTTGGCGCCGGCGAAGCCCAGCTGGATCTCGCCGGATTCGGCGGGGGTGTAACGGGTCTCGAGCACGACGGTGCGGCTCGCGCCGATGGGGGCGTCGCCGCCGAACCAGACCAGCGCGGTCGCGCGCCGGTCCTCGGCGAACAGCTCCGCGCCGTCGGCGCCGAAAAAGCCCACCCGCAGACCGGGCTCGCCGGTGACCGGATTGACCAGCTGATCCAGCGGGATCTCGGCGACGCCTTCCTGCACGACGGCGCCGATCTCGTACGTCACCTGCGCGTCGGCGAGCGCGGCGCGGATGCCGTCGAGGGGCGACACGATCTTCTCGGGCAGCACGGTGGCGCTTCCGCCGCCCTGCGTGCGCGCCTCGCGGGCGTTGTGGCCGATGACGGCGACGCGCGAGAGCGACCCGGGGTCGAGGGGCAGCACGCCGTCGTTGGCCAGCAGCACCGTGCCCTCGATCGAGGCCTCGCGGGCGAAGGCGGGTCCGTCGACGGGTGCGGGCGCCGCGGCATCCGAACCTTCGAGCGCGCCCACGCGCTCGGCGAGCAGGAGGAGCCGCAGCACCTTGCGGTCGAGGTCCGCCTCGTCGACGCGGCCGTCGCGGACGGCATCCACCAGATCGGCCCATGCCGGGGCGGGTCCGGGCATCGCCAGGTCCTGTGCGGCGGGGATGGAGCCGAGCGAGCGCACGGCGGTCCAGTCGCTGATGACGACGCCGTCGAAGCCCCACTCCGAGTTCAGGGGCGTCTCGAGCAGGTCGTTCTCGGTCATGGTGACGCCGTGGACGGAGTTGTAGGCGCTCATGATCGTCCACGCGCCCGCTTCGTCGACCGCGCGCTCGAACGGCGCCAGGTACAGCTCGCGCAGGGCGCGGTCGTCGACCTGCACGTCGACGGTGAAGCGATCGGTCTCGCTGTCGTTCGCGACGAAGTGCTTCGGGCATGCGCCCACGCCGTTGTCCTGCATCCCGCGGACATAGGCTGCGCCGAGCCCGGCGGTCAGCTCGGGATCCTCGCTCAGGCATTCGAAGTGGCGGCCGCCCAGCGGCGAGCGGTGCAGGTTGATCGTCGGGCCGAGCACGACGTCGACGCCCTTGCGACGGGCTTCGGATGCCGCAGCCGCACCGTAGCGGTAGGCCAGCTCCTCGTCCCATGACGCGGCGAGCGCCGAGCCCGACGGGAGGTTCAGCGACGGCTCCCGCTCATCCCATCGCGGGCCGCGGACACCCGCGGGGCCGTCCGACAGCGTCATCGCGCGCAGGCCGATGTGCGGCAGCGGGACGGTGGTCCAGAAGTCTGCTCCCTGGACGAGGGCCGCCTTCTGCTCGAGCGTCAGCTTCTCGAGAAGCGGCACGAGGTGGGCGACGGCGGGGGTCTGGACGCGGGTGGGGGCGGTCATGCCGCTTCTCCTTCGGGGGACAGGCTCGCCAGGAACTCGCGGCGCTCGCGGCGACGCTGCTCCTGCTTGTCGGGATCGGGGATGGGGGCGGCCATGAACAGGCGCTGGGTGTAGGGGTGCGCGGGGGCGGAGGTGACCTGGTCGCCGTCCCCGCTCTCGACGATCTCGCCGCGGTACATGACGGCGACGCGGTGGCTGATGTGGCGGACCACGGCCAGGTCGTGCGTGATGAACAGGTAGGCCACGCCGGTGCGCTCCTGGATGTCGATGAACAGGTCGAGCACACGTGCCTGCGTCGACAGATCGAGCGCCGAGACCGGCTCGTCGCACACGATGAGCTTCGGGTCGAGGGCGAGTGCCCGCGCGATCGCGATGCGCTGGCGCTGGCCGCCCGAGAACTCCCGCGGGAGACGGCTGCGGGCATCCGAGGGCAGGCCGACCGCGTCCAGCAGATCGCGCACGCGGCCCTTGGCCTCCTTGCCGGCCACGCCGCGCGCGGTGAGGGGTTCGGCGAGGATCTGCTCGATCGTCAGGTTGGGGTTCAGCGAGGAGTACGGGTCCTGGAACACCACCTGGATCTCGCTGGCGAGGTCGCGGCGCTGGCGCCGGTTCAGGTGCGAGATGTCGCGGCCGTCGTAGGAGATGCTTCCGCCCGAGACGGGGGCCAGTCCCAGCACGGCGCGGCCGAGGGTCGTCTTGCCCGAGCCCGACTCGCCCACCAGGCCGACGGTCTCGCCGGGACGGATGTCGAGCGAGACACCCTTGAGCGCACGGAAGGGCTGCGCGCGGAACCCCTTGCCGGGGTACTCGACGACGAGGTCGTCGACGGTCAGCAGCGGATCGGTCATGACCGGCCTCCAACGGTGTACGCGGGACGTGCGGGTCCCTCGTCGAGGATCGCGTCCAGCAGGGATCGCGTGTAGGGGTGGGTGGGGTTGCCGAGGATCGTGCGCACGGGTCCCTGCTCCACGAACAGTCCCTGCTGCATCACGGTGACCCGGTCGCACAGATCGGCGACGACGCCGAAGTTGTGCGTGACGAGGAGCATCGCCATCTGACGCTCCGACTGCAGGTCGCGGAGGAGATCGAGCACCTCGGCCTGGACCGTCACGTCGAGGGCCGTCGTGGGCTCGTCGGCGATGATCAGGTCGGGGTCGGTCGAGACGGCGCCGGCGATGAGGACGCGCTGGGCCATGCCGCCCGACACCTCGAACGGGTAGGCGTCGAACGTGCGCTGCGGGTTCGGGATGCCGACCCTGGCCAGCAGCGCGAGCGCTTTCTCGGTGGCGTCCTTCTTCGACATCCCCAGCTGCGTGCGCAGGGGCTCGACCAGCTGGGAGCCGATCGTGAACGACGGGTCGAGGTTCGACATCGGCTCCTGCGGGATGTAGCCGATGCGCTTTCCGCGGATGCCGGCGTAGGCGCCTTCGTCCCCACCGGCCAGTTCGGTCCCCTCGTAGTCGATCGATCCCGCGGTGACGTGCCCGCCGCGGGGGAGGAGCCCCAGCACGGCGAAGGCGGTCTGGGTCTTGCCGGAGCCCGACTCTCCGATGAGCCCGTGGATCTCGCCCTTGCGAATGTCGAGCGACACACCATGGACGACCTCGATGTCCTCGCCCTGGGTCTGCTGGTAGGCCACGCGAAGATCGCGGACACGCAGCACGTCGTCCGTGCGGGGAGTGCCCGGCGCGTCGTCGTGGACGATGGTCGCGCCTTCGACCACCGGCAGCTCGGTGGAGTCCTCGAGGGACGACAGGTCGCCGCCGCCGGTGGACAGCGAGGTGGTGACGGCGGCCATCGAGCCGGTCGCGGTGGTCACGGCGCGGCGGCGACGACGGCGGACCGTGACGGTGCGCTCGAGGACGTCGCGCATGGCGTTGGCCAGCAGGGTCAGCGCGATCGAGGTCAGCGCGATCGCCAGCGACGGCCAGATCATCAGGTGCGGTGCGCGGTAGATGTTGGTGAACGCGTCGTTGAGCATCTGGCCCCACGTCGGGACCGACAGGTCGCCGAGGCCGAGGAACTCGAGCCCCGCCTGGATCGCGATGGTGATGCCGGCCACGATGGCCGACTGGATGATGATCGGCGCACGGACGACCGAGAGGACGTGGCGGCCGATGATGCTCAGGTCGCTCAGGCCCGACACACGCGCGGCGTCGACGTACAGCTCGCTGCGCACGGCGTTCACCGAGGCGTAGACGAGCCGGAAGTAGGCGGGGGAGATCAGGATGCCGAACACGAACATCGCGATCCACACCGAGGGGCCGACGACGGCCTGCACGGCGAGGAGGACGACGATGCCCGGAAGCGCCATGAACAGCGACGTGACCCACGACGACACCGCGTCGAACCAGCCGTGGAAGTATCCGGCGATCAGGCCCGAGATCACGCCGATCACGAGGGCGGTCACCAGCGCCAGGAGCGCCGCGGCGACGCTGACCTGGGTCGCCGCGAGCAGGCGCGAGAGCACATCGCGGCCGGCGCTGTCATTGCCGAGGAGGTTGTCTGCGCTCGGCGGGGCGAGGATGAGCGACAGCGACGCCTCGTTCGGGTCGTACGGCGCGATGAGAGGGCCGATGACGGCGATGACCGCCACGACGGCGAGGAAGATCAGCGAGATCAGCGCGAGGGGCCGGCGGACCAGGCGGCGCAGTAGGTGCGGGTGCGCGGGTCCGCGCGTCGGCGTGGTCTGGGGAGTCTCGATGGCGGTCATGACAGTCGCACCTTCGGGTTGAGCGCAGCCTGCGCGAGATCGATGAGGAGGTTGACGACTACGACGATCACGGCCGTGGCGATGACCACGCCCATGACGACGGGGATGTCACCCGAACTGGTGGCGCTGACGGTCAGCTGGCCGACGCCGGGAAGGGCGAACACCTGCTCGACGATGACGGCGCCGCCGAGGAGTCCCACGAACTGGACGGCGAGGACGGCCAGCGCGGGGCCGCCGGCGTTGCGCAGCACGTGCTTGAAGACGACGCGGTTCATGCTGAGGCCCCGGGCGCGGAGGGTGCGGACGTAGTCGCGCGAGAGCGCGTCGACGACCGAGCCGCGCACTTGCTGCGCGACGGCGGCGATCGCGCTGAGCGAGAGGGCCGCGATGGGGAGTGTCACCGACGAGAGCCATCCCGTGAAGGAGGTGCTGATGGGGATGTAGCCGGTCGCTTTGAACCAGCCCAGCTCGATCGCGAACCACAGCACGAGGTAGAGGGCGATGAGGAAGCCCGGGACGGCGAAGCCGATGACGGCGATGAACTGGACGACGGCGTCGACCCATCCGCCGCGGCGGGCGGCGAGGACGCCGAGGACGACCGAGATGATCGCGGCCACGATGGTGGTGCCGATGACGAGCGAGAGCGTCACGGCGAGGCGGCTGGTCAAGCTGGTGGTGACCGGCTGGCTCGTGAACCACGAGACCCCGAAGTCGCCGGTGATGGCCGAGGTGAGCCAGTTGACGTACTGGACGACCAGGGGCTGGTCGAGGCCGAGCTGCTGCGCGCGCAGGGCGACGGTCTCGTCCGAGGCGTTCTGGCCCATGATGCGGCGGGCGATGTCTCCGCCGCCGGCGTAGAGCATGGTGAACGCGACGAGCGAGACCGCGAAGATCAGCACGAGCCCCGCGAGCAGGCGCCGGAGGATGAAAGTCAGCATGTGTCGTCCCAGGGGATCGGTCCCGGCCCGCCCGCGGTGCGGGCGGGCCGGGGAGTGATCAGTTGGCGGGGTAGATGTCGTAGATGGCCGGGTAGGTGTTGGTCGGCAGCATCTCGACGGTGGTGTTCGCGTCGGACGGGAAGTTGCCCTGCACGCGGTACATGGGGGCGAACCAGGCCTGCTCGACGAGGTAGCGGTTGAGCTCCTTGACGACCTCGTCCTGCGTGGCCTCGTCGCCGTTCTGGATCTGCTCGATGTACTCGTTCACCTGCGGGTCTTCGTACTTGAACGGGTTGAAGATCGCGGTGGGCGAGAGCATGAACTGGATGAGCTGCCAGTCGGGGTTCTGCTCGAGCGGGATGTAGGCGGCGGGGAACTTCGGCGCGAGCAGGTCGGCGATGAAGTTGCTGCCCGGGTCGGTGTACTCGACCGTGATGCCGATGTCGGCCAGCTGCTGCTCGTGCAGCGTGTAGGTCGTGCCGCCCAGGAGTGCCGAGTTCGGCAGTTCGAGGGTGAAGCCGTCCTCGTAGCCGGCCTCGGCCAGCAGCTCCTTGGCCTTCTCAGGGTCGTAGCCGTAGTACTCGTCGAGCTCGGCGTCGTACGCGGCCGACGACGGCGGGAACATCTGGCCGGTCACCGTGCCGTTGCCGCCCTCGAGCGCCTGCAGCAGGCCTTCGCGGTCGAACGCGTGGTTGATGGCCTGGCGGACACGGACGTCGCCGAGCGGCTCGTTCATGTCGCCTGCGCGGTCGAGCAGCAGCAGGCTCGCGACGTCCAGCTCGTTGGCGTTGACGGTCCATCCGGCGCCCTCGATCTCGGCGAGGTTGTCGCTCGAGGTCACCTTGACGGCGTTGGCCTCACCGGCCTTGATGGCGTTCAGGGCCGCGGTCTGGTCGCTGAGCACATTGATGACCAGGCGGTCGTAGTGCTGCAGCTCCGGGTTCCAGTAGTCCTCGTTGGCCGTGTAGACGTAGCTCGTGCCCGCCACGGTCGCGCCGGTGTCGAGCACGTACGGCCCGGAGCCCACCGGGTTGGTCGCGAGGTCGCCCGCGGCGATGGCCTCGCTCGAGGCGATCAGGCCGGCGTCGCGCGTCAGGTAGTTCAGCAGCGCCGGGTTCGGCGCGTCGAGGGTGATCGTGACAGTGGTCGCGTCCGGTGCCTCGAAAGAGGTGACGCCGGCGAAGTAGGACGCGTCGGGTGAGGTGCCGTCCTTGAAGCGCTGCAGGTTCTCGACCACGACGTCGGCGGTCAGTTCGCTGCCGTCGGTGAAGGTGACGTCTTCGCGGATCGTCAGTGTGAGGACGGTGTTGTCTTCGTTGTACTCCCACGCGGTCGCCAGGAACGGCTCGATCTCGCCCTCGGGCGTCGCGAGCAGGAGGGTGTCGTACATCGCCTGGTAGAACGGCGAGCGGTTGCCCCACTCGGCGCCGGCGGGGTCGAGGGTGAGCGGCTCGATGATCGCGCCGAGCGTGAGGGTGCCTCCGCTCGCGCTGCCGCCGCCGTTGCCGGAGTCAGTGCCTCCGCCGGCGCAGCCGGTGAGGGCGAGAGCGGTGATCGCGAGGGCGGCTGCTGTGGCCTTCCAACGGAACATCCTTGGTCCCTTCTAAGCGGCGATGCCCCTGTGGATCGCCTTCTGGAGGAGACCGTAACAGAAATTCCGAGTGAGCACTAGGTTTTTAGGTTGAAAAACTAGCGATCGCTCGCAATTCGTTATAGAACGGTCATGAAGGGTCCGCGAGCACCACCGATGGGGGAGGCGCCGCGGGATACGGTGAGACCATGACGGACACCTCCGCGACCGCGGCGACCACCCGCGCTCGCAAACCTCGCGGAGAGTACGCCAAGAGCGCCGCCACGCGCACCGCGATCCTCGACGCGGCGCTCGAGGTCTTCGCCGAATCGGGGTACCGCTCCGGATCGCTGCGTGAAGTCGCAGCGCGCGTCGGGATGAGCGAGGCGGGGCTGCTGCATCACTTCCGCAGCAAGAGCGCCCTGCTGCAGGCCGTGCTCGACCATCGCGACGAGCGCTCGCGCAGCTACGTGGACGTCACCCAGCCGGACGGGGCCGACACGCTTCGCGGTCTGGTCACGCTCGCGGCCCACAACGCCGGCACGCCCGGCGTGGTCGAGCTCTACACCACGCTCTCCGCCGAGGCGACCTCGCCCGACCACCCCGCCCACGCCTACTTCGTGCGCAGATACGAGTGGACGCGGGAGATGATCTCGCTGGCCTTCGCCAAGCTCGCCGACGACGGACGGCTCGAGCACGGTGTCGATCCTGTCCGGGCGGCTGTCGCCACCATCGCCCTGATGGACGGTCTGCAGGTGCAGTGGCTGCTCGATCGCGATGTCGTCGACATGGCGGACGCGCTCGCGGAGTACTTCCGCGGCTTCGTGGTCGGCTACGACCTGGGCTCGATCGAGCGGGTGCTCGACGCGCGCGCCGTCACGGAAGCCGCCGCCACGGAAGCCGGCGCCACGGAAGCCGAGGTCACCCCGGCCATCTCAGCCACCGAAGCGCCCGGCGCCGAAGGCGCCGATCCCGAATCGAAGGACGTCGCATGATCCGCGTCCCGTTCCACGACGGGTGGACCGTCGGCCCCAAGCTCGGCGCGTTCGAGCAGCCCACCCCCGACACGGCTCCGCGGCCGGTGCGTCTGCCGCACGACGCGATCCGCGACCTCGCGCGCTCCGCCGCGAGCGACCAGGGGGTCAACAGCGGATATCACCCGGGTGGTGTCTTCGAGTACGCCCGCAG
This sequence comes from Microbacterium sp. ARD31, assembly GCF_031844425.1. Lineage (NCBI taxonomy): Bacteria > Bacillati > Actinomycetota > Actinomycetes > Micrococcales > Microbacteriaceae > Microbacterium > Microbacterium sp. ARD31. The sequence continues at coordinate 154,145 of NZ_JAUZVE010000005.1, forward strand.
CGTCGACGTGCCGCGGGAATGGCGGGACAAGACGGTCCAGCTGGAGTTCGAGGGTGTGTACCGCGACGCGACCGTGTTCGTCGACGGCGCCGTGGTCGCGCACGAGACGAGCGGCTACAACGGCTTCGTCGTGGCCCTCGACCCGTTCCTGCGCTTCGGGCAGACGCAGCGCATCACCGTCGAGGCCCGAGCGCATCGCGACAGCCGGTGGTATTCCGGCGCGGGCATCCATCGTCCGGTCCATCTGGTGGTCGCCGACCCCGTCCACGTGCCCCTGGGCGGGACGCGGGTGACGACGCCCGACATCGACGCGGACCGCGCGGTGGTCGAGATCGCCACGACCGTCGTGAACGGCACTCGTCACACCCGTACCCCGCGCATCGCGTGGCAGGTCGTCGCTCCGGACGGCACCGTGGCAGCTCGCGCCGATGCGCCGGTCACGGTGCTTCCCGGCTCGCAGGCTGTCGCGCGCGTGCGGATCGCCGTCCCGGGCGCGCAGCTGTGGCACCCGGACACGCCCTGGCTGTACGAGGCCCGCACGAGTCTGGACGAGGGCGACGTTCACCTCGATGCCGACACCGTGGCCTTCGGCATCCGTCGTCTTCAGGTCGACCCCGCGCGGGGCCTGCGCATCAACGGGCGGCCGGTGCTGATGCGCGGCGCGTGCGTCCACCACGACAACGGACCCCTGGGGGCCGCGACGCCCGATGCCGCCGAGGACCGCCGGGTGCGGCTGTTGAAAGCGGCCGGGTTCAACGCGCTGCGCAGCGCCCACAACCCGATGAGCCGAGCGATGCTCGACGCGTGCGACCGGCACGGCGTCCTGGTGATGGACGAGCTGACCGACGTGTGGACGCGCTCGAAGACCGCCTTCGACAGCGCGGTGACCTTCCTGGACACGTGGCGTCACGACGTCGCCGCCCTCGTGGCGAAGGACGTCAACCACCCCAGCGTGGTGATGTACTCCATCGGCAACGAGATCCTCGAACTCGGCACCCCCCATGGCGCGACGTGGAGCCGGCGCCTGGCAGAGGAGGTCCGTGCGCTGGACCCCACGCGCCCGGTCACCAACGGCATCAACGGCATCATCGCCAACCTGCCGCGGATGTCCGAGGCCATGGCCGAACTCGAAGCCGCCGACCCGAACACGATGATGGCGAACATGGGCGAGCAGATGGCCCGCATGAACGCCTCGGCGCTCGTCAGCGACTCCATCGAGGAGTCCGCCGCGGTCCTCGACATCGTGGGTTTCAACTACGCCGACTCCCGCTATCGGCAGGATGCCGAGCAGTACCCGCACCGCGTGATCGTGGGGTCCGAGACCTTCCCGGCCCACATCGATGCGATGTGGGCGCTGGTCGAAGAGCTGCCCCACGTGATCGGCGACTTCACGTGGACCGGCTGGGACTACCTGGGCGAGGCCGGCATCGGCCGGGTCGACTACACCGACGTCGACGGCTACGTCGCCACCGGAACCGCAGGCCCTTTCCCGTACCTGACCGCGGAGTGCGGCGATCTCGACATCACCGGCCACCGCCGGACGGTGTCGTTCTATCGCGAGATCGTCTACGGGCTGCGCACCGATCCGTACATCGCGGTGCACCGCCCCCAGCACCACGGTCGCCCCACGGCGACGACGCCGTGGTCGTGGGATGACACGGTCGCCTCGTGGTCGTGGGATGCCGCGCCCGGCGCCCCCGTCACGGTCGACGTGTACGCCGATGCCGACGAGGTCGAGCTTCTGCTCGACGGCGTCTCGGTCGGGGTGGAGCCGGTGGGTGAAGAGAAGGCGTTCCGTGCGCGGTTCGAGACGACCTGGCAGCCGGGGGAGCTCGTGGCGGTGGCGCGGCGAGCCGGCGCGGAATCCGGCCGGCACGCGCTGCGGACCTCGTCGGGATCGCTCGCGCTCGTGGCCCGCGCCGAATCGGACGAGACGGGTCCGGACGGCCTCGTCTACGTCGTCGCGACGGTGGAGGACGCCACCGGGATCGTCCCGTGCGACGCCGACACGCGCGTCAGGGTCGAGGTGACCGGGCCCGGCGAGCTGGCGGGCCTCGGCACGGGCCGCGCCCGCACCGAGGAGACGTTCTCGAGCGACACCGTGACCACCTACGACGGCCGCGCGCTGGCGATCGTCCGGCCGACCGGCGCCGGTGAGATCACGGTGACGGTGTCTGCCGAGGGGTTCGCCCCGGCTCGCGCGGTCGTCATCGCGCACCGCTGACGCAGCATCCCCTGCCCCTCCTCCCGCCGTGGGACGCGTGCGCACGCGCCACCGGCGTGCGTGGGAATCACGCACGGGTGTGACGCGTGCGCACGCAGCACCGGGCCCTGCACCGTCCTCGCCCTGGGACGCGTGCGCACGCAGCACCGGCGTGCGTGGCAATCACGCACGGGTGTGACGCGTGCGCACGCGTCACCGGGGCAGGGGGGTCAGGAGGCGCGCCGCTCCGACGAGGGACGCAGCGGCGTGGTCTGCGCGATCTGGTCGCTGAACTCCTCGGGCGGGATCACCGACATCGGGCGCGTCTCGTCGAGCGTGAGACGGAAGCGGCGCCGCTCGTGGCGGTGGAGGCGCCCCGAGACGACGAGCCACGTCGCTCCGACGGCGAACGCGACGAGGGCGGCGCCCGCGCCCATCATGATCGCCGCGCGCGGGCCGAATTCGTCGGCCACCCACCCGACGATGGGGGCGCCGATCGGCGTGCCGCCCATGAGGATCGCCATGTACAGGGCGAGGACGCGTCCGCGCAGGGCCGGATCGGTCGTCGTCTGGACGTAGCCGTTGGCCGTTGTCAGCATCGTCACGACCGCGAACCCCGTGAACATGAGCGTCACGGCATATGTCCAATAGGTCGGCATGAACGCAGAGACCGTGGCGGCCGCGGCGAACAGCAGCGTGCCGGCGATCACGACGCGGATGCGGGCGCGGTCGCGGCGGGCGGCCATGAGCGCGCCGGCGAGGGACCCGATCGCGAGGATCGAGCTGAGCAGCCCGAAGCCGTCGGCCTCCTGGCCGAATTCCAGCGCCATGGTCGAGGCGAAGATCGGGAAGTTCATGCCGAAGGCGCCCACGAGGAACACCATGGCGAACGTCACGATGAGGTCGGGCCGCCGGGCGACATAGTGGAAGCCGTCCGCGAGCCGCGCGGAGCCCGGCGCCTTCACCCGCGGGATCAGCTCGTGCGTGCGGATGAGCAGGAGCGCGGCGAGCATCGCCAGGAAGGTGACCGCGTTGAGGACGAACACCCACCCGGTGCCGACGGCGACGATGACGAGGCCGCCGACGGCGGGGCCGATCATGCGGGCGCCGTTGAAGGATGCCGCGTTGAGCGCGACCGCGTTCGAGGCGTTCTCGCGCGAGACCAGGTCGGACACGAAGGCCTGGCGCGCCGGGTTGTCGAAGGCGGCCACGACACCGAGGCCGAGCGCGAACGCGTACATGATCGGCAGCGTCATGACGCCGGCGAAGATGAGGATGCCGATCGCGACACCCAGCAGGAGGAGCACCGACTGCGTCACCACGAGCAGGCGGCGCCGGTCGAAGCGGTCGGCGACCCAGCCGGTGATCCCCACCAGCAGCAGCGGCGGCGCGAACTGCAGCGCCATCGTGATGCCCATGGCCGCGGCGTCGTTGTCGGTCAGCTCGGTGAGGACGACCCAGCTGATGGCGGTGGCCTGCATCCAGGCACCGACGTTCGACACGAGCGCGCCGATGAACCACACGCGGTAGTTGAAGACCGAGAACGAACGGAACATCGCGCTCATCGCGTCACCGCCCGCTGCAGGATCTCGGCGGCCGAGGCGAGCGTGGCCCGTTCGCCGTCGTCGAGCGAGGCGAGGAAGCCCTCCACCCACGCGTCGCGGCGCCGCACCGTCTCTTCGACGACGTCGAGGCCGGCGGGCGCGATCTGGATGACGACCTTGCGGCGATCGCTCTCGTCGGGCGTGCGGGAGAGGTAACCCGACTCCTCGAGGCAGTTCACGGTGCGGTTCATCGACGGGGCCGTGACGCGCTCGCGTTCGGCGAGTTCGCCGAGCGTGTGGGGTCCGTGGAGCTTGAGGGCGGCGAGGACGGCGAACTGCCCGTCGCTCATGCCGTCGATGGCCCGCTCGGCGCGCAGGCGCCGCGCGAAGCGGAAGACGGCCATGCGCAGCTCGGAGGCCGCGGGAGCGAGATGGGCGTGTTCGTCGAAGGCGGGGGCGGATGCGGGGGTCTCGACGTTCATGCGATTCCTTAGCATAGCTCATTAGTCATGCTAAAGAAAGGCGCCCCCGGATGGACGGCGACGGACGAGCGCCGCCACCCTAGACTCATCGGCATGCCCGAGTTCATCGATGCGCACGGCGTTGCGATCGTCTACGACGTCCACCCCGCGACGACGACGCCGCGGGCGGTGGTCCAGCTGCTGCACGGCGTCGGCGAGCACGCGGGCCGCTACGGGGCGCTCATCGAGGCGCTCACCGCCGACGGCTACACCGTCTACGCCGACGACCACCGCGGTCACGGGCGCACCGGCATGACCCAGCACGACGGGGACGCGTCGCGCCTGGGCACGCTCGGCCCCGGTGGTCTGCGCGCCGCCGAGGCTGCCGTCTGGCAGCTCACCCAGCTCATCCGCGAGGAGAACCCCGGCCTGCCGCTCGTCCTCCTCGGGCACTCCTGGGGATCGTTCCTCTCGCAGATGCTGCTCAACAAGCATCCCGACGCCTTCGACGCCGTCATCCTGAGCGGTTCCGCGCTCCGCTGGCCGGGCTCGCTCAACTCCGGTGATCTGAATGCGCGCTGGAACCGCCCGGGCGCCCTCGGCACCGAGTGGCTGTCGTCGGATCCCGCGGTCGGCCGGGCGTTCCTCGACGACCCGCTGACGACATCCACTCCGCTGCTCAAGCTCTTCGGCCCGATCGACACGCTCCGACTCATCGGCCGCCCGCGTCGAGATCTCGGCCGTGACATCCCGACACTCCTCATGGTCGGCCGCGACGACAGCGTCGGCGGCCCGCGGAGTGTCCACCGCCTGGCCGAGGCGTACCGCACGCGCTCGGGTTTCACGGACGTGACCACCCTGGTGTACCCGGACGCCCGCCACGAGATCTTCAACGAGCGCGTGCAGGCCGAGGTGCGGGCCGATCTGCTCGCCTGGCTCGGGCGACGCTTCGCCGAGCGGGGCGCACTACGCGAGGATGCGGCCGGATCACCCGTCGTCGCCGACGCCGAGGCGGCGCCCGCAGCCGAATAGGCTGGCGTCCATGCACGGCGAATACAAGGTCCCCGGCGGCAAGCTCGTGGTCGTCGACCTCGAGGAGCGCGACGGCCGGATCGCCGACTTCCACCTCGCGGGCGATTTCTTCCTCGAGCCCGACAGTGCCCTCGACGACATCGACGCCGCGGTGAACGGCCTCCCCGTCGAGTCGGACGTCGCCGCGATCGCGTCGGCCGTCCGCGCGGCGCTGCCCGACGGCGCCCAGCTGCTCGGCTTCACGCCCGAGGCCGTGGGCACAGCCGTGCGCCGTGCGCTGGTCACCGCGCCCGGCTGGCGCGACTTCGACTGGGAGATCGTGCACGACGAGCCGCTCTCGCCGCGCATGAACCTCGCGCTGGACGAGGTGCTGACCGCCCGCGTCGGCGACGGCCGCCGCCGGCCGACGCTGCGGATGTGGGAGTGGAACGAGTCCGCGGTCGTCATCGGGTCGTTCCAGTCGTACCGCAACGAGGTCGACCCCGAGGGGGCGGCAAGACACGGGTTCGACGTCGTCCGCCGCATCTCGGGCGGCGGGGCGATGATGATGGGCGCCAACTCGATCGTGACGTACTCGCTCTACGTCCCGGCATCCCTGGTCGCGGGCATGACGTTCGCGGACTCGTACGCGTTCCTGGACGACTGGGTGCTGCAGGCGCTCCGCTCGGTCGGTGTCGAGGCGACCTATCAGCCGCTCAACGACATCGCGTCGCCGCAGGGGAAGATCGGCGGCGCCGCCCAGAAGCGGCTCGCCAACGGCGGCGTCCTCCACCACGCCACGCTGAGCTACGACATGGACGGTCAGATGATGACCGAAGTGCTGCGCATCGGACGCGAGAAGCTCAGCGACAAGGGCACCGTCTCGGCTGCCAAGCGCGTCGACCCGCTCCGCCGCCAGACCGGCCTGTCGCGGGCCGAGATCATCGAGCGCTTCACCCAGACCTTCGCGCACCTGTACGGCGCCGTCCCCGGGTCGATCACCGCCGACGAGTACGCCGAGGCGGAGGAGCTCGTGGCGTCGAAGTTCGCCACCGAGGCGTGGCTCCACCGCGTGCCGTGAGCGGAGCAGGCGACACCCGGGGCAGTGTCGAGATCCATCGCGGCGACAACCTCGAGGTGGTCCGCGGGTTCGCCGACGACAGCTTCACACTCATCTACCTCGACCCGCCGTTCAACACCGGACGCGCGCAGTCCAAGGCGCTCGAGACGGCCCGCTCTCCGGGTGAGACCCCCGGGCTCGTCCGTCGCGGCTTCCACGGTCGCGAGTACGAGCGGCTGCGCGGCGATCTGCGCGCCTACGACGACCGCTTCGACGACTACTGGGGCTTCCTCGAGCCGCGGCTCGTCGAGGCGTGGCGCCTGCTCGCCCGCGACGGCACCCTCTACGTCCACCTGGATTACCGCGAGGCCCACTACGCCAAGGTGCTCATGGACGCGCTGTTCGGCCGCGACCGGTTCCTCAACGAGCTGATCTGGGCGTACGACTACGGTGCGAAGACCCGTAAGCGCTGGCCCACCAAGCACGACACGATCCTGGTGTACGTCAAGGATCCGGCGTCGTACTGGTTCGACTCCGAGGCCGTCGACCGCGAGCCCTACATGGCCCCCGGCCTCGTGACGCCCGAGAAGGCCGCGCGCGGCAAGCTGCCCACCGACGTGTGGTGGCACACCATCGTCCCGACGACCGGACGCGAGAAGACCGGATACCCGACGCAGAAGCCCGAGGGGGTGCTCCGGCGCATCGTCCAGGCCTCGAGCCGCCCCGGCGACCGCGTGCTGGACTTCTTCGCCGGCAGCGGCACCACCGGCGCCGTCGCCTCGGCGCTCGGCCGCCACGCCGTCCTGGTGGACGTCAACCCCGAGGCGATCGCGGTGATGACCCAGCGGATGCCGCACGCCCGCGTCGCCGATTGACCTGACGCGGCGGGTCCGCGCTCCTAGGCTGTACTCCATGCGTTTCGGAACCTTCATCCCCCAGGGCTGGCGCCTCGACCTCGTCGACATCGAGCCTGCCGACCAGTGGCGCGTCATGGCCACACTCGCCCAGCAGGCTGACGAGGGCCCGTGGGAGTCCCTCTGGGTCTACGACCACTTCCACACCGTGCCGGTGCCCACCGAAGAGGCCACGCACGAGGCGTGGACCCTTATGGCGGCGTTCGCCGCCGCCACCACCCGCATCCGGCTCGGCCAGATGTGCACGTGCATGGGATACCGCAACCCCGCGTATCTGGCGAAGGTGGCCGCGACCGTCGACCTCATCTCGGGCGGTCGCGCCGAGATGGGCATCGGCGGAGGCTGGTACGAGCACGAGTGGAAGGCCTACGGCTACGGTTTCCCCGGCATCCCGGATCGCCTGTCGATGCTGCGCGAAGGCGTCGAGATCATGCGCCAGGCGTGGACGACCGGTCGCGCGACGCTCGACGGCAAGCACTACCAGGTCGACGGGGCGATCGTTCGCCCGCTGCCGCTGCAGGACGGCGGGGTGCCGCTGTGGATCGCCGGCGGGGGCGAGAAGGTCACGCTGAAGATCGCCGCCACCTACGCGCAGTACACCAACTTCGCCGGCTCGATCGAGGAGTTCGACCACAAGGCCGCCGTGCTCCGCGGCCACTGCGAGGCCATCGGCCGCGACCCGGGCGAGATCACCCTGTCGTCGAACTTCAACACGATCGTCGGCGCCACCGAAGCCGAGGCGCACGACCGTCTCGCCGCGGTGAAGGCGCGCGTGCTGCCGCACGTCGGCCAGGAGCGCGCCGACGCGATCGAGCGCGAGTACCTCGGCTCGCCGGCGTTCGGTTCGGTGGAGCAGGTCGTCGAGCGACTCGCCGAGCGCCGCAACCACGGTCTCGGCTACTCGATCCACTACTTCCCCGAGTCCGCGTACGACCGCTCCGGCGTGCAGCTGTTCGAGCGTGAGGTCATTCCCGCGCTGGGCTGACACAGCGGGTGCGGGCCGCGTCCGTGGGCCGCGTCCGCGCGCGCGGCCCACGGGGCTCACCGCGGGTTCAGATCAGGGCGCGGACGCTCGCGTATCCGTCCTCGATCACCTCGGGTGCGGATGCCGGTCCTCCGAACACGCGGGTGGTGCCGGGCCGCGTCGTCCACGTCGGCCATCCCGGGTCGCCGTGACGCACCAGGGCGACGGCGCCGCCGTGGAGAGCAGCGGCGAGCGACGGCGGCGGCTCGTCACCGGCGATCGCGGTGACGCCGTCGGCGTCGAGGCAGTCGAACCAGAACGGCACATCCAGGCAGTGGAGCGCCCACCGGCGCACCGGCGACGGCCACGAGAATCGGTACACCCACGTCGGCGCGGTGCCGCGCGCGTCGGCCACCCGCACGACGAGGGATCGGAACACCGCGTCGCTGATATAGCGGCCGAGCACCGCCGCCGTCCCCTCGCGCCGCCGGTCGACGTTGACGGCGAGGTACTCGCGCAGGCGCGGGCGGCCGGGGCTCAGGCGCCGCAGGGCGAGAACGGGCGGGATGAACCGGATGGCGCGCGGGGCGTCGTCGAGCACCATCGTGAACTCGTCGTCTGTCGATCCCAGCACGAGCGGCTTGTCCGCGCCGACCCCCGCAGCGATCTGCTCGACCGCGGGGCGCACGACGAGCTCACCGTCGACCATGGGTCCCCACGAGAGCCCGCGCGACAGCAGCGTGCGCGCGGCGCCGAGCGGACCCGGCGATGCCGCGGCCGACGCCTTCTGCTGCAGGGCGGCCAGAGCCTCGTCCGACACCGACCCGAAGCCCTCGGGCGTGGCCTCGACGCCCGCGAGCTCGGCGAGCCGTGCCGACAGCGCGCGAGCTCGATCGGGCGCGACGTCCGCGGGAGCCGCCGACAGCGCCCACGCGCGGTGGAACAGGTGCTGCGCGGCAGGCATCCCGAGAAGCGTCAGCACGGCGCCGCCGCCGGCGGACTGGCCCGCGATCGTGACGCAGCCGGGGTCTCCTCCGAAGGCGGCGATGTTCCGCTGCACCCACTCCAGTGCGGCCAGCCAGTCACGCACGCCACGGTTGGCGGGCGCGCCCGGGATGTAGCCGAATCCCTCGAACCCCAGCCGGTACGACACCGTGACGGTGACGACGCCGTCGCGTGCGAACGCGGCGCCGTCGTACCAGGGGCTCGCCGGCGAGCCCGAGACGAAGCCCCCGCCGTGGATGTAGACGAGGACCGGGAGCGCGGCATCCGCCTCGCCCGGACGAGGGGTGAAGACGTTGACGTTCAGCGTGGACTCGCCCGGGACGCTCGGCTCGGGGATGAGGGTGATGCCCGCGTCGCCGCGCTGCGGCGTGGCGCCGAACGCCCCGGCATCCCGCACCCCCGGCCAGGGCGGAGGCGGAACGGGGGCGGCGAAGCGAAGGTCACCCACGGGTGCCTGCGCGAAGGGGATGCCGAGGAACGCCGCCGAGGACCCCGCGGAGGCGTCGGGTCGCCAGCGCCCGCGCACCTCACCGGACGACGTGCGGACGACCGGGGGCTCGCTGCGGGACGTCATCGCGACGCCGCCTGATCGGAAGAGGCCGCGTCCGCCGAGGCGGCGTCGACCGAGGTCGGGGCCAATGCGGCGAGCAGCTGTGAGATGACGCCCGCCATGTCGAGATCGGGCTCCTGCATCCACTGGATCTGCAGCCCGTCCGAGACAGCCTGCAGGATGCGCGCGAACGCCTCGGGCGAAAGGGCGGGGGTGGCCGCTCCGCGCTCCTGCGACGCAGCGAACGCCGCGGCGGTGCCCTCGCGCATGCGCCGGCTGCGCTCGAGGAACCAGTCGTGCGCGGGGTGGGTGGGGTCCGCCGCGTCGACCGAGAGCTGAGCGAACAGCTGGACCAGCCCCGGAACCTCCGCGTTGTGCCTCACCACGTGGAGGAACCCCTCCGCGACGTCGTCGAGGCTGCCGTGGGGATCGTCGAAGGGGCCGTAGGCGGCGGCGTCCAGTTCGTCGCGCTTGCGGAGGATCGCGGTGAAGAGCTCCTCCTTGCTGTCGAAGTAGTGCAGCAGCCCCGCCTGGCTCAGACCGACCGCGTCGGCGATCATCTTCACCGACGCGCCCCGCAGCCCCTCGCGGGCCACGACGTCGAGTGCGCGCTCGAGGATCTCCTCGCGCTTCGCCACGCCCTTGGCGTAGGAACCCCGCTGTGCCATGCGCCCAGTAAACCCGAATGACGGTTGTTATTCCACGACCGGCGCCCGCGTCGTCACCGGCCGGGTCAGGCGCGCAGGAACATCAGCAGCGCCTCGTTGACCTCCTCGGCGTGCGTGAGCAGCATCCCGTGCGGCGCGCCCTCGATCTCGACGTACGTCGCCTGGGGCAGCAGTTCCTTGAAGCGGCGCGCGGTGGCGTCGATCGGCAGGATGTTGTCCGCGGTGCCGTGGACGATGAGCGCGGGCACATCCACGGCCGGGATGTCCTGCCGGAAGTCGGTCGACCACGTCAGCGGCGCCGCGGCGATCGCGGTGTTGCCGGCGCGATTGGCGGTCTGGATGCTGGCATCCAGCGCGGGCTGCGAGATGCGCTTCCCGAGGTTGTCGTCGAGGTTGTAGAAGTCGCCGAAGAACTCCGCGACGAAGCCGTAGCGGTCCTCGCGGACCTTCGCGGCGATGCCGTCGAAGAAGTCCTGGGGGCCGGCGCCGTCGGGGTTGTCGTCGGTGATCAGCAGGAACGGCTCGAGCGACCCCAGGAAGGCCGCCCTGGCCACGCGCGCGCTGCCGTAGCGGCTGAGGTAACGGGCGATCTCGCCGGTGCCCATCGAGAAGCCGACCAGGACGGCATCCGTCAGATCGAGGTCCTCCATGAGGGCGTGCAGGTCGGCCGCGAACGTGTCGTAGTCGTAGCCGGTGCCCGCCTTGCTCGATGCGCCGAACCCGCGACGGTCGTAGGCGATGACGCGGTAACCGGCGTCCAGGAGCGCCGCCTGCTGGCGTCCCCACGACTCGCCGTCCAGGGGGAAGCCGTGGATCAGGACGACCGGCTGCCCCGAGCCCTGGTCGGTGTAGAAGAGGTCGATGTCAGCCGAGTTCTCGGTCCCGACGGTGATGTAGGCCACAGCAGGCTCCTTCCGGTCGGGCGATCAGATACCCGATCCGTCCTCGACGTTAGGCCCCGGCATCCGCGGGTGCGAGGTCTTGCATTCGGGGGGCGCGTCTGCCAGCGTGACCGCCTTGAGGAAGGGCGGGGGTCAGTCGCGGCCGGCGCCGGTCGACGGGCTCACCGTGAACTGGGTGGGGGAGGCGAATCCGGATGCCGCGAAGGCCGCCGCGACGGCATCCCGCACCTGGTCCACACGCTCGCGGGCGACGAGTGCGATCGCCGCGCCGCCGAAGCCGCCGCCGGTCATGCGCGCGCCGACGGCTCCCGCGGAAAGTGCCGCCTCGACGGCCGTGTCGAGCTCGGGCACCGAGATCTCGAAGTCGTCGCGCATCGAGGCGTGCGAGGCGACGAGCAGCTCGCCGATCGCCGACGCGCCCGACTCGGCGAGCACGCGGACGGTGTCGAGCACGCGCTGGTTCTCGGTCACGACGTGGCGGACCCGCCGGAAGGTCACGTCGTCCATCAGGCCGCGCGCGCGATCGAGGTCGGCCGGTGTCAGGTCGCGCAGGGCGGCCACGCCCATGAGCGCCGCGCCGCGCTCGCACGCCGCCCGCCGTTCGCCATAGCCGCCGGTGGCGTGGGAGTGCTTGACACCGGTGTCCATCACGAGCAGTTCCAGGCCGGCGGCGGTGAACCCCAGATCGACCACCTCGGCCTCGAGCGAGCGGCAGTCCAGGAAGATGCCGGCGTCGGCGCGGCCGAGGTTCGAGGCCATCTGGTCCATGATCCCGGTGGGGGCACCGACGGCCTCGTTCTCGGCGGTCCGCCCGACGCGCGCGCGGGCGACGGGGTCCAGCCCCAGCTGCCACACGTCATCGAGCGCGGCCGCGGTGGCGCCCTCGATGGCGGCCGAGGACGACAGCCCCGCACCGACCGGCACGTTGGACGCGAAGGCCAGATCGACACCGGTGACGGATGCCGCATCCCGGCCGGCTGCCTCGAGAGCCGCCCAGGCCACGCCGAGCGGATAGCGTGCCCACTCCGGGACTTCCTCGCGACGGGCGGGGAAGAGCGCGCCCAGGTCGGCGATCGCCACCTCGACGGGGACCGGGTCGAAGGTCGACACGACGCGGATGACGGCGTCCTCCCGCGTGCCGAGGGCGACGTGGGTGCGGTGCTGGATGGCGAACGGCAGAACGAATCCGTCGTTGTAGTCGGTGTGCTCGCCGATGAGGTTGACGCGTCCGGGTGCCGACCAGGTACCCCGCGGGTCGGAGCCGGTCAGCTCGGAGAACAGGTCGGCGGCATCGCGGGCGGCATCGTGGGGCTCGGCGGCCGCGGTGCGGGGGGTCTCGGTCATGCGGTCACCTCGGGGATGGATGCGACGGCCTCGCGCAGGCGCGCGGCCGAGGTCTCGGGCGGGACGTCGCCGATCCAGGCGCCCATGGCCGCTTCGGATCCGGCGAGGAACTTCAGCTTGTCGGCTGCTCGGCGCGGGCTGGTCAGCTGCAGGTGCAGGCGCACCGCGTCGCGTCCGGTGTGGACGGGGGCCTGGTGCCACGCGGCGATGTACGGCGTGGGCGTGTCGTACATGGCGTCGACGCCTCGGAGCAGGCGCAGGTAGAGCGGTGCGAGTTCGTCGCGCTCGGCATCCGTCGTCTCGGACAGATCGGCGACGTGACGATGGGGCATCAGGTGCACCTCGATCGGCCAGCGCGCGGCGAACGGGACGAAGGCCGTCCAGTGCTCGCCTGCGAGGATGACCCGCTCGGACGCGCGCTCGGCGTCGAGGATGCGCGCGAACAGGTCGGCGCCCTCGCGGTCGAGGGAGCGCAGCACGCTCTGCGTGCGCGGGGTGATGTAGGGGTAGGCGTAGATCTGGCCGTGCGGATGCGGCAGCGTCACGCCGATCGCCTCGCCGCGGTTCTCGAACGGGAACACCTGCTCGATGCCGGGCAGCGCCGATAGGGCGGCGGTGCGGTCGGCCCAGGCCTCGATCACCGTGCGCGCGCGGGTGGGGGACTGGGTGCCGAACGAACCGGAGTGCTCAGGACTGAAGCACACCACCTCGCAGCGGCCGACGGAGGTGCGGGTGCGCTCGAGGCCGGGTGCGTCGAGGTCGGCGAGGTCGCGCGGCGCGTCGTCCGCGGCGGGGTGATCGCCGTGCGCCTCGCGGAGGGCCGGACCGAACGACGGCGACTTGTTCTCGAACACCGCGACGTCGTACCGCGACGGGATCTCGGACGGATTCGTCGGCGTCTGCGGCGCCAGCGGGTCGAGTTCGGCGGGCGGGAGGAACGCCCGGTTCTGCCGCGCCGCGGCGACCGAGATCCAATCGCCGGTGAGCACGTCGCGGCGCATCGTGGCGGTGGCCGGGCGGGCGTCGAGGGTGCGGGCGTCGACGTTGCGGTCCGGGCCGAGGGCGGTGCCGGGGTCGTCGAAGTAGATCAGCTCGCGGCCGTCCGCCAGCCGCGTGGCCCGTCGTACGACGCCGCCGGTGAGGGCCTCGACCGTCTGGGGGGTGGAGCTTGCCCGCCCGGTGGGGTCGGGCGTGCCGGCGGCGACGGCGGGCGTGCCGGGGGCGTCGTCGTCGTCGCCGGGGGCGGGCGTGCTGGGGGTGGGTGCGCCGGGGGCGTCGGTGGGCGTGCCGGGGGCGGGCGTGCCGGCGGCGACGGCGGGCGTGCCGGGGGCGTCGTCGTCGTCGCCGGGGGATCGCAACTCCTGCATGTTCACGTCAACACGGTAGCAAGTGCACCGTGGTAACGTCAACATGCCCGGAGGTGCAGGAGTTGTGATCCTCGCGCCGCGGCGACGGCGGTGTACCACGGGCGATCCGGCAGGGAGGGTGGGGCGGATGACGCAGCGGCGGGTTTCGATGGCCGATGTCGCCGCGCGCGCGGGCGTCTCGGGGCAGACCGTGTCGCGCGTCGTGAACGGCAGCCCGCGTGTGGATCCCGCCACTCGCGATCGTGTCGAGGCGGCGATGGCCGCGCTCGGCTACCGTCCGCATCGCGCCGCCCGCGCCCTGCGCACCGGCCGGTCGCAGACCCTCGGGCTCGTGGTCTCGACCCTGGCCACCGTGGGCAACTCCCGGATGCTGCAGGCCGTCGCCGATGCTGCGACCGCGCGGGGGTACGCCACGACCGTCGTCACCGCGGGGGGACGCGACGCCCTCGACGACGCGTTCGAGCGCCTGCGTGACCAGGGTGCCGACGGTGCGATCGTGCTCAACGAGGCCACGGCCCTGGCGACCGGTGCCGAGGCGCCGGCCGGGCTGCAGCTCGTCGTCGTCGACTCGCCCCCCGACCCGCGGTTCTCGATCGTCCAGTCCGACCACGCCGGCGGAGCGCGCCTCGCCGTCGAGCACCTGAGCGCCCTCGGCCACCGCACGGTGCACCACCTGGCGGGACCGGGCTCGTCGTTCGCCGCCGCCGAGCGTGAGCGGGGCTGGCGTGAGGCCCTTGCCGGGGTCGGGGCCCCGGCATCCGGTCTTCTTCGCGGTGATTGGACCGCGGGGTCGGGCTATCTCGCGGGGCTCGCTCTGCCCGCCGATGCCACCGCCGTGTTCGTCGCGAACGACCAGATGGCGCTGGGAATGCTGCGTGCCCTCGCCGAGACCGGGCGCGACGCCCCCGGGGCGGTGAGCGTGGTCGGCTTCGACGATGTCGCGGATGCCGCGCAGTACCGTCCGCCGCTGACGACGGTGCGGCAGGACTTCGACCTGCTCGGCGAGCGGGCCGTCGCGGCGCTGGTGGCGGGTATCGAGGCGGGCGGGGCCGTGGGCGCCGAGACGGTGCCGACGACGCTCATCGTGCGCGAGAGCACCGCCGCCCCGCGCTGACGGCCGCCGAGCCAGCCCCTGCCGTGCCGCGTGCGCACGTGTCACACCCGTGCGGGAGTTTCACGCACGCGGGGGCGGCGTGCGCACGCGCCCCCGCAACGGCGGGGGTCAGGAGGCGGTGCGGCGGGCCTCCCAGCCACTGCGGACCATCTCGTCGACGGAGTAGCGGTTCGCCCAGTCGAGGTCGCGTGCCGCGAGGTCGCCCGTGGCCACGATGCGGTCGGGGTCGCCGGCACGGCGCGGACCGATCTCGGGCAAGAAGTCGATGCCCGTGACGCGGGCCATCGCGTCCATGATCTCGCGGACCGACAGGCCGTTCTGCGAACCGAGGTTGTAGGCGGCCTCGACGGGCTCGGCGGCGACCATCCGCTGGGCGGCGACAACATGGGCGGCGGCGATGTCGGCCACGTGCACGTAGTCGCGCACGTTCGTCCCATCGGGAGTGTCGTAGTCGTCGCCGAAGATCTTCGGGGTGCGCCCCGCGACGAGAGCCTCGAACACGAGGGGGAAGAGGTTGTGGGGGCTGGTGTCGTAGACCGACGGGTCGCCGGAGCCGACGACGTTGAAGTACCGCAGCGACGTGTGGCGAAGCGGCGCCTCGGTGCCGGCGGTCGCGACCGCCTGGTCGCGGATCAGCCACTCGCCGATCAGCTTGGACTCGCCGTACGGCGACGCGGGCCGCTTGGGCAGATCCTCGGTGACGAGCTCCACGTCGGGCGTGCCGTAGACGGCGGCGCTGGACGAGAAGACGATCCTGCTCACGCCGGCTGCGGCCATCGCCTCGAGCACGACGCGCGTGCCGTCGACGTTCTGCTCGTACGTGTGCAGCGGGCGGGTGACCGAGACCCCCGCGTACTTGAAGCCGGCGACGTGGATGACCCCCTCGACCTGGTGCTCGCGCAGCGTCCGCTCGACGAGGTCGCGGTCGAGGATCGAGCCGCGCACGAGCGGCACGCCCTCGGGCACGAAGCCCTCGTGTCCGCTCGAGAGGTCGTCCAGGACGACGGGCGGGAGGCCGGCGGCGGCGAGTGCGCGGACGACGTGGGCGCCGATGTAGCCGGCGCCTCCGGTGACGAGCCAGGACATGGGTCTCCTCGGATCACGGTGGGGGTCGGCATCCATTGTGCCCGGTCAGCCGCGCGCGCGTCGGCCCGCCCAGTCGGCGGACTGCCGGATGAGGCGCTGCACGTCCGGCGAGTCGTATGCGCGGGCGTCGTGTCCGAAGGCCGAGACGACCGCCCGGGCGGGCGCCTCGCGGACCCAGACGAGCGGATGCCGCGTGCCCTCCAGCTCGTGCGCGACGAGCACCTCGATGTCGGTGTCCACGATGAGGTCGCTGTAGAGCTCGTCCGTCGCCGCGATCTCGTCGAGCCCGGCCACGACGGGGTGGGATGCCGCGACGGCGACCCGCGCCGGCCCGAGCGGCGGGTGCCACGACGTTCCGGGCAGCCACTCACCGCCGATGGCCGCGCGGTAGGCGGGGTAGTCGCGCAGCGACGCCGTCGCGCTGTGCAGGGCCAGGATGCCGATGCCGCGCTCCAGGGCGGCGTGCAGTCCCTCGGTTGCGGCCGCCGGGGGAGTGATCGCGACGTCCGGTCCGTCGCCGGGGTTCCGCCACGGGTCGCCCGCCGACACCACGAGGAGGTCGACATCGCGCAGCCGGGTGAGGGCACGGTCGACGTCGTCGTCGATGTCGACGGTCCAGCCGTCGTCGCGCAGGATCGTGGCGACCGCGGCGCCGGTCGCCTCGTAGGGGTGCCAGGGGTCGGCGTACCGTCCGGTGCCGACGGCGATGAGGGCGTGGGGCATGCCTCGACCTTATCCCAGGCGGGATAGCGCTTTCCCGACATTTCGGGGACAATGGGGGGATGCCACGCACCATCGTCCTCGCCCCCGACAGCTTCAAGGGCACGATCGGTGCGGTAGCGGCGGCGGCCGCCCTCGCCGAGGGCTGGCGCTCGGTCGACCCCGTCGCCCGCCTGCGCGCTCTGCCCATGGCGGACGGAGGCGAGGGCACGCTCGACGCTTTCGCCGCCGCCGTTCCCGGGGCCCGCCGCATGCCGGTGACCGTCACCGGGCCCGAGGGGACACCGGTCGCGGCATCGTGGCTGCTGTTGCCGCCGACCGCCGACACACCGGCAGGGACCGCCGTCGTGGAGCTGGCGTCCACGAGCGGCATCGAACTGCTCGGCACGCCGCCGCGGCTCCGCCCCTTCGACGCCGACACCCGCGGGTTCGGCGAGGCGATCGCCGCGGCCCTCGCACGCGGCGTCTCGCGCCTGGTTCTCGGGATCGGCTCGAGCGCCTCCACCGACGGCGGTGTCGGCATGCTGACCGCGCTCGGCGCGCGATTCACGGATGCCGCGGGCGAACCCCTCGTGCCCGGCGCCCGCGGGGTGGGCGCAGTCGTCCACGCGGACCTCTCGGGCCTCGCGCCCCTGCCCGTCGGGGGCGTGCACGTCCTCAGCGACGTGACAAATCCGCTCCTCGGCGACCGCGGAGCCGCCTCGGTCTTCGGGCCGCAGAAGGGCCTGCCTACCGCCGACATCCCTGCGACGGACCGCGCGCTCGCCCAGCTCGCGCGTCTCCTGCCGGCAGACCCCGAGACTCCCGGCGCCGGCGCCGCGGGCGGCACCGGCTTCGGCCTGCTCGCCTGGGGGGCACGACTTGTCCCGGGGTCGACCGCGGTCGCCGATCTCATCGGGCTCCCCGCCGCGCTGGAGGAGGCGGATCTCGTGGTCACCGGCGAGGGCTCGTTCGACGGTCAGTCGGCGGCCGGGAAGGTCCCGGCTCGCATCGCGGAGCTCGCCGATCGTTCGGCGACAGCGGTCGCGCTGGTGGCGGGGCGGATCGCGCCCGATGCCGACGCGGCGCGGTTCGCGGCATCCGTCTCGCTCACCGTGCTCGCCGGCTCGGCCGAGGCCGCGATGGCCGATCCCGCACGCTGGCTGCGGGAGGCCGGAGCGCTGCTCGCGCACAAGCCGGCCTGACCGCTCCCCGGCCCAACCCGGGCTGACCGCTCCACGTGCGTGCCCGCCGGGCGACCGGCACACGCCACGGGGCGGGCGACGCCTTGCACTCGTCGCCCGCCCCGTGGCGAGGGTCAGCTGCCGGGGACCAGCACCCGGTCGATCGTGTGGATGACGCCGTTCGAGGCCTGGATGTTGGAGGCCTTCACGACGATCTTCGGGTCTGTGAGCGCGGGCGACTCGTCGACGAGGTTGACGCCGCGCACGGTGACCGCTCCGCCGTTGGCCATCTCGATCGTGCCGGCGCGGACGGCGCCCGGGAAGGTGACCTCGCCGCCGACGGCGTGGTAGAGCAGGATGTTCCCGACCTCGGCCGGCGAGTACGCCGTGGCGATCGTGGTCAGCGCATCGGCCTCGCTCGCCGGCGCCGTGCCGGTGAGGTCGGTCACGAGCTTGAGGAACGCGGCGTCGGTGGGAGCGAAGACGGTGAGCGAGGCGTTCGGGTCGTCGAGGACCTCGACCAGCTCGGCGTAGATGACCGCCTGCACGAGCAGGTCGTAGTCGTTCGGGTTGTCATCCGGTGCGCCACCGCCGGAGGCGGCGATCGCGATGTCGACGATCGAGTCGTGGTCGTCCGCGTAGGCGGGCGCGGCGCTGAATGCGAGGGCGGCGACCGCGGTGGCGGCGGTGGCGACGGCGAGACGTGACTTCTTCATCGGAGTGCTCCTTCGTTGCGGGGGTGCGGCTGATGCCGACACCATGTGTTCCGCTGGACGGGCTCCGGTGGATGCACCTCGCGCCGAATTGCGATCAGGGCACGCGCAGCTCACCGTTCCGGCGGTGGGGGAGCAGGCTGAGGGTGTCGTCGCGCAGCACGGCGGGGAGGAGCCGCTGCGGCGCGTCCTGGAAGACCACCGGGCGCAGGAAGCGGCGGATCGCGGTGGCGCCGACCGAGGTGTGCAGCGAGGTCGTCGCCGGCCAGGGGCCCCCGTGGTGCTGCGACCACGTGACCGCGACACCGGTCGGCCAGCCGGCGAACAGCACGCGCCCCGCGCGGCGCTCCAGCAGCGCGAGCACGTCGGCGACGTCGTCCTCCTTCTCGCTGTGGATCGTGGCGGTGAGCGAGCCGGGCACCGCGCGGAGGGCGGCGAGCAGATCGTCGTCGCCGTCGTAGCGCACGAGCAGGGTGACCGGGCCGAAGCACTCCTCCAGAAGCGTCTCGGGGCGTGCCGCGACAGCCGCGGCATCCGTGGTCAGCACGATCGGTCGCGCCGATCCGTCCTCGGCGGGTGCGCCATGGGCGAGCACCTCGACCGACGCGTCGGCCTCGAGGTGTGCGATGCCCTCGGGGAAGGCGGCCGTGATCCGGTCGGTCAGAAGCGGTCCGCCGGCCGTGCTCGGCACGAGCGCCGCGACCAGGTCCTCGAAGCCGGCGTCCCGCGGCACGAAGACGACCCCGGGCTTGGTGCAGAACTGCCCGATGCCGAGGGTGAAGGAGCCCACGAGGCCCTGCGCGAGCGCGTCGCCGCGAGCGGCGACCGCCGCGGCGGTGACCACGACGGGATTGACGCTGCCGAGCTCGCCGTAGAACGGGATCGGGTCGGGGCGCCCCGACGCCAGATCGAACAGGGCGCGCCCTCCGCCGAGCGAGCCGGTGAACCCGGCCGCCTGGATGACCGGATGCTGCACGAGGGCGTTCCCGGCCTCGCGGCCTTCGACCAGCGCGAGCGAACCCGCAGGCGCGCCGGCGGCCTCGAGCGCGTCGGCGACGATCTCGGCGGTCCGCGCGGAGAGCCGCGGGTGCCCGGAGTGCGCCTTGACGATGACCGGGTTCCCCGCGGCCAGCGCCGAGGCGGTGTCGCCCCCGGCCACCGAGAACGCGAACGGGAAGTTCGACGCCGAGAACACCGCGACCGGCCCGACTCCGGTGAGCATGCGGCGCAGCTCGGGTCGAGGGGGCGTCGCGCCGGCATCCGCGTCGTCGACGGTGAGCTCGAGGTACGAGCCCTCCTCGACGACCGTGGCGAACAGGCGCAGTTGGCCGGTCGTGCGACCGACCTCGCCGCGCAGTCGGGCCTCGCCCAGCCGCGTCTCGGCGTCGGCGATCGCGACGAGGTCGTCGGCGTGGGCGTCGAGGGCGTCGGCCGCTGCGCGCAGCCACGTCGCGCGCTCGGCGGCGCGCGCGGCCCGCCATACCGGGGCGGCGGCCTCGGCCGCCGCGGCGTACTGGTCGAGCTGCTCGGTCGTGGTGGTCATGCGGGTTCCTTCCGGGAGGTCGGCGGGACGCGGGGAGGGTGGTGAGCCGTCGGCTGTGTCGGCTCGCTGGAGCAGAGGGCGACGGGCGTGACGGCTCGCGTCATGAGAATCGGATGCCGAGACCGACGTGCGGCACCTCGGTCAGTGCGCCGTCGGAGATGGACACGGGAGACGGGTCGGCGAGGGCCCCGAGCGCGCCGAACCCGGCGTCCTCGACGTCCTCGACCATCGGCTCGGCCACGCCCGGGACCGGCCGCAGGCTCAGCGCGAGCTGACCCGACAGCTCGGGCAGCAGATGGGGGTGCAGCGCGGCGCCGTACTCGGCGGCGATCGCGGCGATGCCCAGGAACGGCGTGATGCCGCCGACGCGCACGACGTTCGGCTGCACGATCTGCACCGCGCCGGCGCGCAGGAACTCGTCGAAGCGGTAGACCGTGTGCAGGTTCTCGCCGAGGGCGATCGGGATGCCGCTGGACGACGTCAATCGCCGGGCCAGTTCGGTGTGTCCGTACAGATCGTCCGCGCGCAGCGGCTCCTCGATCCACGCCGGAGTCACCTCGGCGAGCACCTCGAGCGAGTCGGTCGCGCGATCGAGTTCCCAGCGCTGGTTGGCGTCGATCATGAGCGCGCGGTCGGGACCGAGCACCTCCCGCACCGCGCGGAGCCGGTCGAGGTCCTCGGCCACGTCGGGCTTGCCGACCTTGACCTTGACGGCGTCGAACCCCGCAGCAACCCACCGCTGCGCCTGCGCGACGAGCTCGTCGGCCGAGTAGTGCAGGTTCACCCCGCTGCCGTACGCGCGGGCGCGGGTGCGTGGTGCGCGGAGGAAGCCGGTGAGCGACGAGCCGTCGCTGCGGCACGCGGCATCCCACAGCGCCAGGTCGAGTCCCGCGAGGGCGATCGTCGTGAGACCGCCGCCCCCGGCCTCGTGCAGGTGCCGCCATGCCGGCAGCCAGCCTTCGCCGGGTTCGCCCGGTCCGCCGACGGCGAAGCGCGGGATGTCGTGCTGGAGCAGCGCGAGCACCGCCTCGGCCCCGATCTGGGGAGTCCACGACAAGCCCCAGCCCTGGGCGCCGTCCGAGCGCACCACGTGCGTGGCGATCACGCCGACCGACGTGACATCCGCCGCCCACGGACGCGTGAGCGGCACGCGCACGAGGCGGGCGTCGAGGGAGCGGATCGTGATCACAGCAGCGCGCGCCCGGCCTCGAGGATCTCGGCCAGCCGGGCTTCCTGCGCCGGCGTGGGGTCGATCAGCGGGGCGCGCACCGGACCGACCGGCAGGCCCGACAGCCGCAGGCCGGCCTTGATGAGCGACACACCGAACCCGGGCGTCTCGTCGCGCAGGCGCACGAGCGGCGAGTAGAAGCCGTCCAGGAGCGCGGCTCTGCGGGTCTCGTCGCCGTCGACGTACGCCCGGTAGTAGGCGTTCGCCACCGCGGGGATCATCGCGAAGGCGGCCGACGAGTACAGCGGGATGCCGATGCCGCGGTACGCCCCCTGGGTGAGCTCGGCGGTGAGCAGACCGTTGAAGAACGCGAAGTCCTCACGCCCTTCGGCGGCGACCGCGCGCACGATCTGCTGCGCGAGACCGACGTCGCCGACGCCGTCCTTGAAGCCGACCACTTTCGGGTTGCGCGCCAGGGTGCGCACCGATTCGACCGAGTATTGGGCGGTGCCGCGGTGGTAGATGACGACGGGAAGATCGGATGCCGCGGCGACAGCCTCGACATAGGCCACGAGTCCCGCCTGCGGACCGCCGACGAGGTAGGGCGGCAGCACGAGCAGTGCATCCGCCCCCGCGTCCGCCGCCGCGCGCGCGAGGGCCGTGGCGTGACCGAGCGGGCCGCCGGTGCCGGCGACGACCGGGACGCGGCCGGACACCGTCTCGGCCGCCACGCGCACGACATGCGCGGCTTCGTCCGCCGACAGCGCGTGGAACTCGCCGGTTCCGCACGCGGGGAACACCCCGCCGGGGTCATGCTCGAGAGTCGTGGCGACGTGGGTGCGCAGCAGCTCGTCGTCGACGCGGCCGGCGGCGTCGAAGGGCGTGACGGGGAAGAAGAGGATGCCGTCGAAGTTCACGCCAGCACGTCCTTTCGCTCGGGGTCCACGGCCGTGGCGTCGGTTTGGTCCAGGGCGGTGCGCCACGTGTGGGCGGGCGACCAGCCGAGCACCCGCCGGGCTTTCGCGTTCGAGAAGGCCGGCGCGGTGCCGGTCAGCCCGGCGGCGAGGTCGCCGCTGCCGGGGACGAACCGCGGCAGCAGGTCGGCGAGCGGTTCGCGGGCGAGGGCGTCGTCGGCGCCGACGAAGAAGACCTCGGCGTTCGGGATGTGAGGGAGCGCCTCGAGCAGCGTGTCGACGAACGAGGCGACGTCGCGGGCGTCGACGTAGTTGAACAGCGCCGGCGCCGAGAGGGCGGGGTCGGCGAGACGTTCGCGCACCGTGTGACCCTGCTGCGTCGGCGCTCCCGCCCATTCCTCCGGCGCGATGACGTAGCAGGGCCGGAAGGCGGCGAACCGCGTGGCCTCGCCGGTCTGCCGCGCGAACATCGCGATGGTCTGCTCGGCCAGAAGCTTCGACAGGGCGTACGCGTTCCACGGCCGCGGTGCGGTGTCCTCGTCCAGGGGGAACCGGTCGGGAAGCCACCCGGCGGGGGCGCCGTAGCCGAGGACCGTGGGGCTCGATGCCGTCACGATGCGGGGGATGCCGGCTGCAACGGCTGCGCCGACGGTGTTGAGCGCCAGCGCGGCGTTGGTGCGCAGGATCACATCCTCGGGTGCGCTGAAGGGCACCGCGATCGCCGCCAGGTGGACGAGCGCGTCCGCACGGGTCGCGGCCACGGCGCGCGACGCGGCTTCGGCGTCGGTGAGGTCGACGGCCACCTGTTCGATCCCGTCGAGCTCGACGGCCTGCGACACCGCACGGTCGAGGCTGACGATCTCGTGGCCGACCGCCGCGAGGCCTGCGACGAGGCTGCGGCCGAGGCGACCGGCGCCTCCGGTGACGACGATGCGGCTCACGAGTGCGCCGCGGCGGAAGGGCCGGCGGTGCCGGCGGCGGCGGGCGCGGCATCCTCACGGAGGAAGCGGATGCCGAGATCGGCGATCTCGACGGGGAGCCCGGTGGCGAGCGAGCGGTTGCCGGCGATGCCGACGGCGATGGAGCGCACCCCGTCGCGCCAGCCGGCGGGGCGCGCGAGCGGGTCGTCGCCGGGGCCTTCGAACACGTCGGCCAGGAGGAGGCGGTCGCCGCCGCCGTGTCCTCCGGCGAGGTTCTCGATCGGCACCTCGTACGGCGCCTCCCAGTGGCGCTGGACGATGAGGCGCTCCCCCTCGGGACGCAGCGACCCGGACCCGCCGGCGTCGACGGCGCTGGGGTCGAGCACGGGGTGGAGGCCCTCGTCGGCGAGGACGGCGCCGCGCTCGACGACATCGAGCTCGGCCCGGCCCTCGGTGCCGTTGACGGCGACGCGGTATCCCTCCCATGGCGCGTGGGCGTTGAGGGAGTAGCTCAGCGTCGCACCCGAGAGGTAGTCCACGACGAGGGCAAGGTTGTCTTCGATCGTGATGCCGTCGGAGAAGACGTCGAGGTCGCGGTGGTAGCCGTCGTGCTGCGCGGCATCGAGGTAGAGGGCGGCGAGGCGCTCGTCCTGGCGGAGATCGAGTTCGAACGCGTCGGCCCCGTCGTGGGTGCCGCGGGCGGGGCGGCCGGTGATGCCGCGGGCGGCGGCGTTGTCGGCGCCGTAGAACCGCAGTCCGCCCGAGGCGTAGACCCGACGCGGGCCGGAGCGGATCCACCAGTTGACCAGGTCGAAGTGATGACTGGACTTGTGGACGAGCAGCCCGCCGGAGTTCGCCTTGTCCCGGTGCCAGCGGCGGAAGTAGTCCGCGCCGTGCTTGGTGTCGAGCATCCATGAGAAGTCGATCGAGGTGACCTGCCCGATCGTGCCGTCCTGGATGACCTGGCGCAGGGCCGAGTTGCGCGGCGAATACCGGTAGTTGAACGTGATGACGACCTCGCGGCCGGTGCGGTCGATCGCGTCCTCGATGGCCGCGGCGCTCGGGCCGTCGATCGTGAGCGGCTTCTCGACCACGACGTCGGCGCCGGCATCCAGGGAACGCACGATGAGCGGCGCGTGCAGGTCGTCGCGGGCGCAGATCACCACCCGGTCGATCTTCTCGTCGCGGACCATCCGCTCGAGGTCGTCGGGCCCGTAGACGGCGGGCGCCGCCGCACCTGCCGCCACGACGCGATCGACGTGGAACGCCGCGCGCACCGGGTTCGGCTCGCAGATCGCCGCCAGGACCGCGCGGTCGGCGTACGTGCCGGTGATCGCGTCGACGTACATCTGGGCGCGGTGTCCGGCTCCGACGACGGCGTAACGGCGATGACTCATCTCACTCCTCCAGGAAACGTTTTCTCAGGGTAGCACGACGATCCACCGGCCGGGCGGGTGCCGGGTGGATGCGGTCAGGCAGGGGCGGGCCCGGTCGAGCCTCGGGCGACGAGCTGCGGACGCAGCCACAGCGGCTCCCGCGGCTCGGCGCCGTCGAGCAGGTCCCGCATGCGCTCCCACGCCTGAGAGCCCAGCTCCGTGGCGGGCACGGCCGCGGTCGTCAGCGGGGGCGTGGTGTACGCGGCGAAGGGGATGTCGTCGAAGCCCACGATGGAGAGGTCGTCGGGAACAGGGCGTCCGGCGGACTGCGCGGCGCTCAGCAGGCCCATGGCCACCAGGTCGTTGAACGCGACGGCGGCCGTCGCCCCCGAGGCCAGCACGGCGGCCGCGGAGGCGGCTCCCGCGTCGAAGTCGACACCGCACGGCAGCTCATCGACGACGACATCGGGATGCGCGGCGCGGAAGTCCGCGATCGCCTCGAGACGGGCGGCGTTGGCGACGCTGCGCGCGACGCCGGCGAGGAAGACGATGCGCCGGTGGCCGAGGCCGTGCAGGTGGGCGAGCTCGTCCGCCAGTGCGCTGCGGTAGTCCGCGCGCACGGCCGGCGTGGCGCCCGCCGAGCGGTTGACGAGCACGACGGGGCGCAGGCCGCCGACGAGCCGCTCCAGCTCTTCCTGCGGCAGTCGCGGAGCGCACAGCACGATGCCGTCGGTGCGGCGGCGGGTGGCGGCGGCGAGCACACGCTCCTCGTCGACGGACTCGGCAGAGTCGGCGACGAGGACGTGGTAGTCGTCGGCGGCCGCAGCGCGGCTGAGTCCGCGGAGGATGGCCTGGAACGTCGGGTTGCCGAGGTCGGGCACGACGACGGCGACGGTCTGGGTCCGACCGAGCACGAGTGAACGCGCGACGGGACTGGCGGTGTAGTTCAGCTCCGCGGCGGCATCCTGCACCCGCGCGACGAGGGCCGGGTCGACGGTCGGGTTGCCGTTGAGGGCGCGCGAGACCGTCGACAGCGACACGCCGGCCTTCGCTGCGACGTCGTTGATGGTGACGCCCTTAGGGGGTCTGGGCATGGGGATCCGGACGATCAGGCGCGCTCAGGCGTGGAGCCGCGGACCACGACGTCGAGGGGCAGCGGCGGCAGCGACGGATCCCAGTCCTCCTCGAGCACCGCGTGAAGCGCCCGGTAGCCGAAGTCCTCGAGGGGGACGTGCACGGTCGTCAGGCCCGGGCGGATGTCGCGCCCGGTAGGGATGTCGTCGAAGCCGGCGACGGCGAGGTCGGACCCGACCTCGCGCCCGGCGTCGCGGATCGCGGACATGGCGCCGATGGCGACCACGTCGCTGATCCCGAAGACCACCGTTCCCGCCGGCACGCCGGCGGCGAGCATCCGCTGCGCCCCCTCGTAGCCGGCGTCGCGCGTGAAGCCCGCGCGGATGACATCTCGGACGACGCCGCCGCCGGCGGTGAAGCCCTCCGTGAAGCCGGTGACACGGTCGTCCGAGGTGCGCACGCCCTCGCGGGCTCCGACGATCACCGCGTCGCGGTACCCCAGCTGCGACAGACGCGTCGCGAGCGCGCGCGAGCCGCCGAGGTTGTCGACCGTTACCGAGCGGATGTCGGCGCCGACGGGTCCGAGCGCGACGACCCGGCCGCCCATGGACTGGAAGGCGTCGAGCTCCGACTGAAGGCCGGCCCCGTCGGGGCCGTCGGTGCGGGATGCCGCGAGGATGAGCCCGCGCGGACGCTGACCGCGCAGGGCCCGCACCAGCTTCGCCTCGCGCTGCGGATCGCGCTCGGTGATGGCGATCGTGACGACCAGCCCGGCCTCGTCGGCACCGCGGGCGACGCCCGACGCGAGTTGGCCGAAGTACGGGTCGGCGATGTCGGCCACGAGCAGCGCCACGATCGCCGCCGTCCCGCGCGCGGTCGCCTGCGCAGACAGGTTGGCGGTGTAGCCCAGCTTGTCGGCGGCCGCCTGCACGCGGTCGCGATAGCTCTCGGCCACCTTCCGCGTGGATCCGTTCAGCACGCGCGACGCGGTGGCCAGCGACACACCCGCCTCGCGGGCGACGTCGTGCAGAGTCGCCGAACCCCGGGTATGCGTCGCGATCTCGCTCACAGCCCGAGTCTAGGCCTCCGGCCCGGCATCCGACACTATGGTGGGAAGCGTTTTCCGTCCCCAGGAGCATCATGCCCGCCACGAGCACGCTCGTTCGATTCCTCCCTCCCGCCGCCGTGCAGCTGAGGGAGGGAGCGGACCTCGCAGCGCAGCGCACGGTGCGCGAGACCCTGCTGCGCCTCGATCCCGACCGGCTGCTGGCTCCCTACCTCCGCGAGGCAGGACTGAGCGCGCGGGCCGAGCCGTACCCCGGCTGGGAGTCGGACGGACTCGACGGCCACACCGCCGGTCACGTGCTCTCGGCCGCGTCCACTCTCGCCGCGCGCGGCGACGACGCGCCGATCGCGGCCCTCGTCGAGCACCTCGTCGGCGGTATGCGCGACGCGCAGCAGGCGATCGGCACCGGCTATGTCGGAGGAGTTCCCGACGGTGTGGCCCTCTGGGAAGAGGTGCTCTCCGGAAGAGTCGAGGCGGGAGCGTTCTCTCTGAACGGCCGGTGGGTGCCGCTGTACAACCTGCACAAGACCCTCGCCGGCCTCCTCGATGCGACCGAGCTCGTCGGACACCCCGTCGCCGACGCGGCGCTCGCCGACCTCGGCCACTGGTGGCTGCGCACCGCTGCCGCCCTCGACGACGGCGTCTTCGGCGCGCTGCTGGACTCGGAGTTCGGCGGGTTCACCGAGGCGTTCGCCCGCCTGGCGATCCTCCGCCGCGACCCGGCCCTGCTGGCGCTCGCGCGCCGCTTCGCCCGTCCCGCGTTCGTCGAGCCGCTCGTCGCGGGCCGCGACGAGCTCGACGGCCTGCACGCCAACACGCTCATCCCCGTCGCCGTCGGTCTCGCCACGATCGAACGGGCCGCCCGCGAGGTCGACCCGGATGCCGTCGCCGACGTCGCTGCGCGCGAGGGTGCCGCGGCGCGGACCTTCTTCGACACGGTGGCCGGGCGTCGCAGCATCCCCCTCGGCGGTGACAGTGTCGCAGAGCACTTCCACGCCGCCGAGGACTTCTCGAGGATGTTCGTGGCGCGCGAAGGGCCCGAGACCTGCAACACCCACAACATGGTCAAGCTCGCTGCCGAGCTCCACGCCCTCACCGGCGACGACGCGTATCTGCACTGGGCGGAGCGGGCACGTCTGAACCACCTGCGTTCGGCGCAGCATCCGGGTCACGGCGGCCTGGTCTACTTCACCTCGCAGCGCCCCGGGCACTACCGCGTCTACTCGCCCGAGGCCGAGGGGTTCTGGTGCTGCATGGGGTCCGGTTTCGAGGCGCAGGCCCGCCACGGTGCGCTCGTGTACGCCGAGTCGGCCGGGACCGACGCGGCACCCGGCGAGCTGCGCATCAACGCGCTGGTCCCCTCGTCGGTGCGCACGCGGGACCTGCTCGTCGAGATCGATCCGGCGGAAGCCGCGGCAGGCGTCGACGCGTGGCGGGTGACGGTGACGGCGGATCGACCCCTCGCGCGGGCGGTCAGCATCCTCATCCCCGACGGTGTCGAACACGCGCGCATCGAGACCGCACCGGGCGTCGTCGCCGACGTCGCCGCGGGGACGCGATGGACCGCCGGGACCACGTGGTCCGGGCGCACGACGTACCGGATCGAGCTGCCGCGACGACTGCGCGTCGAGACGGCGCCCGACGGGTCGGCGTGGGGGTGGGTGGTCGACGGGTCGGAGGTGCTCGCGCAGCGCATTCCCGACGAGGCCCTCTCGTACCGCGGCACCGGAGCGCGGATGGGCCACATCGCGCTCGGGGCGCTGCGCCCCCTGGCAGAGGCGCCGATCCTCGACCCCGCCGATGTGGCCGCCGCCGAGCGGCTCGCCGACGGCCGCGTCCGCGTCGCCGCTCTCGAGGGCGCCGCGATCGACCTCGAGCCGTTCGCCGGCATCCATGACGCGCGGTACACCGTCGCCTTCCCGCTCGCGGATGCCGCGACCGCGGCCGCCCGTCGCGTCGAGCTCGCCGGCATCGACGCCGAGGCCCTCGACCTCGAGGCGCGCACGTGCGACGCCGTCGTCTTCGGGCAGCAGCAGCCGGAGTCCGATCACGCGCTCGTCGCCGACGACGAGGACACGGGCATCGTGGGCGACGTGCGATGGCGGCGGACCGCCGGGGCGATCCGGTTCACTCTGCGCGACTGGACCGGCACGGCCGACCGGCTCCGTGTGGAATGGTTCCCCGCCGAGGAGCCGGGGGGCCTCCGGGTGCATGCCGGCGGCGCCGTCGTCCTCGACCGCACGCTGACCCCCGAATCGACCGAGACCGTCTGCGAGGTCGACATGCCGGCGAGCCCGGGCGCCCTCGAGTGGAGCATGATCATCGAACCGACCGGTTCGATGATCGACCGGGTGGTGCGCACCCCGCGCCTGCGTGGAGTGCGACTGCTCACCTCGGTCGCCGACCGCTGAACCGTGACCGTCCCTTCTCTTCCCACCCGACCTTCCCGCTCGCCGTCCCCACCCGCCGTCCCCACCGCAAGGAGCACCATGCCCATCGCCGCCGATGATCACCGTCTCGACGCCGCCTACACGGCCGCGCCCGGCCGCTATTCCGATGTGTCCTACCGTCGCGCCGGGCGCAGCGGCATCCCCCTTCCGGCCATCTCGCTGGGGCTCTGGCAGAACTTCGGACGGAACCGCTCCGCCGACCGCCAGCGCGAGATCGTGACGCACGCGTTCGACCGCGGGATCACCCAGTTCGACCTGGCCAACAACTACGGACCCCCGTACGGCGAGGCCGAGCGGACCTTCGGCGGGATCCTCGCCCGCGACCTGGCGCCCTATCGTGATGAGCTGTTCGTGGCGACCAAGGCCGGCTACGACATGTGGCCGGGTCCGTACGGCGACGGCGGCTCGCGCAAGTACCTCTTCCGCTCGCTCGAGCAGAGTCTCACCCGGCTCGGCACCGACTACGTCGACGTCTTCTACTCCCACCGCCTCGACACCGAGACGCCCCTCGAAGAGACGCTGCAGGCTCTCGTCGACATCGTCCGCAGCGGCAAGGCGCTCTATGCGGGCATCTCGAACTACCCCGCCGACCTCACTGCGGCGGCCGCCGACTACCTGGCTGCTCAGAACGTGCGGCTGCTGCTGCATCAGCCGCGCTACTCGCTGTTCTCTCGCGAGCCCGAGGGTGCGCTGTTCGAGACCCTCCTGGAGCGCGGCATCGGCAGCGCGGTGTTCTCGCCGCTGGCGCAGGGGCTCCTCACCGACAAGTACCTCGGGGGAGAGGTGCCCGAGGGGTCTCGCGCCGCCGACAGCTGGTACCTCGACGGGTCGGCCATCACCGAGGACTACCTGACCCGCATCCGGGGCATCAAGCGCATCGCCGACGAGGTCGGCCTGCCGGTGGCGGGCCTCGCCGTCGCGTGGGTGCTGCGGCATCCGGCGGTGACGACGGCGATCATCGGAGCCTCGCGCCCCGGCCAGATCGACGACGCCATCGCGGCCAGCCGGGTGCCGCTCGAGGACGCGGTGCTCGAAGCGCTCGAGGAGTTCGCGCCGCCCGCCGGCTCGTCGCTGTGACGACCGGACCCGCCTGCGCGCCGGCCCGAGGGGCGGCGCGCAGGCGGGTCCGGGTGGTGCGTGTGCTCAGCCGGCGACGCGCGTGCGCAGGTGCGGGCTGACGGCCCGGCCGAAGGCTTCGGCGGTCTCGCGGACGATGGTGTCGGCGCCGCGCGACCAGATGTCGGCGTTGAAGATCTCGACCTCGATGTCGCGGTCGTAGCCCGTGGCCTCCACGGCGCGGGTGAGCGTGCCGAAGTCGATCACCCCGTCGCCCGGGTAGTGGCGGCTGAGCAGCACGTCCGCCGGCAGCGGCGTCTTCCAGTCGCACACCTGATACGTCGCGATCCGACCTTCGCGGCCGGCGCGCTCGATCTGGGGCAGCACGTCGGGGTCCCACCAGATGTGGAAGGTGTCCACGGTCACGCCCACGACGCCCGAGGGGAAGTCGCCGGCGATGTCGAGGGCCTGCCCGAGCGTGGACACGACGCAGCGGTCCGAGGCGTACATGGGATGCAGCGGCTCGATGGCCAGCTCGACTCCCGCCGCTTGCGCGACGGGTGCCAGCTCGCCGATCGCGTCGCGGACGCGCTCCCGCGCGCCGGCGAGGTCGCGCGAGCCCTCGGGAAGGGCGCCGGCGACCAGCACCAGCACCGGCTGCGAGCCGGGGGCGGCCGCTGCAGCCAGGGTGGCCGCCTCTTCGATCGCGAGGCGGTTGTCGTCGATGGCGGCGCGACGCTCGGGACCCTCGGGCATCGTGAAGAAGCCCGAACGGCAGTGCGTCGAGAAGCGCAGCCCCGAGTCGGCCAGCATCCGCGCGGCGGTGGCGAGTCCGACCTCCTGGACGGGCTCGCGCCACAGGCCGATCGCGGGGATCCCCGCGTCCACCGTGGCTTTCAGCGCCTCGGCCAGGTTCGCGTGCTTGACGGTCCCCTGGTTGATCGACAGGCGAGGATCGACGATGCCGCCGACCCCGGTCACGAGATGACTCCCGGCACGTCGATGCCGTTCACGCGCAGCATCCCGTGCCAGCGCACCGCGGCGAGCTCGGGACGCTCCAGCGCGCCGGACGCGTTGGCGAGCTCCACGATGCGCGACAGGTGGGGAAGACTCCGGGCGGAGTGCAGGCCGCCCACCATCTGGAACGCGCTCTGGTGGCCGTTGAGCCACGACAGGAAGGCCACGCCCGTCTTGTAGTAGAACGTGGGGGCGGCGAACACCTGGCGGCTGAGCTCCTCGGTCGGACCGAGGATCTCGAGATAGCGGGCGGGGTCGCCGGCGTCCAGCGCCTGGATCGCCGCCGAGGCGACGGGCGTGATCGCCGCGAAGGCGCCCAGCAGTGCGTCGGAGTGCTGCCGGGATGCCGCCGGGTCCCGCTCGGGCTGTGCCGCATCGGGGACGTCGGCGCCGCCGATGAGGCCGACGTAGTTGAAGTCGTCGCCGGTGAACATGCGCACGCCCTCGGGGAGGCGCTCGCGCACCGACACCTCGGACGCGGCATCCAGCAGGCTCATTTTGACGCCGGCGATCTTGTCGGCGTGCTCGCCGATGATCTCGAGCAGCACCGCCGACGCCTCGCGCCAGTCGGGCGAACCGAAGTAGCCCTCGAGGATCGGGTCGAACGCGGTGCCCAGCCAGTGCAGGACGACGGGGGTCGTCGCCGACTGCAGCACCTCGCGGTACACGCGCCGGTAGTCGTCGGCGGACTCCGCAGCGCGGGCGAGGTGGCGCGAGGCCATGAGCACCGGCCCGGCGCCCTGCTCCTCGGTGAAGTGCAGCTGCTGCTTGTAGGCGTCGATGACCTCGTCCACCGAGACGAGCTCGGCCTCGAGATGGTCGGTGTTCACGCCCACCACGACCGAGCCGCCCTCTTCACGGGCCACTTCGGCCGAGCGCGAGATCAGCTCGCGTGTGGCCGCGGCATCCAGCCCCATGTTCCGCTGCGCGGTGTCCATGGCGTCGGCGACGCCGAGACCCCACGCGTACACGGCACGGCGGAAGTCGAGCGTGGCGTCCCAGTCGACGTCCGCAGGCCGGCCCGGCGTGTTGTCGGCGTGGATCTTCGGCACCACGTGCGCGGCGGCGTACGCGACGCGGCTGCGCAGCGGGCCGTCGGGCCGGGTGTATCCCGGGGCATCGGCGAGGGCGACCCGCGAGAGGGCGCCGTCGCCGGCGAGCAGGGTGAGGTGGCTCATGGGGGTCAGTCCAGGCTCAGCGCGGGCAGCTCGACCCGGCGACCCTCGCGGCTGGACTGCAGGCCCGCCTCGGCCAGCAGCACGCCGCGCGCGCCCGACAGCAGGTCGAACTCGTAGTCGGTGCCCTCGGCGAACGAGACGAGGAACTCCTCCCACTGCTGCTTGAAGCCGTTCTGGAACACGTCGTTCGTCGGAACTTCGGCCCAGTCGGCGTCGTAGTCGTGGCTGTCGGCGAGGTCGGGGTTCCACACCGGCTTGGGGGTGGCGTTGCGGTGCTGGATCTTCGCGCCGAACAGACCCACGACGGCCGAGCCGTGCGTGCCGTCGACGTGGAACTCGACGAGCTCGTCACGGTTGACGCGCACGGTCCACGAGGAGTTGATCTGAGCGACGATGTCGCCCTCGAGCTCGAAGATGCCGTAGGCGGCGTCCTCGGCGGTGGCGGTGTAGTGCTCGCCGTTCTCGTCCCAGCGGTCGGCGATGTGCACGGCGGCCTGGGCGTAGACCGACTTGACCTCGCCGAACAGGTTCTCGAGCACGTAGTTCCAGTGCGGGAACATGTCGACGATGATGCCGCCGCCGTCCTCGGCGCGGTAGTTCCAGCTGGGTCGCTGCGCCGGCTGCCAATCGCCTTCGAACACCCAGTAGCCGAACTCGCCGCGCACCGAGAGGATGCGTCCGAAGAAGCCGGAGTCGATGAGGCGCTTGAGCTTCTGCAGGCCCGGGAGGTAGAGCTTGTCGTGCACGACACCGGTCTTGACGCCTGCGGCGGCGGCGAGCTTGGCCAGTTCGAGCGCCTCGTCGACGGTCTCGGCGGTGGGCTTCTCGGTGTAGATCGTCTTGCCGGCCGCGATCGCCTTGCGCAGGGCGCTGGCGCGCGCCTTCGTGACGAGGAAGTCGGCGTAGATCTCCCAGCGCGGATCGGCGAGGGCGGCGTCGAGGTCGGTCGTGTAGTCCTCGATGCCGTGCTTGGCGGCGAGGTCGGCGAGCTTGGCCTCGCTGCGGCCGACCAGGAGCGGCTTCACGGTGATCTTCGACCCGTCGGGCAGTTCGACGCCGCCCTGATCGCGGATCGCGAGGATCGAGCGCACGAGGTGCTGGCGGTAGCCCATGCGTCCCGAGACGCCGTTCATGATGATGCCGACCTCGCGCACCGACGGGGTGGCGGCGGAGTCGGTGGTGGGGGCCTCGACCGGTGCGAGCGTCGTGTCGGTCATGGGGTCCTTCTCTCTGTCGGATGCGTCCGGACGTCGCGGTCTCGGACGCGATTTCGCACGCAGGTGCGGGTAAACGCTTTCCAGTAGTGTGCCATGCGACATCGGCCTCCGCAACCGCGAGTGTCGGCGTCGAGGGAGCGCGAGCTCGGGTTCCATTGTGAGTCGCAGATGTGCAACGTTGTAAAAAAGTCTTGACCAGCTCGCTCCTCGTGCGCAACGATGGGCGTCGAGGGGATTTACGACGTTGTAAATGTGGTTCTCACGACCGAGATGTCGGGATCTCATCACCTGTCCGGCGGCGAGCGCGAGGTTCGGTGCCGGGTGCTGGAGTCGCGCATGACGATGTGCGCGATCGATCATGAGAGGAATCGATGGTGATGATCAACGATCACGCGCGGCCGAGCCGGAGGCGCTCCCGTCGCAGCTGGGTGGCTATGGCCACCGTGGCGGCAGTGGGGGCGACCTCGCTGCTTGCGACACAGTCGGCAGCAGCCGCCGAAGACCCCTGGGTCGGCGAGCTGCTCAACAATCCGATCGCCGATGTGTACCGGTTCACCGTGCCCAACGCGGCGGTCGAGCCGGCAACAGGTGTCGCGGGCTCCGTCGTCGCGGTCGAGGGCAACTTCGCGCCGGGCAAGACCTGGACGACCCTCAACATGGGCTCCAGCGGGGGGAACTGGTCGTCGACGATCGGCCCCCTCGAGCCGGGCTTCTACTACTACCAGTACTCCGCTCGCCCCTCATGGGGTGAGGACGCCGTTCCGTTCCGCAACCCCGCGAGCCCTCAGGAAGTGACGTCCAACCCGGCGATGAACACGCTGTTCGTCCCCGGCCCGGGCGCCGAGTGGCTCGCCGACGTACCGGAGGGCGGGGCTCTCGAGGAGATCTCCTACGCCAGCACGGTGTCGGACGAGGAGCGTTCGGCGCTCGTGTGGACGCCCCCCGGATACGACGAGGACCGTGCCGAGCCGTACCCGGTGCTCTATCTCCTGCAGGACGAGGGGCAGAGCTACCGGGAATGGGTGGAGCTCGGCCGTCTTTCGCAGATCCTCGACAATCTGACCGTCGACGGCGACGCCGAGCCGATGGTCGTGGTCATGGGTGACGGCGAGGTCGATGACGTCCGCGACGAGGTGGTCAAGAACCTGGTCCCTGCCGCCGAGGACGCATTCCACATCTCCGACGACGCCGAGGATCGCGCCATCGCCGGTATCGGGCGCGGCGCCGACCAGGCTCTCAGCCTTCTGGTCGACGCCACGAAGGAGTTCTCGAACGTCGGCTCGTTCTCGGGTGGCCTCGAGGGCGACCTGGGCAACGGCAGCGGGAAGATCAGCAAGGGCAAGGCGAAGCAGATCAACGACGCGACCGATCTCATCCGCCTGTACGTCGGCAACGTCACCGACCCGAGCTACAACGCGACGGTCGACCTCGCCGACAAGCTCGATGCCGCCGGCGTCGAGTTCCAGGCGGACGGCTCCGACCCCGAGACCGGCGGCACGTGGGACACGTGGCAGAAGAATCTGCACGACTTCGCGCAGCGCGTGTTCCAGGCCCCGGGCGACACGGGACCGAGTGAGGGCCATCTCCCGCTCGAGCCGCACGCGCTTCCGGCGCCCGGCACGACCCCCACGCCGTGGATCGACGAGAACGGCGTCGTCACCTTCGAGACCGGCACCGAGTTCGCCGACGCGAACAACGTGACGGTGTGGGGCAACTTCGGCCCCGCCGGCAGCTGGCCGCGCACGCCGATGACCAAGCAGGACGACGGGCGCTGGCGTCTGACGATGCCTGTCGAGTCGGGCTCGTACTACTACAAGTTCGTCGTCGAGGGCGTCGATCACAAGGACCAGACCAACCCCACGACGGTGCTCTCCGAGCGCAACTGGAGCACGTTCCAGGTGCCCGGCGACGACACGCTGCGTGGCGAGTACACGACGCCGGTCGCTCCCGAGGCGCGGGGCGACGTCGAGGTCATGAACTACACGAGCAGTGCGAACGGCAACCCCGAGCGCTCCGCCTACGTGTGGACGCCCCCGGGCTACGACGCCGAGCGGGAAGAGCCCTACCCGGTGTTCTACCTCCAGCACGGCGGAGGGCAGACGTGGACGGACTGGATCGAGGTCGGCTTCGCCGCCCAGATCCTGGACAACCACTACGCCAAGGGCGAGATCGTCCCGATGGTTGTCGTGATGGCCAACGGCAACGGCGTGAACTTCCCCAACGAGATCACCCAGCGCATCACCGTGGCCGCCGAGGCGCAGTACAACGTCAGCGACGAGGGTGGGCAGCGGGCCCTCGCGGGCCTGTCGATGGGTTCGGGTCACACGCTGACCACGCTCTGGGCGCACCCGGGCGAGTTCGCGTACATCGGCGGGATGTCGGCGTTCGGCAGCGTTCCCGCGGGTGCGGACGTCGACGCGATCAACGAGGGCACCGAGCTCATCCGGATCTACTCGGGCGACACGCAGGACTTCACCTACGGAGCGACGCTGAGTCTGATCGACAGCATGACGAACCGCGGGGTGGAGCATGAGTTCGCTCCGATCATCGCCGGTCCGCACAGCTGGGATGTGTGGCAGAAGTCGCTGATCGACTTCCTGCCGAGGCTCTTCCAGGGCTGACACGCCAGCCTGACGCCGCAGCCGGCGTGGGTGACCCGGGAGACCCGGTCACTCACGCCGGCTGTTCTTGGGTGCGCGAAGGGTCAGGCGAGCCGGAGCGCCGCCCAGGACACCGGGGGCAGCATGAGGCGCAGGCCCGTGGCGTCGACCGTCGCGTCGCCGAGGGGTCGCACGCCCACGCGCTCGCGGTCGTCGAGGGAGTTGGCGGCGTAGATGTCGTCCTCGT
Organism: Microbacterium sp. ARD31; assembly: GCF_031844425.1. NCBI lineage: Bacteria > Bacillati > Actinomycetota > Actinomycetes > Micrococcales > Microbacteriaceae > Microbacterium > Microbacterium sp. ARD31. Next base: position 190,760 of record NZ_JAUZVE010000005.1, read on the forward strand.
GCAGCAGGTGCGATTCGGCGAGCGAGACCTCGCGCCCCAGCTCGCGCACCAGGGGTGCAAGATCAACGGTGAGGGATGCCGCAGCCTCGGTCGAGCGGTTCACCAGGAACAGCGACACACCCTCGTCATCGATCGTGGCGACCGCGTTGACGGCGGCGACCTCGCCGAAGCGCTCGCTGGTGACGGTGCCGGCATCCACCGGAACCCGGACGGCACGGTCGCCTGCCAGGCGCGAGGTGATCGAGAACGGGAAGAACGTCGTCTGCTTCCAGGCGGGTCCGCCCGGCTCGGTCATGATCGGCGCGATCACATTGACCAGCTGAGCGAGGGATGCCGAGCGCACCCGGTCGGCGTGCTGCAGCAGCGTGATGAGCAGATCGCCGAAGACGACCGCGTCGAGCGCGTGGTAGCGATCCTCGAGCAGGCGCGGGGCGACCGGCCACGCCCCGCCCTTGAACTCGTGACCGGACTCGCTGCCGTCCTCGTTGTGCAGGTACCAGACGTTCCATTCGTCGAACGAGATCATGATGCGCTTGTCGCTCTTCTTCTCGGCGGCGACGCTGTCGGCGATCGCGACGACCGACTCGATGAAGCGTGCCATGTCGACGCCCGAGGCGAGGAACTCCTGCGCGTCGCCGCCCCTCTCCTGGTAGTACGAGTGGCACGAGATGAAGTCGACGTCGTCGAAGGTGTGGCCGAGCACGGTGCGCTCCCACGAGCCGAACGTGGGCATGCTGCTGGCCGAGGAGCCGCACACCACCAGCTCGACGCCGGGGTCCAGCATCCGCATCGCCTTGGCCGTGCGCGAGGCGATCCGGCCGTAGTCGTCGGCGTTGCGGTGCCCGAGCTGCCACGGTCCGTCCATCTCGTTGCCGAGGCACCACATCGACACCCCGAACGGATCCGGGCGTCCGTTCGCGGTGCGCTGACGGGTGAAGGCGGTGTCGGCCGACGCATTGGCGTACTCGAGCAAGTCCAGCGCCTCCTGCGTGCCGCGGGTGCCGAGATTGACCGCGAGCATGAGGTCGCTGCCGACGAGCTCGAGCCAGTCGGCGAACTCGTGCAGTCCGATCTCGTTCGTCTCGGTCGAGTGCCATGCCAGATCGAGGCGCCGGGGGCGCTCGTCCTTGGGGCCCACGCCGTCCTCCCACCGATAGCCCGAAACGAAGTTGCCGCCGGGATAGCGGATCGTCGAGACCCCGAGCTCTTTCACGAGCGCCACCACGTCCTGCCGGAACCCGTGGCCGTCGGCCTCCGGGTGGCCGGGCTCGAAGATGCCGTCGTAGATGTGGCGACCGAGGTGCTCGACGAAGCCGCCGAAGATGCGGCGGTCGATGGCGGCGATCTCGTTGTGGGGGTCGAGTCGGGCGCGGGCGTCGGTCATGATGCTCCTAATCGGGGAGGGGGATCGGTGCCGGCGCGGAGTCGGCAAGCGCTTTCCTAGCTTGACTGCTCGCCGTGGCCGACGCAACAGCGGGGCGCCGGCGCCTCAGGACAGCGGGGGCAGGGGAGGGTCGGCGGGGGAGGTCTCGCCGGTGGATTCCCTCGCGACGAGGCGGAAGTCGGGCACGACGCGGCGCGGCGACTGACGGTCGCCCTTCTCGTTCATGCGGTCCAGGAGCAGATCGACGGCGGTGGCCGCGATCTCCTCGCGTCCGGGATCGATGCTCGACATCGAGGGCACCGAGAAGCGCGACTCGTCGATGTTGTCGAACCCGATGACGGCGACGTCATCGGGAACCCCGATCCCGGCCTCTCCGAGAGCGCGGAGCGCGCCGAGGCCGAGGGTGTCGTTGAGGGCGAAGATCGCGTCGAACTCCACGCCCTCCTCGATGAGGCGACGGGTGGCCTGCGCGCCGGTCTCACGGTGCCAGTGGTCGGCGGCGCGCACCAGCTGCGGGTCGAACGCCACTCCTGCATCCTCGAGCGCCTGGCGATAGCCCCGCACCCGGAGGTTCGCCGAGCTGGGGTCGTCACTCGGGTGCTCCGCGGCGCCGATCACGGCGACGCGGCGGCGACCGAGTTCGAGAAGGTGGGCGACGGCGGCCCGCGCGGACGAGGTGTTGTGCATCGTCACGTGATCGGTCGGGCCGTCGAAGATGCGCTCTCCGAGCAGGACGAGCGGGAATCCGACGTCCAGTGCGCCCACGTCGCTCGGTCCGAGACTGACCGGGCTGAACAGCATCCCGTCCGTCAATCGCAGGCGACCGCCGGTGAGGGATTGAAGCTCTTTCTCGCGGTCGCCGTTGGTCTGCTCGATGACCACGGTGAGTCCGCGGTGCTCGGCGGCGCGGATGACGGCGTCGGCGAGCTCGGCGAAGTAGTTCTCCCGGAGCGCCGGCACGGCGAGTCCGATGACGCCGGTGCGGCCCGACCGCAGGCCGCGCGCCGAGAGGTTCGGCCGGTAGCCGAGCTCCTCGATCGCCTGCAGCACCCGCTGGCGCGTGGAATCGCGGACGTGCGGATACTCGTTGACCACGTTCGACACCGTCTTGATCGACACACCTGCCGCTCGCGCGACGTCATGCATCGTGGGACTCATCGATGCCTCCATTCGAGGCGGGTCGGGCCCGCGCGATCTCTGTACTCTAGCCGGGCGGACCCGGCGGTGAGGGCGGCGGCGTCCCGGGCCGCGTCGCTATGCTGTCGGGGTGTCGACCAGTGGGGGGCGAGGCTCCCGCCCGGGGGTGATCACACCGCGCCTCGTGGTGGACGACGTCTACGACGCTCTCGTGAGCCTCATCGTGGACGGGCATGTGCCCCCGGAGGGCGCGCTGAGCATCGATGCCCTCTCGCGCGAGCTCGGCGTGTCGACCAGCCCGGTGCGGGAAGCGCTCACGCGTCTGGAGGGCACCGGACTCATCCGTCGGATGGCGCTGCGGGGGTGGCGGGTCGCGCCGGCGCTGACGCGGGAGGAGCTCGCCGATCTGGTCGATGCGCGCCTCCTGATCGAGCCGGGCGCGGCGGCGCTCGCGGCGGGGCGCGCCGACGCTCTTCTCGTCCGGTCGCTGGACGAGAGCGTGTCCGAGCTGGGAACGGCTCCCAAGGGCGCTCGCTACGAATCCTTCCGCGACTACTACGAGGCGGACCGGCGCTTCCATCGCACGATCGTCGCGGCCGGCGGGAATCCGTTCATCGAGCAGGCGTACGAGGCGCTCGGGGGGCAGTATCAGAGGTTCCGGCTCTTCACCGGCACCGGGGTCACCGACGCGGCGCCCACCATGGCCGAGCACGGCGCGGTGCGCGACGCGATCGCCGCCGGCGACGCCGACGGGGCGGCCGAGGCCATGCGCGCACACCTGCGCGGCGTGCGTGAGCGCGCTCTCGCCGAGCTCGCCGACCGCTGAGTCCCGCCCGACGGCCCGCGTGCCCGGATGCCGCGGCGTGGCGTCGGCCGGCATCGCGACCCACCGGGTGGAAGGCAGGCCGCCGCCGCGGGCATCGTGAGATCGTGTATCGTGCACGATACGTGATCAAGGGGGACTCATGCCGCTGACCGCTCACACGTGGCCCATCGCCGCAGCCCTGCTGCCCTTCGCGCCCGAGCGCCTCGGCGCATCGAGCCCGGACGAGGAACGTGGCCGTTGGGCCCGCACCTTCCGCGAGGTCGCCGAGGCCGGTTTCGAGCACGTCGATCTCACCGACACGTGGCTCCCCTTCGGAGATCTCGACCGCCGGCAGACCGCCGAGATGGCGAGCACCCTGTCCGAGGCGGGACTGTCCGCACCGTCGATGTCGGTCATCCGTCGCAGCGTCATCGACGAGGCAGACGGCGACGATCACCTCGCCTACAGCCACCGCTGCATCGACGTGGCCGCCGAGCTGGGGGCGGGAGTCGTCTCGGTGGGGCTCCACCGCCCGCTGACCGCGGCCCAGCGCGGGCGGCTGTGGTTCTGGACCGCGGAGGGGCATCGTGACCGACCCGAGGACACCGACGCGTGGGACCTCGCCGTTCGGCGCTTCAGCGAACTCGGCCGGCACGCCGAGGATGCGGGGCTCCTGCTCTCGCTCGAGATGTACGAGCACACGTTCCTCGGTTCCGGAGAATCGGCGGTGAGGCTGGTCGAGGAGATCGGCTCGGACGCGGTGGGTCTCAACCCCGATGTCGGCAACATCGTCCGCCTCCACGAACCGGTCGAGGACTGGCGGGAGCTGCTGCGCGCGACGCTGCCGTACGCCAACTACTGGCATGTGAAGAACTACACCCGCGACGAGGACCCCGATGCGGGCTTCGTGAGCACCGTTCCCACCTACCTCGAGAGCGGCGTGATCGATTACCGGACCGCGATGCGCATGGCGCTGGACAGCGGGTTCCGGGGCGTCATCTGCACCGAGCATTACGGTGGCGACGGGCTCAGCATGAGCGCGGCCAACCGAGAGTACCTGCGTGGGCGCATCCTCCCGCGTGACCCGGTGACCGGTGAGGGGCGGAGTCGCGTCCGCCAGCAGCTCGCCGCGGGGGTGGAGGCATGACACGCATCCACAACGACCCCGACCGGTTCGTCGACGAGGCGCTCGAGGGGCTCGTCCTGGCCCACCCCGGTCGCCTGCGGCGCGTCGACGGGGGCGTCGTGCGCCATCCTGCGGCGGCCCGAGGGCACGCGGCGGTCGTCATCGGCGGTGGCTCCGGACACTACCCCGCCTTCGCCGGCCTGGTCGGGCCGGGTGTCGCGACCGCCGCCGTGTGCGGCAACATCTTCACCTCGCCCTCGAGCGCGGCGGCGATGCGGGTGGCGCGCGCCGCCGAGACCGGTGGCGGCGTCCTCTTCTCGTACGGCAACTACGCCGGCGACGTGCTCCACTTCGGCGAGGCCGAGCGGCGACTGCGGGCGGAGGGCATGGACGTGCGCACCGTCCTGGTCACCGACGACGTCGCGAGCGCCCCGGTCGACCAGGCGCAGAAGCGCCGGGGGATCGCCGGCGACCTCTGCGTGTTCCGCATCGCCGGCGCGGCCGCCGAACGCGGCGACGACCTCGACGAGGTCGAGCGCCTGGCCCGGAAGGCGAACGACCGCACGCGGTCGCTCGGCGTCGGGTTCGCCGGCTGCACCCTGCCCGGTGCGGACAGCGAGCTGTTCACGGTGCCCGACGGCATGATGTCGGTCGGGCTGGGGATCCACGGTGAGCCGGGGATCCGGGACGTGCCCCTTCAGTCCGCGAGCCGGCTGGCCCGCACACTGGTCGAGCCGCTGCTCGCGGAGCGACCCGCGGGTGCGGGGGCGCGGGTGTGCGCGATCGTGAACGGGCTCGGCGCGGTGAAGTACGAGGAGCTCTTCGTGCTGTTCCGGGACATCGCCGGCGAGCTGTCGGCGGCGGGGCTCGAGATCGTCGCGCCGGTGTGCGGCGAACTCGTCACGAGCCTCGACATGGCGGGGGTCTCCCTCACCCTCCTCTGGCTCGACGACGAGCTCGAGCAGCTGTGGACGGCGCCCGCCGATGCCCCTGCCTTCGTCCGTCGCGGACCCCTGCGCGAATCCGCCGGCGCGGCTCCCGAACCCCGGGACGAGGAACCGGCCGCCGTCGCGGATGCCGCGAGCGCGGTGCCGGCTTCCGAGCGGTCGCAGCGCCATGCGCGCGAGGCCGCGCGGCTGATCCGTGTCGCCCACGACGCCGTCGCGGAGCGCGCGGGCGAACTGGGCGACCTCGACGCCGTCGCCGGGGACGGCGACCACGGCACGGGGATGGTCCGGGGCCTGCACGCGGCGCTCGCGGCCTCCGCCGACACCGCCGCCGGAGCCGCCGCGCTGCTCGTGCGCGCCGGCGACGCCTGGTCGGACGAGGCCGGCGGCACCTCCGGCGCGCTATGGGGGGCGGCGCTGGTGGCGCTGGGCGAAGGGCTCGGCGACGCCGATGAGGCATCGCCGCCGCATCTCGCGCACATCGTCGATCTGGCCGTGCGGAGGCTCGCCGCGCTGGGTGGCGCCGAGCCGGGCGATAAGACGATGCTCGATGCCATGCTCCCCTTCGGCGAGACCCTGCGGCAGGCGGTCGACCGCGCCACTGCGCTCGACCGCGCGCTCGACGAGGCGGCCGCCGCCGCCGAGCACGCCGCATCGGCGACGGCGGCGCTGCGTCCGCGGCGCGGCCGCTCCCGACCGCTCGCCGAGCGGAGCGTCGGCCACCCCGATCCCGGTGCGGTCTCGTTCGCGATCATCGCCCGCGCCGTGGCGGACGCCGCCGCGTCAGGACCCTCAGGCGCGGCAACCGAGGGCACGTCGTCCGCGTCCGCTCCGAAGATCGCACCCACCGTCACGCACGAGGAAGAGGAATGAACATGATCGCCACCGTCGCCGTCGTCGGATCGGGGTACATGGGAGGCGGGATCGCGCAGGTCCTCGCGCTGTCGGGCAGGGCGGTGCGTCTCGCGGATGTCTCCGCCGAGCACGCCGCGCGCAGCCGCGATCGCATCATCGCCGAAGCGCACGACTTCGCCGGGCGCGGGCTGTTCCCCGCCGACGCGGGCGACATCGTCGCCGCCGCCGTCACCGCCGCCGACACGATCGAGGATGCCGTCTCGGGCGCGGACTTCGTCGAAGAGGCCGTACCCGAGATCCTCACGATCAAGCACGACATCCTGCGACGCATCAGCGCGGCGGCGCCGCCGGCCGCGATCATCGGCTCGAACACGTCGACGATCGCGATCTCGCGTCTCGCCGAGGCGGTCGCCGAGCCCTCCCGCTTCATCGGCGTGCACTTCAGCAACCCGGCTCCCTTCATCCCCGGGGTCGAGGTGATCCCGCACGCCGCCACAGCGCCCGACGTGGCCGGCGACGTCATCGCTCTGCTCGCGGAGTGCGGCAAGACCGGTGTCGAGATCGCAGACGTGACCGGCTTCGTCCTCAACCGCCTGCAGTACGCCCTGTTCACCGAGGCCTCGCGCCTGGTCGAAGAGGGCGTCGCGGATGCGCAGTCGATCGATCTCATCGCCCGCACTACCTTCGGATTCCGGCTGCCCTTCTTCGGGCCGTTCGCCATCGCCGACATGGCGGGCCTGGACGTCTACGACTTCTGCTACACCTCGCTGTCCGAGGCCTATCCCGACCGGTTCGCCGCGCCCGCCGCCCTCACCGAGCGCGTCTCGCGCGGGGAGATCGGGGTCAAGAGCGGACGCGGGTTCACCGCGACGCCGCCGGAGCGCGCGGCAGCGCTCGTGGCGTACCGCGACGCCGCGTATCGCGCCATGGCCGACCTGGTGCGCGACGTGGGCCCCGCGCCCATCGACTACTGACCTCGTCTCGTCCGGGCGAGTTCCCGCAACAGTTCGGGAAATTTTCGAGCCTTCCTCTTGACAGCGTCCGAGAGTGCGCGATTTAGTTGTACAACGTTGAAGTACAACGTTGTACACAGCAGCCTCACCGGCATCCCGAGATCACCGGTGAGCTGGATGCACCGACAAAGATGTCCGACATTCCGAAAGGGAAGATCCTGTGAAGACGAAACCAGTCCTCGCCGCATCCGCAGTGCTCGTTCTCGCAGCCGCGCTCGCCTCGTGCTCCGCAGGCGGCGGTGGCGGCAACGGCGGCAATGACGCCACGAACTGCACGAACACCATCCCCAAGTCCGACCTGCCCGTCGTGACCATGTGGGCGTGGTACCCGAACATGGAGCTCGTCGTCGACAACTTCAACGAGCAGAACGACGAGGTCCAGGTGTGCTGGACCAACGTCGGCCAGGGCGGCGACGAGTACGACAAGTTCCAGACGGCGATCACCGCCGGCACGGGCGCTCCCGACGTGATCATGGTCGAGGCCGACCGCATCCCGACGTTCCAGATCCAGGAGGCCCTGGTCGACATCAGCGACATGGGCTACGAAGACGTCAAGGACCACTACAGCGAGGGCGCCTGGAAGGACGTCTCGGTCGGCGACGGCGTCTACGGCGCTCCCGTCGACGGCGGCCCCATGGGCATGATCTACCGCGCCGACGTCTTCGAGGAGTACGACATCACGCCGCCGACGACGTGGGCGGAGTACGAAGAGGCCGCCCAGAAGGTGAAGGACGCCGGCGGGCCGCTCTTCGGCGACCTCGGCGCGAACGTGCCGGCGGTCATGATGGCGCTGCAGTACCAGAACGGCGCGCAGCCGTTCACGTACGACCCCGCCTCGCCCGAGACCATCGGCATCGATCTCGCGGACGACGCCTCGAAGGAGGTCCTCGACTACTGGGCCGGGCTCGTCGAGAAGGGGCTGGTCGGCACGCAGGACCAGTTCACCCCGGAGTACATCTCCGGTGTGATCGGCGGGGACTACGCCACCTACATCTCGGCGGCGTGGGCACCCGGATACCTCACCGGCGCCGGCGTCGGCGAGGGTGAGGATGCCGGGGTGTGGGCTGTCGCGCCGCTGCCGCAGTGGGACGCCGACAACCCGGTGTCGGTCAACTGGGGAGGCTCCGCCTTCTCGGTCACCAGCCAGGCCTCGGATCCCGAGCTGGCCGCCAAGGTCGCGTTCGGCGTCTACGCCGACGACGAGTCGCTGCTGGACGGCTGGCAGAACCAGGTCATCTTCCCGCTGAACCTGAAGGCGCTGAACTCGCCGGAGTTCGTGGACTACGAAGTGCCGTTCTTCAACGGGCAGCAGGCCAACAAGGAGGTCTACGTCCCGGCCGCCAACGCCTACACGGGTATGACGTACACCCCGTTCGGGCAGTACTACTACGACGCGTTCACCGAGCAGCTCGCGGCGATCAACGAGGGCTCGGTGTCGGGTTCCGAGGCGGCCGACCGCCTGCAGGAGGACGTCGTGGCCTACGCCGAGGAGCAGGGCTTCACCGTCGAGTGACCCTCTCATGGGCCGGCCCCCGGCGGGCCGGCCCGTGAGCCTCGTTCGGCACCGAAACGAAAGATCCCCCCATGACCGTTGACCTCGCCGAGGGCGCGCCCTCGGATATCGACCGCCCGACCCGCACCTCCCGGCGCACTCGACGCCCCTCGCGGCAGAGCGCCGTGGGATGGGCGTTCGTCTCGCCCTTCGCGCTGGTGTTCCTGGCGTTCCTCGTCGCGCCGCTGCTGTACGCGCTGTATCTCAGCCTCTTCCAGAATCAGCTGATCGGAGGTACGCGCTTCGTCCTCTTCGACAACTACGTCAAAGCGTTCACCGATCAGAACTTCCTCGACGGCGTGTGGTTCGTCGTCCGCTTCTCGATCGTCCTCATCCCGCTGCAGATGGCCGTCTCGCTGGCGGTCGCCCTCATCCTCGACGTCGTCACCACCCGTTTCGCGCGCTTCTCGAGGCTGATGATCTTCCTGCCCTATGCGATCCCGGCCGTCATCGGCGCACTGATGTGGGGATTCCTGTACAGCAAGAGCTTCGGTCCGCTCGCCGAGCTCTTCGGGATGTTCGGCGCCGTCGGCCCCGACTTCCTCAGCCGTGATCTGATCTTCTTCGGCCTGCTCAACATCGTCACGTGGCAGTGGGCCGGGTACTACATGATCATCCTCTACGCGGCGCTCCAGGGCATCGATCCCACCCTGTACGAAGCGGCGCGCATCGACGGCGCGAGCCAGTGGCAGATGGTGCTGCGCATCAAGATCCCGCTGATCGCGCCGGCGCTCGTGCTGATCCTGGTCTTCGCCCTCATCGGCACGCTGCAGTTCTTCAATGAGCCGCAGATCCTCCGGTATCTGGCGGCGGGCGCCATCAGCGCCGACTTCACGCCCAACATGTACGCGTTCCAGCAGGCGTTCGCGCTGGCCAACTACAACTACGGCTCGGCCATCTCGTTCGCCCTCGGCGCGGTCGTGTTCGTGTGCGTGTACCTGTTCATGTTCCTCACCCGAAAGCGCGGGGGCTTCCTGTCATGACCACCACCACCGCGATCCGCCCGGCCACGCGCAGACGCAACCGCCACCTTCCCCTGCAGGTGCTCCTCGGCTTCCTGCTCGTCTACTTCCTGATCCCGTTCTGGTGGGTCATCGTCAACGGCTCGAAGAACGCCGCCGGGCTGTTCGGCGGGGGGAGCGCCCTCTGGTTCGCCGAAGAGATCGATTACTGGGGCAATCTGGTCCAGCTCTTCAGCTTCCAGGACGGCATCTACGCCCGCTGGCTGCTCAACTCCGCCCTCTACGCCGTCACCGGCGGCATCGGGGCGACGGTCCTGGCGGTGGCCGCAGGCTACGGCTTCGCCAAATACCGCTTCGGCGGACGCCGGCTGGCCTTCTCGGTGCTGCTGGGGTCGGTCATGGTCCCGACCACGGCGCTCGTCATCCCGACCTTCATCATGTTCTCGCAGCTGGGCATCACCAACACGATCTGGGCCGTCATCCTGCCGTCGCTGCTCAACCCCTTCGGTGTCTACCTCATGCACGTCTATGCGCGCGAGGCGGTGCCCGACGAGCTGCTGGACGCCGGCCGCGTCGACGGCGCGGGCGAGCTGCGGATCTTCCTGCAGGTGGCTCTGCCCATGCTCCGCCCGGCCATCGTCACGGTCCTGCTGCTGTCGACGGTGGCGTCGTGGAACAACTACTTCCTGCCGCTGGCGATGCTGTCGGACAACCGGCTGTACCCGGTCACCGTCGGCATCGGGCTGTGGCAGGGGATCGCCTCGGCCAACAACGCCGGCGGCACGTCGCTGTGGAGCATCATCATCCTCGGCTCGCTGGTCTCGGTGATCCCGCTGGTGATCGCGTTCCTCACCCTCCAGAAGTACTGGCAGGGCGGTCTGTCCATCGGCAGCCTCAAGTGACGGCCGCTTCCGACGATGCGACTCCGCAGGCCGCGCCTTCGGTGACTCCGCCCCCGACCTTCCCACCTACCAGATCAGAGACATCCATGACCCGCGCCCACCTCACCATCGATCCGTCGTTCGTCGTCGGACGCGTCGACCGCCGGGTGTTCGGCTCCTTCGTCGAACACCTCGGCCGCTGCGTCTACGACGGCATCTACGAACCCGGGCATCCTCGCGCCGATGAGGACGGCTTCCGCGCGGACGTCATCGAGCTCGTCCGCGAACTCGGCGTGACGACCGTCCGCTATCCCGGCGGCAACTTCGTCTCGGGGTATCGCTGGGAGGACGGGGTGGGTCCGCGTGAGCAGCGCCCTCGTCGCCTGGACCTGGCCTGGCACTCGACCGAGACCAACGAAGTCGGCCTGGACGAGTTCGCGCGGTGGATGGACAAGGTCGGCGGCGAGCTGATGTACGCCGTGAACCTCGGCACCCGCGGAGTGCAGGACGCCCTCGACGTCCTCGAGTACGCCAACCTGCGGTCGGGCACGGCGCTGTCGGATCAGCGCGTCGGCAACGGGACGACCGAGCCCCACGGCATCCGGATGTGGTGTCTCGGCAACGAGATGGACGGTCCGTGGCAGCTCGGGCACGGCACAGCCGAGGACTACGCCCAGCTCGCGGGCAAGACCGCGCGGGCGATGCGCCAGATCGACCCCGATCTCGAGCTCGTCGTCTGCGGCAGCTCGAGCGCGCAGATGCCGACGTTCGGGACGTGGGAGCGCGTGGTCCTGAACGAGACCTACGACGACGTCGACTACATCTCGTGCCACGCCTACTACGAGCCCAAGGACGGCGACTACGGGAGCTTCCTCGCCTCTGCGGTGAACATGGACCGGTTCATCGAATCGGTGATCGCGACCGCCGACCACGTGAAGGCGGTGCGCGGCAGCAGCAAGACGATGAACATCTCGTTCGACGAGTGGAACGTCTGGTACCAGTCGCGCTTCAACGAGGTCGACAAGATCACCGACGCCGAGCACTGGCCGGTGGCTCCTCGTCTGCTCGAGGACGTCTACACCGTCGTCGACGCCGTCGTCCTGGGCAACCTCCTGATCTCGCTCGTCCGCCACGCCGACCGCGTGACGGCAGCTTCGCTCGCGCAGCTGGTCAACGTCATCGCGCCGATCATGACCGAGCCCGGTGGCCAGGCGTGGCGGCAGACGACCTTCTTCCCGTTCGCCGTCACCTCGGCGCTCGCCCGCGGCGTGAGCCTCGAGCTCAAGCTCGACAGTCCGACCTACGACACCGCCGCGTACGGCGAAGTGCCCCTGGTGGACGCGGTCGCCACGCACGACGCCGAGTCCGCGCGCTCCGCGGTGTTCCTGGTCAACCGCAGTCTGACCGAAGAGATCACCGTCGACATCGACGCGGGACTGCTCGCGGCGGCATCCATCGACTCGGCCCGATCGCTGTACGACGACGACATGCACGCGGCCAACACGCTGGCGGAGCCGGAGCGGGTCGGGCTCCGCGACAACACCTCGGCTCGCCTCGTCGACGGCACCGTCACCATCACCCTGCCGCCCGTGTCATGGACGGCGCTGGAGCTGTCGTGACCGGCTCGGCCACGGGGATGCTGCGGGTGGACGGCACGCGGATCGTCGACGGCTCGACGCCGGTGACGTTGCGCGGCTTCGGCCTGGGCGGCTGGATGAACATGGAGAACTTCATCACCGGCTACCCGGGGACGGAGTCCCAGCAGCGCCGGGCGCTGCTGTCGGTGCTGGGCGAGGACGGCTACGCGCGCTTCTTCGATCGGTTCCTGTCGGCGTTCTTCACCGACGCCGATGCGGCATTCCTGCGCGGACTCGGCCTCAACTCGCTGCGCATCCCGTTCAACTACCGCCACTTCGAGGACGACGACGCCCCGTTCGTCATCAAGGAGGAGGGCTTCCGCCTGCTGGATTCCGTCGTCGACGCATGCGCGCGGCACGGCATCTACACGATCCTCGACCTGCACGCCCTGCCCGGGGCGCAGAACCAGCATTGGCACAGCGACAACCCCACCCAGTGGGCGAGCTTCTGGAGTCAGCGCCAGTTCCAGGATCGCGTGGTGAACCTGTGGGAGCATGTGGCCGCCCACTACCGGGACAACCCGTGGGTGGCCGGCTACAACCCGGTGAACGAGCCCGCGGATGCCGTCGGTGCCACGATCCGCCCGTTCTACCAGCGTCTCGAGGCTGCCATCCGGGCTGTGGACCCCGACCACATCCTGTTCCTCGACGGCAATCGCTACTCCACGCAGTTCGATCAGCTGGGCGACCCCATGCCCAACTGCGTCTACACCGCGCACGACTACGCGCTGCCCGGCTTCGCCGACGGCGGCCCCTATCCCGGTATCAGCCGAGGCCAGTATGTTGACCGCGATCGTGTGGAGGAGACCTTCCTCGAACGGACCCGCTACATGCGCGAGACGGGGACGCCGATCTGGGTCGGGGAGTTCGGGCCGGTCTACACCGGCGACCCGGCGCGGGACGAGGAGCGGTCGAGGCTGCTGGCGGATCAGCTGGAGATCTACGCGCGGCACGAGGCCAGCTGGGCGCTGTGGACCTTCAAGGACATCGGGCTGCAGGGCGTGCTCACCGCGGACCCCGAGTCGGAGTACCTGCGCCGCCTGGCCCCGGTGCTCGAGAAGAAGGCGCGACTCGGGGTGGATTCCTGGGGCTCGACGGATGCCGGGGTCCGCACGATCCTGGAGCCGATCGAGCGGCTGTTCGAAGCCGAGTTCCCCGACTTCCAGCCCTACCCGTGGGGCGCGCGCCGGTGGATCCACGGGCACGTCCGCCACGTCATGCTGGCCGAGGCGATGGTCGGCGACTTCGCGCGGGCCTTCGAGGGGGTCGCGCCCGCACGGGCAGGCGAGCTGCCGGACGCCTTCGCCTTCGAGCGATGCCGCGTCCGCGAACCTCTCGCCGCCGTGCTGCGCAGTGCCACCGGAGTCGACGGCGCCGGACGGTGAGACGTGGCGCGCCGGGTGACGCTCGCCGGCATCGCGGAGGATGTCGGGGTGTCGATCACGACGGCGTCGAAGGTCCTCAACGGCGCCGCTGACGTCGCTCCGGGCACGCGGGCGCGCGTGGAGCGCGCGCTGCAGACGAGCGGTTACGTTCGCGGGCCCCGGGCGCGCGGCGCCGACGTGGTGGAGGTCGTCCGCGGCGCGGTCCGGGACGCCTCGGCGGTCGAGGTGATCGACGGGATCCAGCGGGCGCTGTCGGCTGCCGCATGCACGACCCTCCTCATCAGCGGGCCCGACGGCGACGGCGATATCCGCTGGTTGCGCGGCTGCCTCCGCCGCGCCCCGGTGGCGGTCATCGTGTTCGGGGATCCCGGCACGCGCGCGCAGGCCGTGCTGCGAGCACGCGGCATCCGCCTCGTCATCGTCACGCTGAACGCGGGCGACATCGAACCCGCGGCCGACCCGGTCGCGCGGGTGGGTGCCGCCGAGGCTGCGGGCGGCTTCCTCGCGATAGACCACCTGCGCACGCTCGGGCATGTCCGCATCGGCCTCGTCGCCGACCTCGCGCAGTCGGTGCGCGTACGCCTCCGCCTGGCCGGGTGCAGGGTGGCGGCCGAGCAGCGGTCCGTGACGCCGGTCGAGCTCATCGAGGGGTGGACGGGGGCGGCAGCGGCGCCCCGCCCGCACGAGCAGGCGGCGCGGCTGTGGGGTGTCGGCTCCCCGCCGACCGCGATCGTCAGCCTGACCGACGCGGCCGTGCTAGATGTGCTCCGGGTGCTGCGGGAGCGACCGCAGGGGGTGTCCGGGGCAGTCTCCGTGATCGGCTTCGACGATGCGGTTGCGACCAGGTCGCTCGGCCGGGTCACGACCGTCGCGATGCCTGCCCGCCGGGTCGGCGCCGAGGCCGTGCGGCTGGCGCTCGCCCCTTTCACGGAGGGAGCGCGGGCGACGACGGCTGTGGCGGTGGTGCCCGAGCTGGTCGTGCGGAGCGGGTGAGGGGCCCGCATCTCGAGGACGAGGGTGACCGTCCGCCTCCGTGCGTCGGTCAGGCCCGGTGCAGCGTGAGGACGGGGACGGTGAGGATGCCGGACGAGGTGTCGGCGGTGGCGATCTCGAGGTCCTGGAACACGAATCGCTCGCCCCACGACCGGGCGGCCTCGCGGGCGCGCCCCTCGACGTGCGGGTCGGCGGCCAGGGCGCTCGCCGCGGTGTTCGACACGGCGACCCGCAGGGTGTGCGCGCCGGCGCTGAGGATGCCGAGGTCGACGCGGTACGGCGGGCGCCACGCGATACCCGCTTCGTTCCCGTCGACCTCCACGACGGCGATCTCGCCGATCGGCGGGGCGTAGGCCGCCCGGAAGGACGGGCCCGACGCCTCCCACGGGATGCCGCCCAGATCGACCCCGTCGCCGAAGTCGATCACCGCGCACGCGGAGTGCTCGAGCACGATCGTGCGCTGGTAGACCGCCGTACCGGAGTGGTTTCGGAGGGCGGCGTCCTCCTCCCAGCGGTGGGGCAGACGGATCGCACGCGCCGGCCCGGTTCCGGCCGCGACGGTCCAGTGGCCGTCGAGGAGCTTCCGGTCGGTGGTCGTCGGCACCGCGGGGCCGCCTGCGTCGGCGTCGGTGTCCGCCGCGCGGCGCTCGAGCGACCCGGGGGCGGGCGACCCGGGGGTGGGCGACCCGGATGCGCCGCTGACCGTGGTCGCCACCACCGCGTCGAACGGCTCCAGCACCACCCGCGTTGTGCCCGCGGCTCCCGCCCGCGACAGCAGCGTGCCGGATGCCGGGTGCCACACCTCCAGCGAGCGACCCGCGCCGAGGGTCCAGCCGAGCCGTCGGGGCGTGGTGTTGACGATGAGGTGAACGCGGACGCCGCCGGTCTCGCGCACTGCGACGCCGACGCCGGCGGGCGGCTCGCCGAGCGGAGCCCGGCGCGCGAGTTCGGAGCCGAGACCGGTCGGGTCGAGCGCGCGTCCCAGCTCGACCGCGCCGCCCACGCGGACCACATCCGCGCCCGACGCGATCGCCGCGCGCAGCCACGCCGCCGTATCGTCGTCGACGGTGCCGACATGCGGGAGGACGACGACGGGGTACGTCGACGGATCGAGTCCCTTCATCGCGGTGTCGTCGACCAGGTCGAAGTCGGCGCCGGCCGCGCGGATCGCCGCGGGGACCGCGTCTCCGATGTGCGCGCGGCAGCGGCGGAGCAGGTCGATGCCGCCGGCGTCCTGCGTCCTGGCGAAGGCGGCATCGGCGGTCGGAAGGTACAGCGCGACCTGGCGGAAGGGGCGGCCCTGCCGCATCAGCCACGACAGCTTCGACAGATAGCGGGTGAGCTCGGGCATCGCGCGCCACCACGGGTTGCGGTCGTCCAGGCATCCGGCGGCATAGAAGAACCACCCGAGGCCGTCGGCGTCCGGCGGCGAGTAGGGCCACCCGTGACCGACGAACTGGTTGATGCCCGACAGCAGGTGATCATGCGCCTCCGCGACGAGGTCCAACGGCGTGGCGCGGAACGACGGCGAGTGCACCCACGTCCATGTCTCGGCCGAGACGACGGGGCGACGGTGCAGGCTCGCCGCGGACGACGCCCAGCGGCTGGGCGTGACCCGGTCCCATCCCCAGCTCTCGCCCTCGAACTCGTGCGCATGCCGGTAGCTGCTCACCGAGACGGGAGGCTCGCCGTACGCCTGGATGCGCAGCCGGAGCCCGCGCTCGTCCGCCCACTGCGCGAGCGGGGCGATGAAGTTCTCCTCGACCAGTTCGGTCAGGGTCCGCAGGCGATCGGCGCGGACCCGCTCGGCGCGCGGCCCCGCCTCGTCGAGGAGCCACAGCTCATCGAGCAGGTCGTAGCCCCGCCGGGTGCGGAACTCCTCCGGCAGGGCCGGCGTCCAGTCGGCGTGGAAGGCCTCGAGGCTGTCGCAGAACACCGAGTGGATGTTGGCCGCACCGGCGGCTTCGACGAGAGGTTCGCCCACCGCCCGCAGGTGCCGCTCGAGAGCGTCGCGCGAGCAGTGATCGAGCACCGGGCCCTCGGCGCCGGCCGAGGCGCGCTTGACCTGCTGGCCGGTGAGCCGCGAGACCGCGACGCGGACGCGCCGGGCGGACGCGTGCGGATCGAGCACGACAACGCCGCCGTCCAACGGCACGCGCCGAGGCTCATCGCCCTCGTTCACGACGAAGGCGGCGACGGGCTCGTCGCCCGGCTCGACGGGGATCGCCGTGCGGGCTCCCGCGGCCGGAACCGACAGCTCCACCCACTCCAACCGGCGGGCGGCGACGGTCGCGTCGATGTGCGGTCCGCCGTACGGCCAGCCGCTGCCTAGCGTCAGATCGAACCGCAGCCCCAGTTCTCCCGCGCGCTCGGCGGCGAAACGGAGCGCGCGGCGATGCTGCTCGCCCAGGAAGGGCGGTGAGGTGGTCGTGAGCGGGTACACCGCCGCCACCTCGACACCGCCGATCCCGGCATCCGCCATGGCGGTCAACTCCCGGTCGAGCTCGGACGCGACGACATCGGGCCCGAACCACCACCAGCGCATCATCGGCGCCGTGCTGCGGCCCGCGGCATCCATCGCCTCGATCAGGGAACGACCCGCGGTCGCACCCGGAGCCGAGGCGCGCGTCACGTCGCGGCGAGAGCGTCAGCCGGAACGGCCGCGCCCGGGCGGGTGACGGAGTCCGCACCCGCCGTCGCGCCCGGCGACGCCACACGGGCGAACAGCACGCCCTGGGGCTCGAGGGTACGCCGCGTCACGCGCTCGCCGGATTCGACGTCGGTGGCGTCGAGCTCGAGGTCGACCGCGCGGTCGCCGTGGTTGATGACGGTGACCAGGTCGCCCCGGCGAGCCACCTCGACCTGAGCGGGCAGCCCGGCGATGACGGGCTCGACTCCGGATGCCGCGACCACCGCCCCGACGAGCGCATCCACTCCGGCGGGATCGGGCATCGTCGCGACGTACCAGGCCTCGCCTGCGCCGTGACGATGGCGGGTGACGGCGGGGTGCCCCGCCGACCGGCCTTCGGCGAACGTCGCGAGGACCTCGGCGCCCACGGGCTCGACGACCTCGGCGACGAGCGTGCCCCGCGCCTCGATGCCGTCCACGGTGAAGCCGATCGTCTCGCCCGTGCCGGACGTGACGCCCGCGGACTGCGCGCCGACGCCCATGCCGCCGGTCGAGGCGCCGCCCAGCGCGCCGAAGTCCTCGAAGCGGATGCCGAGCGCGCCGCCCAGCTGGGTGACGAATCCGCCGGGTCGGAACTGGTCGTGCTCGTCGACGATGTCGGTGAAGGGGCCGGTGAGCAGCGTTCCGCCGCCCTCGACGAATGCGGTGAGCGCGGCGGCGCCGGCGTCTGGCAGCAGATACAGGGCGGGGGCGAGGACGAGATCGTAGCCGTCGTCCACCTCTTCGGGACCCACGATGTCGACCATGATGCCGCGGCGGTGCAGTGCCCCGTACCACTCCAGCGACATCGCGAGGTAGTCCAGCTGCACCGGGTGGTCCCGCTCTTCGACGGCCCACCAGTTCTCCCAGTCGAAGACGAGGGCGGCCCGCGCGTCGCGGCCGGGTGCCGGCAGCTCGCCGAGCCCCGCCAGCTGGGCGCCCAGGTCCGTCACCGCGTGCCACGTCTTCGTCCGGGTGCCGGCGTGGGGGAGCATCGCCGAGTGGAACTTCTCGCTGCCCGCACGGGACTGCCGCCACTGGAAGAACATGATGCCGTCGGCGCCGCGGCCGATCGACTGCGCGGTCTCGGCGGCCAGCATGCCGGCGGCCTTGCCGGGGTTGGACGGACGCCAGTTCACGGCATCCGTCGCCTGCTCCATGAGGATCCACGGGGTGCCCGGCTTCAGCGAGCGGATGAGGTCGCGCTGGAAGGCGGCGTCACGCACGCGGTGCGGGTTGGTCGGATCGGGATAGCAGTCGTCGGCGATGACGTCCATGAAGGGCGCCCACCGGCGGTAGTCGGCGGGTTTGAACGGCCCCATGAAGTTGGTGGTGATGGGCTGGGTCGCACCGGCCGAGAGCAGGATCTCGCGCTCCATGCGGTAGCACTCCAGCAGCATGTCGCTGGTGAAGCGGCGCCAGTCCAGCATGGACGACGGGTTGTGGCTGTAGGGGGCGAGCCGTGGCGGGAAGATCTCGTCGAACGATCCGTACCGCTGCGACCAGAAGCTCGTGCCCCACGCGTCGTTGAGCACCTCGATGCGCTCGTAGCGGCGGGCCAGCCAGTCCCGGTAGGCGTCGCGCGCGGCATCCGAGAAATCCATCCACAGATGGCATCCGTACTCGTTGCCGACATGCCACATCACCACGCCCGGGTGGCCGACGTACCGCTCGGCGAGACGCCGCACGAGCTCGCCCGCCAGGCGCCGGTACGTCGGCGACGACGGCGCGAAGTGCTGGCGGCTTCCCGGCCAGTACGATGCGCCGCTCTCATCGGCCGGCAGCGTCTCGGGATAGTTCGCGCTCACCCACGGCGGGGGCGAGGCCGTCGCGGTGGCGAGGTTCACGCCGATCCCGCCGGCGTGCAGCTTGTCGATCACGGAGTCGAGCCAGGCGAAGTCCCACACGCCTTCGCGCGGCTGGATCCGCGACCACGCGAAGATGCCGAGGCTGACGATGTTGACGCCGGCTTCGCGCATGAGGCGGACGTCCTCGTCCCACACCTCCTCCGGCCACTGGTCGGGGTTGTAGTCGGCGCCGTACAGCACGGAGTCTTCTCCTGAGGGGTCGCGAAGGATCGGATGGTCGAAGGGGAGGGGCCTCGGTCAGCGGATGCCGCGACGCGGACGCTCCGGGATGGCCACGACCGCGAGGGCGGCGCAGCCGAGGGCCGGCACCACGAGAGGCACCAGCACCCACGTCACCACGACGACGAAGCCCGCGGTGGCGGCGAGGTAGAGCGCCCCGGGGACATCTGCCGCGACGGTGCGGGGGACGGACCGCACTGCGGCGCGCCAGCCGGAGACGGGGTCCCACCGGCCGGCGGCGGCGAGCACCGCCACGCCGACGAGCGCCAGCCCCACCCAGCCGACGACCTCGACGGCGGGGCCGCCGGGGAGGGCCCCGGAGCGGGCGAGGTCGATGTCGAGGACGAGGATGCCGGTGAGGACGACCGCCACGAGACCGACCAGCGAACCGCCGAGCAGTGCGCGGCGGAGGTCGGCCCAGAACGCCGAGAGCGGCGAGCCCTCGGCGTGCACGTACCGGCGCAGGTGACGGATGCCGGCCGCCAGCGCCGCGGGCAGGGTGACCAGGGGCAGTGACACCAGCGTCACCAGCAGACCGACCTGGAGCACCTCGCCGAAGAGGGCGAACTTCGCCGTCGCGCCGGGGAACCGCTCCGCAGGGCGCTCCTGCAGGGTCGGTCCAGACCCGTCGCGGTCGGCGCGCTGTGCGGCGCGGTGCTCCTTGCGGTCCATCGTGGTTCCTCGCTCTCGGCGGGGTCAGCCCTTGAGGCCCTGGGTGGCGACGCCGTCGACCAGGAACCGCTGGAAGACGATGAAGAAGAGCAGGACGGGGACGAGGGCGACGAAGGACGCGGTGACGGTGGCGCCGTAGTCGCTGGTGGATGTTTGGTCGTTATAGAGGCGGAGGGCGATGGGGAGGGGGTAGTTCTCGGGGCTGGTGAGGTAGAGGAGGGGGCCGAGGAAGTCGTTCCAGGACCAGATGAACGCGAAGATCGCGCAGGTGATGAGGGCGGGTTTGATCAGGGGCAGGATGATGGCCCAGAAGATGCGGATGTGTCCGGCGCCGTCGATGCGGGCGGCTTCATCCATGTCGCGGGGCATCTGCCGCATGAACTGGACGAGGAGGAACACGAAGAACGCTTCGGTGGCGAGGAACTTCGGCAGGACGAGGGGCCAGAAGGTGTCGACGAGGCCGAGGTTGTTGAACAGGATGTACTGGGGGATGATCACGACGTGGAAGGGCAGCAGCAGGGTGCCGATCATCGCGGCGAAGAAGATCGCCAGGCCCTTGAACTGGATGCGGGCGAAGGCGTACGCGGCCAGCGCTGAGGAGAGCACGGTGCCGATGACGGCGAGGGCCGCCAGGACGAAGCTGTTCCAGAAGAACTTCCACATCGGCACGCCGGCGATGCCCTCGGCGACTTTGAGGTAGTTGTCGATGGTGGGGTTGTCCGGGATGATGCCGGGGTTCTGCCCGAACTCGGCGTTGGGCTTGAAGGTGGAGAACAGCAGCCACACCAGGGGGTAGAGCACGATCGCGGTGATCGCGATCAGCGCGACCAGCCAGATCGCGGTCTGCCAGGTCTTGCGCTTGACCTTGCGCTTGGTGGGCGGGACCGGGGTGGTCTGCTGGGCGGCGAACACGGGGGTCGATGCGGCGGCCGAGGTCGTCGCGGCGTTGGAAGTGCTCATCGGTTGTCTCCGGAGTAGTGCACCCAGTTGCGCTGGGTGCGGAAGAGGATGAAGGCGATGATGGCGACGACGACCAGCAGCACCCACGCGATCGCGGCGGCGTAGCCCATCTGCCCGTCGGCGAAGCCGCGCTTGTAGAGGTAGAGGGTGATGAAGTTGGTCATCCCGGCCGGGCCGCCCGAGCCGTTGCTGATGATGTATGCCGAGGCGAAGACCTGGAACGCGCCGATCAGGCCCAGCAGCAGGTTGAAGAAGATCACCGGGGACAGCATCGGCAGGGTCACCGCACGGAAGCGGTGCAACGCGTTCGCGCCGTCCATCTCGGCCGCTTCGTAGAGTTCCTTGGGGATCTGCTTCAGGCCGGCGAGGAAGATGACCATGGTCGCCCCGAACTGCCACACCGCGAGGATGATCATGGCCGGCAGCACCAGGTCGGGGTTGCCGATCCACCCGCCGAGGTCGATGCCGAAGAAGGACAGCGAGGTGTCGACGGGGCCGTCGCCGGCGAACATCGCCCGCCACACGATCGCCACACTCACCGACCCGCCGATCAGCGACGGGGCGTAGAACGCCGACCGGAAGAACCCCGCACCCTTGTCGCGGTAGTTCAGCAGCATCGCCACACCGAGGGCAGCGGCCAGGGTGATCGGCGTCCCCACCAGCACGTACACCAGGGTGATCTGGGCGGACTGGATGAAGTTCGGGTCGTTCGTGAACAACCGCACGTAGTTGTCCAGCCCCACCCACCGCGGCGGCTGGAAGATGTTGTACCGGGTGAACGACAGGTACAGCGAGTACACCATCGGGATGATCGTCAACCCGAAGAACCCCACCAGCCACGGAACCAGGAACCCGTACCCCGCGAGGGTCTCCCGACGCGCCCGCTGCTTGAGGCCCGGACGCTCGCCGCCGGCCTCGGGTCGGGACTTGCGCAGCAGGCCTCCGCGCGAGGACTTCTCGCCGGTGACGATCACTCTCGTGGCTGTCGTGCTCACGTTGTTCTCCAGATCGGAAGGTTCTCGGGTCGACCCCGGAGGGGCGTGGGGTCCGGGGGCGCGCAGCCGCAGCATCCGCGCCCCCGGAAGGATTACGAGTTGAGGACGACGTCCATCTCGGTGAAGAACTGCGAGACAGC
Organism: Microbacterium sp. ARD31; assembly: GCF_031844425.1. NCBI lineage: Bacteria > Bacillati > Actinomycetota > Actinomycetes > Micrococcales > Microbacteriaceae > Microbacterium > Microbacterium sp. ARD31. Next base: position 212,959 of record NZ_JAUZVE010000005.1, read on the forward strand.
CTCTTCCACCGTGATCGTCCCGAAGTTCAGCTCGACGCCGAGCTGACGGAACTTCTCCTCGAGCGTGCCGTAGCCGACGATCGGCACCGGCGGGGCGTCGCCCAGACGGTCGGCGATCGACGCCTCGTAGTCGCGCACCTGCTGGCTCAGCGGGTCGAGCTCGGCGGCCTCGAGCGCGGTCTCCGAAGCCGGCAGGCCACGGTTCGTGCCGAAGATCTCACCGGACTCGGGCGAGTTCACCAGGAAGTTCACCAGGGTGGCGGCGGCCTCGGGGTGCTCGGTGTTCGCGGCGATCGCGTGCAGCATCGACGGCTTCAGGTACAGGTCCTGCGCACCCTCGACGGTGACGGGCGGGGCGACCAGGCCGAGCTCGGTGTAACCCTCGCCCAGGTTGCCGAGGTAGCCGGCGCCGAAGTTGTCCCAGGTCAGCTCGCTGGCGGTGTTGGCCGTGTCGAAGGCGCCCAGCGGGGCGAGCTCCTCAGCGGTCTGCTGCGGGATGCCGATGCCGTCGCGGATGGGCTGGCCCGACTCCCAGAACTCGGTCAGGCGCGCCTCGTCGAAGCCGGGCTCGCCGTCCTCGCTGAAGAGGTACGAGCCCTCGGAGCGCAGCTGCAGCTCGAAGTTCTGGATACGGCCGGTGTAGTCGCCGCCGCCCCAGAACTCGCCGCCCGCGGCGTCGGTGATCTCGCTCATCCAGTCGGTGTAGTCCTCCCACGACCCGCCGGCGAACTCTTCGACGCCTGCTTCTTCGAGCAGGACGGGGTTGGTGAACAGGCCCCACGCGTTGGTGGAGGTCGGGATTCCGTAGGTTGCGTCCGCGACCACGCCGATGTCGAGGATGTTCTGCGGCAGCGGGTCGGTCTCGATGATGCCGCCCAGGAACGGGTCGAGCTCGAGCAGCAGCCCGTTCTCGGAGTACTGGCGCAGGTACGAGTAGTCGAACTGCATCACGTCGGGCAGGTTGCCGCCCGCCGCCTCGGTCTGACGCTTCTCCCAGAACTCGGGGAAGCCCAGGAAGGTGGTGCTCACCGAGATGTTCGGGTATTCCTCCTCGAACGCCGCGACGGCTTCGTTGTAGAGCTCGGCGCGCACGTCGTTGCCCCAGAACGCCAGATCCAGGCTGACTTCCTCTTCGGGGTCGAGCGTGCCGGCCGGCTCAGCGCCGCCTCCGGCGCATCCGGCCAAAGCGACGGCTGCGCCGGTCGCGAGTGCGACGGCGGCGAAAGTCCGCTTCTTGCTGAACATCCTTGTCCTCTCCTGAACGTCTGCGTTCGATTCTTCCGCTCGCGACGTTCGTTGTCCGTTGGTGCGGTGCAGGCGCGTCCTGTGTAGGGAGGACTGCGTGAGTCTCCGGGTACTGGAAAGCGCTTGCCCGCAACGGTACCGGGTGAAAAAACGTTTCGCAACTACTTCTTCTGCCTGCCCGGACACGATCCGATAACGGCCTCGGTGGCCGGCGTGAGGGTTCGGTGAGATCCGCACGTCCCGGGTTGACTCGTTTCAATACTCGGGCTACGGTTCTTCGGAAAACGTATTCCCGGCACCGAATGCGGTGCCACACGTTCCATCGACGGAGATCGAATGAGCACGAGCACGACGGGGGGCGCGCCCGGCACCGGCTGGGCCGTTCGGCTTCACGGCGCCTTCGAGTGGGTGACGTGGATCATCACGGTCAACGCCCTCTGGTACGGGTTCGCCCTTCTCGGCGGCGTCGTCCTCGGTGTCGCACCGGCTTCCGCCGCCGCAGCCGAGCTCACCCGGCGTCGCCTGCGCGGCGAGGCGTTCCCGGCACTGCGGAGCTTCGCGCGTGCGTGGCGCCGCGAGTTCGTCGCGGCCAATGTCGCGCTGGGGCCCGCTTTCGCCATCACGGGGATGCTGGGGTTCGGCATCCTCTCCGTGGCGCAGGCCGGCGCACTCGGCACGCCCATCGCCGTGGTGATGATCGGGGCCTCGTGTCTCGCCGCGGCGATCACGACGGTCGCGGTGTCGATGTTCGCCCACTACGACCTGCCCCGGACGGCCTACCTCGTGACGGCCAGTCGATTCACCCTCGGCAACCTCCCTCACATCTCGCTGCTGGTGCTGGCGGCCGTCGTGGTGGTCACCGCGAGCCTGCTGCTCCCCGGCCTCATCCCGTTCGTCTCGCTCGGTGCCTGGATCACCGCGAGCACAACCCTCTGCGTGGCGTTCTTCGCCGCCAACGACCGACGGCTCGCCGAGGCGGCCGCCCCCGTACCCACCACCTGATCGCACGACACACGGAACGAAGGAGCTCCTCATGAAGCACAGCAGGAAGATCACCGGAATCGGCGTGGCCACCGTCGCCGCCCTCGCCCTCGCGGGGTGTTCCGCGGGCGGCGGTGAGGAAGCCGCCGAGCTCGACAGCGTCGAGATCATGGCCCCCTACCTCGTGACCAATGCCCCCGAGGACGGCAACGATCTCGAGGTCGCCATCGAAGAGGAGATCGGCGTCGACCTCGACATCACGTGGGTGCCCAACTCGTCCTACGGCGACAAGGTCAACATCACCCTGGCGGGCGACGACCTGCCGCACGTCATGGTGATCCAGGGCAAGGACCCGGGCTTCGTGCGCAACGCCGAAGCGGGTGCGTTCTGGGATCTCACCGACTACCTCGGCGACTACCCGAACCTCGACACCACCTTCCCCGAGGTGCAGCAGGCCTCCAGCGTCAACGGCAAGGTGTACGGGATCTTCCGCGCCCGCGACGTGATGCGCGAGGCGGTCATCATCCGCAAGGACTGGCTGCAGAACCTCGGCCTTGAGATGCCGACCACGACCGAAGAGCTGCGCGAGGTCGCGACCGCCTTCACCGAGGACGACCCCGACGGCAACGGCCAGGACGACACGTACGGCATCATCGTGCCGAAGTGGCCGGGCACCATCGGGACGAACAGCCCCTGGGACGCGATCGAGACCTGGTACGGCGCCGGCAACCGCTGGACCGAGCGGGACGGCGAGCTCGTGCCGAACTTCACCACCGACGAGTGGCTCGAGGCGGTCCAGTTCGAGCGTGAGCTCGTCGAGGACGGCGTCGTGAACCCCGACTTCGCCACGTTCGACTCCGCCAACTGGAACGAGCCCTTCCTCAACGGCAAGGGCGGCATCATCCTCGACGTGCACTCGCGCGCCGGTGTGCTGATGAGCCTGTTCAAGGAGTCCGACCCCGAGGACTTCCAGGACTACGTCGACGTCACCGGCAACCTCGTCGGCCCCGACGGTGAGCTCCACGCGCTTCCCACCACCGGCTACAGCGGCTTCCTCGCCGTGCCCAAGGCCAAGGTGCGCACCGAGGCCGAGCTGCGGGCCGTGCTCGAGGTGCTCAACGACCTCAACTCCGAAGAGGTCGGACCCATGCTCAACAACGGCATCGAGGGTGAGACCTACACGCTCGAGGGCGACCTCGCGGTCGCCGTCGACGACGCGCCGCAGACCCTCAAGGACACGGTCATGAGCTTCGCCCAGCTCGGGATGAACGTCACCGGATTCCAGGGCTACCTGCCCAAGCAGCCCTCCGAGTACGAGCAGGAGATGTACGACAAGCGCAAGGCGATCGAGGCGTCCGACCTGGAGTCGGCCGAGTTCGACCCGTCGGCCCCGTACGTGTCTCCCACGTACGTGTCGAAGGGCGCTCAGCTCGACACGATCGTCTCGGATGCCCGCATCCAGTACATCGCGGGGCAGCTCGACCTCGCGGGGCTTCAGGACGCCGTGGAGCTGTGGCGCTCCAGCGGCGGCGACCAGGTGATCACCGAGATCAACGAGCTGGCCGGCGCCGACTCCTGATCGACGACCGGGGCGACGGTGACCTCATCGTCGCCCCGGTCTCATCGAGAGGCATCCCATGACCACCACGCTCGACAACGCCGTGACGGCGACCGAGACGATCACCGTCGAGAAGCGGGCGCGACGCCGACGCGGCGTGCGCGTGCACTTCACCCAGTTCAAGTGGCTGTACCTGCTGCTGATCCCGGGGATCATCTACTTCGTCCTCTTCCGCTACTGGCCGATGTTCGGCGCGGTGATCGCGTTCAAGGACTACGTCCCCTTCCTCGGCATCGCCGACAGCCCGTGGGTGGGCTTCCGCCACTTCGAGGACTTCTTCGCCAGCCCGGACTTCCCGCGGCTGCTGGCCAACACGCTGATCCTCGCGCTGCTGAGCCTGCTCATCGCGTTCCCGCTGACGATCATCGTGGCCCTGCTGCTGAACGAGATGCGCCTCATGGTGCTCAAGCGCACCGTCCAGACGCTCATCTACATCCCGCACTTCCTGTCGTGGACGGTGGTGGCCTCGCTCACCTACCTGCTGTTCGCCCTCGACATCGGGCCCCTGTTCCAGCTGATCAACGGGATGCTGGGCACAGACGTGAACTTCCTCGCCGACCCCGCGTGGTTCCGGCCCATCATCGTGCTGCAGGACATCTGGAAGAACACCGGCTGGGGGACGATCATCTTCCTCGCAGCCCTGGCCGGCGTCGACCAGGCCCAGTACGAGGCGGCCATCATCGACGGGGCGGGCCGGTTCCAGCGCGTGTGGCACATCACCCTTCCCTCGATCATGCCGACCGTCGTCGTCATGCTCGTGCTGCAGATGGGGCAGGTGCTCAACACCGGCTTCGAGCAGATCTACCTCATGACCAACTCGCTCAACCGCTCGGTGGCCGACGTGTTCGACACGTACGTCTACTTCATGGGCATCACCCAGGGCAGCTACAGCTACAGCACCGCCGTCGGCCTCTTCAAGGCCGTCGTGGGCGTCGTGCTCATCTTCGGCGCCAACTGGCTGGCGCGGCGGTTCAACCAGACGGGAATCTTCTGATGGCTCGCGAGAAGTACCGCTTCAACACCCCGGCGGGACGCGTCTTCGACGTCTTCAACGTCGCGCTCATGATCGCGGTCGCCGTCGTCGCGCTGGTGCCCTTCGTCTACGTCCTCGCGGGCTCGTTCGCCACCGAGGCGGAGCTGGCGACGCGATCGTTCTTCCTCTGGCCCGAGACGTTCTCGCTGCGCGCGTACGAGTCGATCTTCACCAGCCCCGCGTTCGTCCGCGCCATGATCACCACGATCGCCGTCACGGCGGTCGGGACCCTGGTGCAGCTCATGCTGACGGCCACGATGGCCTACCCGCTGAGCAAGGCGAACCTGCCGGGAGGACGGATCATCCTCTCGCTCATCGTGTTCACCATGGTGTTCTCGGGTGGCATGATCCCGACGTTCCTGGTCGTGAAGGACCTGGGCCTGCTGAACAACTACTGGGCGCTCATCCTCCCGATGGCGATCAACCCGTTCAGCCTGATCATCATCAAGAACTTCTTCCAGCAGCTGCCCGGCGAGCTGGAGGAGTCCGCGAAGATCGACGGCGCCAACGAGCTGCAGACGCTGTGGAGCATCATCCTGCCGCTGTCCAAGCCCGTGCTGGCGACGTTCGCCCTCTTCTACGCCGTCGGCATCTGGAACGACTTCATGTCGCCGCTGCTGTATCTCAACGACAGCTCGATGTGGACGCTGCAGATGTTCCTGCGCCAGGTGACGGTCGCGACCGACCTGTCGGTGGTCGAGCAGGACCCGACCCAGCTGCCGCCCGCGCAGGGGATCAAGTTCGCCGTCATCATCGTCGCGACCCTGCCGATCGTGCTGTTCTACCCCTTCCTGCAGAGGCACTTCGCGAAGGGGATGCTGATCGGCTCGGTGAAGGGATGACGAGCCTGCTGTACCGCAACCCTCTCCGCGACCCGGCCGACATCTCCGACTGGATCGCCGAGGGCCCGGTGGCCGCCCGCGCCGCCGGGGACGGGCTGCTGCTCTCGAGCGCGGGCGGATTCGACGACCACTGGACGCTGTGGTGTCCCGAGGAGTTCGGCGACGGCATCCGCATCTCGTGGGAGTTCTCGCCACGGCAGGAGCCCGGCCTGGCGATGCTCTTCTTCGCGGCGTCCGCGGCCGCCGGCGGGGGGATCTTCGACCCCGGGCTGGTCCCGCGGACGGGCGCGTACCCGCAGTACCACTCGGGCGACATCCGCACGCTCCACGTGTCGTACTTCCGCCGTCGCTGGGAGGACGAGCGCGCCTTCCACACCTGCAACCTGCGCAAGTCGCCCGGCTTCCACCTGGTGGCCCAGGGCGCCGACCCGCTGCCCCCGGTCGTCGATTCCCGCGAGGCGTTCTACCGCGTCGAGGTCGTGAAGGACGGCGCCCGCGTCGCCTTCTCGATCGACGGGCTGCCCCTGTTCGCCTGGACCGACGACGAGTCGACCGGCCCGCACGTCCGCGGCGGCCGCCTCGGGTTCCGCCAGATGTCTCCGCTGACCGCCGCCTACCGCAATCTCGAGGTGCATTCGCTATGACCGATCCCTCCGTCACCGTTCCGCTGCGGTGGCTCGACGACGCACCGCCCGCCGACCTGCCGGCCGGTGCCACGTGGGGCGTGCCCCTGCCGCGCGGCGCCGTGACCTCGGCCGCCGATCTGCGGCTGCGCCCGGTCGGAGGCGCGGCCGCGGCGGGACAGTTCTGGCCGCTGGCCACCTGGCCGGACGGGACGCTGAAATGGGCGGGCGCCGCCCTGGGCGCCACCGCGTCGCCCGGTGACTACGAGATCGTCGCGGATGCCGCATCCCACGTACCCGTCCCCGAGTCGGGCGTGCGCGTCGACGAGACGGACGACGGGGTGGTCGTCGACACCGGTGCCGCGCGGCTGGAGTTCGAGCTGCCCGGTGCCGGACGCGACGTCGACGTGCTGGTCCGCCGACTGTCGCGCGGTGCGCGCGTCGTCGCCGAGAACGTGCGCCTGGTGAGCCTGCTGCAGGACGGGATGCCCGAGGGCGACGGCACACTGACGCGCACCGCGTTCCGCTCGCGCGTCACCGGAGTCGAGGTGGAGCAGCGCGGACCGGTGCGTGCGGTCGTGCGCATCGACGGCGTGCACCGTGCCGAGGGCGGCGACCGGCAGTGGCTGCCCTTCACCGTGCGTGCGGTCGCGATGGCCGGTTCCCACGCGGTGCGGCTCGTCCACACGATGGTCTGGGACGGCGATGCCGACACGGACTTCCTCGCGGGCTACGGCCTGCGGGCCGACGTTCCGCTGCGCGCCGCGCTGCACGACCGGCACGTGCGCCTCGCCGGCGCCGACGGCGGATTCTTCGCCGAGGCGGTGCGCGGCCTCACGGGGCTCCGCCGTGACCCGGGGCCCGAGGTGCGGGCGGCGCAGATCCGCGGCGAGCGGACCCCGCCGCTCGACCAGTGGAACCCCGAGGTGTCCGGCCGGCTCGACCTCATCCCCGCGTGGGGCGACGTCACGCTCACCCAGCTCAGCGCCGACGGCTTCGGCATCCGCAAGCGCACCGCGCCCGGCCACGCGTGGATCGACGCCGCCGCCGGCACCCGAGCCGAAGGATATGCGGCGATCAGCGACCCCGAGGGAGGCCTGGGCATCGGCATCCGATCGTTCTGGCAGTCGCACCCCGGCCAGCTCGACGTCAGGGGGATGGCGGGGACCTCGGCCGAGGTGACCGCGTGGCTGTACGCGCCCGAGGCGCAGCCGATGGACGTGCGGTTCTACCACGACGGTCTCGGACAGGACGATTTCGCGACCCAGCTCGAGGGTCTCGAGATCACGTACGAGGACTACGAGCCCGGGTTCGGCGACGCCCACGGGATCGCCCGCACGCACGAGCTCACCCTGTTCGCGTACGACGCGACGCCGGCGATCGAGCGGGCGGCCGACGAGGTCGCCCAGCTGCAGCGACCCCCGCTGCTGCAGCCGACCCCCGAGCACCTGCACGCCGTGGGCGTGTTCGGCGACTGGGCACCCGCCGACCGCTCGACTCCCGTGCGCGGCGAGATCGAGGACAGCATCGACGTGCTGCTGGGCTTCTACCTCGGCCAGGTCGACCAGCGGCGGTGGTACGGATTCTGGAACTACGGCGACGTCATGCACGCCTACGATCCCGACCGGCACGTATGGCGCTACGACGTGGGCGGCTACGCCTGGGACAACAGCGAGCTCTCGCCGGACCTGTGGCTGTGGTACTCCTATCTGCGCACCGGCCGCGCCGACGTCTTCCGTCTCGCCGAGGCGATGACCCGCCACACCGGCGAGGTCGACGTCTACCACCTCGGGCGGTGGAAGGGGCTGGGGTCACGGCACAACGTGCAGCACTGGGGATGCAGTGCGAAGCAGCTGCGGATCTCGAGCCCGATCTACCGCCGGTTCCTGCACTATCTCACCGCAGACGAGCGGATCGGCGACCTCCTCACCGAGCTGCGCGACAGCGACGAGCGGTTCCTCGACACCGATCCCACGCGCAAGGTCCGGCCGGATGCCGCGACCTACCGCCCCGACCGGGGCGCGCTGGCCGTGGGGCTGGGAACGGACTGGGGCGCGCTGGCCGCGACGTGGCTCGCGGACTGGGAGCGCACCGGCAACGAGCGGTCCCGGGACCGGCTGCTGGGGACGATGGCCGACATCGCGGCCCTCCCGCACGGCTTCCTCACCGGCGAGGCCCTCTACGACATCGAAACCGGCCGCTTCGACACCGCGCGCGACCAGATCTCCGTCTCGCACCTGAGCGCCGTGTTCGGGCTCGTCGAGGTGTGCAGCGAGCTGATCTCGCTCGTCGACGTCCCGGGGTTCCGGGACGCGTGGGTCCACTACTGCCGGCTCTATCTTTCAACTCCCCAGGAACAGGCCGCCGCCGTCGGGGCTGCGCTCACCGGCATCCATCTCGAGCAGGCGCACAGCCGCCTGACCGCCTACGCCGCCGCCGCGACGGGCGACGACGCGCTCGCCGCCCGCGCGTGGGAGGCGTTCGAGGGGATCGGCGAGTGGCTGGTGCATCGGCGCGACCTCGTCATCCGTCGCATCGAGGGTCCCGAGGTGCTGCGTCCCGTCGACGAGGCCCCGAGTGTGTCGACGAACGACGCCGCGCAGTACGGCCTCGCCGCGATCCAGAACCTGGCCCTCATCGGCGCGCACCTCCCCGAGGAGTAGCCCGAGCGGGTCAGCGGTCGCAGACGAGCGTGCCGTCGACGATGCGCAGCCTCGCCACGTGCACGGCGCTGCGACGGGCGAGGCCGGCATCGGCGTCCTCGATCTCGCCGCCGTCCCACCAGGGGTGGGTGAAGTAGTACAGCAGTGCGGCGTCGGCCCGCACGACCACCATGCCGTGGCGTCCGACCTGCACCCCCTCGGCGGCGGGGCCGCTCTCGCCGAGGATCACCGCGTCGGGTCCGCCCTGACGCTCCCACGAGACGGTGTCCGTCGAGCGGTACACGGCCATGCCGCGCCACTCGTCGGTGAGCATCCACCACACCCCGCCGAGCGAGAACACGTACGGGCCCTCGTGGGGTCTGCCCGCTATCGCGGTGCCTTCGCCGCGCCACGAGCCCAGATCATCGGATGCCGCGACCTTCGTCACCGAACCGGCGGCCTCGTCCTTGTACCAGAGCCGCCAGCGACCGTCAGGGCAGCGGGTGACGGCGGCATCGATGACGCGGTCGCTGTCGAGAGTCAGCGGCGCCCCCCGCGTCCAGGACGTGAGGTCGCCGGAGGAGTACTCGACGATGCGGCGCGGATGCCCGGCCCACTGCCAGGGGATGCCGTCGATCTCGGTCAGGTACATCCGCCAGCGGCTGCCGTCGTGCACGACCTCCGGCGCCCAGTGGGTCTCGGCGACGGTGACCGGCGGGCCGTCGGGGTCGAGACGCAGACCGGCGGCGTCGGGCTCGAGGGTGCCCGCATAGTCCCAGCGCAGGCCGTCCGGGCTCTGTGCCACTCCGATACGACTGCCGTGCACCCACGCCACACCCGGGCCGGGATCGGGATGATCGGCCCGGCGCTGGGTGTAGAACATCCACCACCCGGTCGACGGGTCGTGGACGACCGTCGGGTCGGTGGCGCCGTCGTAGATCGGGTCGCGGTAGATCTCGCCCGGAGCGGGGCCGGCAGGAGCGATGGGGCTCGGATCGATCACGTCAGCGGCGAAGGTCGGTGACCGGGCTGGCGAAGCCGCGCCGGTGCGTGGGGTGGGCCGCGAGGTCGGCGGGGGTGACGGGGCGTCCATCGGCGTCGGCCGAGGCGTAGATCGCCGCGACGAGTTCGAGCGAACGGGCGGGGGCGTCGGCCGTGGGCGGCAGCGGCCGCTCGTCCAGGATCGCGTCGAACACGTCGCGCAGGAGCGGGCCGTGATCGCTGCGCTCCTCGGCCTCGGGGAAGGCCCACGCCGCGGCGTCGGCCTCGAACCCCGGCGCGGGGGTGAGCGACCAGTTCTCGTGACCGTGGCCGTACAGATGATCGACGGTCACCGTCGCCCGCTGCGTGTCGATGCGGAGCGAGCTCGTCTCGCGCGGCGAGACCGCGCTGGCGACGACCTGGGCGACCACGCCCCGCTCGAACAGGACCGTCGCGGTCGACGCGTCCTCGGTCTCGGTCTCGCGGTCGAGGCGCCATAGACGCGCCTCGACGCGCGCCCAGTCTCCGAGCAGGAACGCGAGCAGGTCGAGCTGGTGGATGCCGTGCCCGAGCGTCGTTCCGCCGCCCTCGGTCTCCCACTTCCCGCGCCACGGCACGGCGAAGTAGCCGGCGCCGCGGAACCACAGGGTCTGGCACTGGGCCAGGAGCGGGCGGCCGAGCGCGCCCGAGTCGAGGAGGCGCTTGACGTGCGCCGCGGCGGTGCCGGTGCGCTGCTGGAACACCACGGCGAGCTGCTTTCGTGCGGCGTCGGCGGCCGCGCGCATCTCGTCAAGCTCATCCAGGCTCGGTGCGGGGGGTTTCTCGACGACGACGTGGGCGCCGGCGGCGAACGCGGCCACCGTCTGCTCGCGGTGGACCCCCGGGGGCGTGCAGATCAGCACGACGTCGGGACGCTCGGTGGCCAGCAGCGACGCCAGGTCGTCGTGCACGGCGGCGATCCCGTAGCGTGCGGCGAAGTCGCGGGCGGCGTCCGGCGAGATGTCGGTCACGGCGACGAGTTCGGCGCGGGGGTGGGCGGCGACGGCCTGGGCGTGCAGATTGGCCACCGCCCCGGTGCCGACGAGGGCGCAGCGGAGGGTCTGGATCATGCGGTCGTGTCTCCTTCGAGGCGGCCGGCGGGTGCCGGCATCCAGCCTACGGGCTCAAGCCGGAAAGCGCTATCCGGCCTGCAGGCTCGTGCCGTGCTGCGTGAAGCGCCCCGCGTCTACCGGGGGAGCCCGGCCTGCGTGACGTGCAGCTGTGCGTAGCGGCCGCGACGGGCGAGGAGCTCCTCGTGGCCGCCCTGCTCGACGATCGAGCCGTGCTCGAGCACCACGATCGTGTCGGCCTGGCGGATCGTGGACAGGCGGTGGGCGACCACCAGCGTCGTGCGCCCGCGCATGAGCCGGGTGAGGGCGTCCTTGACGAGCTCTTCGGACTCCGGGTCGAGGGCGGACGTCGCCTCGTCCAGCAGCAGGATGCGGGGATCCCGCACGAGGGCGCGGGCGATCGCCAGTCGCTGACGCTGGCCGCCCGACAGACGCGCTCCGCGCTCGCCCACGACCGTGTTCCACCCGTCGGGCAGGCTGTCGACGAACTCCAGGGCGTTGGCGTCCTGCAGTGCGGCGCGCAGCCGCTCGTCCGAGGGGTCGTCGAGGCCGTAGGCGATGTTCTCGCGGATCGTCCCCTCGAACAGCACCGACTCCTGCGGTACGACCGAGACGGAGCGACGGACGGTGCGCAGGTCGAGTTCCTGCATGTCGTCGCCGTCGAGCAGGATGCGGCCGGATGTCGGTCGCACGAAGCCCAGCACGAGATTGAGCATCGTCGACTTGCCCGAGCCGGACGACCCCACGAAGGCGACGGTGCGGCCGGGCGGGATGTCGAGGGTGACGTCGTGGACGGCGTCGCGGTCGGCGCCGTCGTAGCGGTGCGTGACCGCCTCGAGCTGCAGATGACCGCCCACGGCGGCCACCTCGCGCTTGCCGGCGTTCTGCTCGAGGTCGGGCTCCTGCAGCACCTCGGAGATCGAGCGCATGGACTCCAGACCGCGGGCGCCGACCGGGATCAGCATGAGCAGCGACGTCAGCCCCTGCGTCAGCAGCGCGAAGTACGTCGACAGCAGCACGACCTCGCCGGGGGTGATCGGAAGGATGCCGGTGAGCGAGAACACGGCGGCGAGCATGAGGCACGTGACGCCGAGCAGCTGCATCGTGACCCACGAGATCGAGGCCACGTGCCCGTTGAGCATGTCGAGGTGAAGGCCCGCGCGGCGCACCCCGTCGGCGCCGGTGGCCACACGCGAGACCGCGGTGCTCTCGAGTCCGTGGGCGCGGGTGACCGGGATCAGCGAGGCCATCTCGCCCACGCGCGCGGCGAACCCCTCGACCTCGCGCCGGAAGGTCTCGTTGCGCGCCCGCGACCGGCGGCTGAGCGCCCAGCGCAGCACGAGCGCGATCGGCACGGCGAGGGCGTACACGGGAAGGAACTGCGGCACGGCGATCGCCGTCATCGCGATCGCGCCGATGAGCACCATGATCGACGACAGCAGCGGGTGGGTCACCTGCTGCAGCATGAGCTCGATGTTCTCGACGTCGCGGACCACCTTGGTCTGCACGATGGAGGCGCTCACCCGCGTGTGGTAGCCGATCGACAGGCTCTGCAGGCGCGCCGCGAGGGCGTTGCGCAGATCGGCGCCGGTGTCGCGCACCACCGTCATGAAGTTCCGCGTGTAGACGATGTGGTTGGGATAGTTCTGCAGCAGCAGGATCGCCGCGATCCCGAACCAGATGAGCACGGTCGTCACCGACCCGCCGGTGGCGACGATGTCGATGATCTCGGCGGTCACGACCGGCAGGAACCACAGCGGCACCTCCTTCATCGCGAACGCCAGGATCGCCACCGTCATGCGGCCTGGCCGACGCGCGAGAAGCCGCAGCACGGAGCGTGCGGGACGCGGGCCCTCGATCACGCGTATCGTGCCGGTAAACGCTTTCTGCATGGCTGACATGCTACGACGGGATGCCGCACCCGGCGCCATCCCTCCGGGACGGGACGGGAAGACGACCATGACGTATCACCTCGCGGGGGACTCGACGGTGGCCCCGCCTCAGCCCGCCGAGCTGCCGCTCACCGGCTGGGGCTCGTACCTCACCGATCACGTGGATGCGCCGGTGCGCAACCTCGCGTTCGGCGGGGCGACGACGGCGTCCTTCGTCGCGGCGGGGTCGTGGCGGTCACTGCTGTCCGAGGTCGTCGCCGGAGACACCGTCGTCATCCAGTTCGGCCACAACGACCAGAAGGATCCTGCGCTCGACGCACGCGGCGGGTACCGCGAGCGGCTCGCCGGGTTCGTCTCGGACGTGCGTGAGCGCGGCGGGATCCCGGTGCTGTGCACGTCGTGCGAGCGGCGATGGTTCGATCACGACGGCGACCCGGAGCGGGTCGTGCCCACCCATGGCGACTACCCCAACGCCGTGCGCGACCTCGCGCACGAGCTCGACGTGCCCCTCATCGATCTCACCGTCTTCACGACGTGGCTGTACGAGGATCTCGGGCCCGCGGCATCCCGGGATCTGCTCACGCACTTCGCGCCGGGCGAGCACCCGGCCTGGCCCGACGGCGTCGCCGACGACACCCACTTCCACGAGCGGGGTGCGCGACGCATCGCCGCGTTCGTCGCCCGCTCGCTGCGGGCCATCGAGCGCCGCGACGGCGACCGCCCGGCGAAGGGCTCGCAGCTGGTCAGCTGATCAGGCGTGCCCGCCGGTCGAGGCGCGCACGATGAGCTCGGGCTGGTAGACGACGCTTTCGAGCTGTTCGTGGTCGTCGCCGTTCACGCGGGCCAGGAGCATCTCCGCCGCGGTGCGGCCCATCTCTCGCGCGGGCTGGCGGACCGAGGTGAGCGGGACGGCGGCGATCGCTGCGAACTCGATGTCGTCGTATCCCACGACCGCGATGTCCTCGGGCACGCGCACGCCGCGGGTGACCAGACCGTGCAGCAGGCCGATCGCGAGATGGTCGTTGGAGGTCACGATGCCGTCGGGTCGGTCGCCGGGGGAGCGGTCGGCGATCTGCTCGCCGAAGGCGCGGCCGAGCTCCGACGTGGTCCGCCGGGTCCAGATCGGCTCGATCGTCGCGCCGGGATGCGCGGCGACCGCCGCGCGGGCGCCGGCGAGCCGCTCCCGCACCTGCCGCACCTCTTCCCGGGCGCCGACGAACGCGAGGCGCCGGCGTCCGGTCGACAGCAGATGCTCGGCGGCGAGCCGGCCGCCGGCGACATCGTCGAACGACACCGACGGCGATTGCCCGGTGTCGTCGACGGCGTCGACGAGGACGACGGGGATGCCGCGACGGCGGAGTCTGTCCAGCCACGGCCGGGTCTGCCCGAACGGGCTGACCAGCGCGCCCTCGACCTGCACGCGCTCGAACAGCTCGAGGTGGTCCCGCTCCTTGCCGGCGTCGTCGCTGCTGTTGCCGACGAGCACCCGCATGCCGGCGGCCGAGGCCGCGTCTTCGGCGCCGGCGACCATCTCGGCGAAGAACGGGTTGGCGATGTTGATGACGGTCATGCCGAGGAGGCCGCTGCGCCCGGCCCGCAGCTGCTGCGCCGCCTGGAGCGGGACGTAGCCGAGCTGGTCCGCAGCCGATCGCACGCGGGTCGCGAGCTGCTCGCTGACGGTTCCGGGGCGGTTGAGCGCGTTCGAGACGGTGCTGATCGAGACCCCCGCGTGCTCGGCGACGTCACGGATGCCGACTCGCTTCATCGCCTCGCCCTCGCTTCGTCGCTCTCTCACCCGGCTGCGGGTGCCTTCATCGTACGGTGGCCGCTCGCGGCGCACCGCGGAACGGCCGGTGCCGGCGGCCCGGGCCGCCGCCCGCGCGGACGCGGGTCGTCCCCTGCCGGCGAGGTCCGTAATCACGCCGGCGTGGACACAGAAACGTTTCGCGGCTGAGGTTAGGCCACGCGTCCACGCCTGCGCAACCCGGCGGCCGCCGCGGGGAAAACGTTTCGGGAAAGCCCTTGCCAATCCCGACCCGTCCATGCGAGACTTCTGAGCGTTCGCTGGGAATGCGTTTTCCGGCGAGTCGCTCCCGCCGGGCCGCCGGCGGGGACGACATCCAGGGCTCGAGTCCGTACGCGCCCGGTTCACCGCGAGAGACGCCGCACCGCAGCGACGTCGTCGCTCCTTTGCCGATGCAGACACAAGGAGGAACCGTGCCCTATCCGTCCGAGCGGCCGAAAGCCGTCAGACACGAGCACGTGGCGTTCGCGCCGCCCCGCCGCACGACCGTCCAGGGTCGGCGGATCGCCGCCACCGCCACCGCCGCCGCTGTCGTCGGCGCCCTGCTGGCCGCCGTGCCCGCGGGTGCGGCGACCGCCCTCGAGCCCGACGAGAACGGGGCGTACCTGTTCGACTTCGGAACAGGGACCAGCCCCGTCGCCGACGGCTGGAACGAGGTCGATCCGACCACCCTCTACACCGACGAGGCCGGCTACGGCATCGTCGAAGAGACAGGCAACGGGCTGTTCTCGCGCGACCGCACCGGCAGCAACCCCGACCCGATGCTCGGCGACTTCCTCGCCTCCACCGCGTGGAAGTTCGCCGTCGACGTGCCCGCCGACGTCTACGACGTCACCGTCACCATCGGCGACGCCCTCCCCGGGACCTCGACCACCAACGCCACGGTCGCCCTC
Source organism: Microbacterium sp. ARD31 (assembly GCF_031844425.1). Taxonomy (NCBI): domain Bacteria; kingdom Bacillati; phylum Actinomycetota; class Actinomycetes; order Micrococcales; family Microbacteriaceae; genus Microbacterium; species Microbacterium sp. ARD31. The sequence goes on from NZ_JAUZVE010000005.1 coordinate 228,622, forward strand.
GAAGACGGCGACGGGACGCGCTTCACCAGCCCCGGGGGTGGCAACGCCGAGCGCACCTTCCGGGCAGAGGTCACCGACGGCCGGCTCGACATCACCCTGACGGGCACGGGCCTGGGGACCTACATCAACGGCATCGAAGTGGAGCCCGTCGTCCCCGACGCGCCGACCGGCGCCGCCATCACGACCGTCGCCTGGAACGCCGTCGCCCTGACGTGGGACGACGTGGCCGACGCCGCGACGTACACCGTGCTGCGCGCCGACGTCACCGGCGAGACGGTGGGCGAGTTCGCCCCGATCGCCGAGGGCGTCGCGGACGCCGCGCACACCGACACCACCGTGGCGGTCGGCGGCTCGTACGCCTACGCCGTGGTCGCCGTCACGGCGTACGACCGCGCGTCGGCGCAGAGCTCGAGCGTGCTCAGCGGTGAGATCCCTGAACTGGCCAGGCCCGAGGCCCCTGCCGACCTCGCCGTGGGCGCGGTCACCACCGACACCGTGTCGCTCACATGGTCCGCGGTGGCCAACGCCGAGTCCTACGCCGTCGCGCGCGCCGCCGCCGGCACCGCCGACTTCACGCCGCTGGCGACGCTCGACGTGCCCGGTTACACCGACAGCGGCGTCGACACCGACCAGGCGTGGACCTACCGCGTGACGGCGAGCAACGCCGCCGGGTCCGCCGCGGCGACCGTCGACTCGCCGGTCTACGTCGCGCCCGACCCGCTGCCCGAGGGCGACACGGTCACCTTCGACTTCGGTCCGGGCGCTGTGGCCGACGGCGCGCTGCCCGTGACCGCCGCCACCGGCTACCTCGACGAGTGGGGATACGGATTCACCACCGCCCCCGCCGAGGGAGCCGATGTCGACCGCGGCACCGAGGACCCCCTGCGCGCCGACTTCGTCGCGGTGGCGGGGTCCACGTTCGAGGTCGACCTGGGAGCGGGCGACTACTCGGTCCAGCTCGTCGCGGGCGACGAGCTCAGCCCCACCACGACCACGGTCACGGCGGAGTCGATCGCCAAGGTGCAGGCCAACCCGCAGGCTGCGGGCTCGTACCTCGAGATGTCGTTCCCGATCGCGCTGGTGGACGGCCGTCTCACGCTGCAGTTCGGCGGAGACGCAGCATCCCTCAACGCCCTGACGATCACCCGGATGCCGCAGCGGCTGGCCGGAGCGATCCCGACGGTGTACATCTCGGGCGACTCGACGGTGCAGACCTACGACCCGATCGCGTACGCCCCGCAGGCGGGCTGGGGTCAGATGATCGACCGGTTCTTCGCCGACGACATCGCCTTCGCCAACCACGCGATCGGCGGGCGGTCGTCGAAGAACTTCATCACGCAGGGCCGGCTCGACGAGATCCTGCGCGCGATCCGCCCGGGTGACTACCAGTTCATCCAGTTCGGCCACAACGACGCCACTCAGGGGGTCGACGATCGCTACGCCAGCCCGGAGGACTACAAGGAGTACCTGCGGGTCTACGTCGAGGGCACCCGCCAGCGCGGCGGCACCCCTGTGCTGGTCACCCCGGTCTCACGTCGCAGCTTCGACCCCGAGACGGGTCAGTTCAACGTCAGCTTCCCGGAGTACGTGGCGAAGATGACCGAGCTCGCCGTCGAGGAGGACGTCCTCCTGGTCGACCTGTCGGCCTCGTCCCGTGCGTACCTGAACGAGATCGGTCCCGAGGCGGCCAAGGCGGTCTTCCTGCACGTGGATCCGGGCGTGTTCCCGAACCGTCCCGCGGGCACCGTCGACGACACGCACTTCCAGGAGTACGGCGCCATCCAGATGGCCCGCCTCATCGCGCAGGACGTCGCCGACCTGGCCGACCCGCTCGCCGAGGACGTCGTCGACATCGAACCGCCCGCCGAGGTGCCCCCGGCACCCGAGAACCTCGTCGCCGGCGCGATCAGCAACGGCGGCGCCACCCTGCGGTGGGATGCCGCGCCCACGGCGGACATCTACAAGATCTACCGTCAGGCCGTCGCCGACCCCGACCCCGCCTGGGCGCTCGTGGGCATGGTCACCCAGACGAGCTCCATCGTGCAGGGACTGGCCGAGGGCACCGGCTACCGGTATCAGGTGGTGGCCGTCAACGGCCGGGGCGACTCCGAGCCCAGCAACGTGGTCACCTTCACCACGAAGCAGGCGCTGTACAAGTTCGACCTCCAGCTGACCGGCAACCCGCTGATGCCCGGCTACACCGAGGTCACCGACCAGATGGTGTACTCGGCCGAGCGCGGCTACGGCGTCGACCGCGCCGGATGGGGCGGTCGTGACCGCGGCGATGCCGGGGGAGCGGCGAACGACCTCGTGCGCGACTTCCTGCTGCCGGGCGACAGCGGCACGTTCAGCCTGGATGTGCCCAACGGCACGTACTCGGTGAAGACGTACTCCGGAGACTGGATCGGCAGCAGCCGCACCAGCTTCCGGATCGAGGGCAAGGAGGCGGGCTCCGGCAACGCCGGCCGCGGCAGCGTCAACGAGACCCTCCGCGGACCGTTCCTCGTCACCGACGGGCAGCTCAACGTCGAGGCGTACGGCGCCGCGTCGGGCACGCGCTTCAACGGCCTCGAGGTCACGCCGATCCTCCTCGGCCCGACCGGGCTCGAGGCGGTGTCGGTGGACACCGACCCGGCGGCGCCGAGCGTGTCGCTGGCGTGGGATGCCGAACCCGACCTGTCGTGGAACGTCTACCGCCAGTCGCCGTTCGACGCCGACCCGGTGAAGGTCGCATCGACGACCGAGCCGGAGTACGCCGACACCACGGCACGCGTCGGACTCGACTACACCTACTACGTCACCGCGGTCGACCAGACCGACCTCGAGTCGGTGCCGTCGCCCGAGGTGGAGGTGTCGTTCGTCGACCCCGACGTCGAAGCCCCCACCGCACCGACCAACCTGGGCGTGGAGCGCATCGAGGAGCGCGAGATCGAGATCTCGTGGGCGGAGCCGGTCTCGGCCCTGTCCTACCTGGTGTTCCGCTCCGAGGTGGAAGGCGAGCAGGGCGACCTGGTCGGCATCGCCGAGACCAACCGGTTCGTCGACGCCGCCGGTGTGCTCACCACGATCCCGTACTACTACACGGTGATCGCGGTCAACGCGGGCGGCACAGGACCGGCATCCGATCAGCTGGCCACCGAGGCGGTCACCGTCCTGCAGCGGCAGGCGGAGTACCTCGACCGCGCGGGTCACGCGATGGCCACCGATGAGGGCAACCTCGTCACCTGGCGACTGCTGGGAACCGACCCGGCATCCGTGGCCTTCCACGTCTACCGCGACGGCGACCGGATCACCGACGAGCCCATCACGGACTCGACGAACCTGCGGGACGCCGACGGCGATGCGGACTCGACCTACTTCATCACGAAGGTGCTGAACGACGTCGAGACCACCGAGACCGACGCGTTCGGCGTGCAGTCCTCGGCCTACCTGTCGCTTCCGCTTCAGAAGCCCGCGGACGCGTACACGAAGGACGGCCAGCCCTACTCGTACTCGGCGAACGACGTCAGCGTCGGCGACGTGGACGGCGACGGGACGTACGAGTACATCGTGAAGTGGTACCCGTCCAACGCGAAGGACAACTCGCAGGCGGGCTACACCGGCAACGTGTACCTCGACGCGTACCGCCTCGACGGCACGCGGCTGTGGCGGGTCGATCTGGGCGTGAACATCCGCGCCGGAGCGCACTACACGCACCACATGGTGTACGACTTCGACGGCGACGGGTCCAGCGAGATGATCGTGAAGACCGGCGACGGCACGATCGACGGCGTCGGTCAGCCGATCGGCAACGCCAGCGCCGACCACCGCAACAGCTCGGGATACGTCCTCACCGGCCCGGAGTACCTCACCGTCTTCGACGGCGAGACCGGAGCGGCCCTCGACACGATCGACTACACCCCCGCGCGGGGCGACGTCGGCTCGTGGGGCGACACCTACGGCAACCGGGTTGACCGGTTCCTCGCGGGCGTGGCCTACCTCGACGGCGAGAAGCCGAGCGCGATCTTCAGCCGCGGGTACTACACCCGCGCGGTGGTGGCCGCGTACGACTTCGACGGCCGGCAGCTCAGCGAGCGCTGGGTCGCCGACTCGAACGACGAGGGAATGGAGGGGCTGTACGGCGAGGGGTACCACTCGCTGTCGGTCGCGGATGTCGACGGCGACAGCAAGGACGAGGTGGTCTTCGGATCCGCCACGATCGACGACGACGGCGAACTGCTCTACGCCACCGGCCTCGGCCACGGCGACGCGCAGCACGTCTCGGATCTCGATCCGTCCCGCCCGGGCCTGGAGATCTTCTCCGCGCACGAGAACATGACCGCGTCCGGCAACCGCGGCGCCACCATGCGCGACGCGCGCACCGGTGAGATCCTGTGGGACATCCCCGCCGACCGCGACACGGGCCGCGCCGCCGCAGGCGACATCGACCCGCGTCACGCCGGCGCCGAGGGATGGGCCGTCGGCGGCGACGCCGCCTGGAACACCCGGGAGGGCTACCTGATGTCGGCCTCGGGCGAGCGGATCGGCAGCAGCATCCCTGCCGCCAACTTCCTCGCCTGGTTCGACGGCGACCCGCTCCGCGAGATCGTCGATCACAGCTTCGACGAGGCCGCCTACCAGGGGTATCCCACGATCTCGAAGTGGAACTGGGAGACCGGGACGGAAGAGGTGATCCTGGCCGACGAGGGAGCGCGCTCCAACAACGGCACGAAGGGCACTCCGAACGTCCAGGGCGACCTGTTCGGCGACTGGCGCGAAGAGATCGCGTGGCGCTCGGCGGATTCGTCGGAGCTGCGGATCTACTCCACCACCGCCGAAACCGGCATCCGGATCCCCACGCTCATGCACGACCTGCAGTACCGGGTCGCCGTGGCGTGGCAGAACACCGGCTATAACCAGCCGCCGCACCCGAGCTTCTTCATCGGGGAGGGGATGGATGCGGCCCCGCTGCCGTCCATCGCCGTCACCGGCGCTCCGGCCGGCGGTTCGGACGACACCGCTCCGGTGATCTCGGGGATGCCCGCCGACGGAACCCTGCTCGCCGACAGCGCGTCGCTCACCGTGGCGGCCGTCGCCGAGGACCCGGAGTCCGGCATCCGCAACCTCGACATCGCGTTCGACGGCGAACCCGTCGCGCCCGGTGACGTGATCGACCTGGCCGGACTCGCCGGCACGCACACCTACACGGTGCGGGCGGTCAACCACGACGGCCTCGTCGCCACCCGGACGGTGCAGCTGCTGGTGTACGAGGACGAGGGCGCCGACCAGGCCCCGGCGCGCGGCGTCCTCACCATCCACGACGGCCGCAAGGACGGGTTCTACACCGTCTCGATGGACGTGCACCGCGGCACCAACGCGTCGGTGTTCCGTCTGTACGAGAACGGCGAGCTCATCTCGACGCAGCTGCTCTCGCCGGACTCGCCGAACGCGCAGGTCGCGACCGTCGAGATCGCCGGACGCGACAACGGCACCTACGTCTACACGGGCGAACTGGTCAACGCCGCGGGAACCTCCGCGACGACCACCGCCCAGGTGAAGGTCAAGGTGAAGTGAGCGGCGCCGTGACATAGGACGTCCCGCGAGACCGTGAGGCCCGGCATCCCCATCGGATGCCGGGCCTCACGTACTCCGCGTGGGACTGCGGCGTCAGCGCTCCGTGCGCGGCAGCCCCGTCACCCGGATGCCCTCGAAGCCGGGCATGGGGTCGGTGCGCACGCCGTCGGCCCCGGGCCGAAGCCCGGTGACCGCGGCGAGCACCTCGACGGCGGCCGCCGCCGACCAGGCCTGCGGGCGGCAGGCGGCGGGATAGGGGACGGGTGTCGCGGTGTCGTCCACGCCGTCCCCGGAGTGCAGCTCCGGCATCCGGAAATCGAAGGCTGTCGCCGCCCGCAGCAGGCCCTGCACGAGCGGTGCGGCGGCCGCCGCGCGCCCCTCGCGCACCATGCCGTGGATCACGATCGCCGTGTCGTGGGTCCACACCGATCCGCCGTGGTAGCTCAGCGGCCAGTAGCGCGCCGAGGCGGTCGACATGGTGCGCAGACCGTAGCCGCTGTCCATCGTCGGGTCGGTGAGTCGCGCGACGACCTCGTCCACCTGTGCGTCGTCGAGCAGTCCCGTGCCCAGCAGGTGCCCGATGTTGGACGTGACGGTGTCGACGGGACGCTTGCCGCCGTCGAGGGCGATCGCCGGGTAGGCGCCGTGCTCGTCCTCCACCCAGAAAGACTCGTGGAAGCGTCCGCGCAGAGCCTCCGCCCACGCGCGCCAGGTCTCGGCCTCGGCGGGGTCGTCACCGAACGCGTCGAGCAGCCGCGCGCCGGCCATCGCAGCCTCGTACGCGTAGCCCTGCACCTCGGCGAGGGCGACCGGTCCCTCGGCGAGGGTGCCGTCCTTCCACTGGATGGAGTCGCCGGAATCCTTCCACCCCTGGTTGGCCAGGCCCGTGCCGGCGCGGTCGATGTACTCGAGCAGGCCGTCGCCGTCGGCGTCGCCGTGGTCGCGCATCCACGCCAGGGTGCCGCGGAGGGTCGGCACCAACGCGCGCACGTCGTCGTCGGCCATGCCCCACTCCCACGCGTCGTGCAGCAGCAGGATCCACAGCGGCGTCGCGTCGACGGTCCCGTAGTACAGCGGGGGCAGCTCGGCCCCGTCCTCGTCGAGCGAGACGCCCGCGCGGCGCAGTTCGTGCATGATCTTGCCCGGCTCCTGCGCGGTCAGGTCGTCCATGCGTGTGCCCTGCAGGCCCGCGAGAACCCGCAGCGTGTCGCGCGCGAGATCGGTGCCCAGGGGCAGCAGGAAGCGGGCGGTCCAGAGCGAATCGCGGCCGAAGAGGGTGAAGAACCACGGGGCGCCCGCGGCGATGAACTGGTCGGTGCCGCCGCGCGCCGTCATCCGCAGCGCATCGAGGTCGTCGAGCGCGCGCGAGACCCAGCGGGCGAGCCGGTCGTCGGGACCGTCGACGACCGGGAGCGCCCAGGGGGCGACTCCCGTCGCGGGCCCGACGACGGGAGCGCGATCGACCACGTCGAGCCGCCAGCCCAGCGTGATCGACGCGTCCGCGGGGACGGCGACGTCGGCGCGCAGGACGATGTCACCGCCGTCGAGCGCGATCTCGAGCCCGGTCGCCGACAGCGCGGCGTCGAGGTCGGGGGACAACCACGTCGCTGCGTCGCCGTCCATGCGCGCGGATGCCGCAACCCCGCGCCGGCCGAGCTTGACCACGTCCATGGGCGTCTGCTCGGGGGTCATCCGCACCACCACCGTCGTGGTCAGGGCGACCGGGCGGCGGTTGTCGAGGACGAGGCTCTCGCCCCATCCCGTGCCGTCGACCTCGCGATGCACCACCAGGCGCACGCCGGGGTCGGGGGTGGCGTCGTCGAGATCTCGCAGCAGGTGGTCGAAGCGCGCGCGATCGCTGCGCGGAAGACCGGTGGCGATGTGCTCGGGGGTGCGTCCGCCGACCTCGATGCGGGCCGCGCGGACCAGACGGCAGTCGCCGGCGTAGACGCCGTCGATGGCGCCGTCGCCGAGGGTGCCGGTGCGATCCGACCAGACCTGGACGGGGGCTCGCAGCACGACGACCGCGTCGTGCAGCAGGGGTTGGAGCGGGGTGGTCACGATTCTCGCCTTCCGGATTCCACGGCCGCGGTCTTGACAGCCACGAGGATGTGTGGGCACTATTACCTCAGATTTGATCGATCAAATCAAGATCTTCCTGGATCAGCGAACCCGTCGCCGCAGACGGGCAACGAGGAGTCGACGATGAGCCGGATGCCGACGGTCGAAGACGTGGCGCGTCTCGCCGGCGTCTCGCGTCAGACCGTCTCGAACGTGCTCAACACGCCGGCCATCGTGCGCGAGGCGACGAGGCACCGCGTCGAGGTCGCGATCCGCGACCTGGGCTATCGGCCCCACGCCTCGGCGCGGCGGCTGCGTACGCGCAAGGCGGGCACGATCGGCATGCGCATCGACCCGTGGCGGGACGGCATCTCGGGTGCGGTGCTCGACCGCCTGCTCCACAAGCTCACCGAGCGTGCCGAGAGCCGAGGGATGCGCGTGATGGTCTTCTCCGCCGAAGATCACGCTCACGAGGTCGAGGTGATCCGGCGCCTGCGCGAAGGCTCCGATGTCGACGCCTTCATGCTCACCGCCACCACCCACGACGATCCCCGCATCGGCGCCCTGTCGCAGATGGGCGTTCCGTTCGTCGCGTTCGGACGCCCGTGGGGCGCCCCGGCCGAGCGCACCCCGCACCGGTGGATCGACGTCGACGGCCGCAGGGGCGTCGCCGAAGCGGTGCGGCGCCTGCGCGAGGCCGGCGCAGCCCGGATCGCGTGGATCGGGTGGCCCGCGGGCTCCGGGACGGGCGACGAGCGCGCGGCCGGCTGGCGGTCCGCCAGCGGACTGGACGATCGCGAGGCGCAGCTGCTCTCGCGCTCCGCCGAGGACGGGGTCGCCGCGGGCACGCGCTGCGCCGCCGAGCTGCTCCGCCTGGCGGATCCGCCCGACGCGATCGTGTGCGCCAGCGACTCGCTCGCCCTCGGGGCGCTGATCGCGGTGCAGGGCACGGCCCACCCCGACACCCGCGTGGTCGGTTTCGACGACACGCCCGTCGCCGCCGCAGTGGGCCTGTCGAGCATCGAGCAGCCGCTGGACGGCGTGGTCGCCGCGGCACTGGAACTTCTGTTCGGGCCCGAGGGAGACGACGTTCTTCCGAACCCGGACAGCAACGAGGAGCCGACGCATCGGCTCCTCGTGCCCCAACTCGTCGAACGGACGCCGGGACAGCTGACGTTCGACGCGACACCGGCGGTGGACGCCGGCAATCACATGAAGGGATGAACATCGTGAGGACATCACAATGGATCGCGGTCGTTGCAGCGACCGGTCTCGCGGTCACTCTATCGGCTTGCTCCGGCGGCGGAGGAGACGGCGGCGGCGAGACGTCCGGTCAGGAGCTGACCATGCTCATCGGGTCGTCCGGCGACGCCGAGACGACGGCGGTGCAGACCGCGGTGGACGCGTGGGGCGAAGAGACGGGCAACTCCGTCGAGGTCATCGCCGCCAATGACCTGGTGCAGCAGCTGGGACAGGGATTCTCGGGCAACAACCCGCCCGACATCTTCTACATGCCGTGGGATCAGTTCCAGACCTATGCCGCCCAGGGCTTCATCGAGCCGTACGCCGAGGATCTCGCCAACACCGGCGAGTTCCTCCCCGCGCTGCAGGAGCAGTTCAGCTACGACGGCTCCTTCTACTGCGCGCCGAAGGACTTCTCGACCCTCGGTCTGCAGATCGACACGCAGGCGTGGGAGGCCGCCGGGCTCACCGACGCCGACGTCCCCACCGACTGGGACTCGCTCGCGGCGGCGGCCGAGGCGCTCACCGACGACGACACCGTCGGGCTGTCCTTCGGGCGGGAGTACGCCCGGCTCGGCGTCTTCATGGCGCAGGCCGGCGGCTCGCTCGTGGACGGCGACCAGGCCGTGGCCGATTCGCCCGAGAACGCCGAGGCCCTGGAGTTCGTGCAGGGCATGATCGACGCGGGCACCCTGAAGTTCCCGCAGGATCTCGAAGCCGGCTGGGCGGGCGAGGCCTTCGGCCTCGGCAAGGCGGCGATGGTGATCGAGGGACCGTGGATCAACGGCGCTCTCGAGAACGACTACCCCGACCGCGAGTACATCACGGTCGAGCTGCCGGCGGGCCCCGCGGGCGAGGCGACCTTCGCCTTCAGCAACTGCTGGGGGATGCCGGTGGGATCCGAGACGCGGGACGCCACGATCGACCTGATCGAGTTCCTCACCTCGGACGAGCAGCAGATCGCGTTCGCCGAGGCGTTCGGGGTCATCCCGTCCACCGAATCGGGATCGGCCGCCTACGCCGAGCAGTTCCCCGACAACGCCGCGTTCGTCGCCGGTGTGGAGTACGCGCAGAGCCCGGTGGCCATCGAGGGCGGCGCGCCCGCGATCACCGACTTCAACGCGTCGCTCGAGACCTCGGGACTGTCCGACCCCTCCGCCGTGCTCGGCCCGCTGCAGCAGAACCTGCAGGCCGCGCTCGACGAGGCGGGCGATTGAGCCGATGAGTACGGCACTGTCCAGGCCTCGCCGTGGCGGCATCCGCCGCGGCGAGGCCCGGGCGGGCTGGCTCTTCGTCCTGCCCGCCGTCCTCATCACCAGCGTCTTCCTGGTCGTCCCGATCGGACTGGCGCTGTGGGTGAGCGTGAGCGACTGGAACGGATTCCAGTCGCCTTTGAACCCGCGCGTGAACTTCGTCGGGCTCGACAACTACGCCGCGATCACGACCGAACCGGGGCTCGACCAGAGCTCGTTCGGCACGGCCGTGCGCAACAACCTCTACTACGTGATCTTCGTGGTGCCGCTGCAGACGGCGATCGCGCTGCTGCTGGCCGTGCAGGTCAACCGCGCGGTGCTGCGCGGACGCGGGTTCTTCCGCACGGCGTTCTACTTCCCGTCGGTGACCTCGACGGTGGCGATCGTGATCGTCTTCCAGTTCCTGTTCACCGCGTCGGGCGCGGTCAACGCGGTGCTGGGCTTCTTCGGCATCAACGGGCCCAACTGGTTCAACGATCCGCGCGGCGTCTTCCATATCGCGGCGGGCGCGCTCGGGATCGGCGCCCCGGCGGGGATGACCGATCCGGCGCTCCTCGGCGTCAGCTGGTGGGACTGGCTCGCCGGGCCGTCGGTGGCGATGACCTCGCTGATCACGCTGGCCGTGTTCACCACGTCGGGCACGTTCATGCTGCTCTTCCTCGCCGCCCTGCAGAACATCGGCGCCGAGATCGACGAAGCCGCCCTCATGGACGGGGCGGGTGCGACGCGCAAGTTCTTCTCGATCACCCTGCCGATGCTCCGCCCGACGCTGTTCACCGTCCTGACCCTCGGACTCATCGGATCGTGGCAGGTGTTCGACCAGATCTACGTCCTCGGCGGCTCGAGCGCGGGCGGCACGATCGCGACCCCGGCGTTCCTGGCGTACTCGACGTCGTTCAACGAGCTGCAGTGGGGACAGGGCGCGGCGATCGCCTTCATCCTGTTCGCCTTCATCATCCTGCTGACCCTGCTGCAGCGCTGGGCGCTCAAGGAGCGCGAACCGCGCGCTTTCAAGGCACCCTCCACCAAGGGTGGCGCCGAGAAGCCCGCCGTTACGGCCTCGGCCACGACGAAGGGAGGCGCGTCATGAGCGTCGACGTCCGGGCTCCCCGAGCCGAGGCGCAGGCCGCGATCCCGCGGCGACGCCGCCGCGCGCCGCTGAAGGTCAGGAGCGGGCTGTGGCTGAGCTATCTCATCCTCATCGGCCTCGCCCTGATCTACATCTACCCGTTCATCGTCTCGATCTCGGCATCGTTGAAGACCGACGCCGAAGCGACACGGAACCCCCTCGGGCTCGTCCCCGAGACGGTCACGTTCGCCGCATACGAACGCCTGTTCACCGACGTGCCGTTCACGATGTGGGCGGGCAACACCCTGCTCATCACGGTGTGCGTGACGATCGGCCGCGTGCTGTTCGACTCGATGGCCGGCTACGCGCTGTCCCGCCTCCAGTTCCGCGGGCGCACCGTCGTCTTCGTCGCGTTCATCGGCGTGCTGGCCGTCCCCGGTGTCGTGCTCCTCATCCCGAGGTTCCTCATCCTGCAGCAGCTCGGGATGTACGACTCCTACGCGGGCATGATCGTGCCGCTGCTGTCGACGGCGGCAGGCGTGTTCATCATGAAGCAGTTCTTCGATTCGCTGCCCGGCAGCGTCGAGGAGGCGGCGCGGATCGACGGCGCGGGCACGTTCCGGACCTTCTGGAGCGTCGTGCTCCCGATGGCCCGGCCGGCGCTCGTGACGATCTTCATCCTGAGCTTCCAGGGGTCGTGGAACGAGCTCGGCCACTTCATCGTGTCGCGGCAGAGTCCCGAGCTGAACACGCTGACGACGGGCGTGGCATCGCTCGTGTCGGGCCAGCTGGGCTCGGGCAACCAATTCCCGCTGCAGCTGGCGGCCGCCGTGCTCATGACCATCCCCGTCGCCGTGCTGTTCTTCATCTTCCAGCGGAGGATCATGAACACCACGGCCGGGGCCGAGAAGGGCTGACGGCCGGTCAGGCGGAGTCGCGCCAGACGATCTCGCACGCGAGCTCGACCGTCTCGGGCGCGGCGTCCGCCTGCACCCGGTCGAGGACGAGCTGCGCCGCCCGCGCGCCCAGCCGGCGCGCGGGCTGGCGCACCGTGGACAGCTCCGGCACCGTGCGCCGCGCCCACGCGCTGTCGTCGAACCCCACGACCGACACGTCCTCGGGCACACGGCGCCCGGCCGCACGCAGCGATTCCAGCGCGCCGGCGGCGACGGCATCCGAGGCGGCGAAGAGCCCGTCGAGGTCCGGCGCGCGCTCGAGAAGAAGCCGCGTGGCGTCGCGACCCGCCGAGTAGGAGTACAGCGGGATGGGCTCGATGAGGTCGGGGTCGAACAGGGCGCCGGCCGCGTCGCGGAAACCCGCGAGCCGGTCGGCCCCGGAGTCGCGGTCCAGCGCTGCGGCGATCATGCCGATTCGGCGGCGCCCGACGGCGACGAGCCGCTCGGTGATCGCCTGGGCGGCGCTGCGGTTGTCGATGACGACGAAGGATGCCGAGGCCGGCGCTCCTGCAGGATGCCCGACGTACGCGGCGGGCAGCTCGAGCCGGTCGATGACGCGCGAGATCGGGTCGGCGGCGCGGGCCGACACCACCACGACCCCCTCGACGAACCCGCCGGAGAGATAGCGGGCGACGCGGTCGGTGTCGCGCTCGGAGTCGACGATGAGGACGGCCATCTGGTGATCTGCGGCGGAGAGGGTCTCGTTCGCACCGAGGAGGATCTCGCCGATGTTCGGATCCTCGATGAACAGCGAGCTCGGCTCGTGGACGATGAGGCCGACCGATTGGCTGCGCTGCATGACCAGGTTCCGGGCAGCGGTGTTCGGCACGTAGCCGACCTCGCGGATGGCCTGCTCGATCGCCTCGCGCGCGGAGGAGGACACATAGCGCTCGCCGTTGATGTAGCGGCTCACCGTGCCGCGGGACACCCCTGCGACGCTCGCGACATCGTGGACGGTCGCGCGCTTCTTCCGCTTGGGCGGTGTGTGCACGCACCCACCATATCGGCCGAGTCGTTGACAGATCAGCGCGGACGTGTCACTCTGTGTACGTTCACAGAAAGTTCGAGCCCATCTTGTCGGCTCAAAACTGTGCACGTGCACACAGCGACTGATCACCGTCGATCGAAGGAGAATCGTGAGCCGACCGATGACGCAGGCGTTCGCGGCCCCGGCCGTTGCCCGCGACACCGCCTCCGCACGCTTCGTGCATCGCGGCCTGGCCTTCGGATGCGACTACAACCCCGAGCAGTGGTCGCCCGAGACCTGGCGCGAAGACGTCGCGCTCATGCGCGAGACCGGCGTGGACCTCGTCGCGATCAACATCTTCGGCTGGGCCGATGTGCAGCGTCCCGACGGCGGATTCCGCTTCGACGCGCTCGATGAGGTCATCGGCCTGCTGCACGACGCGGGGATCCGCATCAACCTCGGCACCGGCACGTCCTCGCCCCCGCCGTGGCTCACCACGCGGCACCCCGAGATCCTGCCGGTCGTCGCCGACGGCACGACCCGGTATCCCGGCGGCAGGCAGGCTTGGTGCCCGAGTTCTCCGGTCTTCCGCGAGGCCGCACTCGACCTCGTCGCGGCGGTCGCCGAGCGCTATGGGAATCACCCCGCCGTGGCGCTGTGGCACGTGTCCAACGAGCTGGGCTGCCACAACGCCCACTGCCACTGCGAGGTCTCGACGCAGGCCTTCCGCGTGTGGCTCGCCGAGCGCTACGGCGACATCGATGCGCTCAACGCCGCGTGGGGTACGAGCTTCTGGAGCCAGCGTTACACCGACTGGTCCGAGATCCTCACCCCGCGCGCGACGCTCTCGACCGTCAATCCGGGGCAGACGCTCGACTACCGCCGGTTCTCCTCCGATGCGCTCCTGGACCACTATCGCGCCGAGGCTGCGGTCATCCGACGCCACAGCGCCGTCCCGATCACGACCAACTTCATGGTGACCGCCCACATCCGCGACCTCGACTACTGGTCGTGGGCCCCGGCGATGGACGTCGTCGCCAACGACCACTACCTCGACGCGCGGCTGGCGGATCCCACGGCCGAGCTGTCGTTCGCCGCGGATCTCACCCGCGGACTCGCCGGCGGCTCGCCGTGGCTGCTGATGGAGCATTCCACCGGCGCGGTGAACTGGCAGCCGGTCAATCTCGCGAAGGCCCCCGGCGAGATGCTGCGCAACACCCTCACGCACGTCGCGCGCGGAGCGGACGGGGTGTCGTTCTTCCAATGGCGTGCGTCGCTGCAGGGGGCGGAGAAGTTCCACTCCGCGCTCGTTCCCCACGCCGGCACCGACAGCGGTGCCTGGCGCGAGGTGCAGGAGCTCGGCCGGATCGTCCACGCCCTCGACGGCGTCCAGGGCAGCACCGTGACCGCCGAGGTCGCCGTGCTGTTCAGCTGGGAGGCGTGGTGGGCCTTCGACGCAGAGAACCGCCCGTCCACCGCGGTGGACTATCTCACCCAGGTGCACGCGGCCCACGGTGCGCTCCGCGATGCCGGCATCACCGCGGACGTGGTGCGACCGGGGGCGGATCTGTCGGGCTACCGCCTCGTGGTGGTGCCGGGGCTCCACCTCGTCGACGACACCGCCGCGAGCGCCCTCGACGACGCCGTCCGCACCGGCGCACACACGCTCGTCACCTTCTACAGCGGCATCGTCGACGAGCACGACCGGGTGCGGCCCGGCGGATATCCCGGTGCCTGGCGCGAGCTGCTCGGGATCCGCGTCGAGGAGTTCGCCCCGCTCGCGGCGGACGAGGTCGTCACGCTGCAGTCGGGCACGGGGGCGTCCCTGTGGACCGAGCGGGTGACGGCCCACGACGCCGACGTCCTCGACCGGTTCGCCGGCGGTGTCGTCGGGACCGGCCCCGCGCTCACGCGGCGTCGCGGTGACGACGGATCCGGCGACGCGTGGTACCTGGCCACCCTTCCCGACCGTGCCGGCTACCGCGCGCTCATCGACCGGATCGCCGCCGCCGCCGGGGTGACGCCGGAGCCCGGCGCCGGGCCCCAGGTGGAGATCGTGCGACGTCGCAGCGCCGACGCCCGCACCACCTGGCGTTTCGTCATCAACCACGCGGCCGAGCCGGTCGTCATCCCCGGCGACGGTCGGGAGCTCGTGACGGGAGCGGTGGTCGAGCGATCGCTCACCGTGCCCGCCGGAGCGGTCCGTGTGCTCAGAGAGGAGTCCACCCATGGCAACTGAGGCCATCGTGACCGCGGGACCACGCGGCACCCGCGAGAAGCCGCGGCGCAGACCCACGCCCCACGCCGGGGCGATCGCGGTGTTCGTCGCCCCCTTCGCCGCCCTCTTCGTGGCGTTCTACCTGGTGCCCATCGGCTACGCCATCTGGAAGTCGATGCTCGTCGTCGAGCGCGAGGGCACCTTCGGTGAGGCCCGTGAGGTCTTCGGCGGTCTGACGCAGTACATCCGCGTCTTCGAGAACGACGTCTTCTGGGAGTCCGTCGGCCGCGTGCTGCTGTTCGGCGTCGTGCAGGTCCCGGTGATGCTCGCCCTGGCGCTGTTGTTCGCCCTGCTGCTGGACTCGCCCCTCCTGCGCGGCAAGAAGTTCTTCCGCCTGGCCTTCTTCGTCCCGTACGCCGTCCCGGGCGTGATCGCCGCGATCATGTGGGGGTTCCTCTACAGCCCGCGGCTGTCGCCCTTCACCGCGGTCACCCAGCACGTCGACCTCCTGTCGGCGGACTTCGTGCTGTGGTCGATCGCCAACGTCGTCACGTGGGTTTTCGTCGGCTACAACATGCTCATCATCTACTCCACCCTGCTGGCCATCCCGGGTGAGCTGTACGAGGCGGCCCGGCTGGACGGGGCGGGGCAGTTGCGCATCGCCTGGTCGATCAAGATCCCCCTCGTCCGTCCGTCGCTCGTGCTGACAGCGGTGCTGTCGATCATCGGCACCCTGCAGCTGCTGGCCGAGCCGCAGACCTTCCGCGCCTTCAGCGGCGCGGTCACGAGCACCTACACGCCGAACATGACCATCTACGCCACCAGCTCGATCCCGAACGTGCCGCTGGCGGCGGCGATGTCGGTGGTCCTCGCGCTGGCGACGTTCGTGCTGTCCTTCACATTCCTGCGGATCACCCGACGGAAGGCCCAATCGTGAGCACCCTGACCAGCCCCGACGCCGACACCCGCGCCGTCGTGACGGGCCGCGGCCGTGGCCGTGGCGACCGGGCACGAGGACCCCGCGAGGGCGTCGTGCCCCGCACCGCCGCATTCCTGGTGATGACGGTCTTCACGCTGTACTTCCTCACGCCGATCTGGTGGCTCCTGGTCGCCTCGACGAAGTCGCGCGGCGACCTCTTCTCGACCAACCCGCTCTGGTTCGCAGAGTTCAACCTGTTCGAGAACCTGGCAGGCCTGTTCAGCTATCGCGACGGCGTCTACGTCCGGTGGCTGATCAACAGCGCCGGGTACGCCGGACTCGGCGCGGTCGTCGCCACCGTCCTCGCCGGAATGTGCGGGTACGCCCTGGCGAAGTACCGCTTCCGCGGACGCGAGGCGATCTTCAACGTGGTCCTCGGCGGCGTGCTGGTGCCGGCGACCGCGCTGGCGCTGCCCCTGTTCCTGCTGTTCAGCCAGGTCGAGCTCACCAACACGTTCTGGTCGGTGTTCCTGCCCAGCGTCGTGAGCCCGTTCGGGGTCTACCTCGCGCGCGTGTTCGCCGAAGCATCCGTGCCCGAAGAGCTGCTCGAGGCCAGCCGCCTGGACGGGGCGGGCGAGGTGCGCACCTTCTTCACGGTGTCGATCCGGCTGATGTTCCCCGCCCTCATCACCGTGTTCCTGTTCCAGTTCGTCTCGATCTGGAACAACTTCTTCCTGCCGCTGATCATGCTGCGCAGTGAAGAGCTGTTCCCGGTCACCTACGGGCTGTACGCGTGGAACTCCACCATCAACCAGTTCCCCGAACTGCGCACCTACGTGCTGATCGGGTCGCTGATCTCGATCATCCCGCTGATCATCACGTTCCTGCTCCTGCAGCGGTACTGGCGCACGGGCCTCGGCTCCGGCGCGCTCAAATGACTCCGCCCGCACTCGCGGACGGTCCACCCCCCACCAAGGAAGAGAACATGCGAAAGAACACCAGAGCGGTCACTGCAGCCCTGCTCGCCACCGCAGCCCTCACCGTCGCCGGCTGCGCCGCCGGAGGCAACGGCGGCGACGGCGGCGGAAGCGCCGACGCGGCATCCTGCGAGCCGTCCGGCGAGGACGTCACGCTCACCTTCACCTCGTGGATCCCCGGCATCGAGGACGCCGTGGCCATGTGGAACGAAGAGAACCCCGACATCCAGGTCGAGGTGCAGACGGGTCCGTCGGGCAACGCCGGCACGTACCAGAACTTCTTCAACCAGCTCGAGGCGGGCAACGCCCCCGACCTCGGTCAGATCGAGTACGACGCCCTGCCGAACTTCCGTGTGCAGGACGGGCTGGAGAACCTGGCGGCGTGCGAGGACGTGCTCGCCGCCCAGGACCAGTTCCTCGACTGGACGTGGGGTCAGGTCACCCTCGGCACCGAGGACGAGGTCTACGGGGTTCCCCAGGATCAGGGTCCCATGGGCCTGTTCTACCGTTCCGACCTCTTCGAGGAGAACGGCATCGAGGTGCCGACGACGTGGGAGGAGTACCGCACCGCGGCGGAGGAGATCCGCGAGCTGGGCGGCTACATCACCAACTTCTCGCAGACCGACATCAACCAGTTCGCCGGTTTCGTCTGGCAGGCCGGCGGCCAGTGGTTCGCCAACGACGGGGACCAGTGGACGGTCGACCTCACCTCGGACGCGTCGATGGAGGTCGCCGAGTACTGGCAGGGCCTCATCGAGGACGATCTGGTCGCGACGTACCCCGCATGGACCGACGAGTGGAACAACGCCTACAACTCGGGTGAGGTCTGGACCTGGAACTCCGCCGTGTGGGGTGCGAACTCGATCCTGAGCGGTGCTCCCGACACGTCGGGCAACTGGTCGGTGGCGCTCGCCCCGCAGTGGGAGGCCGGCGGCAACGCGGCCGGCAACTGGGGCGGCTCGTCGATCGCGGTCTTCAAGGGCACCGACCACCTCTACGAGGCGGCGAAGTTCGCCCTGTGGCTCAACACGTCCGAAGAGGCGCTCACGTCGCTGAACACCACCGCCCAGATCTACCCCGCCACCGAGGCGGGCCTGGAGCTGCCGGTGCTGAAGGAGGGCGTCGAGTTCTACGGCGGCCAGGCCATCTACGACGTCTTCGCCGAGGCGGCGACCCAGGTCAGCCCCGACTTCGTGTGGGGTCCGACCATGACGCAGACCTACGCCGACGTCTCGGACGGCTTCAAGGCCGCGGTCTCGGGCAGCAGCACGATCCCCGAGGCTCTCGAGGCGGGCGAGCAGTCCACCATCGAGGCCTTCCAGGCGGCATCCATCCCCGTCGCCGAGTAACCCTCCGGCCGATCGGCCCGAGTCCTCAGTCCGCGTCGGCTGAGGGCTCGGGCCATCGCCATGTGTGCAGGCGCCCGCACATTCCGAATCCGCGCGGCCCCGGAGTGCGCTCGCCGCGGGCGACGGACGCCTCGGCGAGGAGCCCCGGCATCCCCTCGGCCAGCCGGTCCAGCTGATCGCGCGTGCGGTCCGTCTCGGCGCCGACCGTCTCGCGCCACAGGCGCTGCCAGTGCGCCGCCTTGGGCTGCACCAGGCGCGCCGCGCGGGCGTGCAGGTCCGCCAGTGCCGCGTCGCCGCGTGCCTCGAGGTCGGCGAGCAGCTGCAGGTAGCCGCGCATCGCCAGGTCGCGTCGCGCGCGGGCGGCCTCGGCGCGGGTCGCGTCGTCGCCCTCGGGCAGCGCCGCTGCCGTCGCGTACGCGACGGGGTCGTCGAGCACCGCGGCGGGGAAGGTCAGGACGGCGTCGCCCGCCTCGGGCAGGCCGGCGTTCTGCATCACCACGACCAGCTCCAGATCGCCGTGGTTGACCAGGCGATGCACGGTGCCGGGCGAGAACCACACGATCTCGCCGGGGGCGAGGGGATGGATGCCGCGCCCGGCGCTCGAGACGGTGTGGACCTCCCCGCTGCCGCCGGTGACGATGTACCCCTCGCTCGAGGCCGTGTGCAGGTGCGGCGATCCGCCGCACCGCCCGTCGGCGGCCTCCCAGTCGTAGACCTTCAGCCCGCTGACGGCCACGCCGCCGGGGAAGAGGGGAGTGGTCATGGCGTCGCCGCGGGGGCGAGCCCGGCAGCGCGGTCCCGCACCTCGTCCGGCGTCCACACCCGGTCGCCGAACACGTGGCGGTGGGCGAGCGAGACCTCGGCGTCGGGGGCGAGCGCGATCACCTCGTCGAAGGACGGTGAGGGGCTGAGGACCGGGAACGGCTCGCTGCGGACGAACCACTTGATGGCCGGCGCACCGGTCGACGCCCCCGCGAAGGCGAGGATCGTGCCGCCGCCGTCGAACTCGTCGTGCTCCCCCGAGAACGCCACCCACTCCGCCTCGGTGCCCATCAGCGCCTCCGCGCCTTCGCCCTGGGGGGACAGCACGCGACCGCCCGTCCACGCGCGCGGCATCCGGATCACGAAGCCGGTGTACCCGGCCGCGGGGCGTCCCTCGGTCGTGGGGCTGCCGAGTTCGAGGTCGCGACCCGAGATGTTCCGCAGCGTCGCGCTGAAGTCGAGCTGCCAGAAGCCCAGCGAGAGGTCGAGGCCGTGGAAGCGGTGCGTGCGGGTCTCGCGCAGCCACTCCTGGCCCGCCTGCGTGATCCAGGTGAGCTCCTCGGTGAAGCCCACCTCGGTGCCGGACTCGGCCACGCTCGTGAAGCGCTCGTGGCGCATGCGGCCGACGTTGTCGAGCTGCCGGTACCCCTCGTCGCGGCGGAACGTGGGTCCGCCCCAGAAGTTCTGGCCGGACACGTGCGTCCACGTCATCTGCAGGCCCTTGTGCCACCGGTGGTCCCACGGGCGGAAGGCCGTCAGCGGGGCTCCGGCGAGCGTCCGCAGCGGGTGGAGGAAGGGCTTGGGCCCCTCCGAATCCGCCCCGCCCGGGTCGAAGGCGTAGCGGGCGATATCGGTGCCGGCGGCCGTGACGATCGCGTCGGTGTCGCCGATCCGCAGGGTGAAGTCGGGTGCGGTGGACTCAGACAAGGACCGCCCCCTTCCGGAAGGCGCGGGTCGCGGCATCCGGATCGCCCCCGTGCATCGCCTGGGCGAACGGGTCGTCGGCCGTCAGTTCGTCGCGGCGCACCGGTCGGCCGAGGATCGCCGACTTGTACATGCCGGCGATGAGCTCCAGGCTGCGACGGCCGTCGGCCCCGCTCGCGGGCGGACGCTCACCGCGACGGAAGGCGTCCACGAGCACGCGCAGCTGTGCGGCGTGCGAGCTGGCCTCGTCGGTGTCGGGCTGCCAGGCGGCCGCGGCCGCGGGGTCGACGTGATCGGCGGGCGTCCAGCGCCAGTGGGAGTTGTCGTAGCCGTACACGTGCTCGAGTTCGACGGTGGCGTCGTCGAAGTCGAAGCGCAGCAGGCTGGACTCGCGCGGCGAGAGCAGGCTGTTGGTCATGACGCACATCGCGCCCGAGGCCATCCGCACGATGGCGGCCGAGACGTCCTCGGTCTCGGTGCGGCGGGCGAGCGTGCCCATCATGGCGGTCACTTCGGTCCAGTCGCCGAGGATCGACAGGGCCAGGTCCATCTGGTGGATGCCGTGACCCATCGTGGGGCCGCCGCCTTCGGTGGCCCACTTCGCGCGCCACGGCACCTCGAAGTAGGCGTCGTTGCGGTACCACAGCGTGTGGCACTGGGCCACGCGCATGGCGCCGAGGGTGTCTTCCTCGACGTGGCGGCGCAGTCGCCGGGCGGCTGAGCCGAACCGGTGCTGGAAGACGTACGACGCGTACGGGCCGGCGTCGCCCTCGTGGGCGGCCATCTCGTCGTAGTCGGCCAGAGACAGCGCCGGCGGCTTCTCGCACCACACCCACGCGCCGGCATCGAGTGCGGCGATCGTGGCGTCCTTGTGCGCGCCGGGCGGAGTGGCGACGACGACCAGGTCGGGCCGCGATGCCGCGAGCATCGCGTCGACCTCGGTGTAGACGTCGGGCACGCCGAACTCGTCGGCGACCTCACGGGCGCGGGCGGCGTCGATGTCGACCACGGCGACGATGTCGATCTCGTCGGCGAGACCGGCCAGGGCCGGTAGGTGGATGCCGCGGGCGATGCCGCCGGTGCCGACGACGGCGGCGCGGAGGTGGGTGGAAGGCATGGGGGAGGGGCTCCTCGATTTAGTGATCGTTCACTTTCTGTCTGCTACGGTAGTCGTGCGGTTCGGCCCGGGTCAAGCCGCTGCGGAAGGCGGAGGGCCATGGCGAGCGGATCCGACGCGACGGGTGTCGGCGTGACCGCGTCTGGGGCGGTCGGGTCTGGGGTGGTCGGGTCTGGGGCGGCCGGGTCTGGGGCGCGGCCCGCGACACTCCGCGACGTCGCCCGGGTCGCCGGTGTCTCCCACCAGACCGTGTCGCGGTACCTGCGGCACAACGGCGGGCTGAAGCCCGCGACTGTCGCCGCCATCGCCGCCGCCATCGAGCAGCTCGACTACCGGCCGAACCTCATCGCCCGCTCCATGCGCACGCGCCGCTCGGGGCGCCTCGCCATACTGCTGCCGGGTGCGGCGGACTGGAACCCCGGACGCCTCATCGGCGCTGCCGTGCGTGCCGCGCACGAGGCGGGGTTCACCGTCGAGGTGCTGAGCGTCGAGGGTGGCCAGGACGCTCGCGCCGACCGCGCCCGCGAGCTCGCCGCCTCGGGGCAGGTCGAGGGCATCCTGGCCTTCGCCCCGCTTCCGGCCGACCTGCTCGGCGCGTTCGCGGGCACCCAGATCTTCGCCTCGGCCGACTACGACGACCGCATGCGCACGATCGGGGGACTCGCCGACGGCGCTCCGGTGGAGCAGCTGGTGACGCGGCTGGCCGAGCTCGGCCACCGGCGCTTCGCCCATGTCACGGGCCGCCTGTCGTACGCCTCCGCGCGCTCCCGGCGCGAGGTGTTCGTGCAGACCGTCGAGCGGCTCGGTCTCGAGGTCGTGCTCGTCCACGAGGGGGATTGGACCCCGGCATCCGGACGGGAGGCCATCGAGGCCCTGGCGCGGCTGTCGCCCCGCGCGCCGCGGGCTACGGCTGTCGTCGCCGCCAATGACGTCGTCGCGGCGGCGGCGATCCGGGCGGCCTCGGAGCGGGGCTGGCGCGTTCCGGACGACCTCAGCATCACCGGGTGGGACGACCACGTCGTGGGCGCCCTGCTCTCACCCGCGCTGACGACCGTCGACGCCGACTACGAGAGGATCGGCGCGGACGCCGTGGCCCGTCTGATCGCGGCTGTCCGCGGCGACGAACCCCCTGCCGCCGCCGGCGCCCCCGTGCACCGCGTCATCTGGCGCGAGTCCACCGGCCCCGCCCCGGCCCCGTAGCCTCGCCCCTGCTGACCGCCCCGGTCTGGCCGACGCCGCCGACGACGTCAGGCGTCGCCGAGGGCCGCCGAGACGACGGCGCGCGCCTCCTCCTGCACCTGCGCGAGGTGCTCGGGGCCGCGCAGCGACTCGGCGTAGAGCTTGTAGACGTCCTCGGTGCCCGAGGGGCGCGCGGCGAACCACGCGTGCTCGGTGACGACCTTCAGTCCGCCGATAGCCGCGCCGTTGCCGGGAGCGTGCGACAGCTTCGCGACGATGGGCTCGCCGGCGAGCTCGGTCGCCGTCACCGCTTCGGGCGAGAGCTTTCCGAGCGCCGCCTTCTGCGCGGGGGATGCCGGGGCGTCCACGCGCTGGTAGGCCGACGCGCCGTACTCGGCCTCGAGCTCGGCGTACCGCTGCGACGGCGTCTTGCCGGTGACGGCGAGGATCTCGGCTGCCAGGAGGCAGAGCAGGATGCCGTCTTTGTCGGTCGTCCAGACGGTGCCGTCCTTGCGCAGGAACGAGGCTCCCGCGGACTCCTCGCCGCCGAAGGCGACCGAGCCGTCGAGCAGCCCGGGGACGAACCACTTGAAGCCGACCGGCACTTCCAGCAGCGTCCGGCCGAGAGAGGCCACGACCCGGTCGATGATCATCGAGCTCACCAGCGTCTTGCCGACCGCGGCGTCCTGCGGCCATCCCTCGCGATGCGAGTAGAGGTAGTCGATCGCGACGGCGAGGTAGTGGTTCGGGTTCATCAGCCCGGCGTCGGGCGTGACGATCCCGTGCCGGTCGGCGTCGGCGTCGTTGCCGGTGAGGATGTCGTATCCCTCGCGCTGTGCGACGAGCGAGGCCATCGCCGACGGCGACGACGGGTCCATGCGGATCTTCTCGTCCCAGTCCAGCGTCATGAACCGCCACGTCGGATCGACCTCGGGGTTGACCACCGTCAGATCGAGGTCGTACATCTCGCCGATGAGCGCCCAGTAATCCACCGAGGCCCCGCCGAGCGGGTCGGCGCCGATGCGCACGCCCGCGGCGCGGATCGCGTCGATGTCGATGATGTTCCCGAGGTCGCGGACGTACGCCTCGCGGAAGTCGTACTGGCCGAGCGCGTCGGCGTCGATGTCCTTGTAGAGGGTGCGGGCGACGCCCTCGAGTCCCGCGGCGATGAGCGCGTTGGCGCGGTCGGCGATCCAGCCGGTCGCGTCGGTGTCGGCCGGTCCGCCGTGCGGCGGGTTGTACTTGAATCCGCCGTCGCGCGGCGGGTTGTGGCTGGGGGTCACGACGATGCCGTCGGCGCGACCGGCATCATCGGCATCCCGGCCCTTGTTGTAGGCCAGGATCGCGTGGCTGAGCGCGGGGGTGGGCACCCACGAGTCGCGGGCGTCGACGCGGACGTCGACGCCGCCGGCGACCAGCACCTCGATGGCGGTGCGCTCGGCGGGCAGCGACAGGCCATGGGTGTCGCGGCCGAGGAACAGCGGGCCCGTGATGCCCTGCTCGCGCCGGTAGTCGACGATCGCCTGCGTCGTGGCGAGGATGTGCGTCTCGTTGAAGCTCGTCGACAGCGACGAGCCGCGGTGGCCGCTCGTGCCGAAGGCCACCCGCTGCTCGGGAACCGACGGATCGGGTCTGCGGTCGTAATAGGCGGAGATCAGCTCATCGATGTCGATGAGGTCCGAGGCTTCGGCGGGCTGTCCTGCGCGACTCATGGCACCAGTCTGCCCCGGATCGGGCCGATCCGCGCCCACTGTGACGCGGATGGCGGCAACTGCACCGTTTAGGCTGGACCGCGTGACAGACGTGCCCCCCGCGACGACCCGACGCACGTACAGCTATCTGGGTCCGGCGGGCACCTTCACCGAGGCGGCTCTGGCGCAGGTTCCCGAGGCGCGCGGCCAGCAGTGGCGGTCGGTCCGCAACGTCGGCGAGGCGCTCGCCGACGTCGTCGAAGGACGCGCGCACGCCGCCGTCATCGCCATCGAGAACTCCGTCGACGGCGGTGTCTCGACCGCGCAGGACGCCCTGGCCACGATGCCGGGTCTGCGCATCGTGGGCGAGTACCTCGTCCCCGTCGACTTCGTCCTGGTGGGCCGCCCCGGCACCACGCTCGACGGCGTCTCGCTGGTCGCGGGGCACCCGGTCGCCTACGCGCAGTGCCTGCAATGGCTCACGCGCACCCTCCCCGCGCACGCGCACATCCCCGCCGCGAGCAACGTCGCCAGCGCGATGGGGCTCCTCGACGGCACGAGCGATGCGGATGCCGCCATCGCGGCCCCGGGCATCCTCGACCACCACGAGCTCGAACTGCTCGCCTCGGGAATCGGCGACAACCCCAACGCGGTGACCCGGTTCGTGCTGGTGAGCCGGCCCGTCACGCCGCCGCCGCCCACCGGGGCCGACAAGACCTCGCTCATCGTCGAGCTGCCCGATGACCACCCGGGCGCCCTGCTGGAGATGCTCGAGCAGTTCGCCACGCGAGGCATCAACCTGTCGCTGCTGGCGTCCCGCCCGATCGGCGACGAGCTGGGCCGCTACCGGTTCGTCATCGACGCCGACGGGCACATCGAGAACGAGCGCATGGCCGATGCGCTGTTGGGGCTTCGCCGCTTCAGCCCGAAGGTGATCTTCCTGGGGTCGTACCCGCGGGCCGACCGCGCCGTCGTGCACTACCCCGAGCGGTACGCCGACGACGTGTTCGTCGAGGCCCGCGACTGGCTGCGCGGACTCATCAGCGGCGAGCCCGAGGGCTGAGCCTGGCCGAGGTCTCGGTCCGCGACCGTCGGCCGGCGTCCGCGACCTGCGGCCGGGCGGAGTCCGCGACCCACGGCCGGGCGGAGTCCGAGACCCGCGGCCGGCCGGAGTCCGCGACCCGCGGCCGGGCGTCCGAAGCCTGAGCGCGGCTCAGGCGAGTGCCGCCGCGAGGAGCTCGAGCGTGCGGGTGCGGCCGGGGGCGGCATCCATCGGCTCGCCCTCGTAGGCGCCCGCGATCGGCGAGATCATGACCTCGTCGACGCCGTGGCGGGCGGCGAAGGCGGTGAGCTCGGCGGCGACCTCGTCGCCCGTGCCGACGAACCACGTCGCCCGCGCGGCGGCCATGATCTGCGTGCCGAGACCGTCGAATTCCTCCGGGGTGGCGAGCGCGTGCTCCACGGTCTCGGACGGCACGAGCGGCCGGTTCATGCGCAGTCTCGCCATCATGCGCTGATTCGGCAGGGACCGGGCCTCGGCTTCTTCGCGAGTGGGCGCGGCGACGGCGTTCACGGTGAGGAACGTACGCGGCCGGGGGAGGGACTCGCTCGGCTGGAACTGCGTCCGGTACAGCTCGAGCGCGCGCTCGAGGCCCTGACCCGAGAAGTGATTCGCGAACACGTACGGCAACGACAGCGAGGCGGCCAGCTGCGCGGAGTAGTCGCTGGATCCGAGGAGCCACACCTCCGGCATCCCCGATGCGGCCGGCGTCGCGCGGACGTCGTACGTTCCGCCGGAGGTGTAGCGCACGGTCGCGCCTTCGGGCGAGACCAGCGACAGGATGTCGCGGACGTGGTCGGGGAACCGCTCGACGTCGCTCGTCGTTCCGGACTGGCGCAGGAGCTGGGTGATGACCGGGTCGCTGCCGGGAGCGCGGCCGAGACCGAGGTCGACCCGCCCGGGCGCGAGGGCCTCGAGGGCGGCGAACTGCTCTGCCACGACCAGGGGGCTGTGGTTGGGGAGCATGACCCCGCCCGACCCGACGCGGATGCGCGGGGTGCGGGCGGCGGCCGCCGCGACCAGCACCGGCGGCGTGGTCGAGGCCACCGCGGGCATGTTGTGGTGCTCGGCGAACCAGTACCTGCGGAACCCCAGACGGTCGGCGGTGGCGACCAGGTCCAGCGACGACGCGATCGCCTGTGCGCTGGACTGGCCGGTGCGCACCGGCACGAGGTCGAGGACGGACAGGGCCGGGGCAGGTGTCGTGGTCATCCCCGGAGACAACAGGCCGCGGGGCCCGGTCTATTCCGGGGTGGGAGGGGTCGAGGATCATAACTCCTGCACCTTGCCGCGCCCGGGCCTACCCCCGCCGCAGGATTCCGCGGATCCAGGACTGCAGCCCGCGGCTGAGGCCCGCCGGCTGCAGGAGTTGTGATCCTCCCGAGCCGGTGGGACTCCGGAATCCGGATGCGGCGCCGACGGCAGAATCCGGAATCCGGATGCGGCGCCGACGCCGACGGCGGACTCCGGATGCCGCGCCGACGGCAGAATCCGGATGCCGCGCCGGCACCCGGTCCTACCGGGCCCGCTTCACCGCCTCGTAGGCGTCGAGGGCGGCCTGGCGGGACCGCTTGAGGTCGACCAGCTGCTCCACACCCGCGCTGTCCGGGGCCCACTGCCGCACGTACTCGCCGTGCTTGTCGAACTTCTCGGCCTGCAGCTCGGGGTTGAACACGCGGAAGTACGGGGCGGCGTCGGCTCCCGACCCCGCGACCCACTGCCAGTTGAAGGGGTTGGAGGCGGCATCCGCGTCGACCAGGGTGTCCCAGAACCACTCTTCGCCGCGCCGCCAGTCGATCAGCAGGTTCTTCACCAGATACGACGCGGTCACCATGCGCACCCGGTTGTGCATGACGCCGGTGTGCCACAGCTCCCGCATCCCGGCGTCCACGAGCGGCACGCCGGTCCGCCCCTTCTGCCACGCCTCGAGGTGCGAGGGCTTCAACCGGGGCCATTCGAACGCGTCGAATTCTGCGCGCCAGTTGCGGGTCGCGAGGTCGGGGAAGTGGAAGAGGGTGTGCCAGGCGAACTCGCGCCAGCCGAGCTCGGACAGGAACCGCTGCGTCGGCCCGGGATGACGGTCCGCCGCGGCGGAGTGGATCGTCTCGTGCCACACCTGGTACGGGCTCAGCTCGCCCCACCGCAGCCGCGGCGACAGTCCCGACGTCACGCCGGCCGCCGGCTCGTCGCGCGAGCGGTCGTAGTCGGCGAGGTCGTCGTCGAGGAACGCGCGCAGCCGCCGGCGCGCGGCGGGCTCGCCCGGCTCCCACGTCTCGCGCAGCCCGCCCGCCCAGTCCGGCGTCGTCGGCAGCAGGCCCCAGTCCTCGAGGTCGTCGCCGTCGGGTTGCGAGCGCGGTCCGGGGATGTCGCGCGGCTCCGGCAGCGGCGCGCGGGGCGCGGGCAGGTCGCGGCAGGCTTTCCAGAAGGGGGTGAACACCGAATACGGCTTGTCCGCGCCGGTCCGGACCGTCCAGGGTTCGAAGAGCAGGGATGCCGCGAACGACGCGACCTCGACGCCGGCGTCGCGCAGATCGGACTTGATCCCGGCATCGATGTCGCGCTCGGGCAGGCTGTACCGGCGGTTCCAGAACACGGCCCCGGCGTCCGTCTCGGCCACGACGGCCGGCACGACCTCGGCGGCCGGCCCGCGCCGGAGGATGAGGGCCGCGCCTCGCTCGGCGAGCCGCTCGCCGAGCGAGGCGAGACTGTGGTGCAGCCACCAGCGGGCGGCGCCGCCCAGGGGCCGGACCCCGTCGGACTCCTCGTCCAGCACGTACAGGCAGACGACGGGTTCGCCGCGGTCCAGGGCCGCCCGCAGCGCGGGGTGATCCGCCAGTCGCAGGTCGTCGCGGAACCACACGATCGAGGGGCTCGTCATGCCCTCCATCCTGTCGCCCCCGCGGGAGGCGAGGGCGGGCTTGACATCCCGGATGCCGGTGGGCGCGGCATCCGCGGAGCCGACGCCGAGGGGTCGAGTGCCCTGTTCAGGCGGGCGGGGCCGTGCTCTCGCGCACCACGAGGTGGGTGGCCAGGTCCATCCGCAGCGTCTCGACCGGGGCGCCGTCTGCGAGCCGCAGGGCCAGGCGCGTCGCCTCTTCGCCCATGCGCCGCAGCGGCTGGTGCACCGTCGTCAGCTGGGGCGAGAGCCATTGCGAGAGCGGGATGTCGTCGTAGCCGACGATCGACAGGTCGCGCGGCACCTGCAGTCCCGCGGCCGAGGCGGCGGAGATGACGCCGAGCGACTGCAGGTCGCTGCCGGCGAAGATCGCGGTGGGCCGCTCGGGGAGCGCCAGCAGCTCGCGGGCGATCGCCTCGCCGCCGGCGGGGTGGAAGTCGCCGAACCGCACGAGCGCGGGGTCGATCGGGATGCCCGCGGCGTTCATCGCCGAACGGTAGCCGTCCAGTCTCGCCAGCGAGCACATCATGTCCTCCGGGCCCGAGATCGCGGCGATGCGCCGGTGCCCGAGCTCGATGAGGTGGCGCGTGGCCATGAGCCCGCCCGACCAGTTGGCCGAGCCGACCGACGGCACGTCGGGTGCCGGATCGCCGGCGGGGTCGACGATGACGAAGGGGATGCCGCGCGAGCGGAGCTTCTCGCGGCGGTGCGGGGCGATGTCCGAGAACACCAGCACGACGCCGAGCGGACGCCGGCGCAGCACGCCGTCGATCCAGTCCGCCGACGGAGCGTGCCGGTCGCCGCTCACGGTGAGGACCACCGACAGTCCGGCGGCGTGCGCGACCTCCTCCACGCCTTCGATGACCTCCATCGACCAGCTGGACTCCAGCTCGTGGAACACCAGCTCGATGTAGTCGCTGCGCTGCGCGCCCGCACGCCGCGTGTAGCCGTGGCGCGCGAGATGCTCCTCGAGGCGGGTTCGGGTGGCCGGAGCGACATCCGACCGGCCGTTGAGTACTTTCGACATCGTGGCCAGAGACACGCCCGCTTCGGCGGCGATCTCGGCGAGCGTCACGCGCTGCGTGTCGGTCATGCGTTGATCCTAGAGTCCGCCGCGGCCGGGGCGGCCGACAGGGTGTGCCGCAGCCAGGCCGCCTGCGCGACCCAGTGCGCGCCCTCGCCGCCCTCGTGGCCGTTCCACGGATAGGCCACCACCTCGGCGCCTCCTCGCCACCAGTTCGCCGCCGCGTAGACGGTCGACGGCGGCGAGATCGTGTCCATGTGTCCCGAGCCGAACAGGGCGGGGGAGCCGGCCCGACGCGCGAAGTTGACGCCGTCGAAGTACGACAGCGTCTGCATGACCTGTGCGGTGCGCGTGCGATGGACCGAGAGGTATCGCGTGATCTCGGCGTGGGGATCGGCATCCGTGAGGCCGACCGCGCGCGGCAGATCGCACAGGATCGGCGCGGTCGGCAGAGCCCCAACCAGACCGTCGCCGAGTCCCGCCGCGGCGATGGCGATGGCGCCGCCCTGGCTGTTGCCGGTGACCGCCACGCGGGCGGGGTCGACGTCGTCGAATCCCCGCACGGCGTCGACGGCCCGCACGGCGTCGACGAAGACGCGTCGGTAGTAGTACGTCTCGGGGTCGAGGATGCCGCGGGTGAGGAAGCCGGCCGCTGCCGGTCCCGAACCGTGCGGATCGGGGGTTTCGCCTCCCGCCCCCCACGTGCTGCCCTGGCCGCGGGTGTCGACGATGAGCTGCGCGAAGCCCGCCGCCGGCCAGTGCAGGCGCTCGTGGGGGAGCCCTCGGCCACGGCCGTAGCCGACGAACTCGACGACCGCGGGCAGCGGATCAGGGCGGTGGCGGGGCATCACCAGCCACGCGCGGACCGGGTCGCCCGCGAAGCCCGGGAAGGTGACGTCCGCGACATCGACGAGCGCGAGGCCCGCGTCGAAAGGATGCCGCTCCGCAGGTCGATCGACCGCGCGAGCCTCGCTGATCGACGAGGTCCAGAAGGCCTCGAAATCGTCGGGCCGGGGAACCTCCGGCCGATACTTGCGGAGATCGGGCTCCGCTATGTCGAAGCGCGCCATCGCACCATCCACCCCTCTGAGAAGCGATTTCACGGCAGCTTCGCACGGTGGCTTCCCTGTCGATAACAATACAATGAAAACGTTGACATTCGTCGTGGTGCGGGTTAAGTTCGACTCGTATCGCAGGTGATGCCGAAACTTTCGACCCGGGTCGGAGAGCTCGGACAAGCGCAAGGAAGCGGATGTCGATCAACAACAGCGTCGTCGAGGCCGAAGCCGTCGAGCTTCGATCCGAGAAGGACGACACGAAGGCCGAGGGCCGCCGGCAGAAGCCGCCGCGCTCCCGGAACACCACCACGTGGCGCAAGGCGCTGACCCGCGACTGGCGGCTCTATACGCTGCTCATCCTGCCGCTCGTCTTCCTCCTCATCTTCCGCTACGTGCCGATGGCCGGGAACATCATCGCGTTCCGACGCTTCCGTCCCGGCGGCAGCATGTTCGGCGACGAGTGGGTCGGGTTCCGCTACATCGAGCTCTTCATCAACGACCCCACATTCTGGCGCGCGTTCTGGAACACCGCGATGCTCGGCGGGCTGACCCTGCTCATCGTCTTCCCGCTCCCGATCATCCTGGCGCTGATGTTCAACGAGCTGCGCTCGCGGCGGTTCAAGCGGATCGCGCAGTCCATCTCGTACCTGCCGCACTTCATGTCGATCGTGATCGTGGCCGGCATGGTCCTCCAGCTGACGGCGCTTCGCGGTTCCATCAACCAGGGGATCGAGTTCTTCGGCGGCGAGGCGATCCCGTTCATGCAGCTGCCGGAGTGGTTCCGGACGATCTATGTCAGCTCCGAGATCTGGCAGACCGTCGGGTGGGGAACGATCCTCTACCTGGCCGCGCTGACCACGATCGACCCGCAGCTGTACGAGGCGGCCCGCATCGACGGCGCCAGCCGATGGCGGCAGATCTGGCACGTCACGCTGCCGGGCATCCGGCCCACGATGGTCGTCCTCCTGATCCTGAACATCGGGACCTTCATGGCCGTCGGCTTCGAGAAGGTGCTGCTGCTGTACAACCCGCTGCTGTTCCCGACGGCGGACGTCATCTCGACCTACCTGTACCGGGTCGGCATCATCTCGAGCAACTTCTCGTACGCCACCGCCATCGGCCTGTTCGAAGCGCTGATCGGCCTGACCTTGATCCTGTCCGCGAATGCCATTTCGCGCCGAACCGTGGGGACGAGCCTGTGGTGACCACCGATGCGACCTCGAGCCTGCGCACCGTTCCGCGCCGGATGTCCGAGCGCCTGTTCCGCCCCCAGACCCAGGGCGGTATCAAGGACTCGCGCAGCTACACCGTCTTCCGCTACATCAACGCCGCCCTGATCGTGGCGATCTGCTTCGTCACGCTGTACCCGTTCCTCAACGTGGTCGCACAGGCGTTCAGCTCCGAGGCGTACATCAACTCCGGCCAGGTGAACCTGATCCCGAAGGGGTTCAACGTCACGACGTTCGGGTACGTCATGGGCGATGCGATGTTCTGGCGCAATTATGGCAACACGGTGGTCTACACCGTCGTGGCCACCGCCATCGCGATGGTCCTGACGACGACCTTCGCGTACGCCCTGTCGAAGAAGCACCTGAAGGGGCGGGCGTTCTTCATCGGCGTCGCCGTCTTCACGATGTTCTTCAACGGCGGTCTGATCCCGAACTACATCCTGATCAACACCCTCGGCTTCAAGAACACCATCTGGGCCATCGTCATCCCCAACGCCATCAGCGTGTTCAACTTCCTCGTCATGAAGGCGTTCTTCGAGAACTTCCCCGAAGACCTCGAGGAGGCCGCCGCGATCGACGGGCTGAACACCTACGGCATCCTCTGGCGGATCGTGCTGCCGCTGAGCAAGGCGGTGATCGCGACCATGGTGCTCTTCTACGCGGTCTCGTTCTGGAACTCCTGGTTCACGGCGTTCCTCTACCTCGACGATGCCGACATGTACCCGGTGACCGTGTACCTGCGGAATCTGCTGGCGGCCACCATGGGTACCGAGGCACTCGGGGCGGGCGGATCCGGCGAGGCCTCTCAGGTGGCGTCGAACGTGAAGGCCGTCACCATGCTGCTCACGGTGCTGCCCATCGTCTGCCTCTACCCGTTCATCCAGAAGTACTTCGTCTCGGGCGTCATGCTCGGCTCGGTCAAGCAGTGAGCGCTGCGAACCGGTGAGCGACGACGTCGTCAACCCCACGAAAGGAAACACCATGTCACAGCAAGGACACTCGCCCGCGCGACGGCGCGCTCGGCGGGGCGCGATCATGGCCACCACGGCGGTCGCCCTCGGCGCGCTCATCCTGTCGGGATGCAGCGCATCCGGCGGAGACGACGTCGCAGAGGGCGGCGAGTTCGACTTCACCGGCAAGGATGTCGCGGCGATGTCGGACTACGGCGTCGGCGACACCTTCGAGGCCACCGAGCCGGTCGAGTTCGGCCTCTTCTACCGCGATCACCCCAACTACCCGCTCGACGAGGACTGGCTCATCCTCGAGCAGCTCGCCGAGAACCAGAACGTCTCGTTCGACTTCGTCAGCGCCCCGCTGGCCGAATGGGACCAGCGCAAATCGCTCGTGATCGGCGCCGGCGACGCGCCCGACATCATCTCGGTGACCTACCCCGGTCAGGAGGTCTCGTTCGTCGCCGGTGGCGCCGTGCTCCCCGCGAGCGACTTCGTCCAGTACATGCCCAACTACATGGACAAGGTCGAGAAGTGGGACCTGGAGGACGATCTCGACCAGCTCCGCCAGGAGGACGGGAAGTACTACATGTTCCCCGGCTTCCGCGAGCAGCCCCGGCCGGAGTACTCGTTCGCCGTGCGCAGCGACATCTGGGAGGAGCTCGGACTCTCGCTCGAGCCGGCCACGTTCGACGAGCTGCGGGACCAGCTCCGCACCGTGAAAGAGGCCTATCCCGACGCGTACCCCATGACCGACCGCTGGTCGGCCAACGGTCCGATCGAGGGGACGCTCGCCTTCGTCTCTCCCAACTTCGGCACCTCCGCCGGCTGGAGCTTCGGTCAGGGTCTCACGTGGAACGGCAGTGAGTTCGTCTACACCGGGGCCACGGACGAGTACCGCGATCTGGTCGAGTTCTACGCGTCGCTCGTCGAGGAGGGCCTGCTCGACCCCGAGGCGCTGACGCAGGACGACGATCAGGCCGTGCAGAAGTTCGCATCGGGCTCGGCGATGTCGATCGGCACCAACGACCAGGAGATCGTCCGCTACCGCACCACGGTGGAAGAGCTCGGCACCGACGCCGAGATGGCGATGATCCGGGTTCCGGCGGGTCCGGCCGGGGACAACTTCCAGTCCGGCCAGCGCCTCATCAGCGGCTTCATGCTGTCGTCCGAGGTGACCGAGTCCGAGAACTTCCTCGCACTGCTGCAGTTCCTCGACTGGCTGTACTACTCCGACGAGGGACTGGAGTTCGCCAAGTGGGGTGTCGAGGGCGAGACCTACACCAAGGACGGCGACTCCTACACGCTGAACGAGAACATCACCGCGATGGGACTGAACCCCGACGCGCCTGAGAACCTGCAGGCCGACTACGGCTTCTCCAACGGAGTGTGGACGCTCGCCCACGGTTCCTCGGTCGTGCTGGACCGTTCGATGCTCCGCGAGGAGACGCTCGAGTTCCTCGACGCGATGGAGAGCAAGACCATCCTGGACCCGCCGCCGCCGGCTCCGCTGAGCGAGATCGACCGCGAGCAGGTCTCGCTCTACCAGTCGGCGCTGAAGGACCACGTGTACCAGAACACCGCGGCCTTCATCCTCGGCCAGCGCTCGATGGACGAGTGGGACGCGTACGTGGCCGAGCTCGAGGGCATGAACCTCCCCCAGTACCTCGACATCGTCAACCAGGCGCAGGAGCGGTACGCAGAAGAGAACGGCTGATCCGCGATGCGGTCCGCTCCCTCGGGGGCGGACCGCATCCGGCTGTCCGCCGACAGGATGCCGGAGCGGCCGCTGCGGCATCCTGAAGACCCGCACGAGATCGGAGCACCGCCCCCATGACCCTCCCCGCGACCGACCGCATCCCCTACGGCGGCGACTACAACCCCGAGCAGTGGGACGAGGCGGTGTGGGACGAGGACTACCGCGCCTTCGACCTGGCGCACATCGACATGCTCACCGTGGGGGTGTTCACCTGGTCGCTCACGCAGCCCGATGAGGACACGTACGACTTCACGGTGCTCGACGGCATCCTCGATCGAGCCGAGCGCGAGGGCCGGAAGGTGTGTCTGGCCACGGGAACGGCGGCGGTCCCCCCGTGGCTCGCCCACCGGCATCCGGATGTCTGCCGCACGGACTTCGAAGGGCGCCGCCACCTGTTCGGCGTGCGGCACAACGCGTGCGCGAGCTCGCCCGCCTACCGGCGGCTCGCGACCGAGATGGCCCGGCGCATCGCCGAGCGGTACGGCGACCACCCGTCGGTGATCGCGTGGCACATCAACAACGAGTACGGCGGGGTCTGCTACTGCGACCTGTGCGCGGAGGAATTCCGCGCCTGGCTTCAGGAGCGCTACGGCTCCCTCGATCGCCTCAACGAGGCGTGGAACACGACATTCTGGTCGCACCGCTTCACCGACTGGGCGCAGATCGTGCCGCCCAACATGCTCTCGGAGCACTGGCGCGGTCCCAACCACACCGCGTTCCAGGGCATCACCCTGGATTACTCCCGGTTCAACACCGACAACATCCTGCGCACGTTCCGCGAGGAGAAGGACGCCATCCGGGAGTCGTCCGACCTGCCGGTGACGACGAACATGATGGCGATCTACCGCCACCTCGACTACCACCGCTGGGCCGAGCACCTCGACTTCGCGTCGTGGGACAACTATCCGACCGACGGCTCGCCGGTCTCGCGCATGGCGCTCAGCCACGCCCTCATGCGCGGTCTCAAGGGCGGTCAGCCGTTCTGGCTCATGGAGCAGACCCCCACGATGACCGCCACCCGCGACTACAACCCGGTGAAGCGTCCCGGCATCATGCGCCTGTGGTCGTGGCAGGCGATCGCGCACGGATCGGATTCGGTGCTGTTCTTCCAGATGCGGCACAGCAAGGGCGCGTCGGAGAAGTACCACGGCGCGATCCTCAACCATGCGGGCCGCACCGACACGCGCGCGTTCGCCGAGATCGCCGAGCTCGGCGCCGAACTGGAACGGGTCGGCGCCGTGCTCCTGGGTGCGCGCACGCCCGCGCGCGTGGCGGTGCTGTTCGACTGGGACAGCTGGTGGGCGCTCGAGATCACCGACGGGCACAGCCGCGCGGTGGGCTACGAGAAGCAGGTGGTGGCCTACCACGAGGCGCTCTGGCAGGCCGGTGCCGTGCTCGACGTGGTTCCGGTGACCGCCGATCTCACCGATTACGACGTCGTGGTCGCGCCGTTCCTGCACATGCTCAAGGGCGACATCGCCACCCGGCTCGAGGATGTCGCCCGCCGCGGCGGCACGGTCGTCACCACGGTCATGTCCGGCCGCGTCGACGAGGACGACAACGCCTTCCTCATGGACGTCCCCGGACCCCTGGGGGCGCTGACCGGCGTCCGCGTCGACGAGACGGATTCGCTTCCGCCCGAGACCGTCAACACCGTGGTGCTGACCCGCGACGGCTCCGACGAGGTGCGTTCGGCGGCGCGCCATGTCTTCGACGTGGTGCAGCCGCAGGGCGCCGAGGCGGTCGGGGTCTACACCGAGGACTTCTACGCCGGCACCCCCGCCGTCACGCGCCACGGTTTCGGCGAGGGCAGCGCGTGGTACGTGGCGACGTGCCTCGACCAGGACGGCGTGGACTGGGTGATCCGGCAGGCGCTGGCCGAGCATGGCCTCGTGGGTCCGTTCGCCGGCGTCCGCGACCTCGAGCACACCACCCGCGCGATCGACGGGCGCCGCTACGAGTTCCTCCTCAACCACGCCGCCGAGACCGTGACGGTCGCCGCGCCGTGGGAGGGGACCGACATCCTCTCCGGACGGGACGTCTCGGAGGGGGAGCAGGTCGAGATCGCGCCCGCCGGCGTCCTGGTGATCGCGACGCGATGAGCGGGGCCGGTGGACCGGGCTCCGACGCGGCGGGTGACGGAGCACCGGACAGAGCGAGGCCGGCGGACCGGGCAGGATGGAGGGCATGAGCGGTCCCCCCGGCGCAGCCGACCCCCGACGCGGACCGCTCGGGCGGGTCACGACCGCGTTCTACTGGTTCCTCGTCGTCGAGGTCGCCTTCCTGGTGGCCGCGTCGCCGGGCCTGATCGGCATCCTGCTCCTCGACCGCTCGCCGGGGAACATCCCGCTGTACGCGCTGTGCCTGGTCCCGCTGGGCCCCGCCTACTCCGCCGCCTTGTCGACCGTCGAGGTCCGCCGTCGCGCCGACGACCTGTCGCCGTGGCCGCGGTTCTGGCGCGCGTGGGTGCGCAACCTCGTCGATGTGCTGCAGGTGTGGGTCCCGGCTCTCGCGGGGGCCACGATCCTCGGTCTGACCCTGGCGTTCGGGCCGGCCGCCGGCGTCGACGGATTCTTCCGCGGAGCCGCGGTGGTGTTCCTCGTCGTCGGTGCCCTGTGGAGCTGGAACGCGCTGATCATCGCGTCGCTGTTCCGCTTCCGCGCCCGCGACACCGCGCGGCTGGCGCTCTACTATCTCGCCGCGAAGCCCCTCGTCACGCTCGCTGCGCTGTCGTTCCTCGTGCTCGCGACCGCGCTCGTGGCGTTCACCTCCGATGTGGTCCTCGCCGCACTCGCGGTGCTCTTCGCCGCCTTCGCCCTCGTGAGCGCGCGGCCGCTGATCGCCGACGTCACCGCGCGCTTCGTCGCGGCATCCGATCAGTAGATCTCGCGCCCGCGCTCGTCGGGGACCCCCGACTTGCGGAAGAAGTACGTGTTGATCTGGTCGCGCCACTCGCGCGCCGACCGTCGCTGTTCGACGAAGCGCTCCCGGACGCGGTCGTGGACGTCGTCGGGAACGTGTCCCCGCAGGTCGTCCCACGTCGCGGCCATCTCGTCCACGCGCTCCACGCCCGCGAAATGGGTGTCGTAGATGTGCTGGATGACGGTCGCGCCGCTGTGCAGCCGATGCCCGTACGGCACGTGGTGGAAGAACAGCACGTGCTCGTCCGGAACCGTCTCGAGCGACTCGTACGTGCGCGCCCACGGCTCGGGGTACTGGCCGGCGTACCCGGTCCCCGTCGCCACGGTGCGGTCGACGCCCACCCCGTCGCGGTCGGCGAAGTGGTAGGTGCCCCACGGTGAGTACTCGTAGCCGTCGACGTCGGGACCGTAGTGCCCGCGCAGCGGGCTGACCATGAATCCGACCCCGAGCGGTGCGGTGTAGGACTCGTACGTCCGCCACGAATCATCGAGGATCGAGCGGATGCCGCGGCGCGCGGCCTCGTCATCGCCGAACGTCAGCGCGATCCACTCGTCGAGGATCGCCCCGGGATCGAGCGCGGGATCCCACGTCAACCGCCCGTACGCGTACAGGTTGGCCTGCGCGAGCGGATGCCCCGTCCAGAACGCGTCGTCGCCGACGTTCGACACGGCCGCCATGCCGCCCTGCACGATGTCGGAGAGGGGAGGACCGTCCGGACCGAACGGGGCGAAGTCGAGGACCTCGCGCCACTGCGGCGCCAGGTACACCGCGTGGCGCTGCTGGCCGGTGTACTCCTGGGTCACCTGCAGCTCGAGCGCGACCTTGGTGTGCGCCATCGCGGGGATCACGGGGGAGACGGGCTCGCGGGTCTGGAAGTCCACCGGCCCGAACTTCACCTGCAGCACGACGTTGTCGTCGAACCGGCCGTCGAGCGGGGCGAAGGTGTCGAACGCGGCGCGCGCGCGGTCGGTGGAACGGTCGCGCCAGTCCTGGCGGTGGTTGTAGACGAAAGCGCGCCAGTGGACCAGACCGCCGTGCGGGGCCAGGGCGCGCGCGAGCATGTTCGCTCCGTCGGCGTGGTCGCGGCCGTAGGCGTAGGGGCCTGGCTGCCCTTCGGAGTCCGCCTTGACGAGGAAGCCCCCGAAGTCGGGGATCCGGGCGTAGACCGCGGTCGCGGCATCCGCCCACCACGACGCCACGTCCTCGTCGAGGGGATCGGCGGTGTCGAGGCCCCCGATCGTGAGCGGTGCGGCGAAGCTCACCGCGAGGTGCGTGCGGATGCCCCACGGCCGGAACAGGTCGGCGATGCGGACGACCTCGCCCAGATCCTCGGTGAGCAGCAGCGCCTCGCGACGCCCGACGTTGACGTTGTTGATCGCCACGCGGTTGATCCCGACCGAGGCGAGCAGCCGCGCGTAGCGCGCCACGCGCGACAGGTCGGCGCGGACGCGCCCGTCTTCGTAGAAGATCGACCCGCCGGCGTAGCCGCGCTCGACCTGGCCCATCACGGGATGGATCGAGACGTTGTCCCAATGGTCGAGCATGCGAAGCGGATGCCGCGGCTCGGAGCGTTCGGTGCCGTCGCCGGACTCGTGCAGCGAACGGCGAAGGTGGTCGAACCATCCGTACAGCGCCCCGGAGGCTCCGCCGTAGACGACGAGCGCGCGGCCGCCGCGCTGAGCGTGGACGAAGCCCTCGGGTCCGAGACCGTCGAGGTCGAGAGGCTCCTCCCACGCCGTCCCGGCCTGCGCGGCGGGGACGATCGTCAGGTCCGCCCGGTCGTCGGGCCGCGCGGTCGTCATACCCGCCCGTTCCGCCTCGGCCCGCACCGTGTCCAGCAGCATCCCGTCGCCGATGACGGCGATGCTCCTTCCCCGTACGGCCCGAGAGACCTCGTCGGGCAGCCACATCGCGTGCTCATTCGTCATGTCATGTTTTCCGATCACCAATCGTGCACCGTCCCGTCGATCAAGCGCGCCGCCGGGAGGTAGGCGGGCTCGTAGGGGAATCGCGCGGCAGCGTCGTCGTCGTAGTCGACGCCGAGTCCCGGCTCGTCGCCGGGGTGCATCATTCCGTCCTGGTACGTCCACGACGTCCGGAACACCTCATGCGCGAGGGGCTGGTGCGCCATGTACTCCTGGATGCCGAAGTTGTGGATCGCCAGATCCAGGTGGAGGGCCGCCGACATGCCCACGGGCGAGATGTCGGTCGGTCCGTGGCTGCCGGAGCGGATCTGATGGAGCGCCGCGAGGTCGAACACGCGCCGCAGGTGGGTGATGCCCCCGGTGTGGGTCACGCTGGCCCGGACGAAATCGATCAGCTGCTCTTGGATGAGGGGCGCGAAGTCCCAGATCGAGTTCATGACCTCGCCGATCGCGAGCGGTGTCACCGAGTGCTGTCGCACGAGGCGCAGCGCCTCGGGGTTCTCGGCCGGCGTGCAGTCCTCGAGCCAGAACAGGTCGAACGGCTCGAGATCGCGTGCCAAGCGCGCGGCCTGCATGGGGGTGAGGCGGTGATGAGCGTCGTGCAGCAGTGCGACGTCGGGGCCGAACTCCGCGCGCGCCCACTCGAACATGCGGGGCATGTAGCGCAGATACCGCGCGGAGTCCCACCCCTCCTCGACGGCGAGTCCGGCCCGCTTCGCGGGCTCGTACGCGTACCGACCGCCGGTGCTGCGGCCCGACGAGATGCCGTAGCCCGAGCCCATGCCGGGTACCGCCACCTGGAGCCGGATCGCACGGTATCCCTCCGCCAGCCGCGCCCGGACGGAGTCGCCGAGATCCTCGAGGTCCGCGCCCGAGGCGTGCGCGTAGACGAGGGCGCCGGTGCGCGAGGCGCCGCCGAGCAGCTGGTAGACGGGCAGTCCGGTCAGGCGGCCCTTGATGTCCCACAGCGCCATGTCGACGGCGGCGATCGCCGTCATCGTCACCGGACCGCGCCGCCAGTACGCCGAGCGGTAGAGGAGCTGCCAGGTGTCCTCGATGCGGTGCGCGTCCCGCCCGATGAGCAGAGGCGCCACATGGTCTCGCAGGTAGGAGGCCACGGCGAGCTCACGGCCGTTCAGGGTGGCGTCTCCCAGCCCGACCACGCCGTCCTCGGTGGTCAGGCGCAGGGTCACGAAGTTCCGCGACGGGCTCGAGATGAGCACCTCGGCGCTGCGGATGGTGGCGGTCATCGCGGTCTCCTCCCGAGGGGGACGTTAGGATCGGAGGGTCCTGACGGCGTCGTCCCGCTTCGCGCGGTGGACGGGCCGATTCCGCTCGAGCGAGGTGGTCGCGCATGGTGACCGTCCACGACGTCGCCCGGCTGTCGGGCGTGTCGATCGCCACGGTCTCGCGGACGCTGCGGGAACCGCAGGTGGTGTCGGCCGAGACACGCGAGCGGGTGCAGGCGGCCATCGACGCCCTCGGCTACCGCCCCAATCGCGCCGCGCGGAGTCTGCGT
Organism: Microbacterium sp. ARD31; assembly: GCF_031844425.1. Classification (NCBI taxonomy): domain Bacteria; kingdom Bacillati; phylum Actinomycetota; class Actinomycetes; order Micrococcales; family Microbacteriaceae; genus Microbacterium; species Microbacterium sp. ARD31. The sequence goes on from NZ_JAUZVE010000005.1 coordinate 269,201, forward strand.
CGCGGGCGGACGGGTGTCGTCGCCCTCGTGGTCCCCGACATCGAGAACCCCTACTTCGCGGCGCTCACGAAGGGCGCGCAGGCCGCCGCGCGCGCCCAGGGGTACGGACTGGTGGTGGTCGACACCGCCGAACAGGCGGACGTCGAGGCCGAGGAGCTCACCGCCCTCCGTTCGCAGGTCGACGGTGTGATCCTGGCATCGTCGCGCCTCGAGGACGACGCGCTGCTGGCCGTCGTGCAGGCCGTGCCCTCCGTGCTGATCAACCGGGACCTGGGCGAGCGGGCCCCGCTCACCCCTTCGGTCACCATCGACGAGCGAGCCGGCGTGCGCGCGGCCGTGGACCATCTTCGCGGGCTCGGGCACCGCCGCCTGCTGTACGTCGGCGGACCCGAACGGTCGTGGTCGCAGGGACGCCGCCTCGCGGGCATCCGGGAGGCCGTCGCCGAGGCGGAGGACACGGTGCTCGTTGAGCTCAACGGCACCGAGCCGACGTCGGCGGGCGGTCGCCGCGCCGCCGCGGCGGTGCGCGAGGACGGCGCGACCGGCGTCATCGCCTACAACGACGTCGTCGCTCTCGGGCTGTTGGCCGGGTGGGCGGAACTCAGGGTCGGGGTGCCGGGCGACATCAGCGTGATCGGCTTCGACAACACCTACGTCGCCGAGCTCTCGACCCCCGGTCTGACGAGCGTGGGCGTCGACCTGCGCGACATGGGCGGCTCGGCGGTGGACCTTCTCCTGGCCCGCGTCGACCGTGCGGACGCTCACGCCGACGTGCGCCGCCTCATCGTGCCGACGCTCGTTCACCGCGGCTCGACGGGCGCGCGCACCACCGCGATCTGACGTCGTCGTCACCGGCATCCGCACCCTTGCTTTCGAAACTGTCGCCTGTAATGTAAACGTTAACGTAGGCGTTTTCCGGTAGTGAATCAATCGTTTGCCGTGGATCAACGCCCTTGGACCGTCGAACCATCAAAGGTGATCAATGAAAGTTTCGACCGCGCAATGGAGCGCAGACCCCGCCCTCTCCGACGGCGATGACCCGGTCGAGCGACTGGTGTCGGTGCTCACCCTCGAGGAGAAGCTGGCGCAGCTCTACGGGGTGTGGGTCGGCGCGTCGGACGAGGGCGGCGACGTCGCCCCGCACCAGCACGACGTCGAAGAGGTCGTCGACCTCGATCAGCTGCTGCCGCTCGGACTGGGTCAGCTGACCCGCCCCTTCGGGACCCGGCCGGTGGACGCCGCGCTGGGGGCGGTGTCGCTCATGCGCACCCAGGAGCGCATCCGCGCCACCTCGCGCTGGGGGATACCCGCACTCGCGCACGAGGAGTGTCTCGCCGGCTTCGCCGCGTGGGGGGCGACGGCCTACCCGGTGCCGCTGTCGTGGGGCGCCACGTTCGACCCCGGGCTCGTGGAGCGGATGGCTCGCCGCATCGGCGACGACATGCGCTCGGTGGGCGTGCACCAGGGGCTCGCCCCCGTCCTGGACGTCGTGCGCGACGCGCGCTGGGGACGCGTCGAGGAGACGATCGGCGAGGATCCGCACCTCGTGGCGACCATCGCCACGGCGTACGTGCGCGGGGTGGAGTCGGCCGGCGTCGTGGCCACCCTCAAGCACTTCGTCGGCTACTCGGCGTCCAAGGGCGGCCGCAACCTCGCTCCCGTGTCGGTGGGGCGGCGTGAGCTGCAGGACGTGCTGCTGCCGCCGTTCGAGATGGCCGTCCGAGAGGGCGGCGTCCGCAGCGTCATGAACTCGTACAGCGATGTCGACGGCGTGCCGGTCGCCGCCGACCGCTCCCTGCTGACCGGGCTCCTGCGCGACCAGTGGGGGTTCGAGGGCACCGTCGTCGCCGATTACTTCTCGGTCGCCTTCCTGAAGCTGCTGCACGGGGTGGCCGGGACCTGGGCCGAAGCCGCCGGCGCCGCGCTGCGAGCGGGCATCGACGTGGAGCTGCCCACGGTGAAGACCTTCGGCGAGCCCCTGCGGCGCGCGGTCGAGGAGGGGATCCTCCCGCTCGACCTCATCGACACGGCGCTGCGCCGCGTGCTGCGGCAGAAGGCCGAGCTCGGTCTGCTCGATCCGGACTGGACGCCGGTGCCGCCGGCGCTCGCGGGCGCCGACCTCGCCGATCCCGAGGCGCTGCGCGCCACGATCGACCTCGACCCCCCGGGCAACCGCGCCCTCGCGGCCGAGCTCGCCGAGGCCGCCGTCGTGCTCCTTCGCAACGACGGCACGCTGCCGCTCGACCGGCCGGCGTCGATCGCCGTGATCGGCCCGAACGCCGACGACCCCTACGCGATGCTCGGCTGCTACTCGTTCCCCACGCACGTGGTCACGCAGCATCCGGGGGTCGAGATGGGCATCCGGATCCCGACGCTCCTCGAGGCCGTCCGCGCGGAGTTCCCGGACGCGCGCATCGCGCACACCGCCGGGACGACCGTCGACGGCGGAGAGACCTCGGGGATCGCGGAGGCCGTCCGCCTCGCAGCGGCCGCAGACGTGGTGATCCTGGCGCTGGGCGACCGCGCGGGACTGTTCGGACGCGGCACCAGCGGCGAGGGCTGCGACATCGAGACCCTGGCGCTGCCCGGAGCCCAGCAGCAGCTGGTCGACGCGGTGCTCGATGCCGGAACGCCGGCCGTCGCGGTGATGCTGGCCGGACGCCCGTACGCTCTCGGCCGCGCGAGCGACGAGGCCGCGGGGATCGTCGAGGCGTTCTTCGCCGGCGAAGAGGGCGCGGGTGCGATCGCCGGCGTCCTCAGCGGACGCGTCAACCCGAGCGGGCGACTGCCGGTGAGCGTCCCGGCGACGCCGGGCACCCAGCCCTCGACCTACCTCGCGGCCCGTCTCGCGCAGCGGTCGGACGTCTCGAGCATCGACCCCACTCCGGCGTTCCCGTTCGGCCACGGGCTGAGCTACACGAGCTTCACGTGGTCGGACCTGCTCGTCGACCGCGACGAGATCGACACCGACGGGATCGTGCGCGTTCGGCTGCGGGTGGCCAACTCCGGGTCTCGCGCCGGCGTCGAGGTCGTGCAGCTCTATCTGCACGACCCCGTCGCGTCGGTCGCGCGCCCGGTGCAGAAGCTCATCGCGTACGCCCGTGTGCCGCTGGCGGCGGGTGCGTCGGCGGACGTCGAGTTCGCGGTCCACGCCGACCTCGCCGTCTACACCGCAGCCTCCGGCGACCGTGTGGTCGAGGCGGGCGAGCTGGTGCTGTCGGCAGGCCGCTCCAGCGGCGACCTCGTCTCGGCGCAGACGGTCCGCCTCGTCGGTCCCACTCGCATCGTGGACCACCGCCGCCACCTCACCGCCGAGGTCGACGCGACTCCGGTCTGAATCGACGGATGCCGGTGGACGCGGCATCCGGAATGCTATAGGTTGTTTCCAGCAACAAAACCCGCGAAGGAGCGCCATGCCCACCCCGACCCCCACTCCCGCCGACAAGTTCACGTTCGGCCTCTGGACCATCGGCTACAACGGAACCGACCCGTTCGGCGGCCCGACGCGCCACCCGCTCGACGTCGTGCACGCGGTCGAGAAGCTCGCGGAGCTCGGCGCTTACGGCCTGACCTTCCACGACGACGACCTGTTCGCGTTCGGCTCGACCGACGCCGAGCGGCAGACCCAGATCGACCGCCTGAAGGGCGCGCTCGAGTCGACCGGCCTCAAGGCGCCGATGGTCACGACGAACCTGTTCTCGGCCCCCGTGTTCAAGGACGGCGGGTTCACCTCGAACGACCGCGACGTGCGACGCTTCGCGCTGCGCAAGGTTCTGCGCAACATCGACCTGGCCGCTGAGCTCGGCGCGACGACCTTCGTCATGTGGGGCGGGCGCGAGGGCGCGGAGTACGACGCCGCCAAGGACGTCCGCCAGGCACTCGAGCGCTACCGCGAGGCGGTCAACCTGCTGGGCGACTACGTGACCGACAAGGGCTACGACATGCGCTTCGCGATCGAGCCGAAGCCGAACGAGCCGCGCGGCGACATCCTGCTGCCCACGGTCGGTCACGCCCTCGCCTTCATCGACTCGCTCGAGCGCCCCGAACTGGTGGGCCTGAACCCCGAGGTCGGCCACGAGCAGATGGCGGGACTGAACTTCGCCGCGGGCATCGCGCAGGCGCTGTACCACGGCAAGCTCTTCCACATCGACCTCAACGGCCAGCGCGGCATCAAGTACGACCAGGACCTCGTGTTCGGTCACGGCGACCTGCACAACGCCTTCGCCCTGGTCGACCTGCTCGAGAACGGCGGCCCGAACGGCGGCCCGGCCTATGACGGTCCCCGTCACTTCGACTACAAGCCCTCGCGCACCGAGGACGAGACGGGCGTGTGGGACTCCGCCGCGGCCAACATGCGCACCTACCTGCTGCTGAAGGAGCGCGCGGCGGCCTTCCGTGCCGACCCCGGGGTGCAGGAGGCGCTCGAGGCGGCGAAGGTGTTCGAGCTGTCGCAGCCGACGCTCGGCGAAGGGGAGTCCTACGACGACCTGCTCGCCGACCGCAGCGCTTACGAGGACTTCGACCCGTCGGTTTACCTCGGCGGCAAGGGCTTCGGCTTCGTGCGCCTGCAGCAGCTCGCCACCGAGCACCTCATGGGCGCCCGCGGCTGACCGACCGGGACCGCGAGAGTACATCTGGCGGACGAGAGGACGGGGCGCCCCCGCCCTCTCGTCGCGCAGATGTACTCTCGCGGCCAGGAACCGACGGCAGGAACCGACGACACAGGAGTGGCGATGACGCTGGTGATGGGAGTCGACTCGTCGACGCAGTCGTGCAAGGTCGTCGTCGTGGACACGGCGACGGGGGCCATCGTGCGGCAGGGGCGCGCGACGCACCCCGCGGGCACCGAGGTCGATCCGGCGGCGTGGTGGACGGCGCTCGAAGCCGCGATCCAGGATGCCGGTGGCCTCGACGACGTGCGAGCGTGGGCGATCGGGGGCCAGCAGCACGGCATGGTCGTCCTCGACGCCGACGGCCGGGTCATCCGTCCCGCGCTGCTGTGGAACGACACGCGGTCGGCGGGTGCGGCATCCGATCTGATCTCGGAGTTCGGCGCCGACGCGCTCGCCGATCGCACGGGGCTGGTGCCGGTGGCGTCCTTCACGATCACCAAGCTCCGCTGGCTGCGCGACCACGAGCCCGACAGCGCCGCGCGGGTCGCGGCCGTCGCGCTGCCCCACGACTGGCTCACATGGCGGCTGCGGGGCTTCGGTCCGGCGGGCGAATCCCCGCGCGGTCCGGTGCTCGATGAGCTCATCACCGATCGATCGGATGCTTCGGGCACCGGCTACTGGAATCCCGAGTCCGGTGGCTATGACCGCGAGCTCCTCGCCGCGGCCCTCGGGCACGACGCGGTGCTGCCGCGCGTGCTGGGCCCCGCGGAGTCGGTGACCGACGCCGACGGACGCCGCGTGGGCGGCGGCGCGGGCGACAACGCCGGAGCCGCCCTGGGCCTCGGCGCCGGACCCGGCGACGTCGTGGTGTCGATCGGAACGAGCGGCACCGTCTTCGCCGTCAGCGAGCAGCGCACGATCGACCCGACCGGGACCGTCGCGGGGTTCGCCGACTGCACCGGCCGCTTCCTCCCGCTGGTGGCCACGCTCAACGCCGCCCGCGTGCTGGACGCCGTGGCGCGCCTGCTGGGCGTCGACCACGCCGAGCTCAGCCGGCTGGCCCTGGCCGCCGAGCCGGGCGCCGGCGGGCTCGCGCTCGTGCCCTATTTCGAGGGCGAGCGCACCCCGAACCTGCCGGATGCCACGGCCTCGCTCACCGGGATGACCCTGGCCTCGACCACGCGCGAGAACCTCGCCCGCGCCGCGGTCGAGGGGATGCTGTCGGGTCTCGGCGCGGGGCTGGCCGCCCTCCGCGGTCTGGGCGTCCCGCTCGAGCGGGCTCTGCTCATCGGCGGCGGAGCGCAGTCCGAGGCGGTGCGCGCGATCGCGCCGCAGGTGCTGGGACTGGAGGTCGAGGTGCCGGAGCCGGGCGAATACGTGGCACTCGGCGCCGCCCGCCAGGCCGCGGCCTTCGCGGACGACTGACCGCCCCCGCCGTTCTGGGGCAGGCGGCGCGTGCGGTCTATCGCTCGCATGAGTGGCAGCGCGCGCGACGCGTTCGATCGCGCCGCGGTGTCGGCCCCGTTGAACGGACACGACGTCCGCGACCTCATGTCCCGCAGTGGCGACGAGGGGCGCCGGCGGTGCGGGTCTGCCACCCGGCCGGGTCGGGGCGGCAGAATGGGCGGATGCCGCAACCGACCGACGGTGATGGAGCTGCCGCCGCCGAAGCCGACCCCGACGGCGCCGACCTCGACGCCGTCGCCGACGACCTCTACGGGCTGCCGCCCGCGGAGTTCACCGGGGCACGGAATGCGCGCGCCGCGGCATCCCGCGCGCCTCTGTCGAAGCGGATCGCCGCACTCCGCAAACCCGTGGCGGCGGCATTCGCGGTGAACCTGCTCGCCCGCGACGGTCAGCTCGGCGAGGCGTTGGAGCTGTCGGCCGCGCTCCGTGAAGCGCAGGACGACCTCGATGCCGCCGAACTGTCGCGTCTCGGCGGCCAACGGCGCGCTCTGGTAGGCGCGCTCGCCGCGCGCGCAGCCGACCTCGCCGCGTCGCAGGGGGTCGCCGTGAGCGCCGCGACGAAGGATGCGATCGCCAAGACCATCAATGCCGCGGTCATGGATGCCGGCGCGGCGGCCGCGGTGATGACCGGGCGGTTGGTGGCCCCGCTCGAGGCGGGGGCGTTCGAGCCCGCCGACCTCGACGCGGCCGTGGGCGGCTCGGTTCCGGGGATCGTCGCACCGCCGCCGCGGGACGACCTCGCGCAGCGTCGCGCGCGCCGGGCGGCGGAGAAAGCCGCGCGCGAGGCCGACCGTGCGGCGAGCGAGGCCGAGCGCGAAGCCGCCCGTGCCGGCGCCGCCCGCGCGAGCGCCCAGGAGCGCGTCGATCACCTCGACGAACGCGCGGCCGAGCTGCGGCGCGACCTGGACCGCGTCGAGGCGGAAGCGGAGTCCGCCAGGCAGAAGCTGGCCGATCTCGAGCGGCGGGCGTCGGCCGCGGCATCCCGTGCAGGAGAGGCCCGTCGTCAGGCCGACGCGGCACAGCGCGACGTCCCCGCGGAGTGACCGGTTCTCAGGGCTCTCGTAGCCGCGTTCCGTAACGTGCCGGGCATGGCGACCTCCGCGCCCCTGGCGCACGCGGCGAGCAGCGACGATCCGATCACCCTCTCGGCCTCGCAGCTGCGGACGATGCGGGACGACATGCAGCGGTTCCTGCTCGAGTACCGCTTCGGCATGCAGGAGATCGAGACGAAGATCGCGATCCTGCGCGACGAGTTCCTCCTCACCCACGACTACAACCCGATCGAGCACGTCACGAGCAGGCTGAAGTCCACCGACAGCCTCCTCGACAAGGTGCAGCGCAAAGGGGTCGAGCCCGACTTCGCGTCGATCCGCCGGCACATCACCGACATCGCCGGGGTGCGCCTCACCTGCAGCTTCACCACGGACGTGTACCGCCTCTTCGACCTCCTCACCGAGCAGGACGACGTCCGCGTGCTCGAGGTGAAGGACTACATCGCCGAGCCCAAGGCCAATGGGTACAAGAGCCTGCACGCCATCCTCGAGGTCCCGGTGTTCCTGTCGACCGGCCGGATCGCCGTGCCCGTCGAGGTGCAGTTCCGGACGATCGCGATGGACTTCTGGGCGAGCCTCGAGCACAAGATCTACTACAAGTTCGACACGAGGGTTCCGCCCGAGCTGCTGGCCAGCCTGAAAGACGCCGCCGACACCGCGGCCGAACTCGACGAGCGGATGCTGCGGCTGCACCGCGCGATCCGCGGCCCCGCTCCGCGTGGGAACGGCCGGGTCGTCGAACTCTGACGGCGCGCGCGGCGGGGCCCGGGCTCGTGGGCTCGCGGTTTCGTGAGCCGTCAGTTCTGTCGGGTTCGGGGCGCGGCATCCGACACACGTGACGGCTCGCGCTCGACTTCTCGCCCGCCCGGCCCTGCGGGCGGTGGGGCGATTCGTGAGCCGTCAGTTCTGTCGGGTTCGGGGCGCGGCATCCGACACACGTGACGGCTCGCGCTCGGGCTCCCCGCGACCTCCCGTCGCGGAGACCGGCGCTAGCCTGAGCGGGTGAACCCGACCGCACCCGCACCCGCACCCGCGCCCGCGCCCGCGGTGGAGGGCGTGTGACGACGGCCGCGGCCCTCTTCGACGCCGCACGCGCAGAGCTGGCCGGCGCCCCGCGCGAGGCCCTCGGCCGCGTCGTCACGCCGCGGCGCATCCTCGGCGTCGCCCGGGCGTCCCGCATCGTCCCGTCCGGGACCGCCTGGCATCTCGGTGTGCTGCTTCTCACCGACGACGCGGTGCTCGCCACCGGCGAGATCGTGCGTGCCCGGCGCGAGGCGCGGCGCGGATACACCGCGCAGTCCCAGCGCGACCGGGCGGAACGGGCCGCGGCGGCGCACCGGGGCGGGTTCGACGAGGGCGCCGTGGTGCACGTCGGGTGGCGGATGCTGGATCCCGAGGTCCTCGCCGAGGGTGGCGCGTCGGGGCCGCTCGCCTCGGTGGACGGTGTGCCGTCGGTCCGCTGGAGTGCCGCGGGAGGCTATCGTCCCCTCGACGGGTACCTCGCCGAGCGCATCGAGCTGCTGCGGAACCCGCCGCCCGGCGCGTCCTGAACCCGCCGCCCGGCGCGTCCTGAATCCGCCGCCCGGCGCGTCCTGGATCCGTTTGCCAGCTCGATGACGCCGTGTCAAGCGGGTGCAGGTGCACCGCGACGGTCGTAGGTTCGTCATCATGAACGGTGAACCGCGTGACGTCGTCCGCCAGATCGGTGTCATCGCGGCGGCGTGCTTCATGCTCATCGCCGCGATGGTCGGAACTGGCCTGTTCGGGGGCACTCCCGTGCAGGATCTGCAGGACGGAGCCCTCGATGCCGACGGGTCGTACCTCGCTCCGGCGACGCAGGCGTTCTCGATCTGGTCGGTCATCTACCTCGGACTGATCGCCTACACCGTCTGGCAGGCGCTGCCCGGGCAGCGCACCGATGAGCGTCAGCGGGCGCTCGGCCCGTGGATCGCGGCGACCATGGTGCTCAACGGCCTGTGGCTGGTGACGGCGCAGTTCCTGACGCTGCCGCTGACCGTGCTGATGATCGTCGTGCTGCTGATCGCGCTCGCCCTGACCTTCCGGCGCGCGGTCGTGGTGGCGCCCCCGCGCGGCTGGGTGGGACGCATCCTCATCGACGGCGTGACCGGTCTGCACCTCGGCTGGGTGACGCTGGCCACGGTGGCGAACGCCACAGCGTGGCTCACACAGATCGGCGATCCGTCGTGGGCGGACGCCGCCGACCTGTGGGGCGTCGCGGTGCTCGCCGTCGTCGCGGTGATCGGAGTCTCCATCGCTGCGCTGTCGGGACGGCTGGCGCCCACCTTGGCGCTGACGTGGGGCCTGTCGTGGCTGGCCGTCGGCCGATTGGCCGACGAGCCGCCGAGCGCCGTGATCGGAGCCACCGCCATCGTGGTGGCCCTGGTGATCCTCGTCGCCGGCGTGGCCTTCTGGCTGCGGTCTACGCGGGAAGGTCGCTCGGGGAAGGGCCGAATCGGCGCGCGAACCGCCGCAGGAGCTCCTGCGGCTCGTTGACGGATGCCGCGCGCACGCGGTCCGCGACCTCGTCGAACGCCGAGGCGTCGAAGTAGCCGTCGTTGCGGTACACCGTCATGCGCGCAACGAACGCCTCGGGCGTCGGCTCGGGGTGGAACTGCGTGGTGTACAGGCGGTCGCCGATCCGGTACGCCTGAACCGGGCACCCGCTGCCGGAGGCTAGCTGCACCGCACCCGGAGGCAGGACTCCCGTCCCCTCCTTGTGCGCGGTGAGCGCCTCGAAGCGCGGCGCGAGCTCGCCGAAGAGGGGGTCGCGGGTTCCCGCGGACGTGAGGGCCACGGTCACCGGACCGGTGTCCTCGGGAAAGGCGCGGCTGACTTCGCCCCCCAGCATCCGGGTCACCACGCCGATTCCGAAGCACGTGAACATCGCCGCGGGTCCGTCCCCCGAGGCGATGCCGGCGGCGATCCGCTCGAGCCCCGCTTCGACTCCGCGCTGAGCGTCGGTCTTGGTCGATTCCGGATCCGTGACATTGAAGGGGCTCCCGCCCACGACGATGCCGCTGTGGCGATCGAGAACGTCCCCGGGGAGCGGCTCGCGCACCAGATCGAGGCGGTCCAGCTGCGACGTCGCCAGCCCCATCGCGTGACGGAAGGACTCGTACTCGGCGTGCGCGGCGTCCTGCTGCGGCCGCGCGCAGACGTAGAGCAGCGGAGCGGTCGTCATGCCGAAGATTCTAGGCCGCGCCCGGCGACGTGCCGGCGGCGCCCGACGTCGTTCGTCATCGGATGCCGCGAACGGCGCCCGCGCGATGTATCACGGGCCCCCTATCGCACTCTGTATCGGTGTGGACACAATGGGCGTCATGACGCATGCGCAACCCGACGCGCCCGTCGAAGGAGCCGAGCCGCCGCGCTGGGAGCGAGCGGCCGCGCTGTTCGTGCGCTGGCGCGAGGGCGACGCGCGCGCCATGGACGACCTGGTGCGACTGATGACTCCGCCGCTGTGGCACGTCGTGCGCTCCTACGGCCTCGACCACGCCCTCGCCCAGGACGTCGTGCAGACGACGTGGCTGACGCTCGTGCGTCGCCACGCGTCGATCGTGGACGCCCAGGCGGTGTCGGGGTGGCTGACCATGTGCGCGAGGCGCGAGGCATGGCGCGTCGGCAAGCTGCAGCGCCGCGCCGACCCCGCCGAGACGGCGACCCTCGAACCGCACCTCCCCGTCCACGAATCCGCCGAGCAGACCGCTGCCCACGACGACGAGACCCGTCGGCTGTGGGATGCGGTGGGGACGCTCGACGAACGCTGCCGGCGGCTGCTGCGCATCGTCGCGTTCGAGGAGCGCCCCGACTACGCCCGCATCGCCGCGGACCTGTCGATGCCGGTGGGCTCCATCGGCCCGACGAGGCAGCGCTGTCTGGGAAAGCTCCGCACCGCTCTGGCCGGTGCCGGGTGGAAGGAGGACGACCATGGTGAATGAGGACTTCGCCGCCGACGCGGCCCTGTTCGCACGGCTGCGCGCGGTGTGGGAGCGGGTCGATCCGGTACCGGCCGACCTGGTCGACCGGATGGTCGCTGCTGTCGCCGTGGAGGATCTGTCGCGCGAGTACGCGCTGCTCACCCTCGTCGAAGGGTCGGCGCTCGCCGCCGTCCGCGGTGAGACCGATACGGCCACGCTGCAGTTCAGCGACGGGCAGACCACCGTGCTGCTGCACGTGACGGCGACCGAGGGCGGCGGACGCCGCATCGACGGCTGGTCCGACGCCGAGGCCCTCGCCGTGCGGGTCGTGCAGGGAGAACGCGAATGGTCGGCCGATCCGAGTGAGCACGGCCGGTTCGCCTTCGAGGATGTTCCGCCTGGCGTCTCGCGGCTGCGGATCGTCGTCCGCGACGCCGGCGGCGAGCTGAAGGACTTCCAGACGCCGCAGTTCGAGGTGTGACCGGCGAGACGGATCGCCAGAAGAGGGGAATCGCATGGGCTGGCAGGACAGCGAGACACTGCGGATCGCGGAGCTCGATCCGGCGGGGGAGCCGAAGGGGACGGTCTTCCCCACCCTTTACGTCGCCGACGAGCTTCTCGTCGACACCGAGCGACGCACCGTGAACGACCTCGGCGACATCGAAGAGCTCGCGAGGGCGGCCGGCTGGCAGCTGGAGTTCCCGGGGCTCTCGGACCCTCTGCCGGAGTGGAGCGAGCGGACGACGGGGGCGGCGCAGTCGGTGCGGGTGAGGATCACCACCGCCCCCGACCGCACGCGGCCGGCCACGACGCCGGACGCGTGGCAGATCCTGCGCCAGGCGCGGCTCAACGGCGCGGCCGACGGTGTGAGCCTGAACCACGTGATCAGCACGGACTCGATGGGCCTCAACCCGTTCAAGGCGAATCCGTTCAAAGCGAACCCGTTCAAGGCGAATCCGTTCAAGGCGAACCCGTTCAAGGCGAACGCCGCCGGAGTGGGCATCGACAGCTATGCCGCCCTCGGGTTCGGCGGGAGGCAGCCGGTGACCTACGTGGGACCCGAGCCCCGCAGGTCGTCGGCGAAGGATCGTCCGGTGGTGGCTATCCTCGACACCGGGTGCGGCACCCATCCGTGGTTCCGCGGCGACGTCCTGGTGCCTCCGTACCTCGACGGGGGCGAGCCGATCGGGCTGGATGACCCCGCCACCGACCCCGAGCGGCATCCCACGCTCGGTCAGCCGCTGGACGGACTCCTCGACGATGCGGCCGGCCACGGCACGTTCATCGCCGGTCTCATCCGGCAGGAGTGCCCCGACGCGCGCATCCTCCCGATCCGCATCGCAGACGGCGAGGGCATCATCCTCGAAAGCGAAGTGATCGCCGCCCTCGGGCGCCTCCTGCAGTTCATGGCGAAGACTCCGGTCGCGGTGCTCAACCTGTCGTTCGGCTTCTTCCACGAGACCCCCGGCGAGGCGCAGACGCTGTCGGAGATCGGGCGGCTGCTCGAGAGGATCCGGGGAACGGAGTGCGTCGTCGTGTGCTCGGCGGGCAACGAGGCCACCGATCGTCCGGCGGCGCCGGCTTCGCTGGCTCCCGATGATCCGGGACACCTGGCGGTGGGGGCGCTCAATCCCTCGGGCACATCGGTGGCGATGTTCTCGAACGTCGGCGACTGGGTGGATGTCTACGCGCCGGGCGTCTCGCTGGTCTCGACCGTGCCGGTGTCGTTCGAGGGGAGCGTGCAGGCCGGGATGCGGGACGACCGGTTCCACCGTCGTCGCGAGACTCTGGACGCCGACGATTTCGGCGGGGGCTTCGCGGTGTGGAGCGGCACGTCGTTCGCGGCGCCGGTGGTCGCGGGGAGGATCGCGCGGATGCGCGGCGAGGGCCTCGTGTGGGACGAGGCGGTGTCGCGCGTGCGGGAATCCCTCGCGCAGGCGGACCACTCGCGTCAGGAGTGAGCGGCGGGCCATGCTGAGGGGATGACGCTTTCGGCGACGGAGCTGTACAAGCGCGGACGGGGCCATTTGAACGCCGGCCGGAACGCGGCCGCGCGCCGGCTCCTGCAGCTCGCGGCCGACCGGTCGTCCGACCCGGACCTGAGCGCGCGCATCACCGGATCGCTCGCCGCGCTCGTGATCCGGCAGGGGGATCCCGCGACAGCGGAGCAGATGTGTCTGCAGGCCCTCCGGCAGCGGGGGCTGTCGCCGACCACCTCGGCGATGCTCGAAGGACAGCTCGGGCTGCTCGCCCTCGAGCGCGGCGACCTCGCCGCCGCCGTCGCCCGGTTCGACCGGGGGATCGCGCGCATCGGCGACGACCGCGAGCACCGCACGCCCATGCTCATCAACCGCAGCGTCGCGCACATGCAGGCCGGCCACTTCGCCGCCGCCCGCGCCGATCTCGAGCGCGCAGCCGCCGATTACGCCGCTGCAGGCGACGAGGTCGAGCGGGCGATGGCGGTCCACAACGCCGGCTACGTGTCGCTGCTCGAGGGCGACCTCGTGCGTGCTCTCGAGGCGATGGCCGAGGCGCGCGGCGTCATGGAGCACGCCTCGGCCGTCAACGTCGCGATCTGCGATCTCGACCGCGCCGAGGTGCTGCGCGATGCCGGGCTCACCACCGAGGCCGAGCGCGCTCTGGAGCGCGTGGCGCGCGTCTTCGGCGCCCACCGCATGCAGCAGGCGCGCGGCGAGGCCGAGCTGCACCTGGCCCGCTCCCTCCTCGCCCACGATCCGGCGGCCGCGGCGCGGACCGCGGCCGCCGCCGCACGCCGGTTCCGCACGGTCGACAGCGAGGCGTGGGCCGCGCGCGCGGACGGCGTCCGGGTGCGCGCGCAGCTCGCCGACGGCGTCGTCGACCGCGACGGACTCCCGGCGCCCACGGCACGGCGACTGCCGCCCGCCGACGAGATCGTCCAGGTGGCGGCGTCCCTGCGCGCGCGCGGCTTCGCCGCCGACGCGATCGCCGTCGAGCTCGCAGGGCGCCTGCGCGGTGTGCTGCCCGCCCGCGCGCCCCGGCTTCCCCGCGACGCGCCGATCGACGTACGGCTCCTCGCCCATCGCGTGCGGGTGCGGGATGCCCTCGCGACCGGACGCGAGGCCCCGGCGCGACGCCGCGCAGCCGAGGGGCTCGACGAGCTGGCCCGGTGGCAGGTCAGCGCAGCCAGCCTCGACCTGCAGAGCGCCGTGGTCATGCACGGGCGGCCGCTCATGATGGCGGGGCTGTCGTCGGCGCTGCGCGCCGGGCGCCCCGAGGTGCTCTTCGAATGGTCTGAGCGGGCCCGTCACTTCAGTCAGCGGGTGGTGCCCGTGCGTCCCTCGCCGGACTCGGCCGCCGCGGCCGACCTCGCCGAGCTGCGTGCCCTGCGCGCCGACGCCGGCGACGCGGACTGGCTCGCGAGCCCCCGAGCGGTCGAGCTGCACGACCGCCTGCGACGCCGGCAGTGGAGCGACACCGGGGGAGGAGGCGTCGAGGAGCATGCCTCGATGGATGCCGTCGCGGCCGCCCTCGACGACGACACCGCGGTGCTCAGCTACGTCTGGAGCGCCGAGCGCGTCGCATGCGTCGTCGTCACCGCGCGGGGCGCGCAGGTGCACGACATCCCCCACTGGCCGCTCGTGCGCTCGGCCTCGGCAGGGCTGCGGGCGGACCTGGACGTCAGCGCAGCCGTGCGCACCGGTCCCCTCGCCCGTGTCGTGCAGGACTCCCTCGACGCCCGGCTGCAGACCCTCTCCCGCGCGCTCGTCGAGCCGGCGCTCGCGGGAACCCACGCGCGCCGACTCGTCATCACCGCTCCCGGGGTGCTCAACGGCATGCCGTGGGGGATGCTGCCGGCCCTGCGCGGCCGCGTGTTCACCCTCGCCGTCTCGGCGACGAGGTGGGTGGCGCTGCGTGCGGGCACCGCCTCCTCCGCCCGCGCGGGGTTCGCCGTCGGACCGCGGGTGTCACGCGGGCGGGAGGAGATCGAGCGGGCCGCGCGGTCGTGGCCGGCGGCGACGGTGCTCGACGACGCCGACGCCCGGGTCGACGCGGTGACCCGCCTCGCCGGCGAGGTGGACGTCCTGCACATCGCGGCCCACGGCCGGCACGCGGTGGACAACCCGCTGTTCTCGGGTCTCGAGCTGGCCGACGGCGCCCTCTTCGGCTACGACATCGACCGCATCCCGACCGTGCCGGACACGGTCGTTCTGTCGGCGTGCGAAGTCGGCCGTTCGTCGGTGCGATGGGGCGAGGAGGCGATCGGCATGACGCGCGTCTGGCTCCACGCGGGCACCCGCTGCGTGGTGGCCGCCCCGGTCGTCGTCGCCGACGACGCCGCGTGCGAGCTGCTGGGGGCGATGCACGCGGAGCTCGCCGCGGGTCTCGCGCCCGCCGAAGCGCTCGCCGCGGCATCCGCTCGAACCGGCATCATCGCGCCCTTCCAGTCCCACGGGGCGGGGTTCTGACGAACCGGGAGAACTTCTCCGCGGTCGATGTATCAGGGCGCCCGTACGGGGCTCCTTCACTTCGGAACGACCCACGCAGCTCGGAGGCGGGGACCCCGGGCACTGGGGGCGCTGACGACCGCTGGGGGCGCGAGGAACGCGCGGTCGTCGCGGGTCGTTCCGGGGGATGTCGCAGAGACCCAGGTCGGCGACATCCCTCTTCTTCGTGCGCGCGGCGACGGTCAGTCGCGCGAGGAGTTGGCCGTGCGTCCCCGCACGATGCCGATGAAGGTCTCGACGAAGGGCGACGGGTCATCGACAGGCCAGGCCAAGGCCACCGTCGAGACGGGGCCGTCCGTCAGGGGACGGTATTCGACGTCCTTGCGGCGGTGCAGGCGCGCGAGCGACATCGGCACGATGACGACCCCGACACCGGCGGCGACGGTCGCGATGGCCTCGGCGGTGTCGGCCGGGGCGCCGAAGGCGGGTGCGACGGCGCCGGGGACGGTCACGCCGAGGACGTCGTCGCGCGGGGTCAGTACGATCTCGCCCGCCAGGTCGGCGAGGGCGAGATCGTCCGCCGCGGTGAGGTGAGACTCGGCTGCGGCGACCACGACCGGCATCTCGTCGTAGAGGCGGATGACGTGGACGTCGTCCGCCTGCAGGGGCAGGCGCACCAGGGCCGCGTCGACCGTCCGTTCCGCGAGCGCGTGCAGCTGTTCGGCCACGGCGAGAGGTTCGAGGACCAGATCGACGCCCGGCATCCGCTCCTGCCACACATCGATCCACTTGCCGGGGGTGGCGCCGGGGATGGCGCCCAGGCGGAAGGGGCCGGGGGGAAGGGGCGATGACGGCGCTGGCGCATCGGGTGCCGTGCGCGAGCGAGGACGGGAGGGCTTCGCGGCCCCGGTCTTCGGGGCCGAGGCGCGACCGCCCGTGCGCCCCGCGCCGCCCGGACGCCCCGGTCGTGGGGGTCTGCGGGGGGCACCGCCGCGTTTCGCCATGTCGTTCAGCGTAGCCCGGGCGTATCGTTCGCCTCATGATCGCGATCATCGCCACGGTCGTCGCCGCGCTGGCCGCGCTGCTTCACGTCTACATCTTCGTCATGGAGAGCGTGCAGTGGAGCCGGCCCGCGATCTGGCGGCGCTTCGGCGTCAAAGACCAGGCTGCTGCCGACACCGTGCGCCCGATGGCATACAACCAGGGCTTCTACAACCTCTTCCTCGCGATCGGCGCGGTCATCGGGATCGTGCTGTTCTGGGCGGGCGCGCCCGGCACGGCGGCCGAGGTCGCCGGCCGGACCCTCGTGCTGTTCTCACTCGGATCGATGGCCGCCGCGGCGCTCGTCCTGACCACGACGGGACGCGCCTATCTTCGCGCGGCGCTCCTGCAGGGCACGCTGCCGCTGGTCGGATTCGTCCTGATGCTCTTCGCGTAGCCCGCGGTCGGGGTCCGCGACCCGAGGTCACCAGCCGCAGGAAGCCCATGATCCCGCGCCCGCCTCCCGTGCGTCCTGCTCGGCGCGGGCGAGGAGCGGGGCGTAGGCGTCGTTCGGGGCGATCACCATCGTGGTGGCCAGTCCGTCGGCGACGAGCGCGTGATTGACGAACCCGCCGTCCTCCGCCCACACGTACAGCAGCGCGCGGTCGTAGCGGTCGCGCAGTTCGGCGTCAGGAGCCGCCCACACGGTCGAGCCCTCGGGAAGCAGCGCGGCCAGTCGTTCGGCCGCCTCGCGTCCCCCGCAGTGCAGCTCGGGGTGCACCTCGGGCGCGTCGATCCCGATCAGGCGTACGCGCGTCGAGGCTCCCACCTCCAGGATGCCGGGGTCCAGCGCTCGCGCCCGCAGCGTGTCGCCGTCGACGACATCCTCGACGGACAGCCGGATCGCGCCCGCCGGCGGCGCGGGGATCCCTGCCGTGGCGGGCGGTCGTTCAGGAGACGGTGGGGCCGGGTCGGTGCGCTCGATTCCCCCTGCGACAGCGCCCACCACGACAGCGCCCACCACGACAGCGCCCACCAAGACAGCGACCCCCGCCATCGCGGCGATCACGCGGGTGATCGCCGGTGCGAGGGGTCGTTTCACATCCGGAACGTTAGCCGGATCGTCGGACGTCGGTGCGGCTGATGCCTCTCAGGCGGCCAGTCGAAGCCCGCGACGGTCGGTCGCGACGCGCTCGCCGTCGCCGATCGTCTCGTCGTCGCCGATGAGCGCACCGCCGGCCACACGGGCTCCGGAGCCGATCTGCGTGCGGACGCCGATCTTCGCGCCGGCGCCGATCGCGGCCTTGGGTCCGATGTGGGCGTGCGGCGCGATGTCCGCCTCCGGCCCGATCACGGCATCCGACTCGATCCACGCACCGCGACCCACGCGGGCGCCCGCGGCGACCTGCACGCCCGGCTCGATGTACGCGCCGGCTTCGACCACGGCGCTGGCGTGCACCTTGGCCCCGTGCGCGATCAATCCGCGGCCGTTCGCGTGCTTGCGGTATCGCAGCGTTTCGCCCCGGTCGTTCTCGATGTCGACGTAGTTCTTGCCCACGATCTCCTCCTCCGGCGCCGGGTGGTGCCGAGTAAAGGTAGAACTCGGCGTTGTACAGATTCATTCCCCCGCATCCACCGGTTTGGATGCACGGTCTTGCCACTTCTTCGTCGACGAGGTATGGACGGATTGGATCGGTTCGGCACGGTGCTCTTCCGGACACTTCGACCGGACCGTCGGATAGGCTGGCGACGACCCGAACTCGCAAGCCGGAAGAGGTGCCCCGCCGTGTTCGAACACCGACAGGATCGGGCGAGTCAGACGGAACGTCCGAGCCCGAGGACGGCCACCGAAACGCTGCCGACGGTGCGTGAGGTCATCGCTCTGGACGCCGTGGCGCAGGGTGTGCCGGAGGTGGTCGTGGGCGGGGCCGCACTGGACGCCCGCGTGCGGTGGCTGCACGTCTCCGACAACGCCGGTGTCGGCAAGCTCCTCTACGGTGGCGAGCTGCTGCTGTCCACCGGAAAATCGTGGCCGGTCGACACCGACGAGCTGCGCGCGTTCATGTACGAGCTCGCGGACGCGGGGCTGTCGGGGGTCATCCTCGAACTCGGCACCCACTACCAGTACACACCGGCGGTGGTGATCGAGGCGGCCCGCCAGCGGGACCTCGCTCTGGTCATCCTGCATCGCGAGCTGAAGTTCGTGAACATCACCGAGGCCGTCCACCGACGGATCATCACCGGCCAGACCGATGCCCTGCGCGCTCGCGACGAGGTTCGCGAGCGCTTCACCGCGCTCGCCCTGCGCGGCTCGCCCGCCGACTTCATCGTGCATCAGCTCGCGCAGACGCTGGGCGCGCCGGTCGTTCTGGAGAACCTCGCGCACGAGGTGGTCGCCGCCGAGGTGCCCCTCTCCCTCGAGGACGAGCTGTTCACCGACTGGGAGCTGCGCTCGCGCTCCGCGCACCGGCGCGCCGAGCACCGGCGCGAACGTGCGCTGCCGGCCGGTGACGAGGACTGGCTGGTCATCGCCGTCGAGGCGCGCGGCATCCGCTGGGGGCACCTTCTGGCCCTGCCCGGGCCCGAGCACGCCGCCGGTCGCACGGCGGTGCTCGAGCAGGGCGCGATCGCGCTCGCTGTCGGGCGCCTCGCCGACGGTGATCTCGATGAGTGGGGCCGGATCGGCCGACGCCGCCTCGTCGATGGGCTGTTGGCCGGACGCTTCGCGGGCGCGGGCGGCGCCGCCGCACGGCTGGAGGCCGCGGGCCTGCCGGTGCGCGGTGCGCGGCTCTACGGAGTCGTCGTCGCCGGAGCACCTGTCAGTGCGGAGGGTGCAGAGGCTGCCGCCCGCGCACTGCGCGCGCGGGTGCTGACCGGATCGGCGCCCGACGCCGTCGTCACTCCGGCGTCCGCGCTGCTGCTGTCGGTGCCCGCCGACGCCGTCTTCGACGATGCGGCGGCCCTCGCGTTCGCTCGCGCGGCCATCGACCCCGCGGCCGACGCCGAGCGCGTCGTGGTGTCGGTCGGCCGTGCTGCGGAAGACATCGACACCGCGCTGATCTCGCTGCACGAGGCCGTCGACCTCGCCCGGGGGCGCCGCCGCCGCACCGGCCGCGGCCCGCAGCTGCGTCGCGCCGAGAACCGTCCGCTGGTGCAGCTGGTCACGGCGCTCCGCGACGACCACCGGGTCCTCGACCACGGCGAGCGGATGCTGTCGCCCCTCATCGTCCACGACCTCGCCCGCGGCGGCGATCTGCTCGACGTCCTCGAAGCCATGCTCGCCCACCCGGGCAACCGCACGGCGGCGGCATCGGCGTCTCATCTGTCCCGCTCGGTGTTCTACCAGCGCATCGCCCTCATCGAGCAGCTTCTCGGCGTCGACCTCGACGACGGCGAGACGCAGACGGCGCTGCACCTCGCACTGCTCGTCCGACGCAGCGCAGGCCGCTGACCCGGACCGGCTACGAATCGAACCCGAGTCCGACGGCGTCCAGACCTTTCAGCAGGAGGTTCCGCCGGCCCCCGTGGTGGTCTGCACGATCGAGGGACCACCGCGTCGCGTTGATGCCGAGGGCGGCCGCGGGCTCGGGCGGGAAGGGGAGCGGACGGCGGCGCACCATCTCGAGCTCGGTGCGCTCGGTCGGGGTTCCGTCCAGGAGGTCGAGCATGACGTCGCCGGCGAAGCGCGCGGCGCCGACGCCGAGACCCGTGAAGCCCGCGGCGTAGGCGACCCGGCCGGCGCGTGCGGTGCCGAAGAAGGCGCAGAACTGAGTGGACGTGTCGATCGCGCCCGCCCACCGGTGGGTGAAGCGCAGGCCTTCCAGCTGCGGGAAGGTGGTGAAGAAGTGACTCGCCAGCCGACGGAAGGACTCCGGACGGTCCTCGTACTCGGCGCGCACGCGGCGGCCGTAGTGGTAGATCGCGTCGTAGCCGCCGAAGAGGATCCGCCCGTCGGTCGTCGGGCGGTAGTAATGGAACTGGTTGGCCATGTCGCCGATGCCCTGGCGGTCGCGCCAGCCCACGGCATCCCACTGCTGCGCGCTCAACGGCTCGGTCATCAGCACGTAGTCGTAGACGGGGACCGTCATGAGGACGTTGCGCCGGAGAAGCGACGGGAACACGTTCGTGGCGAGCACCGCGCGGGGCGCGGTGACGGCGCCGTCGGCGGTGACGACGCGCACGCCGGCCCCCGCGTTCTCGAGGGCCCGCACCGGCGCATCCTCGAAGATCACGGCGCCGCGCTCCTCCGCCGCGCGTGCCAGCCCCGCCGCGAGCCGGGCCGGGTGCACCAGGGCGTTGCTTCGGGTGTGCCACACCGCACCCAGGTACGTCGGCGAGGCGACGGATGCCCGGACCGCCGCCTCGTCGAGGAACACCGTGTCGGCGCGGTGGGCGTCGCGCTCTTCGTGCAGCCAGGCGAGCTGGTGGGGCTCGGTGGCCACGTCCAGTGCGCCGACGCGCTCGAACTGCGCGTCCACGCCCCACGCAGCCAGGTCCGCTTCGAAGGCGTCGAGGTTGTCCTGGCCGAGGCGCTCGAGCTGTGCGATCTCCTCCGGCCACCGGCGCGCTCCGTTCTCGTGACCGTGGGTGAGGCTCGCCTCGCAGAAGCCGCCGTTGCGGCCCGACGCCGCCCACCCGACGGTGCGCGCCTCGACGATCACGACGTTCGCGGCGGGGTCGCGTCGCAGAGCATGCAGCGCCGTCCACAGGCCGGTGTACCCGGCGCCCACGACCACGAGGTCGGCGGTGTGCTCGCCGACCAGCGCCGGCCTCGTCGGCACGAGGTCGGCGGGGAGGTCGTCCAGCCAGAAGACGCTCTGACGAGAGTCCTGCAGGCTGTGCGCGACGGCGGAGGAGGAGGCGGGGTGGCGTTCGAAGACCGTGGTGCCCACGGCTATCACTTCCCTGGTGTGTGGTCGGTCGCGGAGTGGCGAAGGCGTCGGGGGTGCGGCTCGGGGCTAGGCGTCGGCGGCCGCGTGCACCCGCTCGCCCTCGACGAAGGTCTGCAGCACGCGGGTCTCGCCGATCTCGTCCGCCGGGGCGGCGAACGGGTCGCGGTCGAGGACGGCGACGTCCGCGTAGGCGCCCGCGCGGATCGTGCCGGTCACCTCGTCCAGGTGGTTCACCCATGCCGACCCGGCCGTGTACGCGGTGAGCGATGTGGCGAGGTCTATCGCCTGTTCGGGGAGGAACGGCTCGTCGCCGCCCTCTTCGCCCGGCGCCGCCGTGCGGTTGACTGCGACGTGGATGGCCGCGAGCGGGTCGGGTGACGACACCGACCAGTCGCTCCCGGCCGCGAGCACGGCGCCGGAGCGCAGCAGATCGCCGAACGGGTACTGCCAGGCGCTGCGGCGGGGCCCCAGGAACGGCAGGGTGAGGTCGACCATCTGCGGCTCGAGCGTGGCCCACAGCGACTGCATGTTCGCCGCTACGCCCAGCGCGCGGAACCGCGGGATGTCGTCGGGGTGCACGACCTGGATGTGCGCGATGTGGTGCCGGTTGTCGCGGCGGCCGTTGCGGGCGATGGCGGACTCGACGGCGTCGAGGCACTCGCGCACGGCGCGGTCGCCGATGGCGTGGAAATGGACCTGGAAGCCTTCGGCGTCCAGCAGCGGGACGGCCTCGTTCAGGACCGCCGGATCGACGAACGAGATGCCGGAGTTGTCGGTCGGGTGGTGGTGCCCGTCGTGATAGGGCTCGAGCATCGCGGCGGTGAAGTTCTCGGCCACGCCGTCCTGCATGACCTTCACGCTGGTGGCGGCGAAGCGTCCGCCGCGGTATCGCTCGCGACGCTCCCGCAGCGACGGGATCTGCTCGATGCCGCGGGCGCGATCCCACCAGATCGCGCCGACGACGCGCGCGGTCAGGGTGCCCTCCGAGGCGGCCTTCAGGTACGCGGGGCCGGGATCGCCGGCATCCCCGTAGCTGCCGACGATGGCGTCCTGCCACGCCGTGATCCCGAAGGAGTGCAGGTGGCGCTGCCCGACCAGCAGCGCCTCGGTCAGGCGCTCGAGCGGCTCCTCGGGGAGGAGGCGGTTCACCAGCGCCATCGCCCCCTCATGCAGCGTGCCCGACGGGTTGCCGTCGGCGTCGCGCTCGATGCGCCCGTCCGCGGGGTCGGGGGTGTCGCGGTCGATGCCCGCCAGGCGGAGCGCCGCGGAGTTCACCCACGCGCCGTGGCCGTCGCGATTGGGGAAGAAGGCCGGGCGATCGGCCACGACCGTGTCGAGCAGCGCCGCCGTCGGTGTGCCGCCCGGAAAGGCCGACATCTGCCAGCCGCCGCCCAGGATCCACGGGTCCTGGGCATGGGATGCCGCATACCGGCCGATCGCGTCGATGTACTCGGGCGCCGTGTGGAACCCGGCCAGGTCGCAGCGCAGCATGTCGAGTCCGCCCCACACCGGGTGGACGTGCGCGTCCTGGAAGCCGGGGATGAGCATGCGCCCCGCGAGGTCCACCACCTCGGTGGACGGGCCGACGAGATCCCGCACGTCATCGCCGCCGACGGCGACGATCCGGCCGCCCGTCACCGCGACCGTGGTCGCCCGCGAGCGGACGGCGTCGGCCGTGAAGACCGGGCCTCCGGTGAACACGAGATCGGCGTACGGCATCGGTCAGCCCCCGGTCATCGTCCGGGCGATCTGCGTGGCGTTGTCGCCGGCGCGCTTGAGCACCAGTGCGACGAGGGCCAGGGCGACGAGGGTCAGCAGCAGCATGATGGTCGACACCGCGGCGATCTCGGGCCGGAGTCCCGAACGCAGCGCGCTGAGGACGTACACCGGCCAGGGCGTCGTTCCCGACACCTGCACGAACGCGGCGATGATCGTGTTGTCGAGGCTGAGGGTGAACGCCAGCAGGAACCCCGCCAGGACCGCGGGCATCGCCAGCGGCAGCGTGATGCGCCGGAACGTGGCCAGGGGAGGGGCGTAGAGGTCGTTCGAGGCCTCCTCGAGATTGGCGTCCTGGCCGACCAGTCGCGCGCGGACGATGTACGAGACGACCGCGGTCGCGAACAGCGACGAGCCCACCGACAGACGCACGATGCCGTCATTGAACATCGACAGCCCGACGTCCTGCCCGAGGAAGACCATCCACGGGAGCAGCGCGACGGCGTCGACGATCTCGGGGGTGACCGAGACGAACAGCAGCAGGCCGAGGAACCACCACGTCCACTTCCCCGGGTAGCGGGCCATCGCGATGCCCGCGAGGGTTCCGAGGGCGGTCGCGATGATCGCGGCGATGAAGGCGGTGATCAGCGACACGCGCACCGCGCTCTGGATGGCGGGCTTTTCGAGGATGGTCAGGAACGCGTCGATGCCGAAGCCGTCCCACGCGACCAGGAGGCGTCCGGTGTTGAACGAGTAGATGACGATGACGATGATCGGCGCGAACAGGAAGAGCATCACCAGAACGCCCCAGACGTTCAGTGCGACGTCCGTCCACGGCCTGCGCACCAGTCGACTGCGGCGGTTGGGGCCGGTGGCCCCCTCGCGGCGGAGGATGGTCTCGGTCTTGGTCTCGCTCACGAGTTCACCTCGGCGGGGCTCTGCGCGGCAGGGGCGGGGACGGCGCCTGCGGGCGCGGCGGCGGGGCCGAGGACGAGTCGGTTGCGCCTGCGGAAGGGAAGCGACACGAGCCACACGATGAGGCCCGCGACGGCGATCGTGAGGGTGATGACGAGCATCAGCACGACCGCCATCGCCGAGCCGAGGGCCCAGTTCTGCGCCGTCTGGAACTGGCTCGCCACGAGCTGGCCCACCATGTTGCCCTTCGCGCCGCCCAGCACGGTCGCGGTGATGTAGTCGCCCATCAACGGTATGAACACCAGCAGCACTCCGGCGATGATGCCGGGCTGCGACAGCGGCAGGGTCACCCGGAAGAAGGTGGCGACCTTCCCCGCACCCAGATCCTTCGAAGCCTCGCGCAGGGCCGGGCCCACGCGGTCGAAGGCGACGAAGAGCGGGAGGATCATGAGCGGCAGGTAGTTGTACACCACGCCGATCAGCACCGCGGTGCGGGAGTAGAGGATGTCGAGGGGGCCGCCGATCAGGCCGATGGCCTGCAGGAACTCCGACACGGCGCCCTCGGGCGACAGGATCACCTGCCACCCGATCGTGCGCACCAGGAAGTTCGTCCAGAACGGCACGAGGACGAGGGCGATGAGGATGCCGCGCCGCTCGGGCTTCACTTTGAAGGCCATCCAGTAGGCCACCGGTGCGCCGATGAGGAAGCAGAGGATGGTGCCGATCACCCCGACCCACAGAGTGTTCTGGAAGGTCGAGAAGAAGGTCGGCGACATCGCCTCGACGTAGCGGTCGAACGACAGGATGTCGTTCGCGTGCGTGCCGAAGATGCCGGGCTTGTAGCCGAAGCTGAACCACACCACCATCAGCACGGGCGCGACGAAGAAGAGCAGGAGCCACACCCACGCCGGGATCGCGAGCGCGGCGCCGGTGGGGCGTCTACGCACCAGCGGCGGCCTTCATCTCGTTCCAGATCTCGACGCGGCGGGACTGGGAGTCGTTGAGGACCTGCTCCTTCATGGACGACAGCTGCTCGGGCGTGAAGAACATCAGGTCGAGCATCTCCAGACCCGCGTCTTCGGCTGCCTGCTCCATGTCCTTGCCGCCGACGTTGTAGCCGATGTAGTCGAGGTTGAGCAGCAGGTTGTCGGGGGTCATCGACCAGTCGATGAACGCGTGGGCCGCCTCGGGGTGCGGCGCGCCTTCGGCGATGGCCCAGTTGTCCATCCACAGCTCCGTGATGGGGCCGGGCAGCACCCACTGCCAGCGTTCCGGCTCGCTGGACTCCATGAGTCCGAGACGCGCGTCGCCGTTCCACGACTGCATGAGCGCGTGGGTGCCCTGGGGGATGGCGTTGCTGCCGGCGTAGGAGTCGAACGCCGAGATGTGCGGGGCGATCGTGTTGACCAGGAAGTCGGCGCACGCGTCGAGCTCGGCGGGGTCCTCGGTGTTCCAGTCCATGTCGTTGGCCCAGAAGTAGGCGCCGAGGATGCCGGCGGGGTCGTCGGACATCGACGTCTTGCCGCTCGCCTCGTTCTGCGCGGCGTCGAAGAAGTCCGCCCACGTAGTCAGCTCGCGGGTGATCACGTTCTTGTCGTAGACGAAGCCGGTCGTTCCCCACGCCTTGCAGACGGAGTACTCGTTCTCGGGGTCCCACGCGCGACCGAGGTAGGCCGGATCCATGTTCGACATGTTCGGCAGCAGTTCTTTGGTGAACGGGAGGAGCAGGCCGTTCTCGATCATCTGCGGGATGAAGACACCGGTGGGCACGACGATGTCGTAGCCCGAGGTGCCCTTGGCGGCGATCAGCTTCGCGATCAGCTCCTCGTTCGACGAGTAGGAGTCCAGCGTCACGCGCGGCCCCAGCTCCGAGGTGAACGACTCGACCACATCGGGCGAGTCGTAGTCGCCCCACGTGTACACCGAGAGGCTGTTCTCGAGGGAGCCGCCGGTGGCCTGCGGCTGCGGCGTGGTGCCGCCGCCGCTGCTGCACGCGGCGAGGAAGGCGGCCCCGCCGGTCATGGCCGCGATGCTCAGGAAGCGCCGGCGCGAGACCTCGCGTGCGATCACCTGTGCGGCGCCTTCGGGGGCGAGGATGCGCAGGGGGTTACGGGAGTCGGTCATCGTGGTCTCCTGGGTCGGGTCGGAGCCTGGCGGCGAGGCGGTCAGCGGGTGGGCGGGGCGATGTAGCCGCCCTCTTCGGCGGCGTCGTCGAGGGGGAACAGCAGGACGTTCTGCGCCGACCACGTGCAGGCGACGGCGTCGCCCACGCGCAGGCTCGGTGCGTCGGGGGTCGGGCGGCGGACGATCAGACTCTGATCGCCGCCGAGCTGCACCAGGTACTGCATGGTGTCGCCGAGGTGCGAGACGCCGATGAGTTCGCCGCGGGCGACGTTGGCCTCGCCGGCGGTGGCTGCGGCATCCCTCTCGATGCGGATGAACTCGGGGCGGACGGCGGCCTCGCCGCGCGAGCCGCTGAGAGTGGTCGCCGTCCCGCGCACGAGAGCGTGGGCAGACGCCACCGCCGCGCCGGATTCGGCGACGTCGCCGCGGAAGAAGTTCTGCTGCCCCACGAACGCGGCGACGTACGCGGACGCGGGCCGGGCGTAGACGGTGTCGGCGTCGGCCAGCTGTTCGATGCGACCGGCGCGCATGATGGCGATGCGGTCGCTCATCGACAGCGCCTCGCCCTGATCGTGTGTGACGAAGACGAAGGTGATCCCCAGTCGCGCCTGCAGGAGCTTCAACTCGAGCTGCATCTCTTCGCGCAGCTGACGGTCGAGTGCGCCCAGCGGTTCGTCGAGCAGGAGCACGGCAGGACGGTTGACGAGCGCGCGCGCCAGGGCGACCCGCTGCTGCTGGCCGCCGGACAGCTGCGTCGCCTTGCGATCGCCGAAGCTGCGCATCTGCACGAGGTCCAGCGCTTCGGACACGCGATCGCGAACCTCGGACTTGGGCGTGCGCCGCTGCTGGAGGCCGTAGGCGACGTTCTCGGCGACCGAAAGATGCGGGAAGAGGGCGTACGCCTGGAAGACGGTGTTGACGTCGCGGCGGTACGGCGGAACGTTCAGCACCGACGCTCCGGAGATGCGGATGTCGCCGGCGTCGGGGTGCTCGAACCCGGCGATCATGCGCAGCGTCGTGGTCTTGCCGCAGCCGGAGGGGCCGAGGAAGGAGATGAACTCGCCGGGCTGGATCGACAGCGACAGGTCGTCGACGGCCACCGCGTCGCCGTAGCGCTTGGTGATCCCCTCGAGGTGGACCGACCCGCGGCCCTCGGTCGTGACGGATCCCGTCACCGTGTCCGTCTCGGTCGCCGTCGTCACCTCGTGAGGCCCTCCTGATCGCGTCGGGCCTCGGCGCCCGGCGGTGGAATGTTGTCGTCATTCAATACACGCGGTCCCCGGCGGTGCAATGGTCGCGCGCGCGAACCGGACGATCCGCGGACGGGCCGCTCGCCGCCCGACAGATCGTCCGGAGTTGTGTAACGGTATGGAAAACGTGGCGTTTCCTCGCCGGCATCCGGGTCCGATCCCGTGCAAAGAGGGGAGCGTGCGACAGATCGTCCGCCGCGTCAGGTCGCGGGCGCCTTCTGGCACGTCGGGCACCAGAAGACGTTGCGCTCGCGCGTGGGGTCGGCGCCCAGCGAGCCGCTGCGGATCCGTGTGCCGCAGCGGCGGCAAGCGCGGTTCTCGCGGCCGTAGACCCACGTGGAACGGCCCGGACGTGCGTCGCCGGTGAAGGTGCGTCCGCTGCGGTCGCGGTTCGCCCGGATCATGCGCGCGCCGAGGTCGATGATCGCCGCCGTGTCGGTCTCGTCGGCCGGGACATCGGGCAGGATGCCGCGCACGAAGAGGATCTCGTTGGCGTACTCGTTCCCGAAACCCGCCACGTTGCGCTGATCGAGGAGGGCGACGTGGACGGCCCGGTGGTCGGACCCCAGGCGGCGTGCCGCTTCGCCCGGATCCCAGTCGTCGGCGAGCGGGTCGGGACCGAGGTGCCCGACGAGTCGATCCTCTTCGCGCGTGGGGACGACCGAGATGTCGGCGAGGTCGAATCCCACGGTCTCCCACTCCGTGCCGTCGGGGACGCGCGCGCTCACGACCGCGCGCGCGGTGTAGGCGGGTCGGCGCCAGCGGTCGCCCGGGCGGTACACGTCCCAGCGGCCCTCCATCTTCAGGTGCGAGTGGAGGGTGAAGTCGCCGATGCGGTGGAGCAGGTGCTTGCCCCGCGGCACGACCCCGTGCACGATCTCGCCGGTGAGGTCGACCGTCGCCGCCTGCGGCACCCGCAGCTCGAAGCGCGTGACGACGCCGCCCGCGAGCGCCGCGTCGAGCCGATGAGCGGCGCGGTAGACGGTGTCGCCCTCAGGCACGGGCGGCCTCTCGCGCGGCGTCGCCGGCGGTGAGCCGGCGGAGGGTCAGGCCACGCGGCGACTCGACGAACCCGGCATCCCGCAGCGCTCGGCCGATGCCCGTCCCGTAGACGAACTCGCCGTTCACCTGCTCGATCGTGAGGGTGTCCAGTCGTCGTGTGCGGGCGGTGGCGACCAGATCGCGCGCGGCGGCCGCCAGGGCGTCGTCGTCGTCGGTGAAGACGAGCGCCGACTTCCCGCCGCGCTCGAGGTACAGCGTCAGGAAGCCGTCGACGAGCACGACCAGCCCGCCGGCCTTGCGCCCGGGGCGGTGGCCGACCCCTTCCAGAGCGGGCCATACCAGGGCGGCGCCGTAGGGATTGGCGGGATCGGTCGCGGCGAGGGTGACGGCGCGCTTCGGCGGCGGGTCGCCCGCGGAGGCGAACTCGCGGATGCGGTCGATCGTGGCGGACGCGGCGAACTGGGCAGCTCCCAGCTTCTCGATGACGTACCCGCGACGGCAGTGCCCGGCATCCTCGAAGCCCGCGAGGATGCGGTAGGTCTGCGCGAAGCCGCCGGGCACCGCCTCCGCCTGCACCGACCCGCGCGTGACCACGCCGTAGCGGTCCAGGAGCAGGCTCGCCGTGGCCGTCGCCCGCAGGACCGGGTCGGCCTCGGGTGTCGGCAGCAGCGACCAGCGGCCGCCGACGGCCGACGGTCGCGCCGGCGTCGCGGCTGCGACCGTGCGGACGGCGGCGCCGCGGTACATGCGGGCGCGCGGAGCTCGGCGAGCGGTGCGGTGCGCGGTCTTTCCACCCGCGAGCAGGGTCCGCACCGGCGCGAACGTGTCGTTGGTCACCCGGCCCGCCCATGTCAGCCGCCACAGCGCCTCGACCACTGACTGTTCGTTCTCCGCATCCGCGAGGCTCTTCAGCTGCCCGGCGAAGTAGGCCCCACCACCGTCGAGCGCGGCGAGCACGCGGGCGTCGAGGGAGTCGGACGCGACGTCGTCCTCCGGCTCGGACAGGGTGAGGGTGAGGCCGTCGGCCGGGTGCAGGGCCACCCAACCGTCGCGTCCGGGAAGAGCGCCGTGCCCGGTCCAGACGACCTCGCCGGTCGACGTGAGCTCGTCCAGCATGCCCGCCGTGTAGTCGGCGACGCGGGAGGGCAGGATCAGCGACTCCCAGGCGCTGGCCGGAAGCGGCACCCCGGCGAGCTGCTCGATGACGGCCGCCACCCCGTCGACCCCCTCGAGCGGACGCGTCACGTGCTGCCACGTGGGCAGGAACCGCGCGAACGCATCCTGCGGGACCGGTTCGACGCTTCCCCTGATCGCCGCCAGCGAGCGCATCCGCAGTCGGCGGAGCACCTCGGCGTCGCACCACTCCGTCTGGTCGTCCGCGCCCGCGCCGGCCGCGGGGAGGAAGTAGCCGCTGGCCAGCCGCCCCTGGGCCTCGAGGCGCTGCAAGGTCAGGCGCGCCACGGCGATGCCGATGCCGAGTCGTTCGGCGACGGCATCCGTCCGGAACGGACCGTGGGTGCGCGCGTGACGGGCGACCAGATCGCCGAGCGGGTCGGCCAGGGGTTCGAGGAAGGCGTTCGGGATGCCGACGGGAAGGGCGGCGCCGAGGGCGTCGCGCAGGCGGCCGGCGTCTTCGATGGCGGCCACCCGCGGGTGCCCGGCGAGGGTGACGGGGATGGCCCGGCGGGCGGTGACGAGGGCGTCCAGGAGCGCGGCCGCCTCGGCCTCGGTGGCCGGCATCGGCGCGTCGTCCTCGTCGTCGACGTCGGGTCGCAGCCGCAGCGCCACCTCGGCGGCGTCGAGGGGGCCGAGCAGGCGCAGCAGGTCCGCCACTCCCTCGGCGCCCCGCACGCGCCGGTCGGGGTCGAGCCGCTGCGCCTCGCGCTCGAACTGCGCGATCACGTCGGGGTCGAGGAGCTCGCGCATCTCGATCTTGCCGAGCAGCTCGCTCAGCAGCGCGGGGTCCACCGACAGCGCGGCCGCCCGGCGTTCGGCCAGCGGCGAGTCGCCCTCGTACATGAACGCGCCCACGTAGCCGAACAGCAGGTCGCGGGCGAACGGCGACGGCTGCGTCGTGGTGGTCTCGACCAGGCGGATGCGGCGCTCGCCGATGCCGCGCACGATGCCCAGCAGCGCCGGCACGTCGTACACGTCCTGCAGGACCTCGCGGAGGGTCTCGAGGATGATCGGGAACGTCGGATGGCGCCGGGCGACTTCGAGCAGCTGGGCCGAGCGCTGTCGCTGCTGCCACAGCGGACTGCGGCGGCCGGGGTTGCGTCGCGGCAGCAGCAGGGCGCGGGCCGCGCACTCCCGGAACCGCGACGCGAACAGCGCCGAACCGCCGACCTCTTCGGTGACGATCTGCTCGAGCTCGTCGGGGTCGAAGACGAACAGCTCGGCTCCGGGCGGTTCGGCGGTCGCGTCGGGGATGCGCGCGATGATCCCGTCGTCGCTGGCGACGGCGGAGCCCTCGACGCCCAGCCGTTCGCGGATGCGGGCGTTGACGGCGAGCGCCCAGGGGGCGTGGACCTGCATGCCGAAGGGCGAGTGCAGGATGACGCGCCAGTCGCCGACCTCGTCGCGGCTGCGCTCGACGGTGAGGGAGCGGTCGGTGGGCAGCGTTCCGGTTGCTTCGCGCTGCTCGGCGAGGTAGGACATGAGGTTGCCGATGGCACGTTCGTCCAGGCCCGCCTCTTCGAGCCGCTCATGGGCCTTCGCCGGGTCGGCGGCCGAGACCTCCCGTGAGAAGCGGCCGAGCGCCTCGCCGAGCTCTGCGGGGCGGCCGATGCCGTCGCCGTGCCAGAACGGCAGCTTGCCGGGCTGGCCGAACGCGGGCACCACGTTGACGCGGTCGTGCGTGATCTCGACGATCCGCCAGCTGGTCGTGCCGAGGGTGAACACGTCGTTCACCCGCGATTCGTACACCATCTCCTCGTCGAGCTCCCCGACGCGGGCGTTCTGCGACTCGCCCGCGACGAAGACGCCGAACAGCCCGCGGTCGGGGATCGTCCCGCCGCTGGTGACCGCAATCCGCTGCGATCCCGGGCGACCGGTGAGGGTGCCCGCGTCGCGGTCCCAGACGACCCGCGGGCGCAGCTCGGCGAACTCGTCGGACGGGAAGCGTCCGGCGATGAGGTCGAGCGTGGCCTCGTACGCCGACCGCGGGAGCGAGCGGAACGGGGCGCTCCGCTTGAGCGTCTCGTACCATCCCTCGACGTCGATGGGCCCGAGCGCGCAGGCGGCCACCGTCTGCTGCGCCAGGATGTCGAGGGGGTTCTGCGGGATCGCGATCGCCTCGATACGACCGGCCAGCATCCGCTCCGTCACGATCGCAGTGTGCAGGACGTCGCTTCGATGCTTGGGGAACAGCGCCGCACGGCTGACTTCTCCGACCTGGTGTCCGGCGCGGCCGATGCGCTGCAGGCCCGATGCGGCGCTGGGCGGGGCTTCGACCTGGATCACGAGGTCGACCGCTCCCATGTCGATGCCCAGTTCGAGGCTGCTCGTGGCGACGACGCAGCGCAGGATGCCGGACTTCAGCTCCTCCTCGACCTGCGCGCGCTGCTCCTTCGACACCGATCCGTGGTGGGCCTTGGCCAGCACCGGAGCCGCGCCCGCGCTGGATCCGGCCTGCGCCATCATCGCCGCGGGCGGCGCGGCGTCGGCGGGAGCGGGGATACCCAGTCGCTCTTCGTAGATCTCGTTGAGGCGCCCGGTCAGGCGTTCGGCCAGGCGGCGCGAGTTGCAGAAGACGATGGTCGACCGGTGAGCGAGGATGCGGTCGACGATCGCCTCCTCCACGTGCGGCCACACCGACCCCGTCGCCTCGGCCCCGCCGTCGTAGCCGGCGCCGTCGGGCCCTGCGGTGCGGCCGGTGCCGTTGCGGTCGGCGAACCAGTCCTCGTCGATGGTCGGCGCCGTGTCGGCGGTATCCCGATCAGCGCCGTCGTGAGCAGCACCGTCGCGATCGGCACCGTCGCGATCGGCACTGTCGCGAGGCCCCGGCGCCGGGGCGCTGCCGGGCGGCGGCGGAGGGTTGAGCATGTCTTCGATCGGCACGATCACCCGCATGTCGAAGGCCTTGGTCGCGCGCGGGGCCACGATCTCGACCGGCGCCGCGCCGCCCAGGAAGCGCGCCACCTCGTCGATCGGGCGCACCGTGGCCGAGAGCCCGATGCGCTGCGCGGCGGGGGCGGCGGGATCATGGGCGCGACGCAGGGCGTCGAGGCGCTCGAGGCTGACGGCGAGGTGCGCGCCCCGTTTGGTGGCCGCCACGGCGTGGACTTCGTCGACGATGACGGTATGGACGTCGCGCAGCGTCTCACCCGCCTGGCTGGTGAGCATGAGGTAGAGCGATTCGGGCGTGGTGATGAGGATGTCGGGCGGCGTCTGCACGAGCTTCCGGCGGTCGCTCGACGTGGTGTCGCCCGAGCGCACCCCGACCGTGACGTCGGGAACGTCGATCCCCAGCCGCCGCGCGGCCTGGCCGATGCCCACGAGGGGGGAGCGCAGGTTCCGCTCGACGTCGACGCCCAGCGCCTTGAGCGGCGAGATGTAGAGCACCCGCGTGCGGCCCGCGCGAGGGGCGGTGCCGCTGTCGCCGTCGCGGCGGGCGCGTGACCCGCCGGTGTCGTACGGCTCGCGGAAGACGCGGTCGATCGCCCACAGGAAGGCCGACAGGGTCTTGCCCGATCCGGTCGGGGCGACCACGAGCGCATTCCGGCCCGCCGAGATCGCCTCCCAGGCGCCGACCTGCGCGTCGGTGGGACGCGGGAACGCGCCGCGGAACCAGTCGCGGGTCGCCGGTCCGAAGCGCTCGAGCACGGCGTGGGTCGCATCCGGCCCGCCGCCGCTCGTCTGAGGCGCACTCATCCCTCCATCTTGGTCCCCGCCTCCGACAGCGGGGCGGGATTGACAGCGGAGCAGCCGGCCGGATCTCGGGGGCACGCACGCGCCTCAGGTGGTCAGGATTGCCGCGGTCAGCGTTCCGTCGGGCTGCAGGTGCAGCATCCGGTCGACGCCGATCCGCGAGAGGAACACATCGTCATGGCTGACCACCACCACGGCACCCCGATAGGCCGACAGCGCTGCGACCAGCTGATCCACCGTGTCGAGGTCCAGATTGTTGGTCGGCTCGTCGAGCACCAGCAGCTGCGGCGGAGGGTCGGAGAGCAGCAGCCGGGCCAGCGCCACACGGAACCGCTCGCCCCCGGACAACGTGGCCACCGGCCGCTCCACCGCCGCGCCGCGGATGAGGAAGCGGGCGAGGCGGTTGCGCAGCGCCACATCGCCGACGCCCGGTGCGGCGGCTCGCACGATCTCGAGGACGGACAACTCGTCATCCAGCCCGTCGATCCGCTGCGGAAGATAGCCGATGCGGTCGGTGCGGGCCGTGGCGCGGTGCGCAACGGATGCCGTCTCGTCGGCCCGCCCCGCTCCGACGAGGTGCTCGAGCAGTGTCGTCTTGCCGACCCCGTTCGGGCCCACCAGGGCGACCCGCTCCGGGCCCTGCACGATGTGCGTGCGCTCGCCGTCCGTCAGCGTCGCCAGCCGCCGTGCGGCGGGTACGCCGGGGTCGGGCAGGTCGATCCGCACGGCGTCGTCCTCACGGACACGGCGCTCCGCGGCATCCAGGGCAGACCGCGCCGACGCCTCGCGCTGACTCTTCTCGGTGCGCATCCTGCCCGCCGACACCTCGGCCGCGCGCTTGAGACCGCCCGCGACGATCGGCGGGACCCGCTTCTCGAGCTGCGCCTTCCGGCCGTACGCGGCCCGGCGGGCGAGCTTGGTCTCGGCCTCGATGCGTTCGCGCTTCTCGCGACGCACCACCTGCGCCGCCGCGCGCTCGGCCTGCCGCGCGGCGTCCTGCTCGGTCTCGAGCCAGGCGCGCCACGGCGAGTACGGACCGCCGAACACCGACAGCCCGCCGCCGTAGAGCTCGGCGGTCTCGTCCATCAGGTCGAGCAGCGCGACGTCGTGGCTGACGACGACGAGGGCCCCGCGCCACCGGGTGACGAGGTCGTACAGCCGGGTCCGCGCGTCTCGATCGAGGTTGTTGGTCGGTTCGTCCAGCAGGGTGATGGGCGCCCCGCGCAAGCGGATCCCGGTGATCGCGGCGAGGACGACCTCGCCGCCCGAGAGCTCTCCCGCGCGGCGGTCGAGCATGTCGGGGGCGAGGCCGGCGTCGGCCAATGCGGCCTCGGCGCGTGCCTGGACGTCCCAGTCGGTGCCGACCTCGTCGAAGTTGTGCGGGTCGGGGTCGCCGGCTTCGATGCGCCGGAGCGCGCGCAGGGCCGTACCGACGCCGAGCAGATCGGCGACGGTGCGATCGACGTCCAGCGTCACCTGCTGCGGCAGCCAGGCGACCTCGCCGGTGTGTGCGACGTGCCCCGAGGTCGGGGTGAGGTCGCCGGCGATGAGGCGCAGCAGGGTGGACTTTCCCGAGCCGTTCCGGCCGACGAGGCCGGTGCGGCCCGATCCGATGGCGCCCGACACGTCGTCGAGAGCGGGGGAGCCGTCGGGCCAGCGGTACGAGAGCCGGTCGAGGACGACCGTAGGGGATGAAGCGAGGGGTGCGGGCATGAGTGCCTCCGGGGTCAGCGGGCGCTGACGTGTCGGGGGCGGCCTGAACGAAGGTCCCGCACGCACGCGTGGCCGGAGAACCCGGGAGGACGTGGAGGGGGCTCGAAAAGAGCGGCCGGATCGACGGTCAGCGCAGGAACGGGGCGCCGGCACGTCGAAGGGATCGACGGATCAGCGCGTGGTCACAGCGCGGTCGCGACGATCTCTGTCACGTTCTTTCCTCACGTCGGGGACAGGACGAGACACTCTAGCGCGGATCGGGCGGGGATGTCGAGGCGCTCACCGCGGCAAGCTGCTTGTCGAGGAAGGTCCGCACGTCGGCGAGCTCCTGCTCCGACACGCTGTGGGTGAGCCCCTCGTACACGCGTCCTGAAAGATCGGCGTGGGCCGGGAGCCACTCCACCGTGTGGGCGATCATGGCCGCGGGGATGACGTCGTCGCGCGATCCCCGACCCCAGAACACCGCCGGCCGTCGCTCGGCGAGTTCGGCGTCGCCCGGCAACGGCCCGGGCGCGACGTACCCGCTGAGGTTGACCGCATACGCGAAGCGGGCGGGCGCGAGCCGCAGAGCCTGAAGAGCCACCGCGGCGCCCTGCGAGAATCCCAGCAGACCGACGGATGCCGCATCCGCCGCCTGTGCCTCGATCCAGTCCACCAGGGCGTGGGCCGCCGCCGTGACGCGTGCCGGGTCGCGGCCGTCGAGCCCCTCGATCGGATACCAGGACCGTCCGGGAGACGGCCACGGCGGCGCGAGCGGGGCCGCCGGGGCGGCGACGACGACATCGTCGGGAAGGTGGGGACGAAGGCCGAACAGGTCGTGTTCGTCCGCCCCGTAGCCGTGGAGGAGCACCAGGAGGTGGCGCCCGGGACGGTCGGCGGGTTCGTGCGACCACAGCACGGCTGCCGTGTCGAGGGAGAGCGGTTCCGACATGCCTGCCATCCTGCCACCGGGGTACGACGCGGCATCCCGACCCCGAGGGGGTATACAAGAGGCATGTCGGTGCGCACCCCTGATCCCGAGCCCGCCGGCGACGAGCCCTTCGGCCCGCCGCCGGGCAACGTGTCGAACCCGGCATGGCTGAGCGACATCGAACTCGCCGAGGCCCGCCGACGGATGCCGATGCTCTACGTCGAAGGCATCCCGGTGCGAACCGACGGCATGGGGCAGGTGACGCAGGTCGGGATCCTGCTGCGGGCCACCCCCGTCGGCGAGATCACCCGGACCATCGTGTCGGGACGCATCCGCTACGGCGAGACGGTGCGCGACGCCCTCTTCCGCCACCTCGAGAACGACCTCGGCCCCATGGCGTTCCCGATGCTGCCGCCGCAGCCGGTGCCGTTCACCGTCGCCGAGTACTTCCCCATCCCCGGTGTCAGCGCGTTCCACGACGACCGGCAGCACGCGGTCTCGCTGGCGTTCGTCGTGCCGGTCACCGGCACGTGCGAACCGCGACAGGACGCGCTCGAGGTCACCTGGCTGTCGCCCGAGGAGGCGTCCTCGGACGCGCTGGCCTCCGAGATGGAGGGCGGTCGCGGCACGCTCGTGCGGCTCGCGCTGGCCAGCGTCGGCGCGCTGCGCTGACACCGCGGCCCGCATAGGCTCGGAGGATGACCGGCCTCGAACCGCTGACCTTCCCCGCCGACCTCGACGGCTGGCTCGCCTTCGCCGCCGATCGGCCCGCCGAGCGACGCGCGCTCGTCGAGACGATCGACGCGACGCTGCGCGAGCCGGCCGATCGCGGCGTGCTCGACCTCCTCGAGCTGTGGAACGACGCCGAGCTCGCGCTCGCCGAGGCGCTGCACGAGTCGTATCTCATCAGCGAATCGCACCCCGACGCGTCGGTGCGCGCGACCGCCGAGGCGCAGGTGGAGCTGACCGAAGCCGTATCGAACGGCCGCCTGCTGGACCGACGGCTGTGGGCGGCGTTCGCACACGCCGCGCATGACGGCCTGCCCGAGGATGCGCGGCGGCTGCTCGCCCACATCCGGCGGGACTTCCGCCGGGGCGGCGTCGATCTCGACGACGCCTCCCGCGAGCGCGTGCGCGAGCTCACCGAGCGCGATACCGCGCTGAGCCTCACGTTCTCGCGCAACATCCGCGAGGGGCGGCGTGAGATACGCGTGGCACCCGAGGCCCTTGCCGGGCTGCCCAGGGACTTCATCGAGTCCCACCCGGTCGGCGACGACGGTCTCGTCGCCCTCACCACGGACTATCCCGACCTCATGCCGGTGCGGGAATATGCCGGCGACCGAGCGACGCGCGCCGCCCTCGTCGGCGCCTACAACGACCTCGCGTGGCCGGACAACGACCCCGTCCTGACCGAGCTCCTCGAGGTGAGGGCCGAGCGCGCCGCACTCCTCGGCTACACCGACTGGGCCGATTACGAGACCGAGCCGCGCATGATCGGCGCCGGTGCGGAGATCCCGAGGTTCCTGGATCGGCTGGATGCCGCGTCCGCCGCCGCGGCAGATGCGGAGTATCCCGAGCTGCTCGCGCGTCTGCGGCAGGACGACCCCACTGCGCAGGCGGTCACGATCGCCGACTTCTGGTACGTGCTGGGTGCGCTGAAGAACGAGCGCCACGGCGTGGATGCGCAGGAGGTGCGGTCCTACTTCCGCTTCGAGCGGGTGCTCCCGGGCGTGCTCGAGACGACGTCGGCGTTGCTGGACGTGGAGTACGTGCCGGTCCACGCCGGGGCGTGGCACGAGGACGTCCACTCGTACGACGTGCTGCGCGGCGGGGTGCGACTGGGCCGCATCCACCTCGACATGCATCCGCGCGACGGCAAGTTCAGTCACGCGGCGTGCTTCGGGCTGGTTCCCGGGGTCCGCGGCCGGCAGCTTCCCGAGTCGGTGCTGCTGTGCAACTTCGCCCGGGGCCTCATGACGCACGACGAGGTCGTGACCTTCTTCCACGAGTTCGGCCACCTCGTGCACGGGATCCTCGGCGGCGACCAGCGGTGGGCCCGCTTCAGCGGCGTCGCGACCGAGTGGGACTTCGTCGAGGCGCCCAGTCAGCTGCTCGAGGAGTGGGCGTGGGATCCGGCCGTCCTCGCGCGCTTCACCTCGAACGAAGCGGGGGAGCCGATCCCGGCCGACCTCGTCGCCCGCATGCGCACCGCCGACGCCTTCGGTCGCGCGCTCGAGGTGCGGCGGCAGCTCGGCCATGCGAGCGTCTCGTACCGCCTGCACGTGCAGCGACCCGCGGACCTGCAGGCGGCGACCGAGCGCATCTACGCCGAGACCAGTCCGGTCCAGCCGCTCGCGGGCCGGCACTCCTACGCCGGGTTCGGACACCTCACGGGCTACGGCGCGTGCTACTACACGTACCAGTGGAGCCTCGTCATCGCCCGGGACCTGCTGTCGGCGTTCGGGGGAGACCTCATGAACCCCGACACCGCGGCCCGGTACCGCGCCGAGATCCTCGAGCCCGGCGGCAGCCGCGACGCCCGCGACCTCGTGGAGTCGTTCCTCGGCCGTCCGACGTCGTTCGAGGCGTACCGCGCCTGGCTCGCGGGGGAGTGACCCGCCGCGGTCAGGCCGCGGAGGTCTCGCGGGCGATCGCCGCGACGAACGCGTCGATGTCGGCCTCGGTCGTGTCGAAGGAGCACATCCACCGCACCTCGTTGCGCGCCGCGTCCCAATCGTAGAAGCGGAACGACTCCCGCAGCCGGTCGGCGACGCCGGCGGGCAGGACGGCGAACACGCCGTTGGCCTGCGTCGGCTGGCTGAACGAGACGCCCCGGATCGACCCGTCCTGTAGGCCGGACTCGACGCCCTGGCGCAGGCGCTGGGCCATGGCGTTGGCGTGCCGCGCGTTGCGCAGCCACAGGTCGCCCTCCAGCAGCGCCACCAGCTGCGCCGACACGAAGCGCATCTTCGACGACAGCTGCATGTTGAGCTTGCGCAGGAACACCAGGCCGTCGGCCGCCGCGGGGTCGAGCACCACGATCGCCTCGCCGAGCATCGCCCCGTTCTTCGTCCCGCCGAAGCTCAGCACGTCCACGCCGGCGTCGCGCGTGAAGGCGCGCAGCGGCAGGTCGAGCGCGGCGGCGGCGTTGGAGATGCGGGCGCCGTCCATGTGCAGTCGCATACCGCGGGCGTGGGCGTGATCGGCGATCGCGCGGATCTCGTCGGCGGTGTAGAGCGTGCCGAGCTCGGTGGACTGGGTGATCGACACCACGAGAGGCTGCGCGCGGTGCTCGTCGCCCCAGCCCCAGGCCTCGCGGTCGATGAGGTCGGGGGTGAGCTTGCCGTCCGTCGTCGGCACCGTGAGCAGCTTGATGCCCGCCACGCGCTCCGGGGCTCCGCCCTCGTCCACGTTGATGTGGGCGGATGCCGCGGCGATCACCGCCCCCCATCGCGGCAGCATGGACTGCAGACCGACCACGTTCGCCCCGGTGCCGTTGAAGACGGGGAAGGCGGTCACGCCGTCGCCGAAGTGTCCGGTCATCACCTGCTGGAGCCGCGCGGTGTAGTCGTCTTCCCCGTACGCCACCTGGTGGCCGTCGTTGGCCGCTGCGATGGCGGAGAGCACCTCGGGGTGGATTCCGGAGTAGTTGTCCGAGGCGAAGCCCCGGACGTTCGGGTCGTGGATCGTGGTCACGACGTCCCAGCCTAAGGCCCCCGCGGGCCGAGGGCACCGAGGCGGATGTCGCCGGGCGGGAGTACCCTCGCGATCGTGACCGAAACTCCTCCGTCTGCGGACGACGCGTCGCCGCCATCGCCGCAGAACGCCGCGCCCCACGGCGCCGAGACGCCGAGCGCCGAGACGCAGAGCGCCGTGCAGCCGCCGCCGGGTGGGATGCGCACGTTCGCGCACGTGCTGGTCAACACCGCCGCCGCGAACATCACCACGAGCTTCCTGTGGTTCGCGCTGACCTTCTGGGTGTACCTCGAGACGCGCTCGGTGCTGGCCACCGGCATCATCGGCGGCGCCTACATGCTGCTGATCGCCTTCTTCGCGATGCTCTTCGGCACCATCGTCGACCGGCACCGCAAGCACGCCGTCATGGTGCTCTCGAGCGTCGTCAGTCTCGCGTCGTTCCTCGTCGCGGGGGGCGTATACCTGCTGCAGCCCGAGTCCGCGCTCGTCGACCTGGGCGGGCCGTGGTTCTGGGTGTTCGCGGGCACCATCCTGTTCGGCTCGGTCGTCGAGCACATGCGCAACATCGCCTTGTCGACCACCGTGACCCTGCTCGTCCCGGTCGAGCGTCATGCCAACGCGAACGGACTCGTCGGGACCGTGCAGGGTGTGGCGTTCATCGTCACGAGCGTCTTCTCCGGCCTGGCGATCGGCTTCCTCGGGATGGGCTGGACCCTGCTGATCTCGATCGTGCTGACCGCTGCCGCGCTCGGGCATCTGCTGCTGCTGCGGATCCCCGAGGAGCAGCCGATCGCCGACGGCAGCAGGTCGGCGATCGACTTCAAGGGCAGCATCGCCGCCGTCCGCGCCGTGCAGGGACTGTTCGCGCTCATCATCTTCTCCACGTTCAACAACCTCATCGGCGGCGTCTACATGGCGCTCATGGATCCCTACGGACTCACGTTGTTCCCGGTGCAGATCTGGGGGATCGTGCTCGGCGTCACCGCGACCGGGTTCATCATCGGCGGACTGCTGGTGGCCAAGTTCGGGCTCGGGCGCAACCCGATCCGCACGATGCTGCGGATCGTTATCGTGATGGGCCTGCTGGGTGCGTTCTTCACGATCCGCGAGTGGTGGTGGCTGTACGCCGTCGGGATCTGGCTGTACATGGTGATCATCCCGGTGGTCGAGTCGGCCGAGCAGACGGTGATCCAGAAGGTGGTGCCGTTCCGGCGCCAGGGTCGCGTGTTCGGTTTCGCCGCTGCGGTCGAGTCCGCCGCGGCGCCCGTCACGGCCTTCCTGATCGCTCCCATCGCCGAGTTCATGATCATCCCGTTCATGCGTACGGACGAGGGGGAGCGGACGTGGGGGTGGCTCCTGGGCGACGGCGAGGCCCGCGGGATCGCGCTGGTGTTCTTCTTCGCGGGCCTCATCATGGTGGCCCTCGCCCTTCTGGCCTTCACGACGCGGTCCTACCGCCTGCTGTCCGAGAGCTTCCAGGGCACGACGGGGTCCGTGCGCCCTGACGAGGCTGCGGGCACCGAGCCCGCAGCCGGCACGACGGCGAGGGCGGTGGCGGCGGGCGCACCCGACACCCCGGACCGCGTCGGAGGATGACCGCCGCTCACCGGCGCCCCGTCGGCCGCGACCGCCGTGCTGCGGTGCTCGCGCACTTCGACGCCGACGGCGCCGTCGCGCCCCACGTCGTGCGTCTCATCGATGCCCTGGCCCTCGTCGCGGCGCGCGTGGTCGTGGTCTCGACGTCCGGCATCGACGCCGAGACGCGCGGCCGCCTGCCCGCGGGCGTCGAAGTCTTCGAACGCGCCAACACCGGCCATGACTTCGCCGGTTACCGCGCCGGGATCGACCTGCTCGACCTCTCGACGCTGGAAGAGCTGATCGTCGTCAACGACAGCGCCGTCCTGCCTCTGGTCCCCTTCGACAAGATCCTCGGGCGCCGCGCCGCGGACGTGTGGGGACTCACCCCTGGCTACGGTTTCGCGCCCCACCTGCAGTCCTACTTCCTGGTGTTCGGCCCGCGGGCGCTGGCATCCCCCGCCTTCTCCGCGTTCTGGCGCACGGTCGACGTCGACGCGGACCGCGACCAGGTCATCGCGTCGTCCGAGGTCGGACTCGGCACCGCGATGCGTGACGGCGGCCTGTCCATCGGGGCGTTCTATCGACCTGGTCTCCGCGACCGCCTGATCGGCGCCGCGCGTGCCCACGGCGCCGAGGTCGCCGCGCACGTCCGCGACCGCAGGTGGCGGCGCGTGGCGGGGTGGGCGCGACGCACGGTGCAGCGCGCGCGGCAGCCCGAGTGGAACGTCTCGGCGGCCTTGGCCGATCGTGCGCTCGGCACGCGTTCGCGGCTCCCGGCGGTGAAGCTCTCGGTGCTGCGCGATGACCCGTACGGCCTCGGCACACCGCATCTTCTGTCGATGCTCGAGCGCCGGCACCCGGTCGCGTTCGACGGGGTGCGGGAGTATCTCGCACGCACCGACCACGCCTATGCGGACCGCTGGCAGGCGACGCAGCGATCCCAGCCGCAGGGTCTGCGTTATCGGGCGTGACGCACGCGGGTCAGGTCAGCTCGATCACGGTGTCGTTGAGCGCGGCGGCGTCGGTGTTCCAGAGCCCGACGACCGCATCGGCGAGTTCCTCCACGAGCGGGTCGAGGGAGTTCACACGGAAGATGACGGATGCCGCGCTCGGCGTCGCAGCGCGATCTCGCGCATCCTTCGCGAACCCCTGCGCCACGGCCCGGGCCCAGGCCTCGCTCGCGGCCTTGACCGCCGCGTAGTTCGCGCCCCCCGCGAGGGGACGCGACACCGCGGGCGACGAGACGATCGCCGATCGCCCCGCATCCGACCCGCGCAGGTCGTCGTCGAAGGCGCGGGAGACATGCCGGAGGGCGGTCAGCGACCTCTCGAGGAACCGGTAGTCCGCTTCGGTCTGTCCCGCGAGCCCGCCACCGCCCCGCCAGCCGCCCACCAGATGCACGAGCCCGTCGACGGTGTCCTGCCCCTCATGCACACGG
This sequence comes from Microbacterium sp. ARD31, assembly GCF_031844425.1. NCBI lineage: Bacteria > Bacillati > Actinomycetota > Actinomycetes > Micrococcales > Microbacteriaceae > Microbacterium > Microbacterium sp. ARD31. The sequence goes on from NZ_JAUZVE010000005.1 coordinate 311,782, forward strand.
GTGGCGAGTCGGTCGACATCGGCCTCATCCGTGAGATCGCACGCCACGGTGACGATGCCGGGCACGGCCTCGGCCAGAACGTCGAGCTTGCCCCGGTCGCGGCCGACGGCGACGACCCGCGCGTCCGCCCGGGCGAGTGCGCGCGCGGTGGCGAGCCCGACCGCGCTGGTCGCGCCCGCCAGCAGCACCGTGCGCCCGGCGACGGTCACCGGTCGCGGCCCGTGATGCCGGCCGTGGAGTCGATGACGGCCCGCATCTTCTTCTCGAGCGCCTCGTAGAACATCGACAGGGGGAACTCGTCGTCCAGCACCGCGTCGGTGAAGCCCTTCGGTGCCCCGGCGAGCACGTCGTCGGGCAGGCCTCGTGCCCACGCGGAAGCGGGGTGCGGAGTGAGCACTGCGCGGACGAGCTCGTAGGCGGCGAGCCAATGAGCGGTCTTGGGCCGGTCGATCGAGCGCCAGTACAGCTCGTCGATGGCATCGCCGAGGGCCATGACCGCGTCCGGGACGCCGTCCCAGTCGATCGTCAGAGCCGTGTCCGTCCAGTGCAGCACCCCGCGCTGGTGCAGCCACGCGAACAGCAGCTGTCCTCCCACACCGTCGTAGTTCCGCACGCGCGTGCCGGTGATGGCGAACCGGAAGATGCGGTCGAAGAGCACGGCGTACTGGACCAGGCCGGCGTGCTCCCGCATCTCGCGCTCGGCGTCGTCGAGGTCTGCACCGTCGTCGAGGCGGCCCTGCAGCCGGCGCTGGATCGCCACGCACTCGCGGAACGCCGTCAGGTCGCAGCGGAGCTCCTCGAGCGAGTACAGGAAGAACGGCATGCGCTGCTTGATCATGAACGGATCGAACGGCAGGTCGCCGCGCATGTGCGTGCGGTCGTGGATGATGTCCCACATCACGAACGTCTTCTCGGTGAGCTCCTGGTCATCGAGCATGCGTGCCGCGTCCGCCGGCAGATCGAGCTTGGTGATCTCGGCGGCGGCCCGTACGACTCGGCGGTACCGGGCCGCCTCGCGGTCCTGGAAGATCGCACCCCACGTGAAGGTCGGGACCTCGCGCATGGCGACGGTCTCGGGGAAGAGCACGGCGGAGTTGGTGTCGTAGCCGGGCGTGAAATCCACCAGGCGCAGTGACACGAACAGCGCGTTGGTGTACTCGGATTCGAGCCGTGCGATGAACTCCGGCCAGATCACCTCGACGAGGACGGCCTCGAGGCGGCGGTCGGTGGAGCCGTTCTGCGTGTACATCGGGAAGACCACCAGGTGGCGCAGTCCGTCGACGCGATGCTGCTGCGGCTGGAACGCCACCAGGGAGTCGAGGAAGTCGGGGACACCGAATCCGCCACCGGCCCACCGTCCGAGATCGCGGATCGCCGCGGCGAGGTAATCCTCGTCATGCGGGAAGAGCGGCCGCAGGTCGTCGATCGCCGTCGTGATCACCTCGACGTGGGTGCGGGCCGCGGCGTGGTGCGCGGCATCCGGGATCGAACCGTCCTTCACCTGGAAGGCCTGCAGCGCCGTCGTCGCGGACTTCAGGGCGCGCCACGAGGGGGTCTCCTCGACGGCGACGGTCGTCGAGGGGGCCGACGCGGGGGACGTGGGGGTGGTGATCGTCATGTCTCTCCATCACGGAACGGGTCGCCTGCGATTCTAAAGATCATCCCGGCGCGGCGCTCTCGCACAGGAAAATTTACGGTTCGGGCTTACCCTGGACGCCATGAGCGCTGCTTCCGACCCTTCACGCGTCGACGATCCCGTCGACGCCGTCATCGTGCGAGAGATGTCGCGGAACGCCCGCACCACGCTGGGCGACCTGTCGACGGTGGTGGGACTGTCGGTGTCTGCGGTGCAGGCGCGATTGAAGCGTCTCGAGACCCGCGGCGTCATCACCGGCTACCGTGCGGTCGTCGACCCCGAAGCGGTCGGCAAGCCGCTCGCGGCCTTCATCGAGATCACCCCGCTCGACCCCGCGCAACCGGACACCGCCCCCGAGCAGCTGGCGCACCTCACCGAGATCGAGGCGTGTCACTCGATCGCCGGCAACGCCAGCTACATCCTCTTCGTCCGCGTGGCGACGCCGCGCGATCTCGAGACGCTCATCCGCGACATCCGCCAGTCGGCCGCCGTCAGCACCCGAACGACCGTCGTCCTGCAGACCTTCTACGAGAACCGCCCCCTGCTGCCGACAGCGGTGGGCTAGCCTCAGTCGATGCCCACGCCTGCCGACGACCGCGCGCGCCCCGCCGATCCCGAGCGCGGGCGCGGGCTGCTCGTCGTCCGCAACGCGCGGTCCGGGGCCGACGTCATCCGCTTCGGGGGAGAAGACCTCGGGGACCGGCTCCCCGGCGCCCGCGTCCACGAGCTCGGTCCGTCCGAGGACATGGCCGACGCGGTGGATGCCGCGATGCGGACCGATCCCGCTCCGACGGTGCTCGGCGTCTACGGCGGTGACGGCTCGGTCGCGCGGATGGCGGACCTCGCACGCGCGCACGGGCTGCCTCTCCTCGTGCTCCCCGGGGGGACCTTCAACCACTTCGCCCGCACGGCGGGGATGGACGATGTCGGCGCCGCACTGGACGCGTACGAGGCCGGGACGACACGACACGTCAGCGCCGTCGAGGTCGCTGCGGGCGACGATGCGCCGCGGCTGGCGCTCAACGCGGTCTCTGTGGGCGTCTACCCGGAGCTCATCGACGAGCGCGACCGCCGGCGCGCACATCTCGGCAAGTGGCTCGGCGGCATCGTGGCCGCGTGGCGGTCGATGCGCACCGCCGAGCCGATCGAGATCGTGCGCGACGGCCGGAGGGCCCGGGTGTGGTCGGTCTTCGTGGGTGTCGGACGCAACGATCCGCGACGGGTCGCGTCGATGCAGCGCGAGAGCCTCGAGGAGGCCACCCTCGACGTGCGCATCCATCACGCCCGCGGATCACGGTTGCGCGCGATCGCCGCGCTCGCGTTCGGGCGCCGGACCGCCGCGGTGCTGCGCGCGCTGCGGCTCATGCCGCCGCGGTCGGACGTGGAGCGCCTGGTGGTGTCGACATTCCAGATGACGGTTCGGCCCGGTCCCGGCCATCCGTCGCTCTATGTGCACGACGGGGAGCTGGAGCCCCAGAACGGCGACTTCGCGCTGCGCTGCACGGCGATCCCGCACGCCGTGACCGTCTTCGCCCCCGAGCCCGTCAGCGGGTGAGCTCGACGCCCAGGGTGGCAAGGATGCCGAACGCGACGCCCCACAGTGCGATCGAGACGATCTGCCAGAGGATCACGGCGTTCCTGCTGGCCCCGAACGACACCATCGCGGCCGACGTGATCTGACTCGGCAGGATCGTCTGCCCCAGCAGGCTGACTCCCGCCACGCCGTATCGATCGAAGGCGAGGCGCAGCTTCTGGCGACGAGGCGACTCCGCCGGGTCGGCATCGGGGCCGCCGCGCCCGGCGAGCACCCGCGAGCGCACCCGGTGCGCCGACAGGACGAAGGCGAGCATCGAGACGACGTTGCCCACGACGGCCGCGCCGATCGCGACCGGGGTCGGCAGGCCGATGAGCACCCCGATGACGGAGCCGAAGTAGGACTCCACGAAGGGGATGGCCGACACCAGCAGCACCCCGAGCCATTGCACGTAGTCGGGGAAGGAGGCGGCGAAGTCCTGCAGGGCGGCGATCATGGTTTCCTCTCGGGGTCCGGTACGGTCGACGACCATCCTGCGCCGCATGGCGGCGGCGGCGGCAGTGTCGTCGCGTCACCGGAGAGCGGGTGGAATCGCACCGCGGACCGTGACAGATGTCACTGGTCTACCCTCGGGGGGATGGTCCCCGATGACACTCGCAGCGTGCGCACCACATGGCTCTACACGCTCGGATCGATCGTCGCCTTCATGGGCTTCTTCACGGTGTTCGTCGCGCTCATGATGCTCGAGGAGTTCCGCCAGGAGAGCGAGGCTCTGATGGCGACCATCATCGTCCTTCAGCTGGCCGCGGGAGCGGTGCAGATCCGCTTCTGCTGGTATCTGCGCGGCGGCCGGGGTGCGGGGCTGCCCGCGCCGGGATGGACCGTGGCGCTCGTCGCGCTCGCCGCCGCGGTCTGGATCCTCTCCCTCGCGACGCCGGGCGCCGGTTTTCTCGGGGCGGCTTCCCTGTGGGCGGCGTCGTGCCTGGTCGCCTGCCTGATCGACCGCAGGTGGAGATGGCCGTTGCTGGCCGTGGCTGCCGTCGCCCTGGTCGCACACGCCGCGCTCGCCGCAGCGATCACGACGCCCCCGCACGCCTTCATCGCCTCGTCCGGTGCGTGGCCGACGGCGATCTACGCCGCGATGCTGCCCTTCATGCTGCTGACGAGCGTCTGGTTCTGGGAGGTGGTGGTCGAGCTCGACGAGCATCGGCGCGCCGCCGCCGCCCTCGCCGTCGCGCGTGAGCGACTGCGATTCGCCTCCGACCTGCACGACATACAGGGGCATCATCTCCAGGTGATCTCGTTGAAGGCGGAGCTCGCCGAACGACTGCTCCCGGTCGACGTCGAGGCGGCACGCGAGAACCTGCACGACGTGCGCACCATCGCGCATCGGGCGCTCGCCGAAACCCGCTCCCTGGTGGCCGGCTACCGCCGGGTCTCGCTCGATGACGAACTCCACAATGCCCGCGAGGTCCTCGGTGCGACGGGAGCGCGGTGCGTGCTGCGATCCGACGGCCTTCCCGCCGACGAGGCCATCCGCAGCGTCCTGGCCCTCACCGTCCGCGAGGCGACGACGAACATCCTGCGTCACAGCGACGCCGCCGAGGTCGTCATCGCCACCGGACGCGACCGCCAGACGGGCGGCTGGCTGCTTCGCATCGTCAACGACGGGGTGACCGACCCCGCCTCGGTGCCGCTCGCGCCGTCGGCGAGGACGGCGGGCACGGGACTGGCCGGGCTGCGGGAGCGCATCGTGGCGATGGGCGGGACGCTCGAGGCGGGGATCGAGGGTGGGAGATTCGTGCTGCAGGCCGTCGTGCCGGAGTCCGCCTCGCCCGAGGCGCGCGCGGCGGTCTCCGCCGAGGAAGGCGTGTCGTGAACACGGCGACGCCGACACCGGCCGGCAGCGGGGAAGGCGGCATCCGTCTGCTCGTCGCCGACGACGAGCACCTCATCCGCGGTGCCCTGGTCGCTCTGCTGCAGCTCGAGCCCGACATCGAGGTCGTCGCCACGGCGGACAACGGCGCGCGAGCCGTCGAGGAGGCGAGGCGTCATCGCCCCGACGTGTGCCTGCTCGACCTCGAGATGCCCGAGGCCGATGGGCTGGAAGCGGCCGGGCGGATCCTCGCCTCGGTGCCCTCGAGGGTGATCATCGTCACGAGGCATGCGCGCCCCGGGGTGCTGAGGCGAGCCCTGGCGGCCAGGGTGTCCGGTTTCGTGCCGAAGTCCACGCCGGCGGAGCAGCTTGCCGACGTCATCCGCACGGTCGCCGCCGGGCGACGCTACATCGATCCCGAGATCGCCGCGGTCGCCCTCACCGCCGAACGCAGCCCGCTGACCGACCGCGAGCTGGATGTCCTCCGCCACAGCCGCTCGACCCTCAGCGTGCAGCAGATCGCAGCGCAGCTGCACCTGGCACCGGGAACGGTCCGGAACTATCTGTCCTCGGCGATGATCAAGCTGGACGCGCCGTCACGGCGCGAGGCCGCCGACAGGGCGTGGGAGCAGGGCTGGATCTAGCGCCCCGGCGCACCGGGGTCTGCGGTGCCACCGGGCTCTCCGATGCCACCGGGCTCTTCGGGGCACCGGGCGCTTCGGGCGGTGCCCCTGCGCCCGGTGCCACCGGATCAGGTGTGCTGCGGGAAGCCCAGGTTGATGCCGCCGTGCGACGGGTCGAGCCATCGCGAGGTGACGGCCTTCTCGGCGGTGTAGAAGTCGAACCCGTGGGGCCCGTACGCCTTGGCGTCGCCGAACAGCGACGCCTTCCAGCCGCCGAACGAGTGGTAGGCCACCGGCACCGGGATCGGCACGTTGATGCCGATCATGCCGACCTGCACCTCGCGCTGAAACCGGCGGGCGGCGCCGCCGTCGTTGGTGAAGATGGCCGTGCCGTTGCCGAACGCGCCGGAGTTGATGAGGTCCAGACCCTCCTGGTACCCCTCGACGCGCACGACCGACAGCACCGGTCCGAAGATCTCGTCCTTGTAGGCCGCAGACGAGGTCGGCACCCGGTCGATGAGGGTGGGGCCGACCCAGAACCCGTTCGGGTCGCCGTCGACGTCGATGCCGCGACCGTCGACCACGACCGTGGCGCCGTCGCCGGCGGCGACATCGACGTACGAGGCCACCTTGTCGCGGTGGACGCCGGTGATGAGCGGGCCCATGTCGCAGCCCCGCATGCCGTCGCCCGTCCGCAGCCGCGACATCCGATCGGCGATCTTCTCCACCAGCGCGTCGGCGACCGTGTCGACGGCGAGCACGACCGAGATGGCCATGCAGCGCTCACCGGCCGATCCGAATCCCGCGTTCACTGCCGCATCCGCTGCCAGATCGAGGTCGGCGTCGGGGAGGACCAGCATGTGGTTCTTCGCGCCGCCCAGAGCCTGGACCTGCTTTCCGGCGCGCGTGCCGGTCTCGTAGACGTAGCGGGCGATCGGGGTCGAGCCCACAAACGAGATCGCCCGGACGTCCGGGTGCTCGAGAAGGCCGTCCACCGCCACCTTGTCGCCGTGGACGACGTTGAAGACGCCGTCGGGGAGCCCGGCTTCGGTGAGCGCGGCGGCCATCCAGTTCGCCGCCGACGGGTCCTTCTCGCTGGGCTTGAGGATCACGGCGTTGCCGGCGGCGAGGGCGATGGAGAAGAACCACATCGGCACCATGGCCGGGAAGTTGAACGGGCTGATGATGCCGACGACCCCGAGCGGCTGGCGCAGCGTATAGACGTCGATGCCGCTCGAGACGTTCTCGCTGTACGCGCCCTTGGTGAGGTGCCCGAGTCCGCACGCGAACTCGACGACTTCGAGACCTCGTGCGATCTCGCCGTGCGCGTCCGAGAGCACTTTGCCGTGCTCGTTGGTGAGGATCCGGGCGAGCTCGTCCTTGCGCTGGTTGACGATCTCGCGGAACGCGAACATCACCTGCTGGCGCTTCGCGATCGACGTGTCCGCCCACACGGCGGCGGCGTCCACCGCGACGGCGACGGCCTGCTCGACGTCGCCGGCGGTCGCCATGCGCACCTCCCGCTGCACCGAGCCGAGCGCGGGGTTGAACACCTCGCCGGTGCGGTCGGATTCACCCGGCCAGGCGGCGCCCCCCACCCAGTGGTCGACGATCGCGGTGGCGGACCGCGGGGTCTGCTCCAGAGTCGTGGTGTCGGTCATCTTCGTCCTCTCCATCGGAGACCCCTCGTGAGGGCCTCATACCAGTGTGCGCCCGCGCGCGGCGGCCGCAAGCGGGCCGGCGGGCTCATCCGGCCGCGACCGCCGTGAGCGCGTCGTCGTAGATCTCCATCGCCTGACCGACCTCGTCGGCGGTGACGACGCACGGGGGCACGACGTGCACCCGGTTCTCGGCGACGAAAGGCAGCAGGCCCCGCGCGACGAGCTCGCCCTTGAGACGCCCGATGAACGCCGCGGGGACGGGCTCGCGGGTCTGCCGGTCGGCGACGAACTCCAGCGCCCAGAACACGCCCTCGCCGCGCACCTCGCCGATGACGTCGTGCCGCTCGGCGAGTGCGCGCAGGCCCGGGCCGATGTCGCTCTCGCCGATGGCCGCGGCGTGGTCGACGATGCCCTCGGATTCCATGGCGTCGATGGCGGCGACGATGGATGCCGCGGCCAGGGGGTGCCCGGAGTAGGTCAGTCCCCCCGGGAAGACCCATTCGTCGAAAGTCGCCGCGATCGGCGCCGAGATGATCACGCCGCCCACCGGCACGTAGCCGGAGTTCACCCCCTTGGCGAAGGTGATGAGGTCGGGCACGACGTCGTGGCCCTCGAAGGCGAACCAGCGGCCGGTGCGCCCGAATCCGGCCATGACCTCGTCGAGGATGAGCACGATCCCGTAGCGGTCGCACAGGGCGCGGACGCCGGCGAGGTAGCCGGGCGGAGGGATGAGGATGCCGGCGGTGCCGGGAACCGACTCCAGCAGGACGGCGGCGATGGTCTCGGGGCCCTCGGACTGGATCATGCGCTCCAGGTGCCGGAGGGCGCGCGCGCCCTCTTCCTCGGGCGTGGTCGCCCAGAACTCGCTGCGATAGAGGTAGGGGCCGAAGAAGTGCACGTGTCCGCGGGCGTACTGGTTCGGCATCCGTCGCCAGTCACCCGTCGCGACGATCGCCGCACCGGTGTTGCCGTGGTACGAGCGGTACGTCGACAGCACGGTGTCGCGCCCCGTGTGGAGCCGTGCCATGCGGATCGCGTTCTCGATCGCATCGGCGCCGCCGTTGGTGAAGAACACCTTCGCGAAGCCTTCGGGGGCCTTGCCGAGGATGCGTGCGGCGGCCTCGCCGCGCGCGAGGTGCGCGGTCGCCGGTCCGATGGTGGCCAGCCGTCCCGCTTGCTCCTGAATGGCGGCGACGACGGCCGGGTGCTGATGCCCGATGTTGACGTTGACCAGCTGGCTGGAGAAATCCAGCATCCGGTGGCCGGCGTGATCCCACACCACCGTGCCCTTCCCGCCGGCGATGACAGGCAGATCGAGCCCCGCCTGCGCGGACCAGGAGTGGAACACGTGATCGCGGTCGAGCTCTTTCGCCAGGGCGTCGAGGTCTTCGGTCATGCCGCCCACGTTCCCGGTTCTCGGACGACGGGTCAAGGGCGTTTCGTCTGGCTTCCCCCGCTCGGCGGCCGGAGTGTCCGGTGCGCTGTCTGTGAGGACGACCGCGCCGACGCGCGCGTCAGCCGCCGACCAGCGCGCCCGGCGCGCACGCGACCTCGTCGACGGCGGTCGGCATCACCGGCGTGCCCGCCACGATCACGTCCGCGCGCTCCCACGGCCGATCCTCGGCGAGGAAAGGGCGCTCCGCGCCGATCCACTCGTGCCAGAACGCGACCGTCTCCGCCTCGTCGCCGTTCACGCCGTCGGCGAGGTCACGGGCGATGCCGCGCTGCTCGGTGAGGACGTCGTCCGACTGCACCCAGACCACCGCGTCGATCAGATCGGCGACCTCGCGCTGCGAGGAGCCCACACCCTCCACGATCACCAGGCGCCGTCCTGGCGGGACCCGCACCGACCCGTCGCGGCCACGGGCGACCCACGCCGGCGGTGTGAACTCGAGCGCCCCGGTGGACCGGAGTTCCGCGAGCGCCGGGCGGAGCACCCGCCCCCACCCGAAGAAGGGCTCGTGCCACGCGAAGTCGTCGGTATGCACCACCTGCGCGCTGCCTGTCGCGCGTGCCAGGGCATCCGCGAGCGTGCTCTTGCCGGCGCCGCTGCGCCCATCGACCGCGACGATCGCGGGACGGCCGGACACCGCCGCGCGTCCGATGAGGTGCGCGGCGAGTTCCGCATGGGTTCGAACGGTCCAGGGGCCGGCGTGTGGTTCTTCGGGTTGCAGCTGCACGCGCTCATCCTAGGTGCAAGCGCTTGCAGGGAGGGGTCGTCCCTCACCGCGGACAGCATTGCCCCCGATCCCCGCCGGGCCGGGTCCGCGGTGCGCCCCGACCCGGCGGGTGAACGGAATGGCTCCGCGCGGCCCTACTGCCCGCCCTCGGTGAGGGTGACCTCGATGGGCGTGTACTCGCCGCTGACCTCGATCCCCTCGTCCTTCAGCTCGGCCAGCGCCTTCTCGATGTACTCGTTCGAGTACGCCGAGTCGGCGGGCTCGGTCGTGATGAGTTCGAGATCGTCCTGGTTCTTCGCCGACAGCGCGGCGGCGACGGTCTTGTCCCAGGCCGCCTCGTCGACCAGGCCGAACTCGGCGCCCGTCCAGATGAGCTTGTTGACCTCGTTCATCTGCCAGAGCTGGTGCACCGGCCCGACGGGGAAGGCCGCCTCCGCGTTGGAGGCGATGTCGTAGACGATCTCGGCCGCCTCCTCGGGGTTGTCGCGCGCGAAGATCCAGCCCTTCGTCACGGCCTTCAGGAAGCGCACGGCCGCATCGGCGTACGCGGGGTCGTCCTCGAGCCGCTGCGTGTCGGCCCAGATGGCGTCCTGCAGCATCGCGCCCTCGGTCTCCTCGTACGAGATGACGTCGAAGTCCTCGGGCTGGTACAGCTCGCCGGTCTCGGGGTTCACGACCTCGAGGATCTGCGCCCATTCGTTGTACGTCATCGCCTGCGCGGCGTCGACGTCGCGGTCCAGCAGCGCGTTCATCGAGAAGTCCTGCGTGGTGATCGACACGGTCGTCGAGTCGAGGCCCTCCGCCGTCATCGCGGCGAAGATCTCCCACTCGTTGCCGAAACCCCACGAGCCGATCCGCTTGCCCTCGAAGTCGGCGACCGACTCGATGCCGTCGCCCTTCCACGACACCTGCAGGGTCCCCGACTCCTGGAAGACCTGCGCGATGTCGGTGAGCTCGACGCCGGTCGCCTCGAGCGTGCCCAGGACCTTCGGCACCCATGCGATGGCGAAGTCGACGTCTCCCGCGACGAGGGCGTCCTGGGGGACGATGTCGCCGCCCGAGGGGAGGATGTCGACCGAGTCGAACCCCTCCTCCTCGAAATACCCCTGGTCGAGTGCGACGTAGTACCCCGCGAACTGCGCCTGCGGCAGCCACTGCAGCTGAAGCGAGACCTCGGTGAGCGGCTCGAAATCGCCGCCGTCGGCGTCGGCGTCGCCGTCGGTGGACGACCCCGACGACGAACAGGCCGCCAGGACGAGGGCCGTCGCCGTGACGGTGGACGCGGCGAGGAGGCCGCGTCGGATGCTGTGTCTCATGCTGTTCCTTTCGGGTTGGTGGTGCGAGGTGCCGGTGTCACGCCGGCGGGCGCCTCGTCACCAGGCGCTCCAGGAGCGAGGTGCCGAGGAAGAACGCGAGTCCGATGCCGATGCCGCCGGCCACGTAGGCCCACGCCAGGGCCGCGCGGCCAGACTTGGCGTACGTCGCGATGGCGGTGCCGATCCCGTCGGCCGGGCCGCCGAAGTACTCCGCGACGAGGGCGGCGATGACCGCGAGCGAGGCGGCGATCCGCAGGCCCGTCATCAGATACGGCAGGGCAGCGGGCAGCGTGAGGTGGCGAAAAGTCTGGAGAGGCGATGCCGCCGCGGCGCGCAGCACATCGCGGTGCACCGGCCGGGTCTGGCGGAGTCCGCGCAGGACGTTGACGAAGACCGGGATGAACGCCGCGATCATCGCGACGGCCTGCCGGCCGAACTGGCTGGAGGCGCCGAACATCGTGTTCAGGATCGGGGTGATGGCCACGATCGGGATGACCGCCAGCGCGGCGACGAGGGGAGCCAGCATCCCGTCGATCGGCCCCGCGGCGGCGGCGAGCCCGGCGAGCACGACCGCGATGAGCGCTCCGAACGTCAGGCCGATCAGTGCGTTGGTGGCCGTGATCGCCATGTCTTCCGAGATGATGCCCCACCGGGTGACGAGCTCCGCCCCGATCGTGATTGGGCTCGGCAGCATGCGGGGAGCGGCGCCGAGGACGTCGACGTAGAGCACCCACACCGCGAGCCCGAGCGCCCCGACCACCACCGGCGCGATGAAGCGCAGCCAGCCGGGCAGCGGTCGTTCGGACGGCCCCCGCCGGGTCGGGCGGACGCGGGTGAGGGACTCGGTCGCGCTCATCGCTCGGCCGCCCGTTCGACGCGTGTTCCGTGCAGTGCCTCGCGGACGGCCGTGACGCGGTCGAAGTAGGCCGGGGACTCCCGGAGGCCCTCTTCGCGTGCGGGGCCGAGATCGGTCACGATGACGTCGGTGATGCGGCCGGGGCGGGGGCTCATGACGACCACGCGATCCGAGAGGAAGACCGCCTCGGGGATCGAGTGGGTGACGAACACCACCGCCGCCCCGGTCTCGGCGGCGATGCGGGCCAGCTCGGTCTGCAGGTACTCGCGCGTCATCTCGTCGAGCGCGCCGAACGGCTCGTCCATCAGGAGCAGCCGGGGCCGGGCGGCGAGCGCGCGGGCGATCGCGACGCGCTGCTGCATGCCGCCCGACAGCTGATCGGGGTAGCGGTCGATGAAGTCCGAGAGCCCGACCAGCTCGGCGAGCTCGGCCACGCGTGCGCTCCGCTCCCCGCGCGAGACCCCGTGCACCTCGAGGGGCAGGGCGATGTTGGCGGCGACCGTGCGCCACGGCAGGAGCCCGGCCTGCTGGAACGCGATGCCGTAGTCCTGGTCCACACGGGCCTTCGCCGCGGGCTTGCCGAAGATCTCGAGCGTGCCCGATGTCGGGGTGTCGAGATCGGCGATCAGACGCAGCAGCGTCGACTTGCCGCACCCCGAGGGCCCGATGAGCGAGACGAACTCGCCGGCCCGGACGTCGAGGTCGACACCGGTGAGGGCGGTGACCTCCTCGCCCTTGGCGGTGCCGAAGACCTTGTTGACGGCGCTCGCGCGGACGGCCGTGGCGGTGCTCATGCGGTCGCTTCTCCTCTGCGGTAGTTCTTGAGGCCGAGCCCGATCAGGGCGACCGAGCCGGCGGCGATGAGGCCGAGCACGATGGATCCGAGTGTCGGCCCCCACGGCGCGGCCGGGTCGGACGATGCCTGCCCGGCCAGCTGGATGAGCATGCGGCCGATGCCGCCGCGCATGCCGATGGACACCTCGGCGACCACGGCCCCGAGCACCGCGTTCGCCGCGGCCAGGCGCAGCGCCGGCAGCAGATAGGGCACCGCCGCGGGCAGCCGCAGGCGCAGCAGCGTCGTGCCGTAGCCGGCGGCGTAGCTGCGCATGAGGTCGAGGTGGATGCGATCGGGGGCGGCGAGTCCGCGCAGCACCCCGACGGCGACGGGGAAGAAGGCCAGGTAGGACGCGATGACCGCCACCGACAGCCACTGCGGCCACGGCGTGCCGCCGCGGTCGATCTGATTCCCGATCGCGTTGACGACGGGGGCGAACGCGATGAGCGGAACGATCTGACTCACGACGATCCAGGGGAGCAGGCCCCACTCCACCAGACGCCACCGCTGCATCGCCAGGCCGAGGACGGCGCCGACGACCACGCCGATGAGCCAGCCCACCGCGGCGATGCCGAGCGTGACGGCGGCGGCCGAGGCCACCGAGACCCATAGCGGCGGGGTCTGCCCGCCGCTGGTCGAGGCGAACAGGCGCGCGACCATGTCCCACACGTGCGGCATCGCGCGGTCGTGCGTGCGGGGGAGGATCATGACCCCCGACCCGGCCTGCCCCGCGGTCGCGCCGATGACGACTCCCTCGGCGGGGCCCAGGAACTTGTACAGCTCCCACAGGAGCAGCACCGACACGACCCCCAGCGCGCCCCAGCCGACGGCGCGCCACCGGTGGGCGTCGGCGTCGGCGCGGGCGCTCATGCCTTGGCCGTGACGTGGTGCGAGAGCGCGGGGATGACGGTCTCGCCGTACACCCGCATCGTCTCCTCCTTGTTGTCGTGCTGCAGGTAGCCGGCGAACTGCGTGACACCGATCTCGCGGAGCGCCTCGAGCTTGGCGATGTGCTCCTTCGCGGTGCCGAGGATGCAGAACCGGTCGACGATCTCGTCGGGCACGAAGTCGACGTGGTCGTTGTCGGCCTTGCCGTGGGTGTTGTAGTCGTATCCCGTGCGCCCGGCGATGTAATCCGTGAGCGCCTGCGGGACGGCATCGCCCCGGTGGCCGTACTTCGCCACGATGTCGGCGACGTGGTTTCCCACCATCCCCCCGAACCAGCGGCACTGGTCGCGCATGTGGGCCACGTCGTCGCCGATGTACATCGGGGCGGCGACGCAGAAGGCCAGCGCGTCGGGATCGCGCCCGGCCGCGGCCGCGGCATCCTTCACCGTCTTGATCATCCACGCCGCGATGTCGAGGTCGGCCAGCTGCAGGATGAAACCGTCGCCCACTTCGCCGGTGAGCTTGAGCGCCATCGGCCCGTACGCGGCCACCCAGACGTCGAGCGTCGACCCGCGGCTCCACGGGAACTGCAGGGTCGCGCCGCGGTACTCGGCCGGGCGCGAGTTCGCCAGCTCGCGGATGACGTGGATCGACTCCCGCAGCTCGGCCATCGTGGTCGGCCTGCCGTTCGTGACCCGCACCGCCGAGTCGCCGCGACCGATCCCGCAGATCGTGCGGTTCCCGTACATCTCGTTGAGGGTGGCGAAGACCGAAGCCGTGACCGTCCAGTCCCGCGTCGCCGGGTTGGTGACGAACGGGCCCACCGTGATGCGCGTGGTCTCGGCGAGGATCGCCGAGTGGATGACGTACGGCTCCTGCCACAGCAGGTGCGAGTCGAAGGTCCACACGTGGCTGAAGCCGTGGGCTTCGGCGAGCTTGGCCAGCTGCACGGTGCGCGCCGCGGGCGGGTTGGTCTGGAGGACGACTCCGAAATCCATCTGGGACCCCTTAGATCAGATACTGCGACAGGCCGCGCTTGAGGAAGCGTCCGTCGCCCTTGGAGCCGAGGTACCGCCCGTCGTCGACGACGACCTTGCCCCGCGAGATGACGGTGTCGACGTGCCCGTCGATCTCGTAGCCCTCCCATGCCGAGTGGTCCATGTTCATGTGGTGCGACGCCGCCGAGATCGTGGTGTGCCCGTTCGGGTCGTAGACGACGACGTCGCCGTCCGCGCCGGGCTGGATCACGCCCTTGCGCCCGTACAGGCCGAACATGCGGGCCGGTGTCGTGCTGGTCAGCTCCACCCAGCGCTCGAGGGTGATCTTGCCGGTGACGACCCCCTGGTACATGAGGTCCATGCGGTGCTCCACCGAGCCGATGCCGTTCGGGATCGCACGGAAGTCGTCGGCGCCGAGCTCCTTCTGGCCCTTCATACAGAACGGGCAGTGGTCGGTCGAGACCATCTGGATGTCGTTGGTGCGCAGCGCCTGCCACATGTGGTGCTGGTGACCCTCGCTCCGGCTGCGCAGTGGAGTCGAGCACACCCACTTCGCCCCCTCGAACTGGCCCCATTCGTCGCTGAACGCGCCGAGCTGCTCCTCCAGCGACAGGTACAGGTACTGCGGGCAGGTCTCGCCGAAGACGTTCCAGCCCTGGTCCCGACCCCACGCGAGCTGCTCCACCGCCTGCTTGGCCGACACGTGCACGACGTACAGCGGTGCGCCGGTGAGGTTCGCGAGCATCATCGCGCGATGCGTGGCCTCTTCCTCCATCTGCCAGGCCCGGGCGATGCCGTGATAGGACGGAGCCTTCTTGCCGGCGTCGGCGAGCTGGGCGGCGAGCACATCGATCGCGGGGCCGTTCTCGGCGTGCATCATCGTGAGCATCCCGGTCTCCGCCGACACCTGCATGGCGCGGAGGATCTGCGCGTCGTCGGAGTAGAACACGCCCGGGTATGCCATGAAGAGCTTGAAGCTCGAGACGCCCTCGTCGACGAGCCCGCGCATCGCGGCGAGGGAGTCCTCGTCGACACCGCCGACGATCTGGTGGAAGCCGTAGTCGATGGCGCAGTTGCCTGCGGCCTTCTCGTGCCAGGCGGCGAGTCCGTCCTGCACGCGCTCCCCGTACCGCTGCACCGCGAAGTCGATGATCGACGTCGTGCCGCCCCAGGCCGCGGCCCGCGTCCCGGTCTCGAACGTGTCCGATGCGTTCGTGCCGCCGAACGGAAGCTCCATGTGAGTGTGGGCGTCGATGCCGCCGGGGATGACGTACTTTCCGGTCGCGTCGACGACGGTGTCGACGGATGCCGCGAGGTCGGTTCCGAGCAGCTGCGAGCCCGGTGAGAGGACGGCGGCGATCGTCTCGCCGTCGATGAGGACGTCCGCTCGGCCGCGGCCCGTGGCCGACACGACGGTTCCGCCGGTGATGAGTGTGGTGGTCATGATCCGATTTCTCCGTTCTCGGTCTTCCTCGACCCGCGAACCAGGGGATCTGCGCCGAGACCCGTGGCCTCGTCCCCGGGCTCGGCGGAAATCCCCTGTCTCGGCGTAGGCGTCGGCTGCGGCATCCGTCTCCCCCTCACGGCTTCGCGATCCGGGTGTACGAATCGGGCCGGCGGTCCCGGTAGAACTGCCAGTCGTCGCGCATCTCGCGCACCATGTCGAGGTCGAGGTCGCGCACCAGCAGCTCCTCGTGCTCGCCGGAGCCGCGCTCGCCGACGAAGTTGCCGCGCGGGTCGATCACCTGGCTCGTGCCGTAGAAGTCGACCGCGAGGTCGCCGTACTCGTTGTCCTCGCGGCCCACCCGGTTGGGCTGCAGCACGAAGTAGCCGTTCGCGACGGCCGCGGCGGGCCCCTCGATCTCCCACAGCCGGTTCGACAGCCCGGGCTTGGTCGCGTTGGGGTTGAAGACCATGTGCGCGTCGTTCAGGCCGAGCTCGCGCCACCCCTCCGGGAAGTGGCGGTCGTAGCAGATGTACATCCCCACCCGGCCGACGGCGGTCTCGAACACCGGGTACCCGAGGTTGCCGGGGCGGAAGTAGAACTTCTCCCAGAACCGGTCGAGGTGCGGCAGGTGGTGCTTGCGGTACGTCCCGAGGACGGTGCCGTCGGCATCGACGAGCACGGCGGTGTTGTAGTACACGCCCGTCTCGGCCTCTTCGTAGATCGGAAGCACCATCACGACGCCGAGCTCCTTGGCGACGGCGGCGAAGCGGGTGACGATCGGACCGTCGACCGGTTCGGCGTAGCGGTAGTACTTCTTGTCCTGCGTGATGCCGAAATACGGCCCGTAGAAAAGCTCCTGGAAGCACATCACCTGGGCGCCCTGCGCCGCCGCGTCGCGCACGAAGCCCTCGTGCTTGTCGAGCATGGACTCCTTGTCGCCGGTCCAGGTCGTCTGCGAGATCGCCGCGCGTACCGTCGTCATCGTGTCTCCGTCCGTGTCGCTCGGGTTCGGCGGGTGCTGCCGGCTGACCCGATCCTTCTGCCTCGACGTTTCCCGTCGGTTTCGGCCTGTGTCCGGACAGTAAAGCCTGCGGGCGGGCGCGACAAGGGGCACCCCCGGATACATCGCCAGACGGATGCCGGCGCGTGCGCTCTGCCGTACCGTGAGACGGTGCTCCGCCCCCTCACCACCCACCAGGTCGTGGTCGACCTCCTCGTCGCCGGACTCTTCCTCGTGGTGGCCGCGCCGGCCGAGCTCAGCATCATGGGGGGCGTGGGGACCACGGGTGCCGCGTCGGACGCGGCCGGGGTGCTGGTGGCGGTGGTCTTCGCGGCGGCGCTCGCCCTGCGCCGACTCGCTCCGGGTCCTGCGCTGGCGACGGCGTGGCTCGGCGCATTCGTGCAGATGGGACTGGGGCGACCCCCCTCGGTGTCGGACGTCGCCATCTTCGGCGTGCTCTACGCCACGGCCGCGTACGGCTCGACCCTGGTGCTGCGGCTGGGCCTCGTGTCTGCTCTCGTCGGCGCTGTCGTCATCACCGCCTACCTGACGTTCGACCAGTTCTACGGCGGAGGCGGCGCCTTGACCTGGCAGACGCTGCCCCTGGCGCTGGTCATGCTCGCGGCGGCGGCGTTCGCACTGGCGCTGTCGTGGACGATCGGCGCGCTGGTGCGCACGGCGCGTCGGGCACGAGCGACCCGCCTGGCGCAGGAGCGCGCAGAGTCCGAGGCCGTCGCCGAGCAGGAGCGGGTGCGGATCGCCCGCGACATGCACGACGTCGTCGCCCACTCGCTGACGGTCGTCGTCGCGCAGGCCGACGGCGCGCGGTACGCCGCGGCATCCGACCCTGCGGCGGCCACCGTGGCGCTCGAGACGATCTCGTCGACCGCACGCGCCGCGCTCGCCGACGTCCGGGTGCTCCTCACGCAGCTGCGCCACAGCCAGACCGACGGGCCTCAGCCCGCTCTCGCCGACCTCGAGCAGCTGTACGCGCAGGTGCGCGCGGCGGGGGTGGCGGTGCGCGTCGAGGTGGATCCCGCACCGGTCGCCGAGCCGTCGGCGGCCGTGCAGCTGGCGGTCTACCGCATCCTGCAGGAGGCGCTGACGAACGCGCTGCGCCACGGCGACGGCGAGTCGGTGTCGGTCCGGCTCTCCTGGCACCCCGACCGCGTCGACTTCGAGGTGCGCAACCCCCTGCCCGCCACGGCGGGCGCCCACGGCGTGACGGGATCCGGCGGCGCCGCCGGAGGCGGCGCCGCCGGAGCGGGTGCGTCCGGCCCGCGCGGGCACGGCCTCATCGGCATGGCGGAGCGGGCGAGCCTGGTGGGGGGCACTCTCCGCGCGGAGCGGCGCGAGGGTGACTTCGTCGTCGACGCGACGCTGCCGATCGGAGCCCCGGCGTGATCCGCGTGGCGCTCGTCGACGACCAGGCGCTCTTCCGCGCCGGCATCCGCATGCTCGTCCAGTCCCAGCCCGATCTGGAGGTCGTGGCCGAGGCCGCGGACGGTCGAGCGGGGGTCGAGGCGGTGCGCGCCGCGCGACCGGACGTGGTGCTCATGGACATCCGGATGCCGGTGATGGACGGCCTGGCGGCGACGGCCGAGCTGCTAAAGGACCCCGACCCGCCGCGCATCGTGATGCTCACGACCTTCGACCTCGACGAGGCGGCCGCCCGCGCGATCCGCGAGGGAGCGAGCGGATTCCTGCTGAAGGACGCCGACCCGGAGTTCCTGCTCGCCGCCATCCGCACCGTCCACTCCGGTTCTGCGGTGATCGCCGCCTCCGCCACGCGGGAGCTGTTCGCCGCTTCGGCGCCGGTCGCGCGGCGGCCGGTGCCGGCGGCGTTCGACGAGCTGACCGAGCGCGAGCGCGAGATCTTCGCGCTCGCCGCGAGGGGGCTGTCCAACGCCGAGATCGCCGCCCGCGAGTTCCTCTCCGAGGCGACGGTCAAGACCCACATCAGCCGCATCCTCACCAAGCTCGCGCTGCGCGACCGCGTGCAGCTCGTCGTCTACGCGTTCGACCACGGGCTGGCCTGACCCCGGGCGCACCGGCTGCCGGAGCCGCCGACGCCCGGCCGGAGCGGCCGGCCCGGGATCATCCTCGCGATGTACGCGGATGCGACCTGCGGCCGACGCGAGGCGGCACAGGTGATCCATAGCGTCGAAGGCATGGAGATCACCACCACAGACCTGGGCCTGGCTGCCCGGGTGCAGCAGCTCACCAAGACCTACGGCTCCGGAGACAGTGCCGTTCACGCTCTCGCGGGTGTGAGCGTTGGCATCCGACGCTCACAGTTCACCGCGATCATGGGGCCGTCCGGCTCGGGCAAGTCCACGCTCATGCATGTCATGGCGGGGCTGGACGCTCCGACGTCCGGACGCGCCTGGATCGGCGACACCGACATCACGGGGCTGTCCGACCTCGAGTTGACGATCCTGCGCCGACGGCGCGTCGGGTTCGTCTTCCAGTCGTTCAACCTCGTGCCCACCCTGACCGCCCTGGGCAACATCCTGCTGCCCTTCGACCTCGACGGTCGTCGCCCCTCGGCGCTGGAGCGTGCCCGCATCGACGGCCTCGTCGACACGCTCGGACTCGCACCGCGCCTCGGGCACCGGCCCCATGAGCTGTCGGGCGGTCAGCAGCAGCGGGTCGCGATCGCGCGCGCCCTCGCCACGGGGCCCGACCTCGTCTTCGCCGACGAGCCCACCGGCAACCTGGACTCGCGCTCCGGACGGGAGGTGCTGTCGCTGCTGGCCACCGCGAGTCGCGAGCACGGACAGTCGATCGCGATGGTCACCCACGACCCGCTGGCCGCATCGCACGCCGATCGCGTGCTGTTCCTCGGCGACGGTCGCATCGTCGCCGACAAGCCGCGGCAGAGCGCGGAAGAGATCTCGGCGTACATGCTCGCCGCAGAACTCGGCGCCGCACAGACCGGGGCAGCGGCATGAGCGGCACCGTGAGCGCCGCCGTGAGCGGCACCGAGAGCCGGATGCCGGGGGCGGCGCGAGCGGGATCGCACCCGCCGCGCGTGGTCGCCCGCGAGACACCCGGCCCGGCACGTCTGGCGTGGCTTCGTGAGCGCGGCATGGGGGCGAGCGTGCTGGTGGCGGCGATCTCGTCGGCGTTCGGCGTGATCCTCCTCGCGGCCACCGCCTATCTGTCCGCGCTGCTGCGTGCCGACCCCTACATCGGCGACAGCGGGACGCTCTCGGTCGTGCTGGCGATCCTCGGCGCGCTGCTGCTCGGCGTGGCGGTGTACGTCGCGGCGATCGTGACGGCGAACACCTTCGCCACCGTCGTCGCCGGCCGCACCCGTCGGATCGCGCTGCTGCGCCTGATCGGGTCGTCCGCGCGGGCCCAGCGCGCCGAACTCGCCCGGCAGGGTCTGGTGGTCGGTGTGCTCGGCGCCGTGCTGGGACTGGTGGGCGGCACCGCCGTCGCGGCGGCGGGAGTCGGCGTCGCCGAGGCCGCGCTCGGCCTGGAGGGCATCGACTTCGATCTCGTGCGCGGTGAGCTGCTGCTGCTGCCGGCGGCGATCGTGGTGCTCACCACCTGGGCGGCGGCCTGGGCGGGCTCGCGCCGGGTGCTGGAGGTCACTCCGCTGCAGGCGCTCGGCGGCTCGCAGGAGCGAGGATATGCCGAGGTGTCCGGTCGTCGCGGCCGCCACGTCGCCGCCGTCGCCCTCATGGTGGCCGGGGCCGCTCTGCTCGCGCTGGGCGTCGTCATGGGTCTGGTCACGCCGTTGGGTGTCATCGTGGCCTTCGTCGGCGGCATCCTGTCTTTCACCGGCCTGTCGATCGGGTCCGTTCTGGTCATGCCTCCCGTGCTGCGCCTGGTCGGCCGGGCCTTCGGGTCGGGGGCGACGGCGCGACTGGCCGCCGAGAACGCGCTGCGCCAGCCGGAGCGATCGAGTCGCATGGCGATCGGGGTGGTGATGGGCGTCACCCTCGTGACGATGTTCGCCGTCGCGCTCGAGACCGTCGAGCGGGTGCTGGCGGTTTCGGCCGGAGGCGAGCTCCCCGAGGAGATGACCACCATCATCGACACCTTCGCGGCGATCATGATGGGCCTCGTCGCGGTGTCGGCGGTCATCGCGGCCGTCGGCCTGGTGAACCTGCTGACGATCGGCGTCGTGCAGCGGCGGCGCGAGCTCGGCCTGCTGCGGGCGGTCGGGCTGTCGAACACCCAGGTGCGACGCATGGTGCTGCTGGAGGCGCTTCACATCACCGTGTCCGCGACGCTGGCCGGCCTCGTGCTGGGGGTCGTCTACGGCTGGGCCGGAGCGCAGTCGGTGCTCGGCTCGGTGCAGGTGGATCCGGACGGGACCGGGCCGACGTTCTCGCTCGTGTGGCCGGCTGTGCCGGCGGGACCGGTGGTCGCGATCGTCGTCGCCACCGCGGTGCTCACCCTCGTCGCGGCCGTCGTCCCCACCCGTCTGGCCACGCGCGTGTCACCCGTCGAGGCCCTCGCGGTCGACTGACCCCCTTCCGGGTCCGGTCCTTCCGGGGCCGGTCGAGTCCGCGAGAGTACATCTCCGCGCCGAGAGGGCGGGTGCGGCCCTACGCCTCGTCCGTCAGATGTACTCTCGCGGATTCGGGGTCGGGTTCGGGCTCGGGGGCAGGGGCGGGGTCGTGCGCCCAGGACGGCGCGAGGGCGCGGATGCGGGCACCCCGCCACTGCCAGGTCGCCCACAGTCCGGGCCACAGGGCGGGGGCGGCGGCGCCGCCGATCACGAGGCGGTCGCGCCACAGCGTGCGGGTGGGGTCGCCGGGGGCCGGCGAGACGGCCATCTGGTGATCCCACACGTCGAGGGCCGCGAGCGGGCCGGTGAGAGGGATGCCGGAGTCGCGGAGGATCCGCACGTCGCCGTCCGCCTCCTCGACCCGCCGCTCGCTCACGTGGATGAGCTGGCGGCCGACCGGCAGGGCCCCGGCGATCGACAGCTGGACGGGGACGTCCGCGCCGGACTCCAGTGACGTCGGCAGGCCCTCCGCCGCCAGCGGGTCCATCTGCAGCAGCGGCCCGTAGAGCTCCGCGACCGCGCGGGGGGAGTGCAGGGCACGCCACGCCGCGTCGGCGTCGCAGTCGATCACGAACTTCAGCAGGATGCGCATGCTGACAGTGTCGCACCGAGCGCGAGGCGCGGTTCTAGGCTTGACGGATGCCGTCCGCCACCCCTACGGAACTGACGCCGTTCGATCAGCACCGCTACCAGGTTCGCCTCGAGTGGGGCGCGTCGGGACTCGCGCGTCTGGCTCCGAGCGACCTCGTCGTCGTGGTCGACGTACTGCGCTTCTCGACGACCGTCACCGACGCCGTCGCGCGGGGCGACCGGGTCGCGCTCGACGCCGACGCGCACGCTGTGTCGATCAACGGCGCCGCAGTCGCCGAGGCGGCCGCTGCGGCCGGGGCGCGGGTGCTGCTCGGGTGCCTGCGGAACGCGGCCGCGGTCGCCGCGGCGGTGCTCGCCGAACAGCGACGGCGGGGCGAGCGCACCAGCGTCGCGGTCATCGCCGCGGGCGAACGGGTCTCGCGCGACCCCGACGCCGACCTGCGCTTCGCGGTGGAGGATCTGCTGGGCGCCGGCGCGATCGTCGCCGCGCTCACCGACCTCGGCATCGACCACACCTCACCCGAGGCCGCGGCCGCATGCGAGTCGTACCGCGGGCTCGGCAGGGCGGTGCGGCACCTGGTCACCGCGAGCGGTTCCGGCCAGGAGCTCATCGTCGCCGGACGCCGCGACGAGGTCCTTGCGGCCGCAGAGGTCGACGCCGTCGGTGTCGTTCCCGTCCTCGAGGACGGTGTTTTCACCGCCCGCTGACCCGCACGCGAGCAGGTGGCCGGGGAGCGCACAGTGCCCGCCGGAAGCACACCCACCCCCACCCGCCGCCCCCACCCGCCGCCTGCCCCTCCGCTCGTCGCGGTCGGCGGAGGTGATGTCGGCCAGGGAGGACCGGAACTCGCGCGAGGGACCTCCGCTCGCGGCATCCGCCTGTCGTCGTCGCGACGAGGGGAGGATGCTGCGCCTCGGCGCCCCGAGGGGAGGAGGCGCACCTCTGCGCGCCCCGAGGGGAGGATGCTGCACCTCACCGCCCGAGGGGAGGATGCTGCGCCTCAGCGCCCCGGGGGAGGATGCTGCACGTCAGCGCCCCGAGGGATTGCGCTGCGGGTCGCGCAGTCCTGGAGGGCGGCGCCGCGACGCGGAACCGGCGCGCACCCGCGAGTCAGCGGGGTGTCAGCGCCGCCAGACGTGTGGCGGGGGTGATCTCGCGACGGGTCCATGCGAACAGGAACCGCTCGTCGAAGCGCGGCGCGCACTTCGCACAGGACGTCGCCCGCGACACCTTGCGGTGGCGGTAGGCCACGTGTCCGGACGGGCACACCCCGATCCAGGGGGCGAGTTCGGTCGCGGTCTCGCCATTGTGGGTGGTGCCCCCGACGTAGCCCAGCTCGCGGGCCTGCGCCTTCCACTGCGGGCCGTGGCCGGCGGTGGCGCCGGCGAGGGCGTGCGCCACTTCGTGCAGGAGCGTCTGGTGATTGGTGTCGTCGTCGTAGCGGGCCGCGAGGTAGCGCGAGACGCTTATCCGCTTGCGCTGGTAGTCGCACAGCCCGGCACGGCGCTTGGCGTTGTCGAACCCGAAGGTCCACGACGCGTCGAGGTGGAGGGTGAGGAGAGCTTCCGCCCAGCGGCGGACGTCACGCAGTTCCGACATGTCCGGAAGAGTAGAACGTACCTACGACACTCAGCTGGCGACGGAGGCGTCGACCCGGCGCCGGTCCGCGGCGTCGGCGGCCATGAGGGTCGCCTGCAGCTCGGCGTCCGACGCTCCGGCATCCTGCCGCAGGAACAGGGCGCGCTTGAAGTCCGCGCGGGCGAGGTCGTAGTCGCCGGCGGAGTAGAAGCACTTGCCGCGATGCTGGTACGCGAACGCGGCGATCGCCGACCAGCCCTGGCCCTCCGCCTCGGCGGCGCACGTCGCGAGCTCCTGCTCGGCGGCGGCGTACGCGCCGCGCCAGTGCATGACCGATGCGTGCAGGATGCGGGCGCGGAGGAGGTCCTTGCGGGTGCCCGCCATACGCGCGACGCGGACGGACTGCTCCGACAGGACGAGGGACTCGTCGAGACGGTCGAGGACCTTCAGCAGCCATACGCGCTCGAGCAGGGCGGGAAGGCTCCGCTGCGGTCCGATCTCGTCGAGCCGCTCCTGGCAGCGTCGCGGATCGACCTTCTCGCGCAGCGTGTCGGGGTCGTACCCGAGGATGTAGCTCACCATGTCTCCCTTCGCCGCGCGCGGCCGCCTCGCGTTCCAGTGTGCAACGGCCCCGCGCCCGATCCGGCGCGGCTCGCCGGTCGGGATCGTCAGCGGTCGAAGACCGACGCCGACGGCTTCGGTGACGCGGTCGCGTCGGCGTCGGTCGCCAGGCGCGCACCCCGCACGAAGTCGTCCAGCTCCGCTCCCTGGGCCACCTTGGCCGGATGCGGTCCCGCGGCCATGAGGCGGGGGAGCCACGCGGTCGGCAACGCGGCCGCCGACCCGACGATCACCAGATTGCCGAATCGCCGCCCCTTCAGCGTCTGCACCTCGGCGAGGACGATCACGTGCTCGAGGACGGCGCGCACCGTCGCGACCTGCCGTCGGGCGAAGGCCAGGCCCGCGCCGTCGGCCACGTTCACCAGCAGCACCCCGTCCGGCGCGAGGAGTGCGGCGGCGGCGCGGTAGAACTCCACGGTCGTGAGGTGCGCGGGTGTCTGCGCGCCGGAGTAGACGTCCGACACCAGAAGGTCGACATGGCCGACGAGACCGGCAGGAAAGCGGCCGAGCGTCTCGCGCGCGTCGCCGATCCGCGTGCGGATGGACGCTCCGCGAGGCAGCGGGAGGTGCGCGCGGACGAGCTCGATGAGGGCCGGCTCGATCTCGACCACCTGCTGGCGCGAACCCGGCCGGGTCGCCTCGACGTAGCGCGGCAGGGTGAGCGCCCCCGCGCCCAGGTGCACCGCGGTCAGCGGCTGCCCCGGCATCCGCAGCTGGTCGATGACCGCCCCCATGCGGGCGATATACTCGAAGTGCAGGTGGGTCGGGTCGTCGAGGTCGACGTGGGACTGCGGGGTGCCGTCGACGTCCAGCTCCCACCCGCCCGCGTACGCGGACGGGATGACGCGGGCGATGGTGCCGTCCGAGAGTCGCGCCGAGGGCGCTTCGTCGTCTCTCCTCGCGCGCGCCACGCACCCACGATAGACCGTGAGGCAGGGTCTCGGATGCCGTGGGTGACGGTTCTGCCCGGTATCGACGACCTTCGCTGATCACTCTGACTGATCGGACGACCCGGGATGCGTCGAAACAGAATCGAGACATTCACGTCACACAGAAGTCGCGGCCTCGCAGGTAGCGTCGGGGGACACACCCTTCGGGGGCGACGGCGCCACCGCGCCGCGCCACCGTTCTCACAGGAAGGTGCACTGCACATGCTCCAGTCCTCCACCCGGCGATGGGCCTCGGGCGCGGCGATGTTCGCCATCGGCGCCATGGTCCTGACCGCCTGCGCGAGTGAACGCGGTTCCGACGATGACGGAGGAGCCGACGCCGACGTCGACGGCACGTTCGTCTTCGCCTCGGCCTCGGACCCCGACGGCCTCGACCCTGCGTTCGCGCAGGACGGCGAGACCTTCCGCGTCTCGCGGCAGATCTTCGAGGGCCTCGTGGGCACCGAGCCCGGCACCGCCGACCCGGCGCCGCTGCTCGCGGAATCGTGGGAGTCGTCCGAGGACGGGCTGACCCACACCTTCATGCTGAAGGACGGTGTGACCTTCCACGACGGCACCGAGTTCAACGCCGAGGCGGTCTGCTTCAACTTCGACCGCTGGTACAACTGGACCGGCCTCGCCGCCAGCGAGAGCATGGGCTACTACTACAACAAGCTGTTCCGCGGCTACGCCGATTCGCCGGATGCCGCCGTCTACGACTCCTGCTCGGTCGACGACGAGCTCACCGCAACGGTCACTCTGGCGCAGCCGTTCGCCGGCTTCATCCCCGCCCTCTCGCTGCCGGCGTTCTCGATGCAGAGCCCCGCGGCCCTCGAGGAGTACGCCGCGGACGAGGTCGGCGGCACCGCCGAGGCCCCCGCGCTGACGGAGTACGCGACCGGCCACCCGAGCGGCACCGGCCCGTTCCAGTTCGAGTCGTGGTCGCCGGGCGAGGAGCTCACGCTCACGGCCTTCGACGACTACTGGGGCGAGCTGGGGCAGATCGACGAGATCATCTTCCGCCCCATCGACGACCCGACCGCTCGGCGCCAGGCGCTGGAGTCCGGCTCGATCGACGGCTTCGACCTCGTTGGCCCGGCCGACGCGGCCGCGCTCGAGGAGGACGGCTTCACCATGGTGTCGCGTCCGCCGTTCACGATCCTGTACCTCGCCTTCAACCAGGCGGTCGAGGAGCTGCAGGATCCGACCGTGCGCGAGGCGCTCTCGTACGCGATCGACAAGGACGCGCTCATCTCGCAGGTCCTGCCCGAGGGAACCGAGAAGGCGACGCAGTTCGTGCCCGAGGGCGTCAACGGGTGGAACGCCGACGTCCCGACGTACGACTACGACCCCGAGCGGGCGCGCGAGCTGCTCGCCGAGGCCGGCTACGACGAGTCGAACCCGCTCACGCTCGACTTCAACTACCCGGTCAACATCTCGCGGCCCTACATGCCGACCCCCGAGGAGACGTTCACCGTCCTGTCGACCCAGCTGTCCGAGGTCGGCGTGGAGATCAACCCGATCACGGACGCGTGGAACCCGGACTACCTCGACAAGATCACCGGCACCGAGGACCACGGCATCCACCTGCTCGGGTGGACCGGCGACTACAACGACACCGACAACTTCCTCGGCGTGTTCTTCGGCGGACCCTCGGCGGAGTGGGGCTTCGACAACCCCGAGCTGTTCGCCGCGCTGGATGAGGCTCGCGGACTGTCCAACCTCGAGGAGCAGACCGCGCTGTACGAGGAGATCAACCTGATGGTCGCCGAGTTCATCCCCGGCGTGCCGCTGGCCCACCCCGCTCCGACCCTGGCGTTCGCGCCGCGGGTCGAGAGCTACCCGGCCAGCCCGGTCAACGACGAGGTGTTCAACGAGATCGTGCTGACCGAGTGACCGCGGCGGCATGACCCTCCGCGGTGCGGGGCGGGCTTCGGTCCGCTCCGCACCGCGTCCTCGCTCGACACCCGGGAGACCCATCCGTGCTGCGGACCATCGGCCGACGATTCCTCCTGCTCATCCCCACGCTGCTGGGGCTGAGCATCCTGCTGTTCCTGTGGGTGCGCGCCCTGCCGGGCGGACCCGCCGTCGCGCTCCTCGGCGAGCGCGCGACCCCCGAGGCCGTGGAGCGGGTCAACGAGCTCTACGGCTTCAACCTGCCCCTTCACGAGCAGTACCTCACGTGGATGAGCCGCCTGCTGGTGGGCGACTTCGGCTCGTCGATCACCACGGGTCGCGAGGTGCTGGACGAGTTCCTGCGCCGCTTTCCGGCGACGCTCGAGCTGTCGATCTTCGCCCTCGTCTTCGCCATCGGCATCGGCGTGCCGCTCGGCTACTGGGCCGCTCGCCGGCACGGCAAGCTCGCCGATCACTCCGCCGTCGCGCTGAGCCTGCTCGGCGTGACCATCCCGGTCTTCTTCCTGGCGTTCATCCTCAAGTACGTCTTCGCCGTCCAGCTCGGATGGCTCCCGTCCGACGGTCGGCAGAATCCGCGTATAGACGCGACGCATCCGACCGGCTTCTACGTCCTCGACGGCCTCCTCACGGGCGAGTTCGACGCGGCGTGGGACGCGATCCTGCACCTCATCCTTCCCGGCATCGCGCTCGGGACCATTCCGCTGGCGATCATCGTGCGCATCACCCGCGCATCGGTGCTCGACGTCCAGAACGCCGACTACGTCCGCACCGGACGGGCCAAGGGCGTATCGCAGGGGATCATCCGCAACAGGTTCGTCCTGCGCAACGCGATGCTCCCCGTCGTCACGACGATCGGCCTGCAGGCGGGCCTGCTCATCGCCGGTGCGGTGCTCACCGAGACGGTGTTCGCCTTCCCGGGCGTCGGGTCCTTCCTGGCCACCGCCATCTTCCGGCGCGACTTCCCGGTCCTGCAGGGCTTCATCATCTTCATCGCGATCCTCTACGCCCTGATCAACCTGCTCGTGGACGTGTCGTACAGCTTCATCGATCCGAGAGTGCGGGTGCAGTGATGTCCAGCGTTCTTCCCCCCGCACCGGACGGCGGTCCCGTCGACGACACCGCCGTCACCGACAAGGAGATCCTCTCCGCCGGTACGCGCGGCGGATTCTGGCGCGACGTCTTCAAGCGGCTGATGCGCAACCCCGCCGCGTGGTTCGGCGCCGTCATCGTCTTCCTCTTCGTCGTCGTGTCGCTCCTGGCGCCGTGGCTCGCGCCCTACGGCGAGACGGCGCTCCCCGGCGCCCGCTACATCACCCCGACGACGATCCCCGGACCGGGCGAGATCCCGGAGTTCCCACTCGGCCTCGACCGCTTCGGCGGCGACGTGCTGTCCAAGCTCATCTGGGGAGCCCGTGCGTCCCTTCTCGTCGGCGTCGTCTCCACGGCGCTGGGCCTGGCGGGCGGCATGCTCCTCGGGCTCATCGCCGGCACGTTCGGCGGCTGGGTCGACAACGTGGTGATGCGCTTCGTCGACATCCTGCTGTCGGTGCCGAATCTTCTCCTGGCCGTGTCGATCGCCGCGATCCTCGGCCAGAGCCCGCTCGCGGTCATGATCGCCATCGGCGCGTCGCAGGTCCCCATCTTCGCCCGTCTGCTGCGCGCGTCGATGCTGCAGCAGCGCTCGAGCGACTACGTCCTCTCGGCGCAGACGCTGGGTCTCGGGCGCGGCACGATCACCATGAGCCATGTGCTGCCCAACGCCATCGGTCCCGTCATCGTGCAGGGCACGCTCACCCTCGCCACGGCGGTCATCGACGCCGCGGCGCTGTCGTTCCTCGGTCTCGGCGGCGGCCGGCCCGAGACGGCCGAATGGGGCCGCATGCTGACCTACGCGCAGGCGGAGCTCGCGATCGCGCCGTGGCTGGCGTTCCTCCCGGGCGCCTGCATCACGATCACCGCCCTCGGCTTCACCCTGTTCGGCGAAGCGCTCCGCGAGGCCATGGACCCCCGCACCCGCAAGAGATGAGCGGATGCCGGACGGGAACGCCGGGCGGACTCAGACCGCGATGTCGAGCTCGTTGCCGGGGATCGAGGCCAGCAGCCGGCGTGTGTACGGGTCGCGCGGGTTGGTGAAGATCTCTTCGCTGGAGGCGGCCTCGACCAGGGCGCCGTCCTTCATGACGCACACGTAGTCGCTGATCAGCCGCACCACCGCGAGGTCGTGCGAGATGAAGAGGTAGCTCAGCCCGTACTCGCGCTGCAGGTCGCCGAGCAGGCGCAGGATCTGGTCCTGCACAAGCACGTCCAGCGCCGACACCGGCTCGTCGCAGACGATCAGGTCGGGTCCGAGGGCGAGCGCGCGGGCGATCGCGACGCGCTGGCGCTGACCGCCCGACAGCTCCGACGGGTAGCGGCGCAGCATCGTCTGGGGGAGGGCGACGTCGTCCAGAAGCGTGCGCACGCGGGCCGCGCGGTCCTTGCTCGAGCCCCGCTTGTAGAAGTCCAGCGGTTCCGAGATGATCCGCTCGATCGTGAACATCGGGTTGAGCGAGGAGTACGGATCCTGGAAGATCGGCTGCACCTTCTGGCGGAACTCCCGCAGCTGCCGCCCCTTCAGCGACGCCACGTCCTGGCCGTCGAAGGTCATGGAACCGCTCGTGGGCTCGACGATCTTCAGCAGCATCCGGGCGGTCGTGGTCTTGCCCGACCCCGACTCGCCCACGATGGCCACCGTCTGCCCGCGCGGGATCGCGAACGAGACGTCGTCGACGGCGGTGAAGTCCTCTTTGCGGCCGCGGATCGGGTAGACCTTCGTGAGCCCCTCGACCTCGACGATGTTGTCGACGGGCTCCGCCTCGCCGCCCTCGACCGGCTTCCCCTCCGCGGCCGTGGCCGCGGCATCCCTGGCTCCCTGCGCCGCGGAACGCTCCCGGGCACGGAAGACCTCGGGGCGCAGGCGCACCGCCGCCACCGAGGGGGCGGCCTTCACGAGCGCCTGCGTGTACGGCTGCTGCGGGTCCTCGAGGATCTGCCGGGCGTTGCCCTGTTCGACGATCCTGCCGCGGTGCATCACGACCACGCGCGAGGCGCGCTCGGCCGCGAGGCCCAGGTCGAGGGTGATGAGCATGACGGCGGTGCCGAGTTCGTCGGTCATCCGCTGCAGCTGGTCGAGGATCGTCTTCTGCACCGTCACGTCGAGGGCGCTCGTCGGCTCGTCCGCGATCAGCAGCCGGGGGCGGCACGCCAGTCCGATGGCGATGAGCGCGCGCTGGCGCATGCCGCCGGAGAACTCGTGCGGGTACTGCTTGGCCCGTTCGGCCGCGTTCGGCAGTCCCGCCGCCTCGAGGGTCTCGACGACGCGGCGGTCGACGTCCCGCTTCGTGGCGACGCCGTGCGCCAGCAGCGCCTCGGCCACCTGCGTGCCGATCTTCGTGACCGGATTGAGGTTCGACATCGGGTCCTGCGGGACGAGGCCGATCGACCCGCCGCGGATGCCGCGCATCACCGACTCGGGTGCCCCGACGAGGTCTTCGCCCTCGAACCGGATGCTGCCCTGGGTGACCCGCCCGTTGCCGGGGAGCAGACCGATGACGGCCATGGCGGTGGTGGACTTCCCCGACCCCGATTCGCCGACGATCGCGAGGGTCTCGCCGGCTGCGAGGTCCAGGTCGACGGACTCCACCGCGCGGACGGGGCCGTCGACGGTCTGGAACTGGACGGCGACGTCGCGCACCTGCAGGAGGGGTGTTCCCGCGGCGGCACGTTCGTTGTGTCGGGGCATGGGTCCATCCTGCACGGCGGTGGGCCCCGGCGCACTCGTCGCGGCCGACGGTTTACCCACTCGTGACACCGCGGCGAGCGGGGCTACCGTGGAGGCGTGGCCGTCATCGATCTGAACGCCGACCTCGGCGAGACCGTCGACGGGCTGCCCACCGCCGACGACGAGGCCATGTTCGCGGTCATCTCGAGCGCCAGCATCGCCTGCGGCGGGCACGCGGGGGATGCCGCCTCCGTCGCCGCGGCGATCGGCCGGGCCTCGCGATTCGGAGTGTCGATCGGCGCGCATCCGTCGTATCCGGATCCCGTAGGCTTCGGCCGCACCGCGATGTCGCTTCCGGCCGACGCGCTGCGGGCGACGCTGGATGAGCAGCTCGATCGGCTGCGGACGGCGGGAGCCGACATCAGGTACGTCAAGCCCCACGGCGCGCTGTACAACCGGATCGTCGCCGACCGCGAGCAGGCGCTCGTCGTCGCCGACGCCGTCGCCGCGCTCGCGGATGCCGTCGGACGCGCCGTGCCCGTCCTGGGCCTCGGCGGTGCGATCGCCGCCGCGGCCGCCGACCGCGGACTGCCGTTCGTCCGCGAGGCGTTCCTCGATCGCGGCTACCTGCCCGACGGAACGCTGGTCCCGCGCGGACAGCCGGGGGACCTCCTCCACGATCCGGACGTGGTCGCCGCCCGCGCCGTGCGGCTGGCCCGCGAGCGAGAGGTCGTCGCGGTGAACGGTGCGATCCTCGCCGCGGACGCGGCCTCGCTGTGCGTCCACGGCGACACCCCTGCGGCGGTTGCGATGGCGCGGGCGGTGCGGCGCGCACTCACCGAGGCCGGGGTGGAGGTGCGGGCACCGTGGTAGAGCCGCGGCTGCTGCCGATGGGGGAGCGCGCGGTCCTCGCCGAGGTCGACACGCTGGAGGAGGTGCTCGGCCTGCACGCCGCTCTGTCGGCGACCCGTCCCGACGGCGTCGAGGACCTCGTGCCGGCAGCCCGCACCGTGCTGGTCACCCTCGACCCTGCCCGGCTGCCGTTGTCGGCCGCGCGTTCGTGGATCCGCGCGAGCGCGGCCGGCGAGACGGGCGCGATCCCGTCCGCCCCGCGCGCCGTCGAGCTCGACGTGGCGTACGACGGCGACGACCTCGGCGACACCGCCCGGCTCCTGGGTGTCAGCCCCGACGAGCTGGTGCGCCGCCACGCGAGCGCCGCCTGGACCGTCGCCTTCACCGGCTTCGCGCCGGGATTCGGGTACCTCGTGAGCGCCGACTGGCCTTTCGACGTCCCGCGCCTGGACACCCCGAGAACGAGGGTTCCCGCGGGCGCGGTGGGCCTCGCGGCGGGCTTCAGCGGCGCCTATCCCCGCGAGACGCCCGGCGGGTGGCGTCTCATCGGCACCACCGCCGCCCGGCTGTTCGATGCGGATGCCGCCTCGCCGGCGCTTCTCGAGCCCGGATCGCGCGTGCGATTCCGACCCGTCGACCGCGCGTCGACCGCTGTCGCGGCAGCGCCGGGCCCGCACCCGTCCAGCGGCGCTCCGGCGCTCCGGGTCGTGGAGCCCGGGCTGCTGGCGACGCTGCAGGATCTCGGCCGCCCGGGCGCGGCGTCCCTCGGGGTCGCCAGATCAGGAGGCCTCGACCGCCGCGCGCTTCGCACCGCCAACCGCCTCGTGGGCAACGCCGAGGACGCGACGGCGGTCGAGGTGACGATGGGAGGCTTCCGCGCGGTCGCCGCTCCGGCCGTCGGCACGGCGCCGGACACCTGGTTCGCCGTGACAGGCGCGTGGGGACCGATGCGGCTCGCCGGAGTCGAGATCGACCCCTACGTCGCGCACCCGTGGCCGGCCGGCGAAGAGCTGGACCTCGGATGGTTCGCGCACGGCGCCCGCGCCTACATCGCCGTGCGCGGCGGCCTCGGCGGCACGACCGCGCTGGGCTCGCGAGCCACCGACCTCCTCGCCGGGCTCGGCCCGGCGCCGCTGCGTCCCGGCGATGTCGTCCTCTCGGGCGATGCGGCGACGGGTCCGATCCCTCCCGGCGACATCGCGCCGTGGAGCGCTCCCGCCGATGACGAGGTCGAGCTCGAGGTGGCGCCCGGCCCGCGCGCAGACTGGTTCGCGGCATCCGCTCTCGAGCAGCTGTTCGAGGCGGTGTGGACCGTGTCGAGCAAAGCCGATCGTGTCGGCATCCGGCTGGACGGCCCCGCTCTCGCGCGCGTGCGCACGGGAGAGCTGCCCAGCGAAGGCATGGTGCCCGGTGCGCTGCAGGTGCCGCCGACCGGCCGGCCGACGGTGCTGATGGCCGACGGACCGGTCACGGGCGGGTACCCGGTCATCGCCGTGGCGACCGAGGCCTCGCTCGACGTGCTCGCGCAGGCGCGACCGGGCACGCGCGTGCGCTTCCGCCACGCGCGACCGGCGGTGTGAGCTGCGCCAGGCCGTCTACCAGCGGTGCATGCGAGTGGCCACCTCGGCCCACGACTCCGCGGGCAGCGCCAGCTCGACGGCCTCGGCCATGCTGAGCTGCGCTCCGGCCCGCTCGCCGTCGGCCACGGCCTGCGGATCCCGGGCGCGCAGGATCTCGAGGTGGGGCACGTGGACGGTGAACGCCTCGACGTCGAAGACGCCGATGCGGTGCCGGATCATGCCCGCCGCCACGGCGAGCGCGGCTGCGCGCCACGCGTCGCCGCGGGCGGCGGCCACCGCGCACACGCCCTCGAGCCCGTAGGCGACCCCCTCGTCGTAGTGCAGGCGGATCGACAGCAGCAGCGTCTCGATGAACTCCCGCTCCGCGGCGTCGATCTCGCCGCGGACGAAGTTCAGCCGGGCGCGGATGTTCCCGGCCACCGAGGTCGTGAACAGGTCGCCGCTGGCCGAGGCCACCGCGGTCGCCCGGTCGAAGTGCTCGAGCGCGGCGGCGGTGTCGCCTCGCACCCACGCGAGCCGGCCGAGCGAGACCACGGTGATGGCCTCGGCCCACGAGTTGCCGGCGGCGTGCAGCTTCTCGACGGCCTCGCGCAGCTCCTCATCGGCCTTGCCGGCGTCGATGTCCGCCAGCTGCACGCGCGCGGTCGCGCGGGCCGCGAGCGCCATCGCGGCGGCGTTCTCGTCTCCTGCCTCGGTGAACAGCCGGATGCACTCGCCGAGGCCGGCCACCACCTGCTCGCTCGGTCGCTGCCACATCTCGCCCCACAGCACGAAGAACCAGGCGATGGCGCGGGTGTGCTGCGAGATCGGCTGCTGCTTCTCGAGCAGCTCCAGCATCCACAGCCGCACCTCGGCGAAGAAGCCCGAGATCCACCAGTAGATGAGCAGGCTCCACGCGAACGCGCCGGCGTCGTCCAGCCGGTTGGTGTAGATGAGGTGACGCACCGCGGCCCGCAGGTTGGAGAGTTCCAGGCCGAGCCGGCCGACAGCCTCGGCCTGTCCGAGCCCCTGCAGCCCCGGGGCGACGGCGTCGACGAGCCCGACGTAGTAGTCCGCGTGCGCGGCGCGCACCTGGTCGGCCTCGCCGCTGTCCTCGAGCGCGCCGATCGCGTATTCGCGCACGATCGCCAGCAGCGAGTAGATCTCGCGCCCCTCGATGTCGGTCTGCGCCACGAGCGACCCGTCCACCAGGGCGGCGAGGGTGTCGACGGCGTCGCCGCCCCACGGGCGGCCGGCGCCGATGGCCTCGACCGCTTCGAGGGTGAACCGGGTGGCGAAGACCCCGAGGTCCTGCAGCATGCACCGCTGCACCTCGGGCAGCAGGCCCACGCTCCACTCGATCGTGGCCCGCATCGTCCGGTGCCGCTCGGGCAGGTCGCGGACGGCCGCCGTCAGCAGCGGAAGGCTCCGCTGCAGGCGCTCGGCGATGCCGTGCGGGGTCAGGACCCGCATCTTCGCCGCGGCGAGCTCGATCGCCAGCGGCAGTCCTTCGAGCCGCCGGCAGATGTAGGCCACGTCGCCGGCGTTGTCGGCCGTGATCTCGAACCCGGGCTTGACCGCGCGGGCGCGGTCGACGAAAAGGGCCACCGCCGACGACCGCGTCGCCGGGTCGACGCTCGCCGGCAGGTTGTCGACGGGCGTGGTGAGACCGCGCACCTCGTACACCTGCTCCCCGCGGATGCGCAGCACGATGCGGCTGGTCACGAGGAAGGTGGCCGTGGGCGCGGCGTCGTACAGGCGCACCAGCACCGGGGCGGCGTCGACGATCTGCTCGAAGTTGTCGAGCACGACCAGCACCCGGCGACCTTCGAGGGCGCGCGATATGCGCTCCTCGAGCGCGGCTTCGCCGTTGTCGCGGATGCCGAGACCGTACGCGATGGTCGGAAGCAGGAGCCCCGCCTCGAGAACCCCCTCCAGCGGCACGAACGACGTGCCGTCGGGGAAGATGTCCGTCGTCGCCAGCGCGGTCTCGATCGCGAGGCGGCTCTTGCCGATCCCGCCCGGCCCGATGAGGCTGATCACACGGTGGGTTCCGGCGGCGAGCAGGTCGCGGAGGGCGGCGATATCGCCTTCGCGTCCGATGGTGGTCGTGTACGGCGCCGGCAGTCGGGTCGCCAGCGCCGCAGCCTCGGCGGGGTCGGCTGCGGCATCCTGCGTCGCCTTGGATTCGTCGAAGCGCTCGGCGAGGAGGGTAGCGAGATCCCCCGCCACCTGCTCTTCGAGATGGTCGGCGTCGTGGAACGGCAGGTAGGCGGCGGTGTCGTCGGTGCGGATGCGCGCGATGAGCTCCTCGAGGCGCTCATCGCGCGCGTCGACCGACTTGATGTAGATGAGCTTGGGCATGTCGCGGGGAGCGAGGTTGTACTCGTCTTCGAGGCCGGACACCGCTTCGTCGGGCGCGACCCAGCCGTAGCTGGCGGCGTAGATGCCGACGAACACGTCGCTCTGGGCGAGATAGGACCGGTACAGCTCGCGGGGCGGATGGGGCCGCGCGCCGAGCTCGAACATGACCGGCGCCAGGCGCAGCCGCTCGATCGCCGCGCGCGCTGCGCGTCTCTCGTCCTGCAGTTCGCGCAGGGTCGAGCTGACGAACACCCGGATCCGCTGGTCGGGAGTGCGGATCACGGGCGGATGAGCCCCAGTCATGAAGACATCCTGGCCCTAAGCGTCGCGCGCCGCTACCGGCAGCGTCAGGCCGCCCGTCGCGCCGGTCGCGCTCCCGGCGGCCTCCCCCACGCCGACCGCGTAGTCCGCGACCTCGTGCAGGGAGTACTCGCGTCCGCGCTCGAGTGCAGCGGCGAGCCGCCGCCGGTCTGGTTCGCCCTGCGCCGCCCGCTCCAGATAGCCGGTGTGGTACACGAACGCGGGCAGGTCGAACATCGTCACCCGCTGCCGGATCGTCTCGGCGGCACCGGCGAGGACGCCGGCCCGGTCCACGTCGCCTGCCACGGCCGCGATGGCGCTCAGCCCCTCGATCGCGTACGCGACCCCCTCGTCGTGGGCGAGGCCGAGCGAGAGCCCCAACGACGCGGTGAACGTGGCTGCCGCGCCCTCGGTGTCTCCCGAGAACAGCTGCATGCGACCGATGTGGTGCATCGCGATCGACTCGGTGAGGCTGTCACCTCCTGCCGTCGCCGCGGACAGGGCCTCGCTGAAACGGGCGGTCGCCGCGTCCACGTCGCCCATGGCGAGGGAGAGGCGTCCGAGGGCCACGAGCGAGAGCGCCTCTCCCCACCTGTGGCCTCCCTCCCTGAATGCCGCGACGCTCTGGGTCAGCTCCTCGACGGCGCGCGCGACATCGGCATCCGGGCGGGCCGCACGTGAGAGCCCGGAACCACCCAGCGTGATGGCGACGCCCAGCCGATCGCCGGTCTGCGCGAACAGGTCCGCGACGGATTCGAAGCGCGCGACGGGGTCCGCGCCCGCCGTGTTCCACATCTCGGCCCACGCGATGTAGAACCGCGCCACCGCCACCGCGTGGGGCGACGCGTCCGGTGCCCGCTCCAGCAGCTCGGTCATCCACAGGCTGAGTTCGGCGAAGTACCCCCGGAGCCACCAGTAGAGGAACATCGGGAAGGCCAGAGCCGTCGCCGTCTCAGCATCCCGCTTCGCGACGAGGTGGCGCATCGCGGCGCGCAGGTTGGCGCGCTCGAGGGTGAGCCGCCGTGTTGCTTCGCCCTGACCGGGCCCCGTCAGCTCGGGCGCCAGGCGTCGGATCAGGTCGGCGTAGTAGCCCGCGTGCGCGTCGCGGACCTGGTCGAGTCGCCCGTGCTCGGCGAGCTGCTCGAGGCCGTATTCGCGCACCGTCGCCAGCAGGGAGAACACGGGCTCGCCGTCGGCGTCCTCCTGGCGTACGAGCGAGCTGTCGATCAGCTCGCCCAGGCGCTCGATCGCGAAGCCGTCCCACGATCGACCGCGTCCGACCGCCTCGACGGCTTCGAGCGTGAAGCCCGCCGAGAAGACGGCCAGATCGAACAGGAGGTCGCGCACGGGGGCATCGAGCAGCTGCGTCGACCACTCGATCGTCGAGCGCAGGGTGCGCTGCCGGGTGGGCAGGTCGCGCGGCGCTTCCAGCAGCGACATGAGCGACCCGCCCAGGCGCTGCAGGATGCTCGCCGGGGTGAGGACGCGGACGCACGCGGCGGCGAGTTCGATCGCGAGCGGCAAGCCCTCGAGCTCGCGGCAGATGCCGACCACGGCGGGCAGGTTGGTCCCGCTGAGCGCGAAGTCCGGCCGCACGGCGCGAGCGCGCTCGACGAACAGTCGGACGGCGGAGGACCCGGCGGCTCGCGTCATGGACTCGGGGTCGGCCGGATCGGAGGTGAGCAGCGGCGGCACCTCGACGACGCGCTCGCCGCGCAGGCGCAGGATGCTGCGGCTGGTGACGAGGAAGGTCGCCGACGGAGCGAGGGAGTACAGGTCGACCAGCGTCGGGGCTGCGTCGACGAGCTGCTCGAAGTTGTCGAGGACGATCAGCATCCGCCGTCCGTCCAGCGCCACGGCGAGCCGGTCCTCGAGGGACTGCTCCCCGGTGTCGCGGATGCCGAGACCGTAGGCGATGCTCGGCAGGAGGAGCGCCGGCTCGGTCACGTTCTCGAGGGCGATGAACGCCGCCCCGTCGGGGAAGGTCTCCGTCGTGGCCGAGGCGATCTCGATCGCCAGCCGGCTCTTGCCGACACCGCCCGGTCCGAGGAGGGTGACGAGGCGGTTGGCGTCGTCGGCCAGCAGCGCCGTCACGGCGGCGACCTCGTCCTCGCGGCCGATCAATCGCGTGTACGCGGAGGGGACGCGTGCCGCGACCGCCGGGGCCGCAGCCGGGGCGCGGGAGGCGTCGAAGCGCTCGGCGAGCAGCGTCGCCAGGTCGGCTTCGATCAGCTCCCCGAGCTCGGTCGTCGTCTCGTAGCTCTTGTACGACGCGGTGTCGTCGGACTGGATGCGGTGGATGAGGTCGTCGAGGCGCGCTTCGCGCGGGCCGTCGATCGCCTTCACGTAGATGAGCTTGGGCATCCGGCCGGGGGCCAGCACGTACTCGTCCTCGAGCCCCGAGATCGTCTCGCCCGGCGCGACCCAGCCGTAGTTGTGCGCGTAGATGCCGACGAACACGTCGCTCTGCTCGAGGTAGGACCGGTACAGCGCCCGCGGCGGATGCGGCCTCGCACCGAGCTCGAACATGACCGGCGCCAGGCGCAGCCGCTCGATCGCCGCGCGGGCCGCGCGTCTGTCCTCTTCGAGCTCGCGCAGAGTCGAGCTGACGAAGACCCGGATCCGCTGGTCGGGCGTGCGGATCACGGGCGAATGGTCCCCGGTCATGAGCATCATTGTGGCGGAGGACCGGAAGCGGCTCCAGCACCAGATCACCCGCATCGCCGACCCCCCTTATGCGCGCCCCTGCTCGGGAGTACTGTGCGGGCTGGCGGCGCGGGAGCCGCTGGGCCGAGGCGACACTGGGGCCGCCCTCGGCGAAAGGTGGAGAACGATGATGAAGCGCGCATCGATCGTGTGCGTCGTGGCGCTGGGGCTGGTCCTCGGCAGCGGCGGCGCCGCGATGGCGGGCGAGACCCGCGGCAACGGCACCGACAACGAGAACAACGGGAAGGCGCGGTCGGCCTGCCACTACTCCGGCCTCGACGTCGCGGACGCCGGCGAGGGCAACCCTCCGCCGCTGAATGACGACTGGGCCGGTGAGCGGGGCAACCAGTCACCCGGCGGGAAGGACCGCTATCACGGCGTGCAGAACTGGGGCGCCTACGTCAAGGCCGGCGCGAGCGGCATGCTCATCGAGGAGGGGCTGCACCCGGGCATGGCCTGCCGCGGCAACGCCGTCTTCGAGGAGTAGGTCGAATCGCACCGAACGGCCGTCTCCCGCGCGAAGCGGGGGGCGGCCTTCGCGGTTATACCGCAGCATCCGGATCTTTTCAAGAATCGAGTGGACACGGCGCGTCCGGAGACGTATAGTTGGTAGTTGCGCTCTTGGATTCCCCCTGCCCTCATATGGTGGTCGGCTGTGTCCGTATGTCCCCGTTGAAAAGCGGTGCGTGACGTGCGGGCTTCGGGGACGATCGAGCACTCCACCTGACGACAAGGAAACGAGCCCCACCCGGGCCCACGGAGGTAATCCCCTTGGCTGCTGCGCGCAACGCATCCACCACCACCACCCTCAAGAACGGACGCGGAGCTTCCCGTCTCTCGTTCGCCAAGATCTCCGACACGCTGGAGGTCCCCGACCTTCTGGCGCTGCAGACGGAATCCTTCGACTGGCTCGTCGGCAACGACGCCTGGAAGCAGCGCCTCGCCGAGGCGCAGGCCGCCGGGCGCACCGACATCGCCCTCAAGAGCGGACTCGAGGAGATCTTCGAGGAGATCTCGCCCATCGAGGACCTCAGTGAGACGATGCAGCTGTCGTTCACGAACCCCTACCTCGAGCCCGAGAAGTACTCCATCGAGGAGTGCAAGGAGCGCGGCAAGACCTACGCCGCCCCGCTGTACGTCGAGGCCGAGTTCATGAACCACCAGACCGGTGAGATCAAGACGCAGACGGTCTTCATGGGCGACTTCCCGCTCCAGACCGACAAGGGCACGTTCATCATCAACGGCACCGAGCGTGTCGTCGTCTCGCAGCTCGTCCGCTCGCCCGGCGTCTACTTCGACAAGACCCCCGACAAGACCTCCGACAAGGACATCGTGTCGGCGCGCGTCATCCCGAGCCGCGGTGCGTGGCTCGAGTTCGAGATCGACAAGCGCGACCAGGTCGGCGTGCGCATCGACCGCAAGCGCAAGCAGTCGGTCACGGTGTTCCTGAAGGCGCTCGGGCTCACGAGCGAGGACATCCTCAACGAATTCGCCGGCTTCGACTCGATCGAAGAGACCCTGTC